>JAZQGR010000001.1:0-11974 GCA_045540115.1 Eubacteriales bacterium
CCTTGTTGAATTCCATATCGTGCATTGCAGCGGAACGCACCATTATCGCATCGGGATTTTCTATTTCCTCGCCGACTGTATATTTATCGTCAAATACAGCCGTGCCGCATTTTGCGATCTTATTAAGAAGTTTGATTTTCATTGTTCGTTTCCTTTCGTTACGCTTTGGGATTATTCTTTGCGAATTCATCCATAAATTTAACGAGTTCCTTTACACCCTCAATGGGCATTGCGTTGTAGATAGATGCTCTCATACCGCCGACAGAACGGTGTCCCTTGATGTTCTTGAAGCCGAGTGCATCTGCTTCCTTTGCGAATTTCTTGTCAAGCTCAGCGTCGCCTGTAACGAACGTTACGTTCATCATCGAACGTGAATCCTTTTCAACGGGAGCTATGTAGTAATCCTGCTTGTCGAGATAATCGTAAAGTATAGCCGCCTTCTTTTCGTTGTGCTTCTTCATTGCTTCAAGTCCGCCGAGATCGCGTACCCACTCGAATACGAGCTTTGCAACGTATATCGGATAGCAAGGAGGTGTGTTGTACATAGAATCGTTATCTGCTATGATCTTGTAGTTAAGCATAACGGGGGTAATGTCTCTTTCCTTGCCGAGAAGGTCCTCGCGGATTATAACGACAGTGAGACCTGCGGGAGCCATATTCTTCTGCGCGCCTGCGTAGATCATACCGAACTTGGAAACATCAACGGGCTCGGAGAGGATGCAGGAGGACATATCGGCAACAAGCGGGATATCGCCCGTGTCGGGAATGTAGTTATACTTCGTTCCGTAGATGGTGTTATTGAAGCAGATATGAACGTAATCTGCGTCGGGACGGAAGTCCTCGCGCTTGGTCTGCGGAATGTAGGTGTTATTCTTATCCTCGGAGGAAGCGACTATCTTTATATCGCCGTACTTCTTTGCTTCCTGAGCCGCCTTCTTTGAGAACTGACCGGAGACGATATAGTCTGCCTTGCCCGAGCCTGTAAGGAGGTTATAGCAAACCGATGCGAATACGGTAGAAGCTCCGCCCTGAAGGAAGAGCACCTTATAGTTATCGGGAATGTTCATAAGGGTGCGGAGGTCTGCCTCTGCCGCCTTTATGATTGCTTCGTAATCGGGAGAACGGTGGCTCATCTCCATTACTGACATTCCGCTTTCGCCGTAGCAGATAAGCTCGCGCTGTGCCTGCTCAAGCACGGGGAGGGGAAGCATCGAAGGGCCCGCTGAAAAGTTATAAACTCTGTTCATAATAATATCCGTTTCTCCGACTTTTTGTATTACGCTCCTCCCGTCGGGCGGAGGGCGTTTGATCGTTAAATAAAATAATAAAATTATTATATAATTTTGCCGGGCAATAGTCAAGAGTTTCGGGGCAAAAAGATAAAATTTTACCTTTTTACCATAGTAGTGAGGTGAAGTGAACGGGTTTTGGGCAATTTGATGCTAATTTATTTAAGTTATAAGTCGCAAGAATTATGCCTTAAGAATAAAAATATCTAACCATATTGATTTTTCTTGCTCTATGTTGTATAATATGAATAGCATAGTCAAATAGTTTATTTTTGAAGGAGGTTTGCAATCATGAATCTTTTCTGTTACGGAAGTGGCGGTTTGTTAGATGATGCAAGGGTTTTCTTCACGGAACAAGTGAGGTATAACCTTCTCATTCTTTATTAAACGCATAAACTGCCGAATTGAGGGGTTTATGCGTTTTTTGCTGTTTTATTTATTGGTTTTTGTGAAAACGAAGGAGGTATATTATGAAACATAGTTTATTATATCGATCAATAGCGTCGGTACTCATTCTTAGTTTGCTTCTCAGCGTGTTTATTTTTCCGGTTTTAGCAACATCTGTTTCTAATGTCAATGATTTAAATAGAAATTCTGAAATCAACGAGGAAATAATAAAAAACGATAACTTGACAGTTATTGACGAGACCATTCTGTGTGCAGACGATCCGAAAATTGCGCAAGAAAGTATGATTTTAAAATATGTTGATGGTGCACAGTTCAATTCAGCAAGGCACATCCAACGCCTTTCAGATTTAGAGGATTTGAATACATATGTGTTTGCGAATGTAGATGGCACACGTTCCGTTTATATGATGCATGAAAACGTAAAATATGTAGATGACAACGGAAGAGTTAAGGAAAAAGATATATCGCTTACGCGTAGGACGGATGGCTATGGAGTGGTTCGAAACGATGTAGAATTGCTTATTCCGCATAATCCAGTAAATGGTATTGATCTTGACCATTCAGGGTTTGCTATCAAACTAATTCCTCAGGGTTTGACAAAAGAAACGATTGCTACTCAAACAAACAATTCTATTGTCTATGATAAAGCATATGGCGAAAATACAAAGCTTGTATATACGCCGACTCTGTCGGGAATTAAAGAAGATATCGTATTAACCGAGTATGTTTCAGACGCAACTTATAGCTTTTTACTTCAAACAAACGGTTTGAAGCTCTACAATGATGGCAACAGACATTACTTAGCGAGTAGTGACAAATCTGACCCTGTATTCTACATTGGAGAAATTATTGTTTATGATGCTATCGGAAAACCCGACTTGGGGATTATGACTGTTGAAACAGAAACCGAGGGTCAGGAATACTTGCTGACTATAACCGTAAACGACGAATTTCTCGCTGATCCTACTACCGTATACCCTGTTACTATTGATCCGACAATTACAGTTTCTGACAGTAATGTCAGCGGCTCCATAATTGATGCTCCAATCTTCTCTGGGTATCCAGACAGAAATTATGCAACATATGTGTATAATCGTTTAGGAACTCCGTCGTCTAGTTACGGCGTTGGAAGAACCGTCGTGAAACTAAGCGGATTGATGAGTTCAAACGAGTATCAAAGTATTAGTGCGAGCCAGATTATTAACGTAATCTTTTATGCCAAAGAAGCCTCAGGGGGAACACAACAGTTCATAAATCTATACCCGCTTACAAGTAATACCACTTGGACTGAATCCTCTGTGACATGGAATAATGTTGGTGTCTACAGTACAGCTATAAACTACGGTAACACTATGCGAAATAATCAGTGGACAGCGTTCAATATTACCGATCTCGTCAAATCATGGAAGAATACATTTTATTCAATAAATGCGGGATTTATAATGATGAACGAAAACGAAGCTAACAATAAATGCTTCTGTTCTTCGGAGCATTCGACTCCCTCTTATCGTCCGTATGTTGTTATGACATATGAACCAGTTCTTTCATTGAATTGCACAAACACTTCAGTTGTTGAAGGTGGAACACAAACGCTCGTTGCAACAACCCAACCGAGTGGCTTAACAGTAACTTGGTCAACAAGTAATAGCGAAATAGCAACAGTTAGCTCAACTGGTGTCGTAACTGCCAAAAAGGCAGGCACCGTGACTATTACTGCTCAAATGGTTGATGCCGACGGTATATCACGTTATGCATATTGTATCGTGTATGTGTATGTTGCAAATGGTGTATATCGCATTAAAAATATGAATTCCAACTATTATCTACATGTCAAATATGGTGGTATTGATAATTTTACAGATGTTTACCAATATTTGAAATACTCTGAAGGAACTGACTTGACATATCGACTTAGGCAAATGTGGAAAGTGTATTATTTGGGCAATGGCCGTTATAGCGTTAGACCGATGAACAAATTGAATATGGGGCTTGATGTTACAAGCGGAAATGTTGATATTTACAATATTGGTGAAACTGACACTCTCTTGAGTGTGCCTTCCTACGGCGAGTGGACAATCAATTGGGTGTCTACGGGCTACGTGTTCCAAAATAACGGCAACGGTAACGCGACTATGCAAGTGGAGGGTGCTTCGACCTCGTTGAGCGGAGAAGTGGTTGCTTTGAATTATTCGGATAGCATAAATTGTCGTTGGAGCTTAGAAACAGTTGAATCTCCTCCATCTGGCATACATTGGTTTGACACGAATAGCGAAAGCGTTTTAACTGAAAATCCAACAGACACGAAGTATATCATTTATGGGTCTACATATAGTATACAAGACTTTGGTCTGGTCGCGGTGGCATATTCCCCAGTATCAATTTCTCAAACGTTTTCATGGAGTTCAAGCAATGAAAGAGTCGCAACAATTAACCACGCCACAGGGCATATTATAGGAAATGAATCTGGTGCTGTGACAATAACGGCGGAACGTTATGTAAATGGAAGTTATCAAACCCTCTCATTTGATTTAATTGTAATTGGCGAAGAACAATATAGTGCTGGTGTTAGGATCGCAAATCTTTACGGTAAGCAGTATTACGATTTTACCATTCCGATAAATGCATTGTTTAGTGATGCCGTTGATTCGTGTGAAGATCATCGATGTATGAATTGGACCCAGTATTGTGAATGGGCATATGATATTTCAATATTATATCAACCAAGCTTAGCAGAATTTTTGGGATTGCAATTGGGATCATTTACATGGTTTTATGAGCGTGTAAACCACGGAGCAGTTTGGGATATTAAACGCCAAAGCCAATGGAATGCTGCGTTGCCCAATGTGCCTTATCTCAGAGAAGAGAATGGGAATTTTGTTGATTTTGTTTTTAGAGGAGAACTCACTACCGCCGAAGGATTAGGTAATATTATGTATGGATATACCGGTCGAGCTACTGGCTTTGGCGAGATCACACTATATTGGGGAGGAGGAGTAGCCGCTAAAGGTAGTTTAACCAACAGTGAGGTGACCAGTCCTCCATACTACGGCGACACACAAGAAGATCACTATAATATTGAAAAGGGTATCCTTATGTTTGAAGATGACTATCCGGATTATCCTGATGTGGGATACGACGGCATTCCTCTTGATAATGATTCCTTATTAGCAGCCCTTGGTGATATTCTCCTGAATCCCGGAACATAAGTGGGAGGATAGGAGGTTGAGGTATGAAATATAACAAAGCCTTGAAATTTATAAGTAGTATTTGCGCGTTTGTGCTACTTGTGTCTTGTCAACGTCAAATAAATTATAAGCCTGAGCTATATCTAAGAGAAGAAGTGATTGGCTTATATGCAGAAAACACGGACCTGTTTGAAGATCTTGTTGAAGTCATTTCGACAAATGAAAGATTCTATGAAAACGGGCGCATTAACGAATACGAAGATGCCAACATAACATCTCCTTATGACAAAGGACTGTCGTTTTTTGACAGCGAGGACAAGAAGATAATAAAAACCTTTTTTGGATTCAAACCATATATGATACTGTATGACTATGCTCGGCGTTTTGTATCGATAACATTTATCGCGGCTGATGAATCCGAATCGTTTACATTGTTATTTTGGCTGTCTCAAGATATGGTTGGTTTTGAAAACTATACAGTTTATCTTTCCCAATATAATGTTGTGGAGACGATGTCGGAAAATTGCATTCTATTTTATAGGTTTTAATTTGTAGAAACGAAAGCGGACAACGCCTGTTGTCCGCTTTCGTTATTTTACTTCATATCCCTCGTCGGTTATCGCTTTGATAACGACCTCGTCATCGACGGGCGAAAGGAATTTGACCGTGACCTTATTCTGCGTATGGTCGGCTACTGCTTCCGAGATTCCGTCGATCTCTTCAAGCGCGGTCTTGACGGCGTTTTCGCAGTGGTGGCACATCATTCCGTGAACCTCGTATGTCTTTATATTTTCGTCCTTTTTCGGCTCGGGGATCGGTGCCGAAACGGCGGCTGACCTGACCTTTTTTCTTATCGGGATAAGGTTAAGGCGGAGGGCGTTGCTCACGACGAAGAAGCTCGACAAGCTCATCGCCGCCGCGCCGATCATCGGGTTCATTTCCCAGCCTGTCAGTGGAATGAAAGCGCCTGCGGCGAGGGGAATACCGAGCACGTTATAGAAGAACGCCCAGAAAAGATTTTCCTTGATGTTTCGGAGGGTGTTTTTGCCGAGCCTGATTGCGGCGGGAACATCGGATAGCGAGCTCTTCATAAGAACGGCGTCTGCCGAATCTATCGCGATATCGCTTCCCGCGCCGATCGCGATTCCGATATCAGCCTCAACGAGCGCGGGCGCATCGTTTATGCCGTCGCCGACCATTGCGGTCTTGCCGCTTGCGCTCAGACGCTTGACGGTGTCCGCCTTTTCGTTCGGCATCACTCCCGCAACGACCTCGTCGATACCGACCTTATCGGCTATCGCTCGTGCGGTTCTTTCGTTATCACCCGTCAGCATGACGGTCTTTATCTTCATTTCGTGAAGCGTTTTTATAGCCGCGGCGGAGTCCTCCTTGACCTCGTCGCTGACGGCAATAATGCCGAGCAGAATGCTGTTTTTCGCAAAGAAAAGGGGAGTTTTGCCCTCGTTTGATAGCTTTTCCGATAGCTTTTTTGTTTCGTCGCTTATCGGCGCAAGCTCGGATATCATTGAGAGCTTACCGCCGTAGACGGTTTCACCGTTAACAAGTGCCGAAACGCCGCTTCCCGCGTGAGCTTCAAAGTTTTCAACAGGAAGTGGAGAAACGCCGCGATCCGATGCATACATAGTTATCGCCTTTGAAAGCGGGTGCTCGCTTCCCATCTCGACGGAATAAGCGAGGGTAAGGAACTCATCTCGGCTTACACCTGTCGGGATAATATCGGAAACCGTGGGCGTTCCCTTCGTTACCGTTCCCGTTTTATCGAGAATGACGGTCTTCGCTTTTCCTATTTCTTCAAGGGCTGATGCGCTTTTGAACAGTATTCCGTTCTTGGCTCCGATTCCGCTTCCGACCATTATTGCAACGGGGGTTGCAAGTCCGAGCGCACAGGGACAGCTTATGACAAGCACCGAGATTCCGCGCGCGAGCGCAAAGCCGATGCTTTTGTCTGCGATGAGCCACGCGAATATCGTAACGAGCGCGATTCCGATGACGGTCGGCACGAATACCCCCGAGACCTTATCGGCAATTCTTGCGATGGGCGCCTTTGATGCCGAGGCATCGGAGACGGTCTTTATTATCTGCTGAAGTACGGTGTCGTGACCGACCTTCGTTGCTTCGCATTTCAGGTAGCCCGAAAGGTTTACTGTTCCCGAGGATACGGGAGAGCCGACAGTCTTGTCGGTAGGTATGCTTTCGCCCGTTAGTGCCGCTTCGTTTACTGAGCTGACGCCCTCGATGACCTTGCCGTCGGCAGGGAAATTCTGTCCCGGGCGGACTGTGAATATATCACCGACCTTAAGGGAAGCTATCGGCACGGTTATTTCCTTACCGTCCTTGATAACGTTTGCGGTCTCGGGGGAAAGCGACATAAGTCCCTTGAGGGCGCTCGTCGTTTTTCCTTTTGCACGGGCTTCAAGAAGCTTTCCGACGGTGATGAGCGTAAGTATCATTGCCGCGCTCTCGAAATAGAGTCCGTGAAGGAGGGAGTGCGAATGGCTGACCGTCATTTTGTAGACCACCGCCGTGCTGTATCCAAATGCCGCAAGCGAGCCGAGTGAAACGAGCGTGTCCATATTCGGCGCGCCCTTGATGATCCCCTTGAAGCCGCTTATGAAGAATTTCTGGTTTATCACCATTACGGCAAGGGAGAGAAGCATTTGCGTAAGCGCGTTTGCAAGGTGGTTATTTTCAAGCGCGGACGGAAGCGGTAAGCCTATCATTCGTCCCATAGAAATATACATTAAAGCCGCAAGGAAAATAATCGAGAATATCAGGCGCTGAAGTATTTTTTTCATCTCGCCGTTATCGGTATCTTCCTTTTTTTTCGGTGCTTTGCCGTTGTCTGCGGAGGCGCCGTAGCCTGCGGCTTCAACTGCCTTTATTATTTCGGATTCGGTAACGTCGCCGTCGACAGTCATGCTGTTCGTCAGCAGGTTGACGGAGCAGTTTTTCACTCCGTCTACGTTTGATACTGCCTTTTCAACTCGTGCGGAGCAAGCGGCGCAGGACATTCCCGTTACGTTGAATTTTTGCATTTTTTCTCCTTTCATTGAAGTGCAATAAGATCGATATCCCACGCGGGGAAGGACATCGTTCGCTTGATATACATTTTATAATTCGGGCAGATGCCGTGAATCAGGAGCGGGATCTCGAAAATATCCGCGCTCTTGTGATATAGGGCGATACGCATTGCGGGGCGGTAATCGGATATCGCGTTTTTACATCCGTCAATCGCCTGACGCTCTGCGCCCTCAACGTCGATCTTTATATAGTCGACCTTTCGTCCGTCAAGAAAGCTTTCGGGGCGAGCTCCTGCGACATCGACCGTTTTTTCACCGCCTCGGCGGTGTATACCGCGCCCTCCGCCCTTTGTGAAGGTCAGTATCTCGCTTTTGTCCCACGCGGCGGCATAGTGAGGCTCGACCTTTTTCGTCGGGACGGTATTTATACAAAGCTTTTTGAAATTTCTCTCGTCGGGCTCGAGGGCAATTACCGTTTCGAGCTTCGGACAAAAATCAACCAATTTCAGTGCCGTATCGCCGTTATACGCGCCGAGGTCAAGCGTCACGCGGAAGTTTTCTGCGTGGAGAAACGAGAGTATCTCGTTGTCGTTTTCACAGCCGTCGAGCAGGTATTCAATTTTGCCCGTCAGCTTTGCCATTATCATATTGTCGTAAAGCCTGACAGACGCGGTATCGCAAAGAAGCGAACGCGCTTCATTTATCTTATCCAGATTTTTATTATAAAAATCAATATCGAAAAGCTCTCCGCCCGCGACGGGAACGTCGGGAACGTAGGTTTCGTGAAGAAGCGACAGCTTTACGAAATTTTCGATCACGTCGGGAAGCGACGAGCCGAAGGCGATGAGGATTATCATATCGCCATAGGTCTTGACCGCTTCCTTGTACGAAAGTACCTGCATATCGCGGAAAACGCGCTTGCGTACAAACCCGTCGGAGGCGAAAACTCCGCTTGCTTTTATTCCTTTTTCAGCCATTACGTTCAGTATCTTGTCGGCTCCGTCGCCCGTTCCGTAGAGGACGATCGGCTTAGTTACACTCTTAAGATACTGCCAAAGATCGGTCATAGGTTTGCTCCTTGAGAGGTTTTTAAGAACAATGTGGGTTTGCAATCCAACAAATGTAGATTGAACGCTGTCTTGCCTTCCCCTCAGGGGAAGGTGGCTGAGCGAAGCGAAGTCGGATGAGGTGTCTGGGTGTGATGTTACATTATTACTACACACGGTTGCTTCGCAACCTACACCTCATCCGTCAACCTGACGGTTGACACCTTCCCCTGAGGGGAAGGCAAGACAAAATTCCGAAATGTTTGAAATGTCCTTTAAATACTATAAGTAAATTATATCACATAAAATTCTCATTGTCAATTTGCACCTCATTTTACAGAATTTTTGCAATGACAGAGCGAAAAGGATACGCTATAATTATAACCGAGGTGATGAATATGATAAAGAAAATAAGAAATCTCAAGCTAAGTAACGCCTACCTTTTGGTTCTCTTTTTCGGGCTTGCTTCGACCGTTATGGGGAGTATCTGGGTAATGATGCTCGACAGGCTTGTAAAGAACGGAAACACCTTCGGAATGCAGTCATATCCCTCTGCGGCAATGAACGAGGTCATCTTTTCGGCACTCCTACATATAGCCTGCGGAATAATTTTACTGATCGACGAAAGAAAAAAGGTTGAATAAATGTAATTATAATGTTATAATGAGGGGTGATAAAGACAAAACGGGGGATCGATATGGACATTTTCGGAAAATTTCCGCCTTTTTTGCAGGATTATATTTACAGTCACGGCTGGAGCGAGCTTCGTGACGTTCAGGTTCGTGCCGCCGAGGTGCTTTTTGAAACCGAGAACAATCTGCTTATAACCTCTCCGACCGCGTCGGGAAAGACCGAAGCGGCTCTTTTCCCCGTGCTTTCGAAGCTTTACGAGGAGGAGCCGAGCTCGATCGGAGCGCTTTACATCGCGCCCCTTAAGAGCTTGATTAACGACCAATTCTCGCGTCTTGACGAGGTGCTTGATATGAGCGGCATTCCTGTTTTCCATTGGCACGGCGACGTTGCGATGTCGCACAAGTCAAAGGCGCTCAAGGATCCCCGCGGAATACTTCAGATCACTCCCGAATCACTTGAAAGTATGCTTATGAACAGGAGCAACGATATCGTTCGCCTTTTCGGCTCGCTTCGTTTTGTGATCCTCGACGAGGTTCATACTCTGACCGGCACCGACAGAGGAAATCAGATCCTCTGTCAGCTTACGCGCATAGCGAGAATTATCGGCTACGATCCCGTAAGAATAGGTCTGTCGGCAACCGTCGGCGATATTGATGCCGCCTGCAAGTGGCTTGGTGCGGGATCTGTCAGAAACACCGTTTGCGTTGATTGCCCCGATACGCGCACGTCGTGGCGCCTCGGAATGGAGCATTTTTATATTCAGAACGAAGGCGACGGCGAGGGAACTATGCCGAGCGAGGATAAATATATCCCGATAGACCCCGGCTTTGAGTATATTTACGACTGCTCGCGCGACATGAAGTGCCTCATCTTTTCAAATTCACGCGAGGAGACGGAATATCTTACCGCGACACTCCGTCAGATAGCAGACAGACGCGGTGAAGAGGACGTTTTTCAGATACATCACGGAAATCTTTCCGCGTCGATCCGCGAGGAAGCCGAGCTTAAATTAAAGGACGAGGATATCCGAACCGTAACCTGCGCGACTGTTACCCTTGAGCTTGGTATTGACATCGGACGCCTTGAAAGAATAATTCAGCTCGAATCACCGCATTCGGTGTCGAGCCTGCTTCAGCGTCTCGGACGCTCGGGCAGACGCGGAAATCCGCCCGAGATGATGACGGTGTTCAGGGAGGAAAATCCGCTTCCCAATGCTCCGCTTCCCCAGCTTATGCCGTGGGAGCTTATCCGCGCTATCGCGATAGTTCAGCTTTATCTTGAAGAAAGATTTATTGAGCCGCCATCTGTCCGTCACCTGCCGTTCAGCTTGCTTTTCCAGCAGACTCTGAGCGCTCTTGCCTCCTGCGGAGAATTGACCGCAAAGGCGCTTGCCGAGAGGGTACTGACGCTTCCGCCGTTCATTCACGTTTCGCCCGAGGACTACCGAACGCTCCTTGTTTCGATGCTCAACCTCGAGTATCTTGAGATGACCGAGGAAAAAACGCTTATTATAGGTGTCCGCGGCGAGCGTCTTATAAACAGCTTCAAGTTTTACGCCGTTTTCAAGGACAGCGAGGACTTTACCGTCCGTTGCGGCTCCGATGAGATCGGAACGATAACAACGCCGCCCCCCGTCGGCGACCGCTTTGCACTCGCGGGCAGAGTCTGGGAGGTCGAGGAGCTTGATATCCCGAGAAAGCTGATTTACTGCAAGGCGGTAAAGGGTAAAATGGAGGTATCCTGGCCGGGTGATTACGGCGAGATACACACAAAGATCCTCAAGAGAATGAAAAAGGTGCTTGAGGAGGATACCGTTTATCCTTATCTTAAGGAAAACGCACGCAAGCGGCTTGAGGTCGCCCGCGGTGTTGCGAGAAACACCGGTATGCTCGAAAAGGAAATCGTTCATCTCGGCGGATATACTTGGTGCCTTTTCCCTTGGCTCGGTACGCGCTCCTTCCGCACGCTTCGCAAGTTTATTGTGAAAAACGGCGCATCATTCGGACTTTCGGGACTCGAATTTGAGGGCTGCTTCTATATGACCTTCAAGCTCGAAAAGGGCGACGGCGAATCGTTTATGAAGTATATTAAGCGTATTGCAAAAAACGGGATCGACAAATCGTCGCTCGTCTCCCCAAGCGAATGCCCTGTCTTTGAAAAATACGACGACCGTATTCCGTCGGAGCTGCTTCGCAAGGCGTACGTTGCCGATCGGCTTCGCACTGATGAGATAATGGAGATGTTTGAGGAAAACAAATAGACGGGACTTATCCGCAAGTTTTCAACCCTATTGTAGGGGCGAACATTGGTCGCCCCAGTAATAGTGATGGAACAAAAAGGGCGGCCAAAGGTCGCCGCTACAATGAAGTCCA
>JAZQGR010000002.1:0-16921 GCA_045540115.1 Eubacteriales bacterium
GAGCTTCTCTACCTTGCAGAGAAGGAATTTGGCAAGGAATGGGTAATGGAAAAGGTAAATGAGGTTACTCCGACTCTTACATCCTTCACAAACGAAGAGAACTTCTATAAGATCCGCAAAGAGATCGGCGACGCGCTCGAAGAAGCGTTGAAATCGTAATTTTATACAAAAAAAGTACATATTTTTTAGTCAAAAAGCGATTGATTTTTATTTTTTGAGGTGATATACTGATGAAAACATGGATAACACACAGCTTTGATAAAGTAATCGTCGATATGCCCGCGCCAAAAAAGCTCGAAAAGGAGCTTGCTCTTTATCTTACAAAGGGCGGCAAGAGCGGATGCCACGTTGTTGTTAACTGCGACGCCGACACAAGCATTTCCCTCAAGGCGATAGCTCCCGACGGCGTCAAGGTAAAGCTTTATTCAGAGGATCACGTTCACGAAATCAAGGGGCATCAGTACGTTGACCCGATCGTTCCTTATGAGGGTGAGGCTCTGACTGCCAAGGCAGGCTTATCGCTTCCTTTCTACGTTGATCTCGAGGCTGAAGATGCTGGTGAGCATACCGTATCTCTCGTCCTTTGCGACGGTGACGGAAACACTGTCGAAACACTTACGGCATATCTTCACGTATGGAGCTTTGCGCTTCCTACCGAAAAGGCATTCGCTACCTCGGTTGGCATTAACAGATGGCATATCGGCAGGTTTGAGCCCGAGCCCGATGCTCATAAATCATATTACGATCTTCTGCTTGAAGACAATATCTGCGGTCATACTCTTCCGTACGATATTCTCGATCCTCGCGCCGACGCTTACCTTTC
Organism: Eubacteriales bacterium; assembly: GCA_045540115.1. GTDB lineage: Bacteria > Bacillota > Clostridia > Oscillospirales > CAG-272 > Colimorpha_A. The sequence goes on from JAZQGR010000002.1 coordinate 824, forward strand.
CGATCCCAAGGTAACCTCCTTCGTTATCGGTCTTTGGGAGGCAAAGAGCTGGACCGACGAGAAGATCACTCAGTATTACAATAAGGTCAGCAGCAACCCCGAATGGCTCAAGAAGGCGATAATCTACGTTATCGACGAACCCTCTACCGAGGAGGCTCTTGCACAGTATAAGGCGATCTGCGAAAGATTTTCGCGTCTCTGCCCCGGAATCGGCGTAATTTCGCCCTTCTATACAAATAAGCAGATGGGGGACAAGATGGATCAGGTCGACGCTATGGCACCCTGTACAACTCTTTGGTGCCCGAAGCTTTGCCTCTGGGATGATAACCTGTCCTACACACCCTTCCTTAACTACACTCCCGAAAAGAGCTTCGGTGAGCGCTTCAAGGATTTCCAGAAGCGCGGAGATACCGTTTGGGGCTACGTTTGCAACGCTCCGCTCACGCCTTATTCACAGCTCTTTATTGATACCGACGGACTTATGCATCGCCTTATGATATGGCAGCACTATCAGCGCGATATTACCGGATTCCTCTACTGGGGAACCACCTCGTGGGGCTACCACGGAAACGACGGTGTAAGCCCTTGGGAGACCGCATATAACGGTGTCAAAGGCTGTAACCCCGGCGAGGAAGCAAATGCCGAGCCCGTTTACGGCGAAGGATTCCTCCTCTATCCCGGAAGCGTGATCGGACGTCCCGGCGCGATCGGATCCATTCGTATGAAGATCCTCCGCGATGCTCTTGACGACGTTGAGCTTATCGTTCTTGCGGAAAAGCTTCTCGGCAAGGAATGGGTAATGAAAAGGGTAGACGAGGCGACTCCGACTCTTACGACCTACACCTCGGCAGAAAGATTCATCGAGCTCAGAAAAGAAATAGGCGACGCCATTGAAGCGGCGCTTAAATAAATATTCTTTCATACAAGGAGAAAAATTATGAAAACTTGGATGACTTACGGCTTTGACAAAATAGTTGTGGACAAGCCCACACCGTCTTGCCTTAAGAAGACCTTTGCGCTTTACCTTACAAAGGGCGGAAAGGGCACCTGCCAGATCGCTGTAAACAGCGATACCGACACCGAAGTATCCATTAAGCCGATTATTTCGGGCGTTAAGTGCGACCTGTACTACGCACCCTACACCCTTCCGATAGAGGGTTATCAGCACGTTGACCCCATCCTTCCTTACGGCGGCGAGACCGTAGCTGTCAAGGCGGGAATCACGCTTCCGTTCTTCATCGAATTCGAGTCCGTTGAGGCGGGAGACTATACTGCAACGTTTGAGGTTTGCGAAAACGGTAGCGTTGAGGCTCTTACCGCGTCGATCCACGTATGGAATTTCGCTCTTCCCGAAGAAAGAGCATTTGCAACCGCTTGCGGAATCAACGGCAACAATATCGCAAGATTCGACAAGGGAGAGGGAATGTATAAGAAGTATTACGATTTCCTCCTCGAAAACGGCTTCAGCGGCTATACCATTCCTTACGATCTTCTCGACGAAAGAGCAGACGAATATATGTCCGATCCCCGCGTGACCTCCTTCGTGCTTCCTCACGGCGACGATGAGAAGGTAAAGGCTTGCGCTGAGAAGGTAAAGAGCAATCCCGATTGGCTCAAGAAGGCTCTCTTCTATTCGATCGACGAGCCTCATACCCTTGCTCTCCTTGAAAGCTTCAAGGAAAAGGTTACACGCCTTCGTAATCTCGCTCCTGAGATCCCCTCTATCGTTCCGATCTATACTAACCTTCAGGTCGGAGAAGGCAAGGACCAGCTCGAGGAGATGATCCCCTATCTTGACCTCCATTGCCCGAAGCTTTGCCTCTGGGACGACGACAGATCCTATGACCGTTTCCTTGACTACAAGCCCGAAAAGAGCTATGCGGCAAGAATGGACGAGATCATTGACAAGGGACAGCGCGTATGGTCTTACGTATGTAACTCTCCTCATAATCCTTATGCTCAGCTTTATATCGATACCGACGGTCTTATGCAGAGACTTCTTATGTGGCAGCACTACCAGAGAAGAATCGTTGGATTCCTCTATTGGGGCGTAACCGCATGGGTAGGCGGCGACAAGTCTCCCTGGAACGAGCCCAACAACGGAATCCCCGGAGAAAACAAGGTTCCGATCTACGGCTGCGGATACCTCGTATATCCCGGTACTCCCGTTGGAATCGACGGACCTGTTGCAACACAGCGTCTTAAGATAGTTCGCGACGGCTTTGATGACGTAGAACTTCTTGTTCTCGCAGAAAAGCTTCTCGGCCGTGAGTGGGTAATGGAAAGGGTAAATGAGGCAACTCCTAACCTTAAGTCTTACACCACCTACGAAAGATTCGAAGAGATCAGAAAAGAGATCGGCGACGCTATCGAGGCTGCAACCAAGTAAAAAAGCAAACCGGCAATCCCGATTTCGGGATTGCCGGTTTTTGGCGCGAAGTCCAAATTCATACTAAAATGCCCGAAAAACTATTTACAATTTGAAAAAGGTATAGTAAAATATATTCGGAGCGGTAACAAAAAACGTTACGCTCTGAACGCGCAAATACATATTAAGGAGATAATTATGAAAACGTGGATAACTTACGGCATTGATAAGATCGTTGCCGATATGCCTGCTCCATCTGAGCTGAAAAAAGAGATAGCTATTTCGCTTACAAAGGGTGGAGAATATGGTTGTCAGATCGTGGCAAACAGCGAAGCCGACGGCAAGATATGTCTTAAGGTCAAGTCATGTGAGGGCGTTACCGTAAAGCTTTATTCGGAGCATCTTACTCATGAAATAAAGGGGCACCAGCATACCGACTGTATCGTTCCCTACGACGGTGAGCTTCTTGACGTCAAGGCAGGGATCTCGCTTCCGTTCTACCTTGATTTTAAATCGGAAAACGCAGGCGACTATACTGCATCCTTTGAGCTTGTTGATGGTGAGGGCAACGTGATGGATACCTTTACGGTAGCTATTCACGTATGGAACTATTCGCTTCCTGAAAACAAGACGTTCGCAACGGCAGTGTGGACTGCGGAGCGCTACATTACGAAGTTTGACGGTGGAATGTCAGGCGATATCTGCGCCGACTATAAGGAATATTACGATCTTCTTCTTGAGCACGGTCTCTCCTCGTATAATCTTCCTTATGATGTTCTGGATCCACGTGCCGACGAATATATGTCCGATCCGAGAGTAACCTCCTTCGCGATAGGTATCTGGTCACTTGACAACCTGTCCGACGACGAGCTTGTCGCATATTATAATAAGCTTAGCAGTAATCCTGTATGGCTTGAAAAGGCGATGGTGTATCCGCTTGACGAGCCGAGAGAGCCTCATCATCTCGTTCAGTACAGAGAGGCGTGCGAGCGCTTTATTCGCCTATGCCCCGATATGAGCAGAGTATCCCCATTCTATACAAATATTCAGGCAGGAGAGGGAAGGGATCAGGTAGACGATATGGCGCCTGTCACGAACCATTGGTGCCCGAAGCTTTGCCTTTGGGATGATGCTCAGTCTTATGATCGCTTCCTCGATTATAAGCCTGAAAAATCGTTTGGGACTCGAATGGATGAGTTTAAGGCAAAGGGTGACAAGCTGTGGTGTTACGTTTGTAACGCGCCGATAACTCCCTACGCTCAGCTCTTTATCGATACTCCCGGTTATATGCAGAAAACTATGTTCTGGCAGATGTATCAGAGAGACATAGACGGCTTCCTCTACTGGGGAACCAACTATTGGGGCTATTGGGCAGGCGACGTCGATCCTTGGGAAAATGTATGCAACGGTGTCGGTGACGGCGAGGGTAAGCCCGTTTACGGTGAGGGCTTCCTCCTCTACCCCGGTACGAAGATCGGTAAGCCCGGCCCTCTTGCAACCACGCGTCTTAAGACAATTCGTGATGCAATAAACGATGTTGAGCTCTTTAACCTCGCAGGGGAGCACCTTGGAAGAGAATGGGTCAAGGAACGCCTTAAGAAGGCAACTCCCTCCCTTACCGAATATGCTTCTGACGACGTTGTTGAAGCGATTCGAAAAGAAATAGGCAACGCACTTGAAAAAGCGATTAAATGATTTTGAGCTCCGTCCTGATTTGGGCGGAGCTTTGTTAACTTTTACGCTTTTAAACATATACAAAAAAAGAAAGAATAAAGCGAAAAACGATGTGCACAATTAACATTGCAATATTTATGTAATTTTTTAATTTTTTAAAATATTTATGTATAAATTAAAATTGCATTATGGTAAATTGTATGGTACAATTAAACAAGAGGAGTTTCGCTTTTGACATATTGTTTATTGTCTTTAACAAGACTTGGACACCTTTTTGACGAAAAACAGGCAAATTCTCTCGAAATGCGGAAAATGATGTCCGCAAGGCAAAAATTTTTCGGCGAAGCGCTTGAAGCGGCGCCGACGGCGGCCGATCGATAAATACGCCGAAAATGCAATTTCTATAAAGGAGAACCCCCTATGAAAAATTTAAGCAAGATAATCTGTCTTACGCTATCGCTTCTTCTGCTGCTTCCTTTGGCAGTTGGCGCGGCGGGAAATCCCGACAAGATTCCCGGAGCGCTTCAGTACTTCGATACGGCGTTTTACGTAGGACCGTCAGGGCATAACTATTATGCGATAATGCCCGGACATTCTGCGACGAGCGGCGGCGGATTCGGTGTCTCAAACCCCGTCGGAATGGGAAAGGTCGGAGGTCGGTTCCCGTCGACCAAGACGGTACCGCTCTTCGAGCTTCTCGCCTATGACCGTACGAGTGGAGCCTTTAATCCCGGCAAGCTTGTTTCCCTGACTGCCGATGGAATGCAGTATAAGTTCCCCGACGGCGGACACGGATTCTCTTATTCTTCCACGGGACCAAACAAGCAGGGATCATCGGAAGCGTTCTACGCCGAGCCGAGCGAAAAGTATTCTCCCGTAGTATCCTTCACCGCTCCTTTTGAAGGAACATGGCAGCTGCGCGTAACCGTTCAGAGAGTGAATCAAACGCTCTCCGGCAATTCGACCAGACCGTACAGCGACCGTACCGGTATGAACGTCAGATACTATAAGAATAACGACCTTATATACAGAGAGGTTGTGAACGATGCTGCTCAGAGAACGATCACGGTTCAGCAGCAATTGAAAAAGGGTGACGTGCTTTACGTCGAGTTTGACCCCAAGGAAAACAACATTAAGGATGACGAGTTCTTCGTTCGTGATTTCAGAGCATACGCTATGAGTCATTACAGCGGAGAGGTCGACCGTGAGTACGATAACTCTGAGGAGACTCCTCTTCTCAGCATTGCGCTTCTCTCCGATATACACGCCGACATGGACCAGATCCTTGACGACGTCCCGACTTACGAAAACTACCCCAAGGCTCTCGGCATGATAAAGGAGCGCGGCGATATCGACGCGATCCTTCTCGGCGGTGACCTTCTCTCTGATAACTACTATTGGGGTAACAGCCCGCTCTTCAAGTACTCCTACTGGACGAACGAAAGAATCGATTTCACGAACAAGTTTATATTCAATGAAGCCCATAAGGCAACTCAGGACGGTAAGGGTATCGTTCTCGGTGTAGCGGGTAACCACGATAAGGACCCCGGAGTCGTTGCGGCACACGATAAGGTGACGAACGAGTGCGGAAAGATCGAAGAGGTCCATTCGGGCGACTATTACCCGTACTTCGCAACCGAGCAAATGAGCGGCGAGGCTATGAAGGTCCTCCGCTTCAACGATATGGGCGATGATTATCACAGCCCGTTCAACGAGGTCGTCTGCTACCGTTACAACGTATCGGGACTCGAAATAATCGGTATTACCCAGTCCTATCAGACGATTAAGAACCTCCCGTATACCGGCTACGGCTGTCCGCTGAACGGTCTTGACGATGACTACGGCACAACCGGTTCCCACTGTAACGGCGCAAGAATTTGGAAGAAGCAGGCTGAATGGGTAGTAGATCAGCTTGAGGAGATCGGCACCGAAAAGACCGTTATCGTCCTCTGCCACTATAATATGGATGCAGGCGCAATGCAGTACGATGGCGCGGCTAACGTACTCTGCGAAGCATTTGACAAGCACCCGAACGTAATTTACACCTACGGTCATTGCCACGGCTCGAACGACCGTTCCGAGACCTGGTATAACACCATCGAGCACTTCGAAACTCTCGGAAACCGAGTTCAGCTCACCGACGGTTCTTATGCTACCGACTCCTGGCAGTACGTATACATAGGAAGTACCCGTTTCGGTACTACCGGATCCAGCACGAACTTCAACACCCCTGTTTCGCAGTACCTCACGATGGATATCTATAACGACCACATCACCTTCCAGGCGGTCAATGCAGGTACCGATATCCCGATCTCGGGCGTTAAGGTTCCTTCCTCCTACACCATCAAGCGTGAGATGAGCCAGATCGACGGCTACACGGGTGACGGAAGCGGTAACGTAGAGGTTCCCGAAATGCCGATGGATACTGAGGCACTTCAGCATATTCCGACTGCTGTTGCAAACGTTAAGAAGCAGTTTGTTATGAATCTCGGTATCGACAAGCTTGAAAACGGTCAGTTCTCTCTCAAGGGAATCTTCGAGCTCACAAACGCAAAGCTTGCTCTTACCGAGAAGGCTGCTCCTACTACTTGGAGCGACAAATATTTCCAGCACAATTACGCAGGCAACGTGCTTGTTCAGACACCTCAGGCGGGCGGTATGTTTGATATACGCGCCGCATTCGGTTACTCGGCGGCGATGGTATTCTCCTCGCCCGAGACAGGTGCGTATAAGTACGAGGTCGATATGACCAAGGTTTCCGGCGGAAATGCCGGCGCATCCGAGATCAAGATAATGAAGGGCGGCTCGATACTCCTTGCGTCTTACGTTCCGGAGAATAAGAGCAGAGCACCGATCGTTCTCTCAGGTTACGTTTACCTTGAGGAGGGCGAAGAGCTCCGAGTCATTGTTGCCAATGCAAAGACAAGCGGAACGCTTGGTGCTAACGAGATCTCGGTAAACAGCTTCATCATCAAGCAGTACGACAGCTACACGCTCCCCGAAGTTCAGTCGGGTGGCGACGGCGATACTCAGGTCGGCGTATGTATACATAGCGGTGGAGAGGCAACATGTAACTCCCTCGCGAAGTGTGAACAATGCGGAGCAGAATACGGCTCGCTCAATCTTCACAATCATGCGTCGAATGACTTTATCTCGACAATTACCGACGCTTCTCATAAGTCCGTATACGCTTGCTGCGGTAAGATCAAGATTGCAGAAGGCAGACATGCGTTCGTAAACGGCAAGTGCGGAATCTGCGACTTTGAATGTGACCACGAGGGTTACGTAAAGGACGGCAAGTGTGAAAACTGCGCACTTTCCGATATTCCTGTGGAAAAGAAGGATTCCGGCGAAAATGGACTTCCCGAGATCGTCATCTATGTGATAATCGCGGTCGTAGCACTCGCAATCGGAGTGACATTTACCCTCCTTATCACAAGAAAACGCTCCTTAAAGAAGTAAAGATCGATCCTTCCCCGATTTCGGGGAAGGAGATAATGAACTCAGACCTTATATTACACAAGGAGAAAAAATATGAAAAAGAGAATTTTATCACTCTTGCTCTCACTCGTCGTTTTGATGACGAGCGTTACGATAGTGCTCCCGATACATGCTCACGCAGATGAGCCCGACACCACGGGCCCGTGGGAGCTTCCAATGGACTGGAACTCTACCGGTACATTTGACAGTAACAACTGGGAGCTTGCAAAGATCGGTCAGTGGAGCTTAACGACCTATAAAGATCCCTCTGATATTTCAACAGCTCGTAACGGCGCGTCCACGGGCGTTATTGCCAACAAGGCAAACGCATACGGTCCCCAGACGTACCTTGAGACAAAGCATAACCGTGCTATAGCATCCAATATCGATACCGCTACTTGGAGCGAATGGTATACAAACCTTCTCTGGCGTTGGTGCGGAAACGGTAATCCCCACCGTTCGGGTGACAATAAGAACTACATGATAATCAACCCGATGAAGGCTGTGACCGTTCAGGAGGAATCTCATCCTGCGGCTGTATTTACAGCGCCCGCTGATAATTCCTACACCTATTCTTCTCTCGTTACTCAGGTAATGTTTGAGATCGGCGGAGCTCCCGTTACCGTTTCGGTAACCGTGAGAAAGAACGGAGAGGTTGTCGAGACCTTCAATCCTACCTCTACCGAAGCCTCAAAGACTCTTGCCGGAACGGTAGAGCTCAAGCAGGGCGATGTTCTTGCGTTCGTGGTTTCGCTGACCTCCAATGCTGCCCTCGAAGGAAAATCCGAGGTCGTTCATCTCGGTAAGACCGTAGTTAAGATCACAGGCACCGAGGACGAAGACGATAATACGGAAGTTGCCGACGGAACCAAGTGGGAGCTTCCCTTTACCTTTGACAGTGTAAAGAACGGCTACTTCAAGCTTTTGGCTATCGATCCTAATACCGGTAAGCTCGTTGAGCTTACCTGGAGAGGCGAAGGCAACTGCGTTAACTATCAGGGTAAGCCCGCTGATTATAAGTGGGAGGTTACCTACGGCGAAGGCGAAAAGCCTACGATTGTGTTCTACGTTGGCTCTGACGGAAAGCTTTATCAGACAGGCTCGCCTAAGTATCTCTCTACGATAGAGTTTACCGCTCCCGCAACGGGATACTATACCTTCAATCAGAGCGTTTACAAGTCTTACGGTCCTGACTCAGGCAAGCCCGCGACCGACCGCAACGAGCTTTTCTGGGTAGCAAAGGGTGACGAGTTCACGGTTTACGACGTTCCCAACGCCGACGTTGCTAACATGAAGAGCGCGATCGGTAAGAACATCCTTGCTCAGGAAAGAGGAAATAAAACCAAGCAGACCATTGAACTTACCGGTACGGTTCTTCTCAATGCAGGCGAAAAGATATATTTCTCGAGATCCTTGGCTGAGGATTGCACCGTTACAGGCGCTCTCTCCGGCGAGATCCTTGATCTTGAAATAACCTACAATAAGACTCAGACTCCTACACCTGATCCCGATCCTGATCCCGATCCTGATCCCGATCCTGATCCCGAGCCCGATGAGCCCTTCGTGGAAATTCCCACCGATGACGGCACGAAGTGGAAGCTTCCCTTTACCTTTGACAGTGTAAAGAACGGCTACTTCAAGCTTATGGCTCTTGACCCCAATACAGGTAAGCTCGTTGAGCTTAACTGGAGAGGCGAAGGCAACTGTGTTAACTATCAGGGTAAGCCCGCTGATTACAAGTGGGAGGTAGTTTATGGCGACGGCGCTGTTCCATCGGTTCTGTTCTTCCTTACTTCCGACGGCTTGCTTTGTCAGTCAGGATCGCCTAAATATCTCTCTACAATAGAATTTACTGCTCCCGCAACAGGCTACTACACCTTCAGCGAGGGAATTTTAAAGGACTACGGCGCATATTCGAATGAGCCCGAAACACACCGTAACGAGCTGTTCTGGGCAGCAAAGGGCGGCGAGTTCACGGTTTACGACGTTCCTAATAATAACGTTGCAAACACGAAGAGCGCGATCGGCAAAAACATTCTCGATCAGGCAAGAGGAAGCAAGAAAAATGAGAACATCAGCCTTTCCGGAACAGTTCTTCTCAATGCAGGCGAAAAGATATACTTCTCGAGATCCTTGGCTGAGGACTGTACTAACTCAGGCTCGCTCTCCGGTCAGATACTTGATCTCGAAATAACCTATAGCAAGAACCAGCCCTCAACTCCCGATCCCGATCCTGATCCCGAGCCCGATGAGCCCTTTGAGGAGATTCCTACCGAAAAGGGAACTACCTGGGATATCCCCACGATTTTCGACAGCGTGACGAACGGTTATTTCAAGCTTTATGCGTTTGAGCCCAAGACGGGTAAGATCCTCGACCTTAAGTGGACAGACGAATGTGTTAACTATCAGGGTAAGCCCGCCGACTATAAGTGGTCGGTAATGTACGGCAACACCAACATATTCTACTGCGATGCAGATGGAGTTCTTAATTACTCCGGAGTACCGAATTACCTTTCGCTGATTGAGTTTACCGCACCTGCAACAGGTGTTTACAGCTTCTACGAAACGCTGTATAAGGACTACGGCGCAGACTCAGGCGCTCCCTCTACCGACCGTAACGAGATATTCTCGGTATCTAAGGGCAAGGAGTTCTCGATCTACGACGTTTCGGGACTCTCGGTTAAGAGTGCAATCGGTTCAAAAGTAATCTCTCAGTTCCTTGCTACTCAGGGCAAGCAAACAATCAACCTTTCGGGTAGCGTAAAGCTTAACGCGGGCGAAAAGATCTATTTTGTCAGATCCCTTGCGCCCAACTGTACCAACTCCGGTGCGCTTTCGGGCAGAATTACGTCTCTTTCCATTACCTTTGGTGAAGGCAAGGGAGATTCGACAGGCGTTCAGAACGGCGAACAGTTCGTACTTCCCGAAAACTTTGAAGTTGTTGCAAAGGGCAAAGTCTATGCAGTAAATGACAACTGGTCGCTCAGAGCTTACGACAGCATGGCAACAAGAAGCCTTCTCGCTATGACCGCACCCACAGCAGGCGGCGGCGTATTCGGCGGAGACGTTACCGAGATAAGCTTCGGCGGCAACATTTACGGCACCTTTAAGGCTGACGGCGGAACGTACGGCAAGATGGCTGTCAATCCCTATCAGAGCGCGGCGGCAGTCGTATTTACCGCTCCCTCTGACGGCGTCTACTACTTTGAACAGACGATCCATCAGGAGCGCATCAAGCTCGTAACGGGCAAGAATCAGTGTGCAGTTAAATATACTGTTTACAAGGGCAACAATATTTACGATTCCTTCTATGCGACCGACGTTACCGTGAAAGACGGCAAGCTCTGCGGTCACGTGGTTCTCAAGCCCGGTGAAGAGCTCATCTTCGCCGCTGAGGATATCTTCGTAGGTCAGGCATGGAATCTTACCGATGACGAAAAGACCTCGGTTAAGGAGTCCGGTTACGGCGCATACATCAAGGATATCGTTATCACTAAGGTTAGCGAGATCCCCGCAGATCATAAGGATGAGACTCACAAGGCTTCCTTCAACGGCAATTCCGCTACGAGCGGTAACTTCACTCTCGTTGGCTTCGACTACGCAACCAAGAAGCCGATAACCCTCGGCGAGATCGTTAAGAACGGAAACGCTTGGTCGATGTCTGCTGACGGCAAGGAGATCTGGAGCGGTATCGTAGGCGATGCGGCAAAGACCGAGATAAGCCCCTATACCGGAGCGATCCTCTTTAAGGCAGCGGCAGAAGGTTACTACTCTATCGTGATGGAGGGTATCCAGAGCACTCTCGTTTCCTCAAAGAAGGCAACAGGCGATGATAAGGGCAACTTCTATTGCTTCGAGATCATCGACAAGAACGGTAAGGTTCTCAATACCGCATCTACCTACTATGACGTAGACGGCTCCGATCTTAACAACGTTAAGCTTATCGTCAGCGCGAACCTTTACCTCAAGGCGAACGAAGAAGTATACCTCGTATACCGTCCCGCAAAGAACAGAGTGAACGAAGGTCACACCGTATATCTTTCAAACGTAACCGCTCTCCAGAGCGCGCACGGCTGTATGGGTGGAACCTCTGACTGTATGCATAAGGCAAAATGTGACATCTGTGGCAAGGAATACGGCGATTATAACTTCAACAAGCACGTTTCCGGCTGTAAAGTAACTTACTCCAAGAACGAAAACGGACATATCGGTAAGTGGTCCAAGTGCAAGATGGAAGACGACAAGGCGCAGGCACACGTTTGGTCGAACGGTAAGTGCTCGGTTTGCTCCTACAAGTGTAAGCATCCCTCGAATGCAAGTGAGGCAAACTGTGCTTACGCTGCTATCTGTGCTGTTTGCGGAGCAGAGCATGGCTCAAAGAATCCTGAGATACATCTCAAGAATGAGTTCGATATCAACTTCCGCGCAGCGACAGCAACCAAGCACTTCATATGCTACGACTGCTGTATGGACGAATACATTGCCGAGGATCATAACTTCGTAAACGGCGTATGTACAGTCTGCGAATACGGTTCCGATACTCATACCGGTGGCAATACAGGAACAACCACTCCCGGTGATGAAACGACCGGTCCTGACGTAACTGATCCTGATAATACAACAAAGCCGAACACCGAAAAACCCGACGAAACGACGGGCGGAAGCGAAAACGGCGCAGGCAAGAACAACAGCACCGATATAATTCTCATCGTAGCGCTTGTAGGCGCAGCGGTAATTGTTGCAATAATTGTAGTTGCGGCAGTTCTCAAGCGTCGCAAGAAATAAATAACTCAAAACGGCGACCGTCAGAAATGACGGTCGCCATTTTTTTGGTTGTCTTTTATATTGAAATCTATTCTGGTTTGATGAAGCAGCGGACGGTTGTCTTGTGTTTCCCCTTGGGGAAGTTAGGAGGCAGATACTCGGATGAGGCGTAGCTGCGAAGTATCGGAAACGTTGGTTAACGAACGCTAATTATCTCTCTTATTTTGAAAAAGATAATACAATCCCGAAAGCACAAGCAGACCGCCGTACAATTTCGTGAGAAGTGCATTTTTGATAAGCGATGCGGTAAGGGCGCCGAGAAGGGCAAAGGGAATGCCCCCGAGCGAGATCAAAGCAAAAGCCTTCAGATCGATAAGCCGATTTTTGCGGTTGACAATAAATGCACCGATAGCCGACGACAGGAAAAATAAGAGATTTACCCCCTGTGCCGTCACCTGATTCATTCCGATCACGGCTGTCAGGTATAGGACGAATATCCCGCCGCCACCGCCAAGCCCGCAGAGAACTGCGATAGCAAACGCGACCGCAATATCGAGAAGCATCATTTTGATTCCTTTCGGCATCCGCATCCGCTTGCCGCTCCGCATTTCTTTTTTGACTTTTCGTGTGTCAATCGCTTGCGGACGAAGGTGCGGAGAAGTGCGTCGCCATTGAACGGAATTAGCGGGTAGAGATATGAACGGCTTCCCGAAACCGTCTTGTTCATTGCGATTGTAATCGCGGTCAATATCAGTCCGACAATAAGCCCCCAACCGCCGAAAAACTCGACCGCAAGAAGCAGAAGTATTCGTATGAACTTAAAGGCATAACCGAGCTCGTAGCTTTGCTGTGTGAAAGATGCGATCGCGACGATCGCCATATAGAGGATCGTCTGCGGTGAAAACCAGCCCGCCTCGACCGCGTAATCACCGAGGATAAGTCCGCCGACGACGGAAAGGGAATTGTTCAGCATATTCGGGGTGTTGAGTGACGCGAGCTTCAGTCCGTCTATCATAAATTCCGCGAGCAGAAGCTGCATGAGAAGCGGCACAGCCGCTTTTTTATCAATATCAAGAAAATGCAGCCACTCGGGGAGCGATGACACATTCTTGACGCAGTAATACCATAACGGAGTAAGAATAAGCGACAATAAAAATATTGCCATTCTGGTAAGACGCAGGTATGTGCCGATGAGCGGCGGCAGGTAAAAATCGTCGGTCTCTTGCATATAATCGAAGATCGATGTCGGCAATATCATTGCTTGCGGCGTGTTGTCGCAGACTATTATTACGCTTCCTTCCTCGAGCATCGCGGCTGCGGCATCGGGACGCTCGGTGTAACGCACCTTCGGAAAAGGATTGTACCATCCGCGGTGTATGAGTGCCTCGGCGAGGCTTTCCTGCGTCATATTCAGTGCTTTAACGTTTAGATTGCCGAGCTTTTCCTTGAGTGAAGAAACGAACTTCGCGTCGGCACAGCCGTCAACGTAGCATAGCGCAATATCGGTCTTTGCATTTTTGCCGATGGTAAAGCGCTCCATTATCAGCTTCGGATCGCGAAGTCGGCGGCGAATCATTGCGGTATTGAACACGAGAGATTCAGTAAAACCGTCGCGCGGTCCTCGCAGAACACGGTCGCTTTCGGGTTCTTCTATGCCGCGCAGAGGAAACTTCTTGATATCGGCGATGACTCCGCCATTTATCCCGTCGCAAAGGATGACGCCTCTGCCCGAAAGCACTGCGTCGGTCAGAACCTCGGGATCCTGACTTACCGTCACGTCGTGACAGGGAAGGGTGAATACCGCGTTTTCGCCGCCTCGACTTAGATGCTCGATCAGCTCCTCGGCAAGCTCGTTGTCGATCAGTCCCGCAGTCGTGAAGAATGCGACCTCCTTGCCGTTTGACACAATTATTCTGCTCTGTATATCAAAGCTTTTATTCAGGTTCAGCTTGTCTATAAGTGTAGCTGAAAGTTCACTGTATTCCATAATTCACCTCTTTTAAAGCATTTTTTCCAATAACGAGAAAAATATTCGTCTAAAACTTGACAAAGCTTTAGCACGGTGATATAATAAAAAGCGTAAACCTGTGATGAAGAGTAGTATCCGCAATATTGGTCCCATAAGCGAGCCGCAGACGGTGTAAGTGCGGCGGGGAAGCTTGCGGTGAATGGACTTCGGAGGGCGGCTAATGACCGACGGAAACGTAACCGTAAAATACGCGCATACTTTTTTGGTATGTTGAGTGGGCGCAAAGCGCCAAGTCACGGTGGCACCGCGGATAATTCTTGTATTATTCGTCCTTGACGGAATCATGTTTTCTGTCGGGACTTTTTTGTTTCCCGACGAAGGAGTGTTCAAATGTTTATATTATCCGAACGATGGCGACATTTTTCTTAAAGCTTTATTTTACTAACTTTTAAGGAGAATTTTTATGAAATACGAAAACGTTGATTTTAATACTTATTTTAAGACCTACCCCGACAAGAACGGATATTTCGGAAAGTACGGCGGATCGTTCATTCAGCCCGAGCTTCAGGCGGCGATGGACGAAATAACCGAAGCATATATGACTATCGCGCAGTCGAGACGCTTTATAGCAGAACTGCGCCGTATCCGTCAGGAATTTCAGGGCAGACCGACGCCCGTTTCGCATCTTGAGCGTCTTTCCGGCAAGCTCGGAAACGTTCAGCTTTACGTCAAGCGCGAGGATCTGAACCATACCGGCGCGCATAAGCTTAATCACTGCATGGGCGAGGCGCTTCTTGCAAAATATATGGGCAAAAAGAAGGTCATTGCAGAGACCGGTGCAGGTCAGCACGGTGTTGCACTTGCGACTGCGGCGGCTTATTTCGGTCTTGAATGTGATATTTACATGGGCTCCGTTGACATCAAGAAGCAGGCGCCCAACGTTGCGAGAATGAAGACCCTCGGCGCAAACGTCGTTGAGGTCACTCACGGTCTTAAAACGCTGAAGGAAGCAGTCGATGCTGCATTTGAAGCGTATGCAAAGGAATATAAGGACGCTATCTACTGCATCGGCTCCGTTCTCGGCCCGCATCCCTTCCCAATGATGGTGCGCGATTTCCAAAGCGTTGTCGGTGAGGAGGCAAGAGAACAGTTCGTTAATATGACGGGGCATCTTCCCGATGCTATCGTAGCGTGTGTCGGCGGCGGCTCAAATGCGGCAGGATTCTTCTCGGGCTTCTTGAACGATCCCGTTGATATTTACGGCATTGAGCCGCTCGGACGCGGTGAAAAGCTCGGCGATCACGCGGCTTCGCTTAAGTACGGAACCGAGGGCATCATGCATGGCTTCAACAGTATCATGCTGAAGGACGAAAACGGAGATCCCGCGCCCGTTTACTCGGTTGCGAGCGGTCTTGACTACCCCTCGTCGGGACCCGAGCACGCCTTCCTTCGTGACATAGGACGTGTTAAGTATGACGTTATCAACGACGAGGAAACTATCGACGCATTCTTCGAGCTTTCGCGTATGGAGGGAATCATTCCCGCTATTGAAAGCGCGCACGCAGTCGCTTATGGAATGAAGCTCGCAAAGCAGATGAAGCGCGGATCTGTGCTCATCAACCTTTCGGGACGCGGCGATAAGGATATGGATTATATCATCGAAAACTACGGAATCAGATAACTTATAAAGGGCAGAGAAGCATTAGCGTGTTATCCTTAACGGAGAACACGCAGTCAAATCCGTCTTCGACGGGTGAAATCCACCTCTGGTGGATGAAATCGCGTTTGCGATGAAATCCTGCTTCGCAGGGTTGTATTTAGACGGATTTGATTTCATCCGAGG
>JAZQGR010000003.1:0-9304 GCA_045540115.1 Eubacteriales bacterium
GTTATGTACTCAATAATTTTCTGAAGTGTTCTGCATACGAGAATATCATTTTTTGTTGGGTGATGCACGAGCAGAGTATTATCAATTCCATACTTGAGAAGCTGGATACACAGAACTGCGAGGTGAAATGCGTCTCGCTTGTAGCGGATGAAAAGACTCTGTGTGAAAGATTGGCAATGGATGTAGAAAGAGGTATACGTTCTGAAGATATAATTGAGCGAAGCATAGCAAGAATACCGATGTATCAAGCACTCAATACCATTAAAATTGATACCAACGCCAAAAACGTGGCTATGATTGCCAATGAGATAAAGCTATTGTAATACCGTCAAATTCCAATATGTCGAACAGATAAGAGCAGATGGATGACCCCATCTGCTTTCTTATTTTTGCATTCTGATATAAGGTCGGACGGGCGGAAAAACTTTGAACAAAATCGAACAATTTTGCAAAAAGGTTCCGCGTATCAAAAAAAGAGCCCGCAGGCTCTTTTTTCAGCAGCCCCGCTTGTCGGCGGGGTTGAAATAGTAGAAGTTCTTGCTGTCAAGCTGATCCTGTACCATTCCGAGTGCTTCACCGAAGCGCTGGAAATGCACGATCTCGCGCTGACGCAGGAAGCGTATCGGTGCGATAACGTCGGGATCGTCGACAAGCTTCAGGATGTTGTCGTAGGTCGTTCTCGCCTTCTGCTCTGCGCCCATATCCTCGGTCAGGTCGGTTATCGGATCGCCCTTCGACTGCAGGTACGCCGCCGTGAACGGCACTCCCGCCGCAGATGCGGGGTAAACGCCGAGTGTGTGGTCGACGTAAAAGGCGTCGAAGCCCTGACGTATGATCTCGTCTGTCGACAGATTCTTCGTTAACTGCTGAACTATCGTTCCGACCATTTCGAGGTGTGCAAGCTCCTCGGTCGCGATGTCGTTTAGCAATCCCGCGACGCGCGGATACGGCATCGCAAATTTCTGCGAGAAGTAGCGAAGCGATGCGCCCAATTCCCCATCCGGTCCGCCGTACTGCGATAAGATGACCTTTGCCGCCCGTGCGTTCGGCGTCTTGATGTTCACGGGAAACTGTAATCTTTTTTCGTAACTAAACATATCAGTTCATTTCACTCCCTTCAAGCCATCCGTTTTTGTTCCAAACCCAGCTGTCGGCTTCATTCGGTCCGTAGGACGAAAGCGCACCGTAGCTCTTTTCGTACTGATTCACGAGCGCTTCGCGCCTGTTCTGATATTCCTTGAACATGGCGAGCGCCTCGGGGCAGTCGGGGTGAGTGTCGAGATAAAGTCGAAGGTCGTCAAGGACGAAGCTCGCTTCGCCTATTGCGTGAAGAAGCTCTTTCTTACTTGCGCGGTTGTCGTTCATCGTCTCATTCCTCCCGCACAGTAGGGCTTATCAAGATCCGGGAATATCGTTCCAATCCGCCAGCCGTCACACGGCGAATAAAGCTTCCCGAAGGTCTGTTTTTTCGTATACGATATGCCAAGCGAGATAGGTTGGCTGACGCATAGACAGTTGTCGCTCGGAGTATCCACTACACGGTTTTCCTGCCGCGGCATCGGGCACGACTGCCCTCTGCGAGGGTATCTGTTTCTTTCCATACTCTTTTTCCTTTAATATATTTGCGGTTAACCGCTGTTATCATCTTATGCTAAAAGGAAATATGAGTGAGTAAAAATCATATTGACAAAACCGCTATTTTAGTGTAGAATATATCAGTAATCGGGATGTAGTGCAGCACTTACGCAGTAAGTGCCCGTAGCTGCGCCTGCTTTGGGCAAGGAACGCGAGCGCCGCCAAGGGGTTCCCCGAAACGAACGAAGTGAGTTTTGGGGGTTCGCGTGACTGTGTCGGATAAAGCGAGCGCGATCTTGGCGCAGCGGTCAAAATTTCTCGAGCGAATGCGAGAATAGAATTTTGGGCACCGCAAGTAGGGCGGACAAAGCAGAAATCGACGTTTGTCAGAACAGCAAAATTCAATAGTTTCGGGATGTAGCGCAGTTGGTAGCGCGCCTGCTTTGGGAGCGTGAACAAACTTCTCAGCATCGAAAAATCAAAAGTGCGAAAAAGCCTTTATTTATGCGGGTTTTCGGCACTTTGCAAAATCTCAAAATTGCGTGAAAATCGGGTTTGACCACAGTTTGTCCCACTTCTACGCAAAATCTTAAAAATTCAATACAAAATCGGGGTGTGGCTCAGCTGGTAGAGCGGGTGGTTTGGGACCATCAGGCCGCAGGTTCAAGTCCTGTCACTCCGACCAAAAATGCCGATTTGACTGCTGTTTTACAGTCAAATCGGCTCAAAATTAATATGTCACCGGAGGCTGTGTACTGTAGTACCGTAAAGCCGGATTAGGTGTCCAAGTGAGCTTGGGTTATTGCATTTGCAAGACCTTAGCTCTATTTTTATTTTCGGAGGTAATTTATGAAAAACACAAAGGTTACTCTTGTTCCCCTCACAGCAGATGACCGTGAGCAATTCATTCTTGACAATCAGTGGGCATTCAAGTACGGCGCGATCGAGGAATTCGGCAAGCGTGACGACCATCTTGATTTTGTCGGAGAGATCATCTCTCGCAAAACCATCGAGCGTTGTATCGACTCGCCCGATAGCGAGACCTACCGAATCGTTGTTGACGGTAGACGGGTTGGAGGTCTTATTCTGAAAATCAACAAAGAAACGCATCACAACGAGCTGGAGATCTTATTCGTTTCTCCCGAGGAGCACACCAAGGGCATCGGATATGGTGCGTGGCTTGCGGTAGAGGCTCTGCATCCCGAGACCAAGGTTTGGGAGACCTGCACTCCATATTTCGAAAAACGCAATATTCATTTCTACGTTAACAAGTGCGGCTTTCAGATCGACCAATTTTGGTGCGAGTATTTTCAACCCGAACACGAAATGTTCGACGCTGAGGAACACGATCCCGACGAAGGTCCTGATGAAATGTTCCGTTTTATCAAGGTGATGAAGCTATAATCGCTTCTCTTTGTTTACTGCACACCAACCATTGAGGGCGCCTACTCGGCGCCCTCTTTTTGTTTTGCTTTTTTCTTTGTTTACTGCGGGGCAACTTTATACCTTAATGTCATTATTAAAGGAACGATCATAAATCCCCTTAATAAGGATTGCCACTATACTTGGAAACAAAACTGCAGTTTCATCCGTAACAAGCCATGTTAGACCACCTTCATCAGCGTCACTGCCATGATCGGCGGCGTTTCTCACTTGTCCTACATATTCAATCATTCCTCTATGCTTTTTGGAGAGATATGCGACAAGTGCATCTTTCTTTTGAAGAATTCCATTCTTTCCTGCCAAAGATACATTATGATAGTTAGCATAATCCGCAAGAAACGACTCAAATGCATTTGAACCGTGAACAATAACTGAACGTGCATCGATTGTATTAGCTCGCACTTTTTGAAATGCCTGTGACAAAGGCTGAAAAACATTCACGTTATTAACGAAAGCACATAATGATTCACCCCAATAAGACCTCAAAGAAGAATCTGATATAGAAGACATCTCAAGGGAACTTTCAATAAAAGAAGCTAAGTTTCCTTCCTCTGAAAAACTATAAAGATTGGCACCTTCACTTTTTAGTGCTTTGGCATATGTAGCAATACTTATCAAAGTATTTTTCATGTCTCTCTCATTAGATGACATTGCGTGCAAAACCTTTGTTTGTCTACATGCCAAATCCATAATTTTTGTGAATTCGTATCGCTGCTTAAAAGTTTTATATGGTTCATATTGCTCTAAAGCCAATCGCATAAACACTGCCTTTTGGTCGTCGGTTGCTGACGAAACTAATTTTATTGCCAAAAACGAATCTACATTGTAGCAATCGGACGCTCCATCATAATTAAGCAATCTAAGTTCCATTGCCATTTGTAAAGCCTTATCAACTTGGTCTTCTGTAGCTATACCGGTAAATTCAGTAATATATTGCTTATTTGCAAAAGACCCTTTTGCAACAACGGCATCAACAACTGAAACCACATCTTCAGCAGTAGTCAGCACTATATTATAACTCATACTGAATCTGCTTTCCTTTCATTATTTTGACAATTTCTCAACAAGACCTTTTATCTTATCACCAAGTTCATCAATTTCATTGACAGAACAAGTAATATTAATGTTTATGGTTATACCCGAGTCCGCTGAATGAATAATTTTTCGATTTGATGTTTGTGGTTCTTGGACAGACTGCTCTTTGGTCTCTGTTACTACCTTAGTAGGCGTTCCTGAAGCACTCTCATCATTAACAGTTAGTTTTCCATCCGTTTCGCTCAATATTTCTGAAACCTTTAAAATTTCGATAATTGCTCCAGCGCCAGCTCTACTCTGCTTATTATCTTTAAGCCCCGACGAATAAATCACGTGATTTAGCAAATTTGATCTATCCATACCATTACGTATTCTAACTGCCGAAATCATGCGATTTAAGAAATCTGCTTCGCTGATAATTTCTTTCCACAACCGTACAATTTCTTCATTTATTTTAGAAGCATACGCACGTCCAAGAGAACGTCCTATCTCAGTAGCTGCTTTTTTATTACCTTCGGTTATTAGGCCAATTTGAACTAAAAATCCATTGTTTGAGCTAACTACTGTACGAGGCATACCAGTAGATTGACTCAAATCATCCAACGACAAAAGAGTTCCTTCTTTTTCTGACGAATAAGCCTGAATTACTTTGATGAGTTCCTCATAAGAGGACACGGGAAGCTTAAATGTTTCTGCCATATTTTTTAATTCTCCTTCTTTATCTTAGATTTTATTTCGCCCACCAACAAGTGGACAGTTGTGCAAGGACACATTTCGGAGGGCTTGTCCTTGCAATTATCCCTGTGCTCATGAAGTTTTCGTTCGGCCAATGCAACAGCTTCCTGTTCATTGCCAAAACGGTTAAGTTTCTCGTATATCTGAGGATCTGATTTAACATAACGTTGCCGAGTTGCTCGTTCGTAAGTTGTACTAAAACCGCTACAACAAGATACAGAGTCTTGATAGTTTGGCATTTCTCCGAAATAAGCACTAAACCATGCTTCAATACAAGGATTGGTCCATCCTACATTTATTCTTCTGTCATGTGCTTGACGAATAATTTCATCAAAATCCTTGACCTGATCTCTATCGAAAACTATCCAAATCTCGCCATATTGCGGATTCAAAGAAGCCAAATTCAAAGCTTCATCCACGAGGTTTTTTGTAGCGGTCTTTACAACCTTAATCACAAGTTTTCCTTGCAGTTCTTTGGGAATGGAATCGCGCAAACCCAACATATAATTCTGCTCGGTTTCTTTTGTGTCGGTAACAATGAAGTAGTATCCTAATTCAGGAACTCTTCTTTTTGTCATCTGATCCCTTGTTTTTCGCTTTCCGTTTCTTTCAACTCGAGGCATCAATTATTCCTCCTTAAACATATCAAAATACTTCAAGGTAGGAATAGCACCGTATTTACCTAAAAGATAGTTCTTTTCGTAGTTTTCATCCTTACGAATCTTCACTCCGTCTTCATCAACAAAATCAGCCAACGAATATAAAGTGGATACGCCGTCATAATCCTTTTCGGTGAACCAGATCTCATCTCTACGCAACATGTTTCCGTTCAATTGCCAAGAATCATGAGATGTGAAGATAAGTTGTGCATGCTTCGTGTTTATTTCTGGATTGAGGAAGGTGATAACAAACGTTCTGACAAGCAATGGATGCAATCTCGCATTCAACTCATCTACAAATAACACTCCACCGGTTGAAAGCACATCTTGAAGCATAGGATACAGCGCAAACATCTTCAAGGTTCCTGCGGACTCATTTTGTAACGGAATAGATGTTGTCTGATCAGAATTTATCAGTCTGTGAATTGCATCAATCTTAAGATGTTCATCTTCGTCATCGTTATCAGACTTGAGAACTTCGACATTGAATCCAATTATTGACGGGTCGAAAGTTGAGAAATAGTCGACAACATTTTGCTGAACCTTTTCATCATCAGCAAATCCATTAGGAATTAGCTGAGATAAGAAGAAGTTTTCGATTGGTCTTCCAAAATCAGCAAAATCATTATTTATAAACCAGTCTCTAATAAACTTTAACTTGGCAATTTTCAACTTCGCGCCCAATGATACGATCAACGTCTCTTTAGCCAAAGCTATTTTAATATTTTCTTGACTCTTAACAGGAATGCCAGGCATATCAATATCGTCTCCATGACGATAAAATATCTTTTTGTATATGCCTCTCGAAGTCTTTGACTTGCAATTTAGCCATTCCTCGCAAACTCCACTACCATTTACAGAGAAACCATAATTGTATGTCTTAGCACCATTTTCTTCAGAATCAATAAAGTAAACTTCAAATGTTGTCTCTGCATTTTTACTTTCATTGTCAAACAAGAACGGAGTGGGCTTGAAAAACTTTGTCTTTTTCTTCTTTGAATCTGCTTCATCACCATATTCCAAGGATTCAATTACATACATAGTCATATATCTAAATGCTTCCTGCACATTAGATTTACCACTCGCATTTGCTCCAAATATGGCTGCTACTGGCAATACTCTTTCATTTGCTATTGATACTACATGGCCGTTAAAATCAGAAATTTTGGTTGCGGTTAAATCTAAAATTGTATCATCTCTAAATGATTTATAATTTTTAAAATTAAATTGCAATAACATAATGCATATCTCCTTTTATAACCTTTCACTATATATTATACTCAAAAAAATCAATTTGTCAACATTCAAATGAGATTTTTTCTCAATTAGGCGCAGTTTTTTGTCTCGCGACCTCTTTTCTTTGTTTACTCCGCACCAACCATTGAGGGCGCCTTAGTCGGCGCCCTCTTTTGGTTTTGCTTTTTCCTCTGCTATCTCCGCTTTCTTTTCGGCGATCATCTCGGCGAGTTTGGCTTCGCACTGCTCACGGGTTTCAGCGTAGACGTTGAATTTCTTTCGCTTGCCGTTTGGCAGGCGCGGATAGAAGCTGCCTTCCCAGAGGTGATCGTTGATCTGATAGATGCATCCGGTGCCTGACTTGCGGATCTTTCTCGGGACGGGCTCGGGATGGGGCTCTGACGGCTCGTACGTTTCGTTTACGGGCGTGTTTGTGTTCTGCTTGGGTGTTTGCTTTACCTCGGGCATCTGCGCGTCTGTGCCGCCGATCTTGCGGTCAATGTTCACCGCCGCCTGCATCTGCATCGTGTCGGTCATATGGCTGTAGATGTCAAGGGTGGTCGCGGCAGACACGTGACCGATGGTTGCCGACAAGGTTTTGACGTCCATTCCGTTTTCCAGCGCCATGGTTGCGAAGGTATGGCGCAAATCGTGGAAGCGGACGCGTTTACAGCCCGCACGGCGAAGGAGCCTTCCGAGGATATCGCTCGTTCCCGTAGGATACCTGGGTGAATCGGAGTTCTGCGGTGACGGGAACATCCATCTTGAATCCACCGTTTTCTTATACTCCTTCAGCACCGCCACAAGGGATGGCGGAAGCACGATGGTGCGTACCGACGATTTCGTTTTCGGCACGGATATTTCCAATTTTCCGTCCACGGCACACACCTGGCGACAGACGTGAAGCTCGCCCGTGCGGAAGTTGAGGTCGTCCCACATCAGTCCAAGCATCTCGCCTCTGCGCATCCCCGTGCCGAGCTCCAGCAGGAAGAATTCATAGAAGCCGTCCTCCTTGGCTTGCTTTAGAAACCGCCCGAGATCATCGCGGGACAGCACCTGCATCTCGTGGGCTTTCTTCGGCGGAAGCTTACAGCCGATGGCGGGATTGGTACGGATGAGCCCGTCCTCCACCGCCTTTTCAAGAGCCGAGCGACAGCTTGCGTGGCATGCGCGCACCATTCGGTCGGACAGCTCGGGACCGTACTGCTCCACGCGAATCCTCCGTCCGTTCTTTTTCAGCCGAGCGTAGAACTGCTGCAGATCGTTTTGCGACAGCTTGTTCAGCGGAATCTTGCCGATCTCGGGAATGATGTGATCGTAGATGCGGTTCTCGTAGTTTTGCTGAGTCAGCGGGCGGACGGCGGGCTTGCAAAAGTTCTCGTACCAGAAGTCGATATAGTCGCCGAAGAGCATATCCGGCTTGCACCGCGTGCTCGGCGGTCGGTACTCCTCGCGGAGCTTTTCCAGCTTCTCAGCGCACTCGGTCTTGGTCTTGGCAAGCACGTTTTTCGTTTTCGGCAGACCTTTATCATCGTAGCCGACGACAACTCTGCCTTCCCACCGTCCGTCCTTGCGTTGTCGAAGTAATCCTTTCCCGTTTTTTCTTCTCTTAGCCATTGTCATCCTCCTTGATTATCAAGTCATCCAAGAACCCGCCCACGATCTTTGATGCGCGCTTTTGCATATCGGTGGTGACGTGGGTGTAGGTGTCAAGCGTGAAGCTGGCGTTAGTGTGGCCGAGGATCTTTGACAGCGTCTTGGCATCCACACCGCCGGTCAGCGCATGGGTGGCGAAGGTGTGGCGCAGATCGTGGAAGCGGATCAGCGGAAGCTCCGCTTTCTTTAGTAGCACCTTCATTCGATTGTAGGCTGAGCCGGGATAAAGGGGCTCTTCGGGCTTATAGAGATTCGGGAAGATCCATTCGCTGTATGAAGCTTTCTTCCGCTCCCGAAGCATCTCTGCGGTGCTCGGCGGCAGTAGGATCGTTCGCATACCGGTTTCGGTCTTGGTGTCGCCCCAAGTCAGTCCTCCGCCACTCTTTACAAGCACCGTGCGCGATACCTTGAGGTGTCCCGTCTCGGCGTTAAAGTCCGACCACCGCAGTCCGCAGATCTCGCCTCGGCGAAGCCCCGTTGTCAGCTCGGTGTAGAAGAAGTCGCGCCACAGCTCGTCCTGCATCACCACGGCGATGAACCTTTCCAGCTGTGCTTCGGTGAGTATCTGCTTGGGCGGATAGTTGGTTTTCGGGATCGTCGTGCCGTTTGTCGGGTTCTTCACGATGAGCCGTTCCTTCACCGCCGTATCCATCGCCTCGTGGAGCATCATATGGATCTTGCGCACGTAGCTGTCGGAAAGCTTGTGCCCGTGGATGGGATGCTCTTCCGACCGTCCGCTACGCTTGAGCTTGTTATACATCCTCTGCACGTCGGCGGTGGTGACGAAGGCGATCTGCTTGTCGCCAAGGTAGGGCTTGATGTGAAGGCGCACGGTGGTTTCGTAAGCCTTCCACGTGCTCTCGCGGATGGTGAAGAGCATATACTCGTTCAGCCACTTGTCGAGCCATTCGCCCAGCGTTATCTTGCTGTCCTCGGTCAGCTCCACACCGCGGTAGTCCTCGATG
>JAZQGR010000004.1:0-9595 GCA_045540115.1 Eubacteriales bacterium
CCTATTTCATTTGTAAATAGGACAAAAAGAGCGTCTGCGATAAAATGATCACAGACGCAAAAATAACGACATAATCTCGTTTAACGAGTCTGTGACCATAAGAACGTTTCCGCCGGAAGTTACCGCGAGCCTGTCAGTTTCGAAGTAAGTATCCCAAAGCTTAAAGTCACTATTTACTTATATTCATTATAACAGATTTTCCGTATTTTGTCAATAAAGTAAACTCGATCATTTCTGTGAAGTCTATTCTTTGTTTACTGCAGGGCAATTGTTGACTCGGGTGCAGATTTGGCGGGGTGTTTGAATATCTATCTCCGGATTGGCAAAAATAACTTATATCAAACAAGTGGAGGTAGTGAAATGTTCAAACACGAAAAGATGCTTTTTCATCCCGTAGAGGTGGAGAGACCCAATCCGCAGTACGCGGCGCTTTTGCAGGAACAGCTTGGCGGCGGCAACGGCGAGCTGAAAGCGGCAATGCAGTATATGTCCCAAAGTTTTCGTATCAAAGACCCCGAGATCAAGGATCTGTTCCTCGACATTGCGGCGGAGGAGCTGGGGCACATGGAGATGGTGGCGCAGACCATCAACCTCTTAAACGGTCACGACGTTGACGCCGCAAAGGTGCCCTGCGGAGAGATCCAGTCCCACGTGCTCTTAGGTCTTAATCCCGGTCTTATCAATGCGTCGGGTTATTCCTGGACTGCGGATTACGTTACGGTTACGGGCGATCTGTGCGCCGACTTGCTCAGTAACATCGCATCGGAACAGCGTGCGAAGGTGGTTTACGAATACCTTTACCGCCAGATCGACGACAAGAAGGTACGCGAGACTATTGATTTCCTCTTGAACCGCGAGGAAGCCCACAATCAGATGTTCCGCGACGCCTTTAACAAGGTGCAGAACTCTGGTTCTAACCGCGATTTCGGCACCACCAAAGCCGCAAAGATGTATTTTTCCATGTCTGACCCCGGTCCCAACGCATTCGCCACGGGTGATACCAAGCCTGTTTCTTTTGAATAAAAGCCAAAAGCCGATGAAGAATCAAACGATTCCTCATTGGCTCTGTTTTCGAATAAGCGCTCTATTTGTGTTCAATCGTACGTTTGACCCAACTTCGCAGAAAACAATGTTTAATCTTGTGACAAACTAATATCGAACGCAATATACTTTCTTAACTCGTGATCGGTAAAGTATTCTCTTTTATCCGTATTCAAGCATCTTAACACTATGGCTCTTTCTATACACGGATAAATAGCATACACTTTTCTGTTTCCTACCACTCCATTTCTTTGCAGTTCTCCAAATATGGCAGACAGCATATCTCCACAGAAATGAAGCATACCAAAATCTTTGCCATCCAATACTATCGGATACGGAATAAAAAAGATTACATCTTCATCCGACTCTACAGACTCCAAACGTTCACAAGCGATTTTATAAAAAGTCAAGTCGCTTATTTTTCGTTGTCCTCGATTCTCAATATAATCTCCAAACTCGCAAACTTGATCCATTTGCAACTGACACCATTTGCCATAGTCTCCATTTCGACTTCCGAGCAATACGCCATCCTTCTCTGTGAAAAGAAGTTTTGCATCATACTTCTGCATGGTAACCACATCTTCAAAGTCACACTGATGAGAATGTTGGTCACTTATATATCGATATCGGTTTGGAAAAACCACTTTCGAGTCATTCATGAGGTTTTCGATGATATATTCATATTTCTTTGGTCGTTGTATAAGCTCCTTAAAGTTGTCTCCAAATTTTGCGACCTCTATTATACGTATCAAGTCCTTCACCTCCAAATTAGCATCATACAACTTTTCGTATTTTCTTTACATTATATCACAAATTACTTTCTATAGCAATGTTTAAGTGCCGAATCAACATCCCTTTTTCTTTGTCTACTGCAGACCAACGGTTGACATTTATTAAATTGCAAAAGGCCTTGACAAACTCGTGATTCAGAGTTAACATACAAACGCAAAGCTCCCCCGAGATGAAATTCATCGTTTCGGGGGAGCATTTTGTTGCCCACAGTTAATCCCACTTTGACGCACGGAGTACACGGAAACAGTGTGCACGAGAGGTCAGGAGAGGGTCTCAAAATAATTAGAACGCATTAGAAATAATGCGAAAGCAGTATAAACAAGGAGTTCCAAAGCCTTTGGGAGCAGGATGTCGCAGGTTCAAATCCTGTCATTCCGACCAAAAAAGGCTCAGGAAGCAACGTTCCTGAGCCTTTTTCTTTGTTTACTGCGACGCAAATTTTGAGGACTGACGATTGATTTTCGTCAGCCCTCGCTTTTATCATCCCGACAAATTGGAATTTTTTTATCAAAATCCTTATAATGAATACATCAGCATACCAAGACCTGCCGATATGACTATCATCAGTATTGGAGACGGCTTTTTCTTTAGCGCAAGCTTTGCTATGACACTGATTGCTATCAATATGGCGAATATGATAATGCCATTGAAGTCTATCGCAAGCGTATCACCTATGCCGCTAAAGCCGATTGCCGTACTCATAAACATCGTGATTGCCGTTGCGAGTATCAAGCCAACAACACACGGACGGATGCCGCCGAGGAATGCCTTTACCACTGCATATTTCAATAAGTTTCGTATCAGCACTGCGATGATGAGAATGATAAAAAATGACGGCAATACCACACCCAGCGTAGCAAGGATCGCACCGAGGAAACCGCCTTGTGACGAGCCAACGAAGGTCGCCATATTAACCGCGATCGGTCCGGGAGTGGATTCAGCTACGGCAATCATATTGAGCATTTCTTCCTCGGTAAGCCAACCGTACATCAAGACTTTTTCTCTGATTAACGAGATCATTCCGTATCCACCGCCAAAGGAGAATGCACCGATCTGAAGGAAGGTTAAGAACAATTCAAAATAGATCATGTTTTTTCTCCTTCCTGATCTTGCCGAGGAGATATACCACTACGCCGCAGATTCCACTGATCAGTATGTAAAATATTGTTGAAAACTTTACCGCGAACAACGAAAACACGACCATACAGATAAGTGTTACCGAAATAATGACGGTATTAAAAACGGTTTTCTTCATCTGCTTCAGCATCTTCAGTCCTGCTGTAAGGATCAGATACACCACACATATCTGAATCCCCTTGAAAGCGTATGCAACCAATGTCAATGAAAGAAAGGTATCTAAAAACAGTGATATAGCGTAGATGATAACAAAGGACGGAATGCAAATGCCAAGAGTCGCAATCATTGAGCCGATAATTCCGAAGTTATTGTATCCTATATAAGTTGCGGCATTGATAGCGATAGGACCGGGCGTAGATTCGCAATCGCCGCAACATCCAAAAATTCATCTTTTTCAAGCCATTTCTTTTTTTCTACGAACTCATTTTCAAGCAGAGCGATCATGGCATATCCACCACCAAAGGTGAATAACCCTATTTTCAGCATTGTCAAAAAAAGCCAGAGATAGCCTTTTGTTTTTCCCACAAGAGCCTCCGTTTATCTCACTTACAAATTCTTATTTATCGATGAGTTTATTATATCATATTTCTATGAACTTTTCAACCGATTTGGCTTTTCTTTGCTTCCTCCGATGCAATTTTTGAGGGGCGACCGTTCGTGATCGCCCCTCTGCGCGTTATGCGTTCTTCGTTGCCTTTTTCATCTCCGCAAATTCCGTTTTCATGGTTTTTATCAGCTCTGCGAGCTTGGCTTCGCATTGGTCTCGGGATTCGGCGTAGACGTTGAACTTCTTTCGCTTGCCGTTTGGCAGTCTTGGAGAGAAGCTCCCTTCCCAGAGGTGATCGTTTATCTGATACACACATCCGGTGCCCGACTTACGGATCTTTCTCGGGATCGGCTCGGGATGTGGCTCTATCGGCTCGTACGTTGCTTTTACGGGCGTGTTTGCGCTTGCTGCAGGTGTTTGCTTTACCTCGGGCATCTGTGCGTCCGTTCCGCCGATCTTGCGGTCGATATTCACCGCCGCCTTTCGTTCTTTACATTATAACACAGTAATTATAATAAGTCAATTTTCTGTTTTGTCCTTTTCTTCCTTATATTTTGTAATGACAATGACAAGAAAATAAGTTATAATTATAACGAATTGAGGTGAATACTATGATACTGTTGAAAAATATAAAGATCACATTTATTTCTGTGCTGTTAATGGGCTTTGTATCGACCCTTTGCTCATCGCTTTGGCTCTTACTTATAAGACAAACAGCAAAAAACAAATCACTTATCGGCTTCAGCGGAAGCTTCGGCGCCGGGTTAAAGGAGATAATATTCTGCGTAGTCCTACATTTGGTACTTGCCCTCATTGTTTACATAAACGAAAGGACAAAAAGCTGAAAATTTAGTTGACAATGCTGCCTCCTCGATGTACAATTATAAAAAAACAATTGGAGGGCAAAATGAAAACAATATCTTACAAAAATGTAGTTCTTGACGGCGGTTATCTTTTTGATAAGCAGGAGCTTAACAGGAAGGTCACGATAAACTCTGTATACGACCGCTTCAAGGAGACCGGCAGAATTGACGCATTTAAGCTCGGTTATCCAAAAAATGACCCTATCAGACCACACTTTTTTTGGGATAGCGACGTTGCAAAATGGATAGAGGGCGCATCTTACAGTCTCTTTCATGCCCCCGACCCCGAGCTTGAAGCAAAGGTCGACGAGATAATATCCGACATTGAAAAGAACCAGCAGCCAGACGGCTATTTCAATATATATTTTTCGGTAGTTGAACCCGAAAAAAGGTGGAGCAACAGAGACTGGCACGAGCTCTACTGCGCAGGACACCTTATAGAGGCGGCTATTGCCTATGCAGAGGCAACAGGCAAAACAAAGCTTTTAAATTGTATGGAAAGATACGCTGAGCTGATATACCGCGTTTTCGTAATCGAACGCTCGGCACAATTTTCAACTCCCGGTCACGAGGAGATAGAGCTGGCACTTATAAAGCTTTACCGCTACACCGGAAATAAGACCTATCTTGACCTTGCTGCGCATTTTATCAACTGCCGCGGTGTTTCTGAGGAAGCTCACAACGATGAAAACTTCCAGTCTCATCTCCCCGTTCGCGAGCAGAAGGAGGCTGTAGGACATTCCGTGCGCGCGATGTATCTATATACCGCGATGGCTTCCCTTGCCCTTGAGACTAATGATAAGGAGCTCTTTGATGTTTGCAAAGAGCTTTGGAAAGACACAACCGAGAGGAAAATGTACATCACGGGCGGCTTGGGCTCGACTTCTATTGGCGAATCGTTTACCACTCCTTACGATCTTCCCAACGATCAGGCATACACCGAGACTTGCGCGGGAATAGGTCTTTGCTTCTTTGCATCTGCAATGCAGAATGTCGACAACGATTCAAAATATGCCGACATAACTGAACGTGCTCTCTACAACGGCGTACTTTCGGGTCTGTCCTTCAGCGGAAAAGAGTTCTTCTATGAAAATCCCCTTGAAATAAACCTTTCCCTACACTTTCAAAACAAATACGGTAAAAGACGCTTCCCTGCGCAAAGACGAGTAGAGTGCTTCGGCTGCTCCTGTTGTCCGCCCAATATCAACCGCTTCCTTGCCTCGATAGGCTCTTATATTTACGGTCTTGATGGCAATACTCTGTATGTGAATCAGTTCGTATCCTCCCATATGAAAAATGAAACCGTTTCGGCAAAGATGGTAACAGATTACCCTGTCGGACGTTCGCTTACCGTTTCTTCAGAAGGCACGGAAAAGATAGCGATAAGGATCCCCTCGTTCTGCAAATCGTTTAAGGCTAACGCTCCTTACGAGATGAATAAGGGCTATGCGGTATTTGAAAATGAAGGCAATGAGATAAATATCGAATTTGACCTTGAAGCAAAAACGGTATATTGCGACCCGAGAGTCATACCGAATTCGGGCAAGTGTGCTTTTATCAGAGGTCCCGTCGTATACTGTGCTGAGGGATTGGACAACTGTGATGGCGAACTTCACAAGTACGTTATACCCAAGGATCCGATAATTACCGAGACTATAAAAAATGGGCTTGTTGAACTCGATATAAACTGTAAAAAATATGTCGACGGCGACGTCCTTTACAGTGACTCTGTTCCCAAGACGGAAGACACCGTTCTTCATCTCATCCCCTATAATTTCTTTGCAAACCGCGACAAAACCGATATGCGTGTCTGGTTTCTTACCGAAAAATGAGTCGGTGTGAGCTTTGCCCACGAATGCGCGGAGCAAACAGAGAACAGGGTGAAATAGGATTTTGCCTTGCGGGAAGTAAAATAACCGTCAGCCGCGCCGCTCCTGAGGGATTTTCATTCTTTTCGGGTACTTGCTCCACCCGTGTGACGATCTCCGTCTGTGGCGTATTTACGGCGGTCACGGGCGGTTGATCTGCACTCCGGTTCGGTGCAGGGAAAATAGTCATGATAAGTGCGAGGATGATGGTAATAATTCTATTCATATGTATGTTCCTTTCCGAGCTCGCCTTTCGCGGCTCAACACAAGAATAAACTGAAAAGCAAATAAGTCCAGAGACAATCGGGACGAAAATGAGGAATCGCACACATTTTGGTACGATTCCTCTTTGCGTTATTCGATTTCCGTATTCATCACTTCAATGATGATCCTGGCTCCGAGCGTGAAACCTCTCACAAACGCCTCACGTTCGGCGATTCCATACATCTCATTGGTGCACTCGGTGAACTTCTCGAAGATCTCTTTTACCTCATCGTTCAGCCGTTTTTGCAGGTCCTCTTCGTGTCTGACTATGTACCCAAGCAGCTCCGAGTATGCACTGCCTTTCTTGAAGTCCCTCTCGCAGGGGAAGATGTTGCCGTACCATAATTCTTCAAGGATTCCCATCGCCGTCCTCCTTCGTGTCGAGCGCGTCCTGAATAATTACCGCTATCAGTATCTTGCCGAACACCTCAATGTCGCTTTCCTCATCACCGAACCGATAGTCGTCGAACCGCTTGATTGCCAAGTCGATGTACTCGGGCTTGACGTTTGGGAATAGCCGCCTCAGCTCCTCCGCACCGATAATGAGAGAGCGGCTCCGCCTCGGGAAATCCCGATTCAGAACCGCTCCGTTTTCGCTATTTACTTGTTTCTTCCGTGTCATATGCACTACCTCCTTTTCGTGGTAGCTTGCAGCCATTGTATGACACCTCATAAATTAAAAAATAATCATAGCATTTTAGCATAGATTCATTATAGCACAAATTGCGGCATATTACAATAGATTTCGACGGAGAAATCCTGCGATTTCAGCATTTTTCGTTTTTTCGTCACAGTACTTCTTTGTTTACTGCGGGGCAATTGTTGATATCCAAATGAGCGGATATATTTGCACATTTGAAAATGACAAAGCCGATGAGGAATCGTTTGATTCTTCATCGGCTTTTCTTATAGTTATATTTATTTGCAGTCTTTACAAGAGTATTCGGGGACGGTGCGCTCGTTGATGACCGATTCATAGAGCCGCCAGCCGCCTGCCAGATTATAGCAGTCGTAACCGTTGCCTGTGAGAATACGGCAGGCAAGGTAGGAACGAAGTCCCGAATGGCAATGAACGTAGATAGGTCTATCTTTCGGGATTTCATTTATTCTTTGACGCAGGGAGTCAAGCGGAACATTAACAAAGCCGTCAATCTTGCCCTGCATCACCTCAAACGGTGTACGGGTGTCGAGCAGGAATACGCTGCCGTCGCGGGGGAGATTTTCCACGTCGTGCCAGAAGAACTGTTTTAGTTTTCCACTGACGATATTTTCGGCAACGAATCCGAGCATATTGATGGGATCTTTTGCGCTGCCGAAAGGCGGCGCATAGCACAGTTCAAGGGTGGTAAGGTCGGTGATCTTCGCACCGAAACGGATTGCGGTGGCAAGCACGTCTATGCGCTTGTCTACGCCGTCGAAGCCGACGATCTGCGCACCGACGATTTTCAGTGTTTTCTTATCCCACAGCGCTTTTATTGACATCTGCGCCGCACCCGGATAATAGGTGGCGTGGGATGCCGAATAGGTGTAGGTCTTATCGTAATCAATGCCTGCCAACCTGGCCGACTTTTCGTTAAGGCCTGTGGTGGCAATCGTCATATCGAAGAGTTTAAGCACCGCCGAGCCTTGCGTGCCGGTATAAACGCTCTCGTTTCCTGCGATATTATCGGCGGCAATTCTACCCTGCTTATTGGCAGGCCCTGCAAGAGGAATAAAGGCAGGCTTCTTTGTGATAAAATCCTCCACCTCAACCGCATCGCCCACGGCATAAATATCGGGGATATTGGTCTGCATTTTGTTGTTGACAACAATGCTTCCGCGTTGGTTGAGTTCTATTCCGCATTCTTTTGCGATGGCGGTTTCGGGACGGACACCCACCGACAGTATGATCATATCGGCGGTGATCTTACCGTTTTGCAAGATGACGGTGTTTCCGTTGATCGCTTTTACGCCGTTATTCAGGTGCAGATAAATTCCTTTGGATTTGATATAACGGTGAACGTCCGCCGCCATATCAAAATCGAGAGGCGCGATCAGATGGTCAGCAAGCTCTACGATGGCGACCTTTAGCCCTGCTTCAACCAAATTTTCCGCCATCTCCACGCCGATATATCCGCCGCCGATTACCACCGCCGAGCGCGGTTTTGCGTTATCAATATAGTTCTTGATCTTTAAGGTGTCGGGAATGTTGCGAAGGGTGAAAACGTTGCCGCCGTCAGCCCCCTCGATGTTCGGGCGTATCGGTTCGGCACCCATGGACAAAACGAGGTTATCGTAGGTTTCTTCATAGGTTTCTCCCGTGCGAAGATCTTTGACGGTGACGGTTTTGGTATCGGGGCTTATCTTAACCGCTTCGTTCAACACCCTGACGTCGATATTAAAACGCGCCTTAAAGCTTTCGGGCGTTTGGAGAGTCAAGTCCCCGCGGTCGGTGATAACACCGCCGATATAATACGGCAGACCGCAATTGGCAAAGGATACGTATTCGCCGCGCTCCAAAATAATGATTTCCGCTTTTTCATCCAGTCTGCGAAGTCGCGCCGCCGCCGTGGCGCCGCCCGCAACACCGCCTATAATAATGGTTTTCATTCATTTCACCTCTTTACAACGGTTTTTATATAAATATTATACCATTTTCCTCGGCTTTTCTCAATCCTTTAAAGATAATTTACCGCCAAGATCACAATGCTCGTGACGATCATAACAATACCGACCACACGGTTTAATGTTTTTGCGTTAGATTTATTGGCGATTTTAGAGGCAATTCTTGCCCACAGCAGAGTAAACACCACGCACAGTACAAGGGAAAGTATATCGGGAACTCCACCGATCATAAAATGGCTGATGCCTCCCGTAAGAGCCGTGAAAGCCATAATAAACACGCTTGTGCCGACGGCTAAATGCATAGGGTATCCGAGGAAAGTAGTCAGAACAAGAAGCAACATCATTCCGCCGCCCGCGCCTGCAAAGCCGCAGATAAATCCAACAAATATACCGCCGATGATTGCCTTGATCAGTCTGCTCTTGGGAGAACCTGCTTCCAACTGTTCTCTCGTCTTGTTTACCGGCTTTAAAATAAAACG
>JAZQGR010000005.1:0-4432 GCA_045540115.1 Eubacteriales bacterium
GGTTGCGATTGAAAACGTAACCATATCCGATTGGGCTGACGGCGGCAATATCACAGGAGGCGAAGCCGAGGAATGTATGCACGCAACCTATGACGCAAATAATTACTGCACCGTGTGCGGAAAGAAGAAGGAGGACGGACAATGATCCAAGCCATAAAACAGAATAAAAAAACCGTTCTCGCTTTCCTTCTTGCGCTGGTGATGCTGGGCGGACTCGTCCCGTTCACCCCAACCGAGGTGCAGGCTCTTAACACGATCAGCACGGGCGACACCTTTGAGCACGGAGATCAGATCAACGTATATTGTGTAGGAAGCGATAAAAGCGTAATTTATACCGCAAGTGTATCAGAAGGCGTTACAACGTGGACGTCAGATGAAAAGCTGTTCTTTGCTCCTGGGAACACAACTATCACTGCGTGTTACCCTCTGCGAACCCATTTGAGTCGCGTAAGCCTTCCTTTGGACCAAAGCACCGAGGCGAAGGTGAAGTCGGCTGACCATATGACCGCATTGAGTTCAGACACACTGCCATCGGAGCCGGTCGATCTTCGTTTTAAACACCTTATGGCAAAGATAACGGTGAAGTATAAATTAGACACTGAATTTGACATGGGAACACCGATAGCGAAAGCCGAAATTTATTCGAGGCATACGGAATTTCACACCTTTTCTCCGGCAGGCGGAGATTTTCGGAAAAGTCTCACTCCGAATTGGATCACATCATGGATAAATGGCAATGAATTCACCGCCATCGTCTCGCCCGATACTTACAGTGCAGGCGACGACTTTATACGCGTCACGATAGGAAATGAAGTGCTGAGTGCAAAAATGCCCGAGGATAAACAGCTTGAGGAGGGTAAGCACTACACATTCGACCTCACTGTAGGCAAGAATGCGGTTAAGATCACCTCTGTAAACGTAAGCGGCGACTGGTCCCATAATGAGGGTTGGAACGACGAGGTCATACTTAATGGCTCAGACGTCGGAACAAAGGATATCGGCAAAAAGGCATGGGAAAGCGGGGACCGCGTTATCGCAACCCTCGTATCAAGCAAATACGGATCACAAAGTGCCGAATTGACGTACAACGGAAGCAAATGGGTGCTTCCGGAAGGAACCGTATTCAAATATCTTACAGAAGAAACGCCAACCGTCACGGCAGTATATGCCCCGTCTGATCCTCTTGGCACGTGTGAATATCTCGAGGTGGAAGGCGTGATCGCAAATAACGAGATCACCTTTGATCTGTCAAGCGCGCAACAAAACTACAGCCGCCTGCGGATCGCAGGAGAAAAAAACACCGTGTACACGGTTAAAGCATCGAAATTCACACCTGCAGGATCTACCGTTACTGCTCCCGCAACCTACTCAGTCACATCAGACGAAAACGGCAATGCTTACATATACGGAATATTCGCTGCAGGCTCTACCGTAACCGTTAGTAAAGACGGCATCACCCACGGCAAGGGCACGTTCTACAGTGTGGACTATCCAAACGGAACAGAGCAGGGGAAGAGTTATCTCCTTGAGCTGGAGGGATACTTCTTTGACGAGGACACGAGGGTATATCAGGTATATAACGCAAAAGGTCTCTACAAGGTGGCCGAGATCGTAAACGGCGGTCGGTACGATATAAAGATCTCACTTGTTTCGGATATAATTTTAAATCAAAGCGTGCTTAAAGCGGACGGCACACTCAACGGCGACGGGTCTAATTTCACAGCATGGACTCCTATCGGAGGTCAGAGCTCTGTTCCCCGTGAAGATAGCTTTATTGGCACTTTCGACGGAAACGGGCATACCGTCAGCGGTCTCTACGTCAACAGCAACAGACCGTATCAAGGTCTTTTTGGTTACGTCGGAGCAAGCGGAACCGTCAAAAACGTCGGTATTACCGACTCCTACGTCAAAGGTGAAGCATACGTAGGAAGCGTGGCAGGAGCGGTTGCCGGTACAATATCAAATTGCTTTAACGAGGGCACCGTCGTCGGTGGAAGTATAACCGGAGGTTTAGCCGGATGTACGGAAAACCTCATAAATAACTGCTACAATACAGGTCACATCATTGCAGACGACTATGTCGGAGGCGTGGTCGGATATGCCTTCGATTCAGTACAAAGCTGCTACAACACGGGTAAGATCAGTACGACCGGCAGTAACGTCGGTTCGGTCGGATACATCTCATACCAACAAAAGGTTAAAAACTGTTACTGCCTTTCCGACAGTGCACTTGAGGAAGAAAACGGTACGCTCGGAAAGACTGCGGTGCAATTTGCTTCTTCAGATATGGCTGACCTGCTCAATACAAATCAAGACGATTCACCTTGGGAATATATTGCAGGAAACCCCGCACCTACTCTGAAGGTGTTCAATAACTGATGCCGCACAAATCGGGACAGATCCCGAAAAGCACCTCCCCTATGGGAGGTGCCGCGGGCGACCTCATCAGTCAGCTTTGCTGACACCTTCTCAAAATGGGTAGGTTACGAAAGGAGATTTTACATATCATGATTAAAACGATAAAAACAAAACAATTCAAGATCACAGCCCTTGTGCTTGCGTTGGTGCTGACCGTGTCCTGTGTTGCCTGGAACGCCACCAAAGTTCACGCGCAAGAGCTTGAGATCAACAACACAAGTGTGCAGACCTTTGCGGGGGCAAAACTCATCACAAACGGAAAGCTGGCCGGAACCGATCAAGAAGCTGCTACTATGAGCGTATTTGTTGCCGGCGGTTCTGCCGACAAGTACAATTACTCTAACGTTAAGTGGACGCACGGCGGTACAAGCTGGGTAAGCGAAAGCAAGATGCTTTACGAGGGCACAGGCTCTGCTCAGAAGATCTACGCTTGCTCGCCTTACGTAGCGGACGCTAACGACGGTGTCATCACCGTGACCGCGTCCGAACAGGTCGACTGGCTCGTGGCTACTGCTACCGATCTTACATCCAGTGCCGTAGACCTTCAGATGACTCACGCCCTTACCAAGCTGGTGCTTGCCCCTACCTTTGGTACTGAAGTCACAAGCCGGACAATCACTTCGGTGGAAGTTGGTGGTATGTACGCTTCGGGCGATCTGAGCATTGTCGATAACAGTTGGAGCAATCTCTCCTCGGCAAACGCCACCCTCGAAATGAAGAACAATGAACTGATAGTCATCCCGATGGCATCTTGCACCTCCTTCGACGTTGTGATCACAATGAGCGACGGCAGGACATTTACCACCACCGTGATCTGCCCTAGTGGCAAGCTTGAAGCCGGCACACAGTACAACATCAAACTCCAAGTCGGTCAGGACAAAGTGACCATCGGCAGCATCACTGCTTCGCCTTGGACATGGGCTACCGGCGGCGTGCTTGAAACTGAATAATTCAGAATTCAGAAACCTTCCCCTTTGGGGAAGGGGGACCGCGTAAGCGGTGGATGAGGTAAAAATGCAACACAACAAAAAACTAACCCCTTTAGCGCAAGCACTTCGCAAGGAAATGACCAAAGAAGAAAAACAACTGTGGTATCAATTTTTGAGAAATTACCCGATACAGTTTAAGCGTCAAACGACCTGCGGAAAGTATATATTAGATTTTTACTGCGCAAAAGCAAAACTTGCTATCGAACTGGATGGCTCTCAACATTTTGAGCCGGAAGCAGTAGAAAAAGATCGTATCCGCACACAGTATCTTAATTCTATGGATATTCTTGTATTGCGCTTTCCAAACAGTCAAGTATGGAAGAATTTTAGAGGCATTTGTAATCAGATTGATTGTATTGTGAGGGATAGAACCTCATCCGTCAGCTTCGCTGACACCTTCCCCAAAGGGGAAGGTTGAATTAGGAGGAAAACTATGACACATAAAAAACGTATAACAAAACTCATAGCAGGCGTTCTTTCTGTCGTGATGGTATTCGGTGTCCTCATGCTCGTTTCCCCCACAGAGGCACAGGCGATCAGCCTGAATGCTACCGATACGGGCTTCTATAACCTCGCCTACGGAGCAAACGGCGCGACCACCTTCGGCGCAGGCACGCAGATCCGTGTGATCAACAAGACTCGCGCAGACAAGGGTAAGAGCAAGTCCGATACAATCTATGGTTATGATGGCATGACCTGGTCTGCCGTGGATACGAACAATTGCATCGTATGGGATGCCACCGGCGAGAATACTTTCTATGGTGTGTATCCCTATAACGCAGAGTACAACAGCTTTACCATTCCCACCGATCAGTCCGGCGGCGTACAGGATGCCGACTGGATGACCGCCGATTACACCGCTGTCAAGGACGAGGGAAATGTAAATCTCAATTTCCATCACCTCCTTGCCAAGGTGACGGTGAACATCACCGAGTGGAACAGTGAGTTCGACGGCTCAGAAAAAATCATCGAAGATCTGAAAATTTACACCAAGGGTACTGCTGTCGAGGTCACTTATGCCACTG
>JAZQGR010000006.1:0-7319 GCA_045540115.1 Eubacteriales bacterium
ACCGTTTGGGATAATATGATGCTTCAGGCAGCGAACCTCTCTATTCCCAACGCTGAGGGGGAGGTTATCAAGGTTCTTAAAACTGTTCGTATGGAGGGTGCGGCAGGCAACAAATACAAGAACTGCTCCCTCGGTATGAAGCAGAGAGTCGGTATTGCCATGGCTCTGCTCGGCAACCCCACCTTGCTCGTCCTTGACGAGCCGCTGAACGGTCTGGATGCCGATGGTATGCGCATTATGCGTGAGGTTTTCCTCGACGTCATCAAGGATGGCACACGCTCTATCGTCGTATCCTCTCACCTTCTCGGCGAGCTTCAAAAGGTAGCAACCCATTACGGTATTATCCGTCACGGCAAGATGATCGTAGAGATGACCGCTGACGAGCTTGATGCAAGCTGCCGTACCTTCGTCGCTCTGCAAAGCGAGGAAATGAACCGAACCAAGATGCTTCTCGGTTGTAAGTATTCCCGTGTGGAAGAAGATGAGGCAGGCTATATCCGTGTGTACGATCTGACCACTCCCGAGGAAATCGTATCGTACCTTTACGAAAACGGCATCTGCGTGACCGAGATCAAGACCGACAAAATTGGTCTTGAAGAATACTATATTGATCTTATGAAGGAGGGCAAGTGATATGGAAAAGACGGTAAAGTTTGAACAGAGTAGCTTCGGCAAGCGTATGAAAAGTATGCTGAAGGTCGATTTCAGAAGAATGTTTCGCTCTAAGCTCTTTTACATTATGATTGCCTGTGCGCTTCTTGTACCGATCATTATGACAGTAATGCTGACCATGATGGACGGTCAAGAAACCGTTAATCAGCAAACGGGCGAGGTAACGATTATGGAAGGCCCCGAGAATGCTTGGGAATCCATCGGTACGCTTCCTTCCGATGAATCGCAGGCTCCCACGGCAGAAGAAGGTGCTGATGCGATGGCAGCTATGGGCGGTATGGATATCATGACCATGTGTAATATCAACATGGCGTTTATGGGCGTTTGCGTGTTTGTATGTCTGTTCATCTCGGATGATTTCAGAAGCGGCTACGCCAAGAACCTCTTCACCGTTCGCTCGAAAAAGGGTGAATACGTTGCCTCCAAAACTCTCGCCGGATTTGTTTGCGGTGCGTTTATGCTGATCGCCTATTTTGTCGGCGCGATGCTCGGCGGTGCTATGTCCGGTCTTTCCTTTGAGCTGCACGGCTTAACCGTAGGAAATATCGTGATGTGTATGCTTGCAAAGATCTTCTTGATGCTCGTATTTGTTTCGATCTTCACGCTCATCAGCGTAGCGGCAAAGCACAAGGCATGGCTTTCGATCTGCGGCTCTCTCGGCGGTGGAATGCTCCTCTTTATGATGGTTGG
This sequence comes from Eubacteriales bacterium, assembly GCA_045540115.1. Lineage (GTDB taxonomy): Bacteria > Bacillota > Clostridia > Oscillospirales > CAG-272 > Colimorpha_A. The sequence continues at coordinate 1,363 of JAZQGR010000006.1, forward strand.
TATGATCACGCCTCTCTCTTCTACCATCCTCAACGTTGTCCTCTGTCTCGCAGGCGGTGCTATGTTCGCATTCGGACTTGGTGCCGCAAGCAAGGTGGTTTTGAAAAAGACAAGCTTGGTATAATGAAATATTTTATCTGTATATTGCTTGCGTATTTGATCGGCTCTCTGAGTCCTTCGGCGTTGATCGCAAAAATCAAGCATAAAAATCTTAACAAAATAGGTACGGGAAATCTCGGCGCGACTAACACAACGTTGGTGTTTGGTAAGATGTTCGGCTTCATCGTCATGATTTTGGATATTTTCAAGGGTTTCTTGGCGGTAAAAATAACTGCGTGGATCGTTCCGGAGGTAGAATGGCTTGCCATGCTTGCAGGATTTTTCGCAGTCATCGGACATTGTTTCCCGTTTTACTTAAAATTCAAAGGCGGTAAAGGTCTTGCCGCCTTTGGAGGGGTTATTCTCGCATATAACCCGTTGTTCTTTCTCTTTGTTCTCATTACGGGTGTGATTATCGTGTTGATATCGAACAGCGGAACAACACTTTCATATTATGCAGCATTGGCTTTTCCGATCTACGTTGCCATAACGAATCCGGACATTCCGGCACTTGCGATTTGCATTGTTATGTCATTGTTTATGATGGTCATTTTTATTCCGAATCTGAAAAAAGCAATCAAGGGACAAGAATATAAAAGCAGAGATTTCCTCAAAAGAGGAACAAAAAATAACGAAAGCTAATCAAGTAAATTGTATTGGCGTTTATATTTTTCGTCCGTAAGGAATGGAGTTCTTTCATTCGCAGGCGAAAACAAACGGCTACGAAAGGAAGAAAAATGAGTGTAAAAATCATTGTTGACTCGGCATCCGATATCAGGGTCGGTTATGCCGAGGCGAAGGACATCGGCTTCGCACCTCTGAAAACCAACCTTGCGGGCGTGGAATACCGCGACGGAATTGATATCGTTCCGGATGCCTTTTACGATAAGCTGGCGGCAAATAAGGAATTGGCACATACAAGCCAAGTCAATCCCGGCGAATTCTCAGAACTGTTTGAAAAGGAGATCAATGCCGGAAATGATATCGTTGTAATCACCATCTCAAGCGGGCTTTCGGGTACTTACCAAAGTGCGTGTATCGCTGCCGCAGATTATCCCGACCGTGTGTTTGTGGTGGATAGTCTTACCGCAACCGCCGGAGAGCAGGTTCTTATTGAACGTGCTGTTCAGTTGCGCGATGAAGGGCGTTCCGCTTTGGAAATCTTCAACGAGCTTAACGATTTGCGCAAAAAAACGCGCCTGTTTGTCCGTGTTGATACGCTTGAATACCTCAAGCGCGGCGGTCGCATTTCCAAAACATCTGCCGTAGTCGGAGGTCTTTTGGGAATCAGACCTATCCTTACCTTAAACGGTGAAGGAAAGCTTGAAACTGTGGGCAAGCCTCGTGGAATTGTTGCAAGTCACAGAATGATGAACGATAGCATCGAAGCCTGCGGTGGAATTGACTTTTCTATGCCCGTAGTCATTACTTACGCCGGAAACCTTTCCGATGGAATCGTGCAGAGGTATCTGGACGATAGCGCACATATTTATCAAAGCCATGTTGATGAACTGAAGATCGGTCAACTTGGCTGTGTCATAGGTACACATACAGGTCCGGGTGCTATCGTAGTATCCTTTGTTACAAAAGAATAAGAAAGCATACAAGGCGACGTTAAAAAAAGCGTTGCCTTTTCTAAATTCAACACTTTTTGGCAATTATGTTGTTCAGTTTGCCCTCAAAAAATGATAAAATATATTCAAGAAATTTTCCGAAACAGCGAAAATACAAACAAAACTTTAACATTTCCATGTTATAATAGAGGTATATAAGCAAAAATGCGCCCTTGGAGGATGAAAAAATGTTTAAAATTTTAGTTGTTGAGGATGACCGAGATCTGAACCGCAGCGTGTGTTCTTTCTTAAATCACAGCGGATATGAAGCTACGGGATGTCTTGGTGCTGAGGAAGCCTACGATGAGATGTACAAGACCACCTTTGATCTCATTGTATCGGATATTATGATGCCCGGTATAGACGGCTTTGAATTTGCTAAGACGGTGCGTTCTCTCAATAATGACATTCCGATCCTGTTCATGACCGCCCGTGATGATTTTGCGTCCAAGCAGAGAGGCTTTCGCATCGGTATTGACGATTATATGACAAAGCCCATTGACCTTGACGAGCTGTTTCTGCGCATCGGCGCGCTTCTTCGCCGTTCCAAGATCGCTTCAAGCCGTCGCCTTGAGGTTGGCAATTTCGTGATGGATGCCGATGAGAGAAGCGCAACCCTTGACGGTGAGGAAATATCCCTTACGGCAAGAGAGTTTGACCTTCTTTACAAGCTCCTCTCCTATCCCAAAAAGACCTTCACTCGCACACAGCTTATGGACGAGTTTTGGGATGTAGATACGCAGACAAGCACGAGAACGGTTGACGTGTATATGACCAAGCTCCGCGCCAAGCTGTCGGAGTGCGACTCCTTTGAAATTCAGACCGTCCACGGACTTGGCTATAAGGCGGTGATCAAGTGAAAAAAGATAAAACCGTAAAAAAGATCATCGGAACGATCAGCAATTTTTTCGTTTTCTTTCTGCTTATAGCAGTAGTAATTACTTGTTGCCTTATGCTCTTTACCTCGACACTTCAAAATACGATCGGGCGTGAATTTACACAAGCGGAGATCACCGATGCGGCAAAAGTAACGATGGTCAACGTGGTTTTGATCAGCGCGGGCGTAGCAATGATCGATTATATTCGCCGTAAATTTACGGTGGAACGCCCCACCCGAAAGATCGCAGAAGCAACAGAAAAGATGATAGAGGGAGATTTCAGCGTTCGCATTGAGCCAATTGCAAAATTTGCTACCGACGATAGCTTCAATGAAATTATAGAGTGTATCAATAAGATGGCATCCGAGCTGTCAGGTGTAGAAACGCTTCGCACCGATTTTATTGCCAACGTATCTCACGAGATGAAAACGCCTCTTGCAGTCATGCAGAACTACGGAACACTCTTGCAGACTCCCGATCTGCCCGAAGAAAAGCGCATAGAATACGCAAAGGCAATTACTGATGCTTCGCGCCGTCTTGCCGATATGATGACGAATATTCTCAAGCTCAACCGCCTTGAAAATCAGCAGATCTATCCGCAGATCGAAAAATATGATCTCGGTGAGCAGCTGTGCGAGTGCCTTTTGCAGTATGAGGGCACGTGGGAAAGGAAGAATATCGAAATCGAAACCGATATAGCCGAGAGTGTGATGGTATCCGCCGATGCCGAGCTTCTCTCGCTCGTATGGAATAACCTCTTTTCCAATGCCTTCAAGTTTACCGAGGACGGTGGTAAGGTGACTCTTACGCTTACGGCAGAGGGCGAATACGCTACCGTCAAGATCGCCGACACGGGATGCGGAATGAGTGCAGATGTTGGCGCACATATTTTTGAAAAATTCTATCAAGGCGATACCTCGCACGCAACCCAAGGCAACGGTCTTGGACTTGCACTCGTCAAGCGCGTGGTTGACATTATGCAGGGCGAGATCGGCGTAGAGAGTGCTGTTGGTGTTGGAACGACCTTTACGGTCAAGATCAGGAGGGCTGAAAATGGATTGGAAGAAACTCGGTAAAGCTCTACTGTTTCCGCATATTGCCATAATGATCCTTCTTGTTCCTGTGTCCTCCGTTCTGCTTGTCGGCTCAATGGTGTTTGTCGGAACGGAGTCGGTCATTGCCATCATATCCTATGTTCTTGCAGCCTATACCTTAACGGTGTGGTGCTTCAAGATTCCGTATTTGATCAAGTACTTTAAGACCTTTAAGGATGAAAACAAATATGCAAGAAGATGGCAAGACGATACTCGCCTGCGCGTGAACGTATCGCTCTACGGCTCACTTGCGTGGAATGCATTGTACGTACTTTTTCAACTGTGGCTTGGCTTTTATCACCACACCTTTTGGTTCTACTCACTCGGCGCGTACTATATCTGCCTTGGTGTAATGCGATTCTTCCTACTTTTGCACACAAGAAGGTACGCCCCCGGCGAGAAGATGCAGACCGAGCTTGTGAAATACCGCGCTTGTGGATGTGTATTCCTTCTGATGAACCTCGCGCTTGCGCTTATCATCTTCTTTATGGTCTATTGGAACAGAACCTTCGAGCATCATATGATCACGGCGATTGCGATGGCGGCATATACCTTCACCGCATTTACGGTAGCCATTGTTAACCTGGTAAAATACCGCAAATACAACAGTCCCGTATTTTCGGCATCCAAAGCGATCAGCTTGGCGGCGGCACTCGTGTCAATGCTGACACTTGAATCCACGATGCTCACGACCTTCGGTAACGAAACAATGACGGCTACAACACAGAAATGGATGCTCGGTGCAACGGGTGGTGCTATTTCCGTATTGATTGTTGCAACGGCAATTTATATGATCGTCGTAGGCACAAAGAAACTACAACAATTAAAATAAGAGGTTGAACATGGAAAACAATAACGAAAATAACGGCTTTCAGTACACCTACTCTGCAAAAGAGCAGGCAGAGCTGAAGCGCATCCGTGATAAATATACCGCCCCGACAGAAGCCGAGGACAAGATGGCTCGCCTGCGCCGACTTGATGCGAGCGTAACACAGACCGCGCAAATCGTAGCTCTCGTGTTCGGTATTATAGGCGCACTCATTCTCGGATTTGGAATGAGCCTTTGTATGACCGATCTTGGTGAAATCCTCGGTTCATACAGAGATATGGCTATGGTCATTGGCATTATTGTGGGCGTGATTGGCGGCATTCTTGCAAGCCTCGCCTATCCTATCTATAACGCTATCGTAAAGGCAAAGCGCAAGAAGCTCGCGCCCGAGATCATTCGCCTTACCGATGAGCTGATGAAATGAGGAACGAATATGAAAGTTGAAATCAAAAATGCCATCTTGGAAATGCTCTCGGACGAAGCAACCGTCACTGATTTGTGCGGCACCGCCGAGGACTTCACTTGGGTGTTTGACTATGTAAAATCTAAAGCTGAGCAGCTCCGCGCTCGTTTCAAAGCCGAAAGCTATAACACTACAGGTGACTATAAAACCACATTCTTTGTCAACGGACTCCGCGCTATCATCGAAACTTGGCTCGATAACGGTTGCGCCGAACCTACCTGTCAGATGAACGAGATCGTGATGAAGGAATACAATAAGTTGTTTTCTTAAATAATTAGCATACTGAAGAAAACGTTAGAATCAACCTCGCGCCAATTCGGTGCGAGGTTATCTTTTTGACAATACTGAAACAAATATTTTCACAAACCACTTGACAAGGAATAATTTATGTGATATAATAGCTCTACATACTGAAACATTTTGTTTCTTGGAGGCGTTATGCGAAGACAAGACGAATCGAAAAAAAGTGTGATACTTGATTTCATCGATGAGTATTACAACGAATATAACGAGATTCCCGCCGTGAGAACTATCGCGGAGGGTACGGGAATTGCTTTGGCAACCGTGCATCGTTATCTGCTCTCTCTTAAAGAAAGCGGCGAGCTTGAATACAACGGTCGCAAGTCGATCTCTACCAAGCGCATTGATTTGGAATCGCGCCACGCTTCTGCTCCCGTCCTCGGCTACGTCCGTTGCGGCGAAGGCGAAGAAGAAACAGAAGAAGTCATCGAGTATATTCGTCTCCCCGAAAGTTTGGTCGGTACGGGAGAGTTTTTCGTGTTGATTGCAAAGGGTGATTCGATGATCAACGCTGGAGTATACGAAGGCGACTACGTTGTTATTCGCAAGCAAAACACCGCAAGCGACGGAGATTACGTTGTTGCGCTCTATGAAGGTCTCAACAATCTCAAGGAGCTTGTTGTCGACAACGGCAGATATATTCTTCGCTCCTGCAATGAGGATAAGGAAACATATCCCGAC
>JAZQGR010000007.1:0-25299 GCA_045540115.1 Eubacteriales bacterium
AAATTTCTTCTTTGATTTCTTTTGAGTAGTTCTTAAACTTTTGTCCTTTTCTAGCCATAACTAAAACCTCCTATGGTACTATTATACCATAAGAGGTTTTGTCTTTTTTCTTTTTTGTGAACTATATGGGGTTCACTTCATTATGGTAAACAAAAGTTCCTTTTTTGTTGTCTTAAATGAGTAAAAAGGTCAAAAATTAAGGTAAAAGCGAATAAAGGGTCAACACAAGAGTGATTACGGAATTGGAATCTCGCGAAAGGAATGTGTCTCAAACTCAAACTGATAGCGCTTAAAGGTTTCAACTCTGTTTTTGAAGTTTTTTAATATAGCATTATTTTTCCGTTTTATTAATCAAAACACTCTCAATAACTAATAATGCTGAGAAAATTGCTACTCCTATGAAATAAAATAAGAATCCCGTTTCTACTAATGGTCCATACATTAAACATCCTATTATCACCATCAACATCGATAATAATACAACACTAAAAACAACAATCGATATCATACATGCTTTATGAATAAATCTTTCTTGCTTATCCGTGAGATTTTTAAGCTTTGTTTTATTAACAATGAAATGATAATAAGCCAAATAAAACAAGAAAACTGATATAGGTGTTAATATCATAACCGGTGGTATTACTTGCTCACGAATTGAGATAAAGATTCCGGTTGCTAATAGAAGTACACCTATAAATAAAACTAACAAACCACAAATTATATTTAAAATTGAATGAAATTTGCTAAAATGCTTATTCATAAAGAACCCTCGTCTTTTCTTTGCCATTTTTGGTACGGAGATCCGTCTGCATCATTTTTTATCAATTAATAATTTCTAAAGTTTATTGTATGAAATAGCCATTTTCATGCCTCCTACACAACAAATAAACTTAATAATTTCTTCTTAATACCCATTATAGCGCATCTCGTCGAAATTAGCAAGAGTTTGTCGCAAAAACTTGCGATTCTTTCTAACAAACATTTTGCCTGTTCAAATCCCTCTGTCCGCACCTTTCCTTCGTTTCTTACAGCAGCATAAAACGGACAAAAGTACACCAGTGTTTGGGGCTTTTTTGAGCACAAAAATAGAGCCAGAACAGCATTTTTCGCCACTCCGACTCCTGCTTTTATGTAATTTTTCTTGATTTAGCGCCAATTTGCCTCAAAAATGCCCTAAAAGACGAAAAAAACGAACTTTTATCCGGTAGACAAAAGTTCGTTCTTTTTTGGCTGGGATAGCTGGACTCGAACCAGCGATGCAGGAGTCAAAGTCCTGTGCCTTGACCGACTTGGCGATATCCCAATGACTTGGTTATTATATCACAACTGATAAAAAATGTCAATGATTTTAGGTAAAAAGAGACGGCGTGAGCCGTCTCTTTTTATATTATTCGTTATCTATGCGAACGTTGAGTCTGTTATAAGGAACCTCGATCTCGGCAGCTTCGAATACGCTCTTAACGTTTTCAAGCACGTCGAAGTATACAGTCCAATAATCAGCATTATTCGTCCAGACACGCGCGGTGATAGTAACCTTGCTCTCTCCATTCTCAGAAACGCGAACGAAGGGCGCGGGATCCTTGAGTGCGAGCTCATGAGCCTCAATAACGCGAGTAATGAGTGCCTTTGCCTTTTCAACATCGGTGTCATAGCTGACGTTAAAGGTCCAGTCAACGCGGCGGATATCCTTCTCAGAGTAGTTTACAATAGTGCCTGAGGAAAGTGCGCCATTGGGAACGTAAACGATCTTGTTGTCGGGAGTACAAAGGCGGGTGTTAGTAAGGTGAATGTCAATAACTGTTCCCGAATGTCCCTGCGCTTCAATGAAATCGTCAACCTTGAAAGGTCTCGTTATAATGATAAGTATACCGCCCGCGAGGTTTGAAAGGGCGCCGTTAACAGCCAAGCCGACACAAACGCCGAGGGAGGCGATAAGAGCAGTAATACCGCTTGTATCGATTCCGACGTAGCCTACAAGACAAACAATAACAAGAGTCTTGAGACCGATCTTGAAAAGATATGCAAAAACGTTTGTAAGCGTTTTGTCAAACTTTCCGTTCTTTGACGAATTTTCAATGCGACGAGCAAATTTGTTTATTACCTTGAAAGCAATAAGCATTACGACGAGAGCGATAACAAGTCGTATGCCGGCTGTTGTCACCCAAGTCACGATGGAATTAAGAAGTTCTTTCCACATAATGTTTCTCCTAAGTTATTTATTTTTCAACATTATATCACTAAAAATTGCATTTGTAAAGCGATATTCGAGCAAATCTTTTCGAATCAGTATTGTTATTAGTCCGTCATACTCTTTATACACAGTATAAACTTCAAGCGACATATACTTATCATAAAAGGAATTGCCGCTTGAATAACGCATATCGATCACAACATAATCGGTATAAACTGAATCGGGAGTTCCTATCTTGTGATAATAAACCTCATATATTTCGCTTCTGTTTGACAGGTGTGGAAGAAGCATCGTCGAAGCCGTGACGGAAGCATTTGGATCAATATGTTCAAGTATATCGTCCATTGCCTCATAAGTATCCTTGTCTTGATTCCACATTTTTGTATATTGATCGTAGACAGGGACAGTCGAAACCGTAAACAGAAGTGCTGAAGCGATCGCACAGAAGAAGACAGCAAGCCGCTTCCCTTCTATCTTCATATCTGCAACGTTAATTACGAACAGATAAACAAGAAAAGCTGTGCTTCCAAAACTATACTGAAAACCTATCTCATATTGATACGGATAAAGAGGCATCAGATTTATGAGTATGAGCGGGAAAATAAGTATATAGCGAGATATCTTTTTAGTAATGAACGGAACAAACCCGAGCGGAACAGTTACCTGAAGGATATAAAGGAGCTTCGACGCCAATATCTTCCCTTCGTCGCCTTGAACGGCAAATTGTGTAAAGATGTAAGCCGGATTCTTTATGCAGGTCAGAATTATCGGAAGCAATCCTTCTTTGCCGTCAGTATAATTTGAATATCTGTTAGTCATAGCGCCGTAGCCGCTCTTTTCAAGAATCGAAACGGCAACACCGATATAAATTACAGATAAAACAAGTAATATGCCGCCGTGGAGACGTTTCTTCTTTGCAAAAAAAGCATAAAGAGCAAATATCGCTACATAGACAGCCGCGTCCTCCTTTACCATGAGCGTAAGGAAGGCGAACAGGTACATCGGTACAGGCTTTTCAACTTCAAAGAAGTAGAACATCCAAAGAATTAGCGGCGTAAGAAAGCAATTCTCATGAATATCATAGAAGGTCCCGCCTGAAATCGCGGGCAAACAAACGTATATAAATGCCGCGCCGATTGATATTGGACGCGAAAGCGAATGATTGCGGCAAATAAGATAAAGAGGAAATACACCCGACGAGAGTATCACAGCCTGAGCGATCTGCAGAGTTTCAGGAGTTGGAAACAATGCATAGAAAGGCAGAAGCAGATACCATATCGGCGATATGTGAACGTCAAAATGCGACATTATAGCGTCACGTTCGCACGAAACAGTCGGCAAGAGCGTCTCCTTCATATTATGAAACATATTAGCAAATATGCCGAAGTCAAAGTTCGGAGCGCTATACGTGCGATAGCGCAATGCACCTATCGTTCCGACACAGAAAGCAAAAGATCCGAAGATCATTATCAGAATTATAGCAGTAATTATTTTGAAAAGCTTCTCTTTTGATTTCTCTGATGTAAAGAGGACATCAAAATACACGTTGTCTCTCTTTAAAAACCTTGGTTTATTGAGCTTTCCGCTGTAAATGAGCCATGAAAGAACTGCAGCTATCGGTACTGACAGGAAGAATACGTAATAAAAATTGTGAAAATCAGCGGCTGTCTTAAACGCTATTCCGAGCATGGAAACAAGAAGTATCCAAGCATCTGTATTAAAGCTTTTTGTAAAATAATCCAAAATCGAAAGCAAAATGAACAGCGCAACAACTGTAATTACATAGTGTGTGAAGTTGACCTCTGTGCCGTATTTTACGCTTGTAAACCCGATCGTTTCTGCGTCAACGAGCGTATTAAGCATTATGTAATTTAACAGAAGCCACGCCGAGAACAAACGAAGAGTCACTCTCTCGACAGTTATATCAAAGCTTTGAATAAATCTTTTCACGGTAACATCCTTTAAATACACAGACCCCACTTGGGGGTCTGATGCTTAATTCTTAGGCGCAAGTCTTTCGGCAAGCGCAACGAGCCTTTTGAGCGTTGGCTCAAATTCCTCGATCTTATATGTAGAATTTACGTTCCAGATACGCTCACACATCGCAGCAAGATTTTCTTCTATTGCGAAGACGTCTCCTCTATAATTGAGAACCCATGAGCAGATCGTCGCGCCGATAACCTTATCGGTCGGCTCTACAACTATCGGATTATTGTATGCGTAGGATTTTTCCCACCAATTTTTCCATGTGTAAATGTTCCAGTCGCAAAGAATATCCTTCGGGTGCCATCTGCCACCGGGAACGTGCTTATCATATATCTCAGGACGAACAACGTAAAGAGGCATCCAGGAAGCGTTCGTAATGGTAAAGCCTTCTTCAAGAAGCTCATTCGGAAGATGATAGAGCGATTCCCAAGCGGTAACAATAACGTCGCGAGAGATCTGCTCTGCTCCGTCACGCGGGAATCCTTCCCATACGATAGGCGTTCTACCGAGAGAAAGTATCATATCGGTAAGAAGCTTGATGGAATGTGTATAAAGAGCGTGAACGTCCTTTATGCCGTTCTTTTCCATATACGCCTTGCAGTCCTTACAGTTATTCCACGCATCGATAGCCGCTTCGTCCCCGCCTATATGAATATATGGCGAATCGGGAAAAAGCTCGATGACCTCTTCAAAAATTGTCTTTAGGTTATCCATTACACCGGGCTTTCCGATGCAGACAAGATCTTCCCTTGCCTCTCCTTCAACAGGATCGCAACCGAAAAGCTCGGGATATGCAACGTTAAGGTAAGTAGCGTGACCGGGCACGTCAACCTCGGGAATGATAACAACGCCGCGATCTGACGCGTATTTACGCATCTCATTTATCTGCTCGACCGTATAATTCGCATCGGGAGTCGGAAGCTTTGGAAACCTCTTGCTCGGGAGATTATATCCCTGATAATCAGAGAAATGCATGTGAGCGTATTTGATCTTGTAGAGATAGCAAATATCAATGTAGTGAAGCACTTCTTCAAAAGTCCGGTAATTTGCCGGCATATCGATCATAAGAGCACGGTATGAGCAATCAGGTTTATCGCTGATCTCGCAAGCAGGGGCAGTCATAACGCCATCTGTTACGGATATAAGCTGATAAAGCGTAGCAACACCGTTATTGATGCCGTCCATTTCCGACGCCTCTATCATTACGCCGCTTTTCGAAACAGTCAATCGATATTCTTCTTTCGAAAGACCATCAACCTTATCAAGAACGACTCCGCCTTCACCGTTTGTTATATCTACGTTGAACAGCTTTTTTGCAGTGAAAATCAGCGTGGCTGCGTAATCGGAAAATTCGGGTGAGAAGGTTATCGAAGGTGAAATCGTATATGTATCGTTTTTTTCTTTGATGCACTTAGGCATCGGAATTATATTGATTCTATTCATTATCAGCACCTAAACTCCTCAGGCTGTAAGATATCGACAAAAGATACGAGCTTAATGAGTGCCGGCTCAAAGTCATCGTAAGAATACGTAGAATCTACGTTCCAGATTCGTTCGGACATTGCGGGAAGGTTTTCCTTGAGTGCAAGAATTTCATACTGATATCCGATCAGCCAAAGACAATACGTTGCACCGAGAACCTTATCGGTGTGATCTACGAGGATAGGCTTCTTGTAAGCAGCAGTTTTCTGGTTCCAATTCTTCCAAGTGTAAACGTCCCAATCACAAAGAATATCTTTAGGTGTCCAGCGCCACATACCAAGCTTCTTAGCGTGATAGCCGTTGGGATGAACGGCGTAGAGCGGAAGCCAAGAGGCATTTGTGATGGTAAAGCCTTCTTCAAGAAGCTCATCGGCAAGGTGATACATCGATTCCCATGCTGTAACAATGACTTTTCGTGAGATCTCCTCAGCACCTTCTCGCGGGAAGCCCTCCCAAACGACAGGAATCTTTCCCATATCGATTACCATATCGGTAAGTAGCTTGATAGAATGAGTATAAAGCGCCTTAACGTTAGGAATGTTATGCTCCTTCATATAAGAAACGCAATCCTTGCAGTTATTCCAAGCATCGAGCATCGCCTCGTCGCCTCCGACATGGAAATACTTCGATTCGGGGAACATTTCCATAACTTCTTCGAAGATTGCCTTAAGGTTATCCATAACGCCGGGCTTACCAATGCAGACAAGGTCTTTTCTTGCCTCGCCCTCAATTGGATCGCATCCGAATATCTCAGGATATGCAACGTTGAGATAAGTTGCATGGCCCGGCACGTCGATCTCGGGAATAATCTCAATTGATCTGTCAGCACAGTACTTACGAATATTTACAATATCCTCATGAGTGTAATATTTCCCTTCTCTCTGAAGCTTCGGGAACTTCTTGCTCGGGAGAGAATATCCACCATTATCGGCAAAATGGAAATGTATATATCTTGTCTTTGTAAGGTAACAAGTGTCAATGAAATGATATACCTTCGGAATATCTCTTTTTGATGTGCTATCAACCATTATTGCTCTGTATGAGCAGTCGGGCTTGTCAGCAATTTCACAAGCGGGAACCGAGACGGCACCGCCGTCAACAGTGATGAGTTGATAAAGTGACGATACGCCGTTATTTGCGCCGTACATATCTGTAGCCTCAATTATGACTCCGCCATCGTTTACGGTAAGACGGTATTCCTCCTCTTCAAGACCTTCGATCTTTTTAAGGACAACTCCTCCCTCTCCGTTCTCAAAATCAACGTCAAACAGTTTTTTTGCCGTAAATTTGAAAACTTCGGCGCAAGCAGAAAATTCTTCTTCAAAAGAAATTGCATTTATTATCGTTATATCATGATCTCCTGCCAAAACGGATTTAGGCATCGGGATTATGTTTATCTTATTCATTGTTTTCTCCTATGATTAAGCGTTAGGGGCAAGCGCATCGGCGAGCGCGATAAGCTTATTGAGTGCGGGCTCAAAATCATCGTACGAAACGGTAGAATTGACATTCCATATCTTTTCACACATCGCGGGAAGATTTTCTTTAACGGGCTTAATGTCAATATCATACGACCAAGTCCAAGCGCAGAAGGTGGCACCGATAACCTTGTCTGTCGGTTCAACAACAATAGGCTTTTCGTAAGCTGCTGATTTTTCCCACCAATTCTTCCATGTATAAACATTCCAATCGCAAAGAACGTCCTTCGGCTGCCATCTGCCGCCCTTGACAAACTGTCCGTGATAGCCGTTCGGATCAACTACGTAAAGGGGCATCCAAGAGGAATTTGTTACGGTAAAACCCTCCTCAAGTAGCTCGTTCGGAAGGTGATAAAGCGACTCCCAAGCGGTAACGATAACGTCGCGCGAAATCTCCTCAGCACCGTCGCGCGGGAAGCCCTCCCATACAACAGGGGTCTTGCCCATTTCGAGAACCATGTCTGTCAGAAGCTTGATAGAACGGGTATAAAGAGCCTTTACATCCTTCAGAGCGTTATCTGCCATGAACTTTTTGCAGTCCTCACAATTATTCCAAGCGTCAATGATCGCTTCGTCACCACCGATGTGAATATAAGGTGACTCGGGGAAAAGCTCGATCACTTCTTCAAAAATTGCCTTTAGGTTATCCATAACTCCGGGTTTGCCGATACAGACAAGATCCTTTCTTGCCTCTCCTTCAACAGGGGTACAGCCAAACATCTCAGGATAAGCTACGTTAAGATAAGTAGCATGACCGGGCACGTCAACCTCAGGTATTATGACAACGCCTCTGTCAGCACAATACTTACGGAGGTAGTTTATCTGCTCAACAGAATAATGCTTGCCGGGAGTCGGAAGCTTCGGAAACTTCTTGCTCGGAAGATTGTATCCGCCGTTGTCGGCAAGATGAAGATGAGCGTACTTGATCTTATAAAGATAGCAAATATCGATATAATGAAGAAGCTGCTCGAAGGTTCTCATATTTGCCGGCATATCGAGCATAACTGCGCGATAAGGACAGTCAGGCTTGTCATTTATCTGACAGTATTTAGCGCAAAGAGCATTCTCCTTAATAGTCAGAAGCTGATAAAGTGTCGCAATTCCGTTATTGATTCCGTCGGACTCGGATGCTTCAATAATTACTCCGTTTTTTGATATAGAAAGGTTATATTCTTCCTTTTCGAGTCCGTCTACCTTTTTAAGTGAAACACCGCCTTCTCCGTTCGAAAAATCGACAGAGAAAAGCTTTTTTGCAGTCAACTTGAAGGTCTCGGCGTACACTTCAAAATCAGAATCGAAGGAAACGACAGGAAGAAGATTCAGAGTTCTGCATCCTGTCTTTACGTTTTTGGGCATCGGTATAACGCTTATCTTGTTCATAATTAATCTCCTTTATGATTTTGGTGCAAGCTTATCGGCAAGTGCCGTAAGCTTATTAAGCGCAGGCGCAAATTCATCGACGGTATAAGTCGATCTTACGTTCCATATCTTTTCGCACATTGCGGGAAGATTTTCTTTGATTGCGGGATAGTCAATATCGTATCCCCATGACCATGAGCAAAGAGTTGCACCGATAACCTTATCTGTCGGTCCAACAACAATAGGCTTTTCATATGCTGCGGACTTGTCCCACCAATTCTTCCATGTATAGATATCCCAATTGGCAATTATATCCTCCGGCTGCCATCTGCCGCCCTTGACAAACTGTCCGTGATATCCCTTCGGATCTACGATATAAAGTGGCATCCAAGATGAGTTTGTAACAGTAAAGCCCTCCTCGAGAAGCTCATTCGGAAGATGATAGAGAGATTCCCAAGCGGTAACAATAACGTCTCGCGAGATAGTTTCTGCACCGTCACGCGGGAAGCCCTCCCATACAACCGGGATCTTTCCCATATCGAGAACCATGTCGGTCAGCATCTTTATGGAATGAGTATAAAGCTCTTTAACGCTCTTAAGACCGTGCTCCTTCATATACCTCTTGCAGTCAATGCAGTTATCCCAAGCTGATATCTGTGCCTCGTCGCCTCCAATATGGAAGTAACGTGAATCGGGGAACATTTCCATAACCTCGGAAAACAGTGCCTTGAGGTTATCAAATACGCCTTCTTTGCCGATGCAGACAATTGTAGGAACGGGATCGCCCTCGATCGGTGTATCGGAAAAGAGCTCGGGATAGGTCATATTCAGATACTTGGCGTGACCGGGGACGTCGATCTCGGGAATGATCTCAACGTTTCGCTCGGCACAATACTTTTTAAGAGCGTCAATCTCCTCCCACGAGAAATTATGACCGTGATTTTCGAGCTTCGGGAATTTCTTGCTCGGCAGACAGTACGCAACGTTATCAGCCACGTGGAGATGAATGAATTTTATCTTATACAGATAACAGAGATCAACGTAGTGTAAGACCTCTTCAAGAGTTCTGATATGTGAAGGAATATGTATCATAAGCGCTCTGTACGGTGAATCGGGCTTGTCGATTATCTCGCAGGCGGGAACTTCTATGATACCATCATTAACGTTAATCAACTGATACAGAGTGGCTATGCCGTTATTTATTCCGTCGGGGTCTGACGCCTCTATAACGATTCCGCGCTCTGAAGCAGTAAGCTTATATTCCTCTTTGCCAAGGGATGTATTCATCTTTAAGAGAATGCCATTTTCTCCGTCCGACACTTTTAGCGAAAAAAGCTTGTCAGCTGTATACTTAAACGTCTTTGCAAACAAGTCAAAATCACTTTCCGAACAAATAACTGGAGAAACACATACTGTATTCTCGCCGCAAATTACCGATTTTGGCATAGGTATAACGGTGATATTGTTCATATTTGTCTCCTTAAGCTTTTTTGAGCTTTGCGAAGGTAGCCATCAGGCGCTTGGTTCCAAAATTGTCAAAGGCTATTTCGTACATAATATCGGTTCCCATCTCCTTTGCGGAAAGAACGGTTCCTTCACCAAAGGCGAGGTGGGCAACTCTGTCCCCGGTCGAAAAACGCTCGAATTTGGTTTCTGGCTGAGTTTTTACTGCCGGGCGGGAAAAGAACTCCTTGGAGATCGTCTGAGATCTCCTGCGGGGCTGAGATGTTACGCGCTGAATTGATTCGGATTCGCCTTCGGTCTCAATACATCTCTCGGGAAGCTCCTTTATAAATCTTGAAACAGGGTTATATTGGGTTCTACCGTACATCAGGCGTTCTCTCGTATGTATGCAGTAGAGCTTTTCCTTTGCGCGGGTAATGGCAACGTAGGCGAGACGGCGTTCCTCTTCGATCTCCGACTCGTAGGAAAGCGTTTGCATTCCCGGGAAAATTCCCTCTTCAAGACCGGGGATAAATACGATCGGAAATTCAAGTCCCTTAGCGCTGTGTATCGTCATTAAGGTAACGACGTTGCTCTCATCGTCGTAATCGTCGACGTCGGAAAGAAGTGCGACCTCTTCGAGATAATTGCGAAGCGTTGCGGCTTCGCCTTTTTCCTTTTCGTAGTCAACAGCACTCGAGACAAGCTCTCGAACATTATTGAGACGGTCTGCATCTTCTTCTCCGCCTGCTATAAGCATAGCGCGGTAGCCGGTTCGATCAAGTGTCTTTTCAAACAGAGATGAGAGGGGTTCGGTTTCGGCTATCGCCCTAAGATCCTCAATGATCGAAACAAATTCCTTTAGTTTCGATGCGTTCTTGCATATCTGAGGGTAACGTGACGCATCAGCCATTACGTTATACATGCTTTCTCCGTGAACCGACGCAAGATACTCAACGTCCGCTACTGTCCTGTCACCGATCTTGCGCTTCGGCTCGTTGATTATTCGTTTAAGACGGAGGTTGTCAGCAGTGTTGTTTATTACCGCGAGATAGGACATTACGTCCTTTATCTCCTTGCGCTCGAAGAATCTCTGTCCGCCGACGACCTTATGCGGAACTCCCGAGCGAACGAAGAACTGCTCGAGATTCTGCGACTGAGCATTCATTCTGTAAAGCACCGCAAAGTCGCTGTACTTACGCTTTTCACGTATGACCATATCCATGATACGGTTAATTATATATTTAGACTCGTCATTTTGATTTTCGCATTTCTTGACGATAACCTTATCACCCGAATCCTTCTCGGTTCGGAGTGTTTTCTTATGACGGGAGGAGTTGTTTGCGATAACACAGTTAGCAGAATCAAGAATGTTTGACGTAGAGCGGTAATTTTCTTCAAGACATATAACTGTCGCTTCGGGGAACTCGCGATCGAACTTTAAAATGTTTTCGATCGTAGCCCCGCGGAACTTATATATACTCTGATCGTCATCGCCGACGACCATCAGATTTCTGTATCTGCCTGAAAGAAGCTCAACAAGCTTGAGCTGAGCATAGTTAGTATCCTGAAACTCGTCAACGCTGACATATTTGAAGCGGTTCTGACAGTAGGAACGCGCGTCGTCGTTTTCGTTAAGCAAACGAACGGTCTGCATGATTATATCGTCAAAATCAAGCGCAGATGCCTCACGAAGCTTTCTTTGGTAAAGCGTATAGATAGACGCGATCTGATTCTGTCTGAAATCAGAACCGATCTCAGAAGCAAACGTTGCGGGAGTCTTCAGATTATCCTTAAGGGAGCTGATTTGATGAAGCACCGTCTTTGCTGCAAGTCCTTTTTCATCGATATTAAGCTCCTTCATGCAAGTGATCACAAGGCGCTTCGCATCGTCTGCATCATATATAGTAAAGTTAGAGGGATAGCCGATGCTTTCTCCGTACTTACGAAGTAAGCGGACGCATATTGAGTGGAAGGTACCGGCCCATATCTCAGACGCGTATTCCTCACCAAGAGTCAATGCAAGACGACTCTTCATTTCGTTTGCGGCTTTGTTTGTAAATGTAATACAAAGCATTGCCCACGGTGGACATGGCTCGGTAATAAACTCACTAAGCACGTCGGTCAGCTCCTCCTTAGAAAGAGAAAGAGCACCCTTCAGCTCATTTAAGCGTGACTCCGTCATATCGCTCGGAACGCAGTCCGAATTATAAGCGTTTCCGAAGCGAACTATGTGCGCAATTCTGTTGACGAGAACAGTTGTTTTTCCCGTTCCTGCGCCCGCAAGAACGAGAAGCGGCCCGTTTACCGTAAAAACAGCTTGCCGCTGTTCGTTGTTCAAATTGTCATATAGCTTATCAAAAAGAGATTTTTTTACCGAAAGAAACTCATTTTGTACCGAGTTTTTTTGCTTTTCCATTATTTCCTCCGTTTGGTTGCGGGCGTGCAATTATACATAAAAATTATAACATAAAAAAGGCGCTTTTGTCAAGCAAAAGCGCCTTCTAAAATAAGTTGACATTTACATATCATCTGTGTTATAATAACTATATATGGTCATTTGTCGTTCATAATTTCAAGATTTCGTATAATCGTTTTCCTTCCGCGCCAGCTGTAAGCTCGGTTAATAAACTCTTCCTTGCTCATGTTATCAATCAATTCAACGGTTACGAATGGTGTCAGATCCTTCTTGAAAAACTCTATTGGCGTAACCGATGGCGAAGCATTCATAGGACAAGCCTCGCTGCAGATATCACAGCCCCAGAAGCATCCGCTTTCGAGGATCATTTTTTTCTCCCCCTCGGTCAGTTCACCCTTTCTTTGAGTTACATCAGACAGACACCCACTTTCACACGGACAAGCTATTTTACAAGCTCCGCAATGATTGCAAAACAATACCTCTGTCAGATCATATTCGTCAAATACGGCATCAGTAAATATTTCTCCGATAAAGGTATACGAGCCGTATTTTTCATTAATGAGCTGAAAGAGATCCCCAACGACACCGAGTCCGCACTTTGCTGCAGCATAAGTCTCCCCTATCGGTGAATGATCTGCAAAGCCCTTGAAGGAATAATCGGGGTACTCGTTTACAAGACGAGCCTCGATACGAAAGTACAGATCTTTAAAATACAAGTGATAATCTCGAGCAACAGCATAACGCGAAATATTGCGCTCATCGAATTCCCCGGCGTAATAAGGGACAAGAAGCACTATAACGCTTTTAGGCTTGAAGCTTTCAAACGAGCGATCATATAGTCCTTCGTTTATTATCTTTACCTCATTCATCGGCAGGATTCCGAAATATTCAATTTTTTCATCTTTTAAAATTTCACGAATGTAGTTTTTCATATCTGCATTTTAACACACAAATATAAATTTGTAAAGGTACGGTAAAAAAATGGCAACAAAGGTCAAAGAATATGGCGATCAGAGTATAGTTTCCCTCAAGGGTGCCGACAGAGTAAGAAAGCGCCCCGGAGTTATTTTCGGCTCGGACGGCCTTGAGGGCTGTGAGCACAGCGCGTTTGAGATAATATCAAACTCGGTCGACGAAGCACGAGAAGGATACGGTAATGTCATAAACATTACAGCTTATGAGGATCATTCAATAGAGGTTGAGGACTTCGGTCGCGGAATTCCGCTTGATTGGAACGCAAAGGAAAAGCGATACAACTGGGAGCTCGTTTTCTGCGAGCTATATGCGGGTGGAAAATACAATAATAATGCCGATGCCTCGTCCTATAAATATTCCCTCGGGCTTAACGGTCTCGGTGCCTGCGCTACTCAGTACAGCTCAGAGTATATGCACGTTAGGTCGTACAAGGACACTAAGCTTTATTCGATCGACTTCAAGAAAGGCAAGCCGATAACCGAGCTTACGGTAACCGAGCTTTCGCGCAGAGAGAAAAGAACGGGTACTGTTATCCATTGGCGTCCTGACCTTCAAGTATTCACAGACATCGCAATCCCTAAAGAGTACTACCTCGATATGCTAAAGAAGCAGTCGGTCGTTAACCCCGGTATTACCTTCCATTTTCGTTGGCAGGTAGGTAAGACCTTTGAAGAATTTGATTTCGTATATGAAAACGGAATCATTGATTACGTATCGGAGCTTGCGGGCGAAACCTCACTCACCGCTCCTGTAACCTGGTCAACCGAAACCAAGGGCAAGGATCGTGACGACAAAGACGAATATACTCTTAAGCTCGACGTAGCGTTCTGCTTCTCAAATACCGTCAGCGCTATCGAGTATTACCACAATTCAAGCTATCTTGAGCACGGAGGATCGCCGGAGAAAGCTGTTAGAAGTGCCTTTGTAGCAGAGATAGACAAGTATCTCAAGGCAAACGGAAAGTATCTCAAAAACGAAGCGAAGATAACCTTCTCCGACGTTGAGGACTGTATTGTTTTCGTTTCAAACAGCTTCTCAACGCAAACGTCGTACGAAAACCAGACGAAGAAATCTATTACAAATACGTTTATCGCAGAAGCTATGACGCAATTCCTTCGTCATAATCTTGAAATTTACTTTATAGAAAAGCCCCTTGAGGCTGAAAAGATCGCATCTCAGGTTCTTATCAACAAGAGAAGCCGCGAAAAGGCGGAAACAACGCGCCTTGACATCAAAAAGAAGCTCAGCGGCTCTATGGACGTTGCCAACAGAGTTGAGAAGTTTGTAAACTGCCGCTCCAAAGATCCCGAAATACGCGAGCTGTATATTGTTGAGGGTAACTCTGCTCTTTCCTCTTGTAAAACGGGACGCGCTGCTGAATTTCAGGCGATCATTCCCGTTCGCGGAAAGACGCTGAACTGTCTTAAGGCACCTTACGACAAGATCTTCAAGAGCGAGATCATAACCGACCTTCTTAAGGTAATCGGATGCGGCGTCGAGATAAAGGGTAAAGTCAAGGGTGACATCGTTCCCTTCTCTCCCGAATCATTGCGCTGGAGCAAAATAATAATCTGCACGGATGCCGACAAAGACGGCTTCCAGATCAGAACGCTAATCCTTACGCTTTTCTACCGACTCCTGCCAACCCTTATAAAAATGGGAAAGATTTATATAGCCGAGTCACCTCTCTACGAAATTAACGTGAAGAACGACACGTTCTTTGCGTACAATGAATCTGAAAAAGCCAAGATCCTCGAGAGCATCGGCGAGCAGAAATACACCCTTCAAAGATCAAAGGGACTTGGCGAAAACGAACCTGAGATGATGTGGCAGACAACAATGAACCCCGCTACACGCCGACTGATTCAGGTAAGAGAAACCGATGCTGAAGCAACAGCAATCATGTTTGATACTCTCCTCGGAGACGACCTTGCAGCAAGAAAAGCATTCATTACAGAAAACGGAGAAAAGTATCTGTCAGATCTTGATATCGACGACGACTAATTCAGGAGAAATATATGATCGAGTTTATTCTCGGCGGAGCAGGAAGCGGAAAGAGTGCGCTAATTACAGAGCGCATTCTTTCCGACCTTCGCTCAGACAAACGGGTAATGCTGATAGTACCCGAGCAAGCGGCGCTTTCCTCGGAGAGCGCGATCACACACGAAGCTCAGCGACAGAACGTAAGCACGCTTAATCTTGAAGTGCTTAATTTCAGCCGCCTTTGTAACAGCGCCTTCCGTCAGTACGGCGGCATATCATATTCAAGCGTCACCCCGGGTGCAAAGGCACTCATACTGTGGGATGCGCTTTTTTCGTCTATTCCTTTTCTCAAGCACTATAAGACAGAAATTGAGGACGCTGATAAATTCGTTTCGTCTTTTAGTTCGCTAATAACCGAATTTAAGTCATACAACATAACTCCCAAAATGCTTTCCGACGCTTCCGAGGACGCTCTCGAGGATAACGAGAAACTCGCAAATAAACTATCAGATATTGTTCTCATTTATTCCGCATATCTATCATTGCTGAACGATAAATGGGATGATCCGTCCGATGATCTTACGAAGCTGTCGACCATTCTCGAAAGCAACGACATGTTCGCCGGCGTTTCTGTTTATCTCCATTCATTCAAGGGATTTACTCCCCAGCAGCTGAAGGTTCTCAGATACGTCTTCACACAATCGGAAAACGTTACGGTAACGCTTTGTATGCGCGATGATGACGATACTCTTTCCTTTGAAAGCGTCAAGGAAACAAAAAAGGCGTTAACAGATCTTATCAGGTCTGATTTAATTATCACCCGACTTGACGGTGACAGCAAAAGGAGCGAGGAAATAAAATTCCTCGAAAAGAACCTTTGGAACAATACTGACAGTATGAAGTTTGACAAGCCAACGCAGAAGGTCAGACGTGTTATCTGCTCAGATCCCTACGACGAGGCTGAATTTGTAGCATCCGACATTTTGGCATTTATAAGGAACGGTGCAAGATATCGCGATTTTGCCGTGATCGCACGCGATATCGACAGGTACAAAGGAATCATTGACGCTGTATTTGAAAAATTTGGACTTCCCTGCCGTGTTTTTGATGAAATTCCTCTTTCTGAGCAGCCGCTCTTTAAGTTGATAATATCAGCTCTTGAGATCAAAAACAACGGATGGTCGACGAACGATGTTATGGTCTATCTCAAGACAGGGCTTTGCCCAATTGAACCGAGCGAGTGCGACCGTCTTGAGAATTACGTTAATACGTGGAATATCAGAGGAAGTCAATGGGTAAGCGATGTAGGCTGGTTTATGAATCCCGACGGATACACAGACCGCTTGTCTAATGAAGGCTCGATTCTCCTTGAAGAAGTGAACGCGCTTCGACTGAAAATCATCCGTCCTCTTGAAAAGCTCCACGAGTCCCTTGACGGCAGATCAAGCGTCAAGGTCATTTGCCGTGCAATCTACGACTTTCTTTCCGAGCTTCAGGTTGACAAAAAAATTCTCGAAAGTTGCAATGACGACGATATTCGCCTTTGGAATTGTCTTTGTGACGTTCTTGATACAATGTGCGAAACTGTCGGTGACCGAAAAGCAGATTCAAAGCTCTTTTCAGGGCTGTTTACAACAGTTGTTGCGCAGACAAGCATTGGTACGCTCCCCTCTACTATCGATGAAATAGCGATAGGTTCTGCAAGCCTGATCCGCACCGACGGAGTCAAGCACACCTACATTATCGGTCTGAATGAGAATATTTTCCCCGCGCAGATCAGCGAAAACAGCTTCTTCTCAGACGCAGATAAGGTTTATCTTGAAACCTGTGGAGTTAATCTCTCGCCGACAACTGACAAAGCCTTCTATGAGGAGCTCTACTACTTCTACTCATCAGTAACAAGCCCATCCGACAGCGTGACTCTCCTTTACGCTATGAAGGACGTAGATGGTAAAGCGCTTCGTCCGTCAGTTGCGTTTAACAGAATTGAAGCAATTATGCCGGGTGCTCCGCTTCTCAAAACAGCAGAGCTTGACAGAACTCGGCTTGTATGCAATCCAATGCAGTCGTTTGAACACGTTTATACGTTTAAGAATGAAGAAGGTGAAGCTCTCAAACGCGCCTACGAAAAGGTTTCGGAATTTAAGGGCGTTCTTTCGCTTCAGCGCCAAGGACTCGAGACAGCTGAGGAATCGCTTTGCTCTGACACGGCATCCAAGGTGTTCGGCGGAAATCTTTACCTTTCCCCTTCTCAGCTTGAAAAATACGTCCTTTGTTCCTTCTCATATCAGTGCGAATATGTTTTAAAGCTTAAGGGGCAAAAGAAAGCAGAGTTCAGCCCTGCAGACACAGGCAATCTCATACACAGAGTGCTCGAAAAATTCTTTGAGAATATTCTGACAGACGAAAAACCGCCCGAAATATCAGATTCTGAGCTTGAAAAGCAAATCGATATCATACTCGGCGATTATCTCGGCTCAATCTTTGGAAAGGAAACAGACGTTTGTATTTCCAAGCGTTCATTCCAACTTTTCATGCGCCTCAAGAGAACGCTCATGATCCTTATCCGCAATCTCCTTAATGAATTTAATGAAAGCGAATTTGTTCCTTCATTCTTTGAAATGAGGATCGAAAACAGCAAGGATCCGGATGTCGTTGCTCCGCTTGAATTTTCGCTCCCGGACGGTACAGTTGCGTCTGTTCATGGCAGGGTTGACCGCGTAGACACATACAAACGCGGCTCCAACGTATACGTTCGTGTAGTTGACTACAAAACCGGGAAAAAGGAGTTTGATCTATCAGACGTTGCCCTCGGCATCAACCTGCAGATGCTGGTATATCTGTTCTCCATTTGGAGCGACAAAAACGGTAAATTCAAAAAAATGCTTGATTTTGACGGTGATATTGTACCTGCCGGAGTACTGTATATGAAGTCGAAGCTTGACGACGTAAAAGCAGATGCAAATACAGATCCTGAGACTATATACGCTCTTGCCGAAAAGTCACTTAAAAGAAACGGTCTTCTGATCAACGACAAGGAAATACTTGAAGTGATGGAAAAGAAGCTGAGCGGAAAGTATATTCCGATCACCTTGAAAAAAGACCCCAAGCCGGGAGAAAGCATCTATACGAAAACTTCCCTCTCAAGCCTTCATACTCTCGAAGAATTTGGCGCTCTGCGACGCAGTATTGAAGAAACTGTAATAAAGCTGGCAAGCGAAATGAAAAGCGGAATCTCTGACTGTAAGCCGCTGAAAAACAAGCGCAACGACGGTTGCAAATATTGCGAATATCTATCAATATGCAGAAATATCGCGGGATTTGAATCGAAGGAGGATAAGGGTAAATTCTATGGCTGACAACAAACCTAAATGGACTGACGAACAGCTTGAGGCGATAACCGATACGTCCTCCGATATACTCGTTTCTGCCGCAGCCGGATCGGGAAAAACGGCGGTTCTTACCGAACGCCTTATTCGCAAGATCACAGATCCCGACTCTCCCGTTGACGTAAGCAGGATCCTCGTTGTAACCTTTACCGAGGACGCGGCAAACGAACTGAAGGTGCGTATTCGCGATGCAGTTACCTCCGCGATGGCTGAGCATCCGTCAAGCAAGCATCTGAAGAGGCAGTATCTTTTACTTCCGAATGCCAAAATATCGACGATACACGGCTTTTGCCTTGATCTCATCAGGAACAATTACGAGCTTCTCGGCCTGTCACCCAAGCTGAGAGTGTCTGATGAAGGACAGAACTCTCTTCTTATGCAGCAGGTTGCAGACAGCGTTATTGACGGATATTATTCCTCACTACCGGAATACAGCGATATTGACAATTTTGTTGAATTTGCCGATAACTTTATAACGCTTCAGGACACTTCCCTAACCGCACGCGTTATCGAGGTTTACAAAAAGCTTCAGTCGTATCCCGACGGCATTGATTTTCTCAAAAAATCAGAGAACAGCTATGACTTACCCGACGGTGATATTTCCGGCACTGTTTGGACAGATACTCTGTTTTCACACCTAAAGCAATTTTTCAGCTATTATCTGACAGTTTTTGAGGATGCCTGCGACGTAATTTCCGCCTACGACGATATAGCGGATAAGTATATCCCCTGCTTCGATAGCTACATCGATGCCATTAAAACTATCATAAACGCTATTGAAGACGGTAACTATTACGAGGTCAGCGAAAGAATTAATACGGCAAAATTCAAATCCATGGGATACAAGAAGGGATACACCGACGACGAGGCTCTGACCTTCTGCAAGCAGCTTCGCAAGGATTTTGCCGATCAGTTCAAGCAGATCAAGACAAGCTATTTTTCATTTTCACCTGAGGCAATTAAATCCACAGCCGAAAAGAGTAAGGATTATATATCGAAATTCCATCGACTTCTCTCCGCATTTGACCGTAAATTCACCTACGAGAAGAGAAAACGAGGCATTATTGACTTTAACGATATGGAGAGAATGGCATATTCGCTCCTCGTTGCGCCCGATGGCGCCTATACGTCACTTGCAAAAGAAACAGCTGATAGGTTTGATGAGGTCTGTATCGATGAATACCAGGACGTAAACTCGCTTCAAGACGGAATATTCAAGGCGATAACGCGTTCTACAAACAGATTCATGGTCGGTGATATTAAACAGAGCATTTACGGCTTCAGAGGTGCTGAACCGAAAATATTCGCCGATTACCGAACCGACGAAAGCGTCAAGCTGATCTCCCTTACCCACAATTTCCGCTCTGACGATACGGTTATTGATATTTCGAACGAAATATGCGGTAACCTCTTTACCAAATATGGTAGAACCGTTCCTTACAATGACAGCGATAAGCTGTTCTTTGCAAAGGAATCCATCGAGCGTCAAGAGCCCGAGATAGTTGTCATACGTGACGAAAAGGCAGATGAGAACGAGCTTGATTTCCTCATTGATGACGATGTGACCGAGGAAGATGGCAATGTCAGCTCAGAGGCAAAATACGTTGCAGAGAGGATTAGCAAGCTTGTTTCAAGCGGTGTTTCTCCGTCAGATATAGCGATCCTGCTTCGTTCTGCCAAGAAAGAAGCGAAAAAGTATGAAGAAGCCCTTTCGACATACGGGATCCAAAGTCGAAACAAGGAACAAAAAGACCTTTTCTCAAACCCTGAGGTCATGCTTCTGCTTTGCATACTTAACGTAATCGATAATCCGAGTCGCGATATTTATCTCGCCGGCGCTCTTAAGAGCCCGATCTATAACTTTTCACTTACCGAGCTTGCCGAAATACGCAGATATACAGAAAAAGGCACTCTCTACGAAGCACTTATACGCTACACCGAGGATTTCTCGTTCAAAAAAGGTGAGTATTTCTTAAACAAGCTCGAAGAGTATCGCAATCTCACATCTAAGCCCGTCGACCGACTGATCTGGCACATTTACTGCGACAGCGGGCTGCTCGCTTTCGCCTCCGAGAACAAGCTTTCAGGCAAAGGAGGCAAGGCAAATCTTATGCGACTGTATGAAAAGGCACGCTCCTTTGAAAGCGGAACGTTTAAGGGCTTGTATAATTTCATCAGATACATAAACGATATATTGAACTCCGACTCTGTGATAACCTCTCCGTCAAGTGCTGACGACGAAGGAATCGTTCAGATAATGACGATTCATAAATCAAAAGGACTTCAGTTCAAATATGTATTTATCTGCGGAACGGCAAAACGCTTTAATACAAAGGACGAAAGCGCCGATATAATTATCGACAAAGATATCGGAACGTCCCTCAAGCTTTCTGACGATAGCGGGCTTGCAACCATTGATACGATCTTCAGAAGGATCGCAGCAATTGAGATCCGTAGAAAGAACTTTGAAGAAGAGATCCGCGTCCTGTACGTTGCACTGACCCGTGCGAAAAGTAAGCTCGTTATTGTTGCCACCGTCAAGAACGAGAACAAGCTTCTTGAGCTGAGGAGCTACAAGAAATTCATTGACGTGTCAAGCGGATTCATATACTCCAAGAAAGCAAACTTTATCAGCTGGATCCTTCTGTCCGAAGACTCTGTCAACGTTGATTTAATCGATTCAGAGAATATTGCTTCATGCGACTCTGAAAAGAAGCATCGGAATGATTCTGATAATAAACAACTTGATAATGACAGGATCAATGAGCTCGAACGAGAGTTCTCTTCTCGCTTTGCATTCAAATATCCGGGTCTTGAAGCCTCCAAAATACCCGCGAAACTGTCTGTTTCGGAGCTTTACCCCACGATTCTTGACGATTACGATGACTCCGAAAAAATGTCGGATAAGAAAAAGCCAAAGATGAAAGTTCCGAAATTCATTGATGAAAGCGAATCAAAGGGCGCAAGGATCGGAACCGCTACGCATCAGTTTATGCAGTTCTGTGACTTCGAACGTCTCAATACCGGCGGTGTTGATGCCGAGATCAATCGTCTGACAAATCTCGGATTCCTCAGTCTGTCTGTCTCGTCACTTGTAAACATTTTTGCAATAAGGAGATTTCTCAAAAGTGATCTTTATAATTCCCTTTTAAACGCAAGGCAAATAAAACGAGAGCTCAGATTCAACGTTCACCTAAGAGCTTCGTCGTTTACTGAGAATAATGATTCAACGCTGAATGGTGAGAGCGTTCTCGTTCAGGGCGTCATCGACTGTTTGTTTGAGGATGCTGACGGAAGGATAGTCCTTCTCGACTACAAAACCGACTACGTTCCGAATGAATTGTCAATTGACGAAGCCGAGAATATGCTGATCGACCGCCACGTAACGCAACTATCCTACTATGCCGCCGCGTGTAAAACCATAATCGGCAAGGAAGTTGACAAAATTATAATTTATTCCTTTGCTCTTGGCAAATCTATCGAGATCCCGCAAGATAAAATTATAAAAGCATAGGAAAAGCACCGCAGTTTGCGGTGCTTTTCGATTATTTAAAATTGACCTCTGCCGTGTGAGGACGGTGATCGGCGGCAACGATTGCAGGAATATCAGCCTTGACGACCTCAACATCGGGGCTTACGAATATGTAGTCTATCTTCACTCTCGGTTTATCCGACGGGAAAGAAAGCTTGGGCTCATCAAAGAAAGAAGCAGTATCTACCATTCTCTCGCGAAGGATCTCAATGATCTGATTACTTGGAGCAATGTTAAAATCGCCCATAAGTACACAGCGCTTATCGGTTATATGCTTAAGCACCGTCTTAGCGGCATTGACCTGTTCATCAGGATAGAGACCAAAATGGGTAACGAGAAGAGTTATATCCCCTTCAAGCTTGGCCTTTAGAATACAACGAGTCTCGTAGGAACGTCCAAAGATCTTATCATCAGGGTCGGGGATAAGTATAGTTTCAGCCGAAATGATCGGAAGCTTCGATAGCATCGCGTTACCGTAAGGCTTATAGCCGTTTACATATATTGCAGGTGCAAAATAGTAATTTTCAATTCCGGTTAGCTTCGAAAGATTTCCTGCCTGATCTGCAAAACCGGGATCGGGCTCACCAAGACTTTCGCCACGTATCTCGTTAAGACCGATGATGTCAGCATCGCAATCAATGATCGCACGTGCCATTATGTCATAATCGATCTTACGTTCAATATAATTCAAGCAATGCTGAGTGTTGAAGGACATTAGTTTCATTGAAGCATTCTCCTTTATTGTATGTAGAATTAATTTAAAAGTAATTATTCTGTACAGGTGATACGATCATATTCATCACCTTGAAGAATCTTGTTAACCACCCAAGAACCATCTCGTCTTACGTACTGCCAATATTCAATGAAGGAGGTAGCTGAAGTGCTTCCCGATATCTTAGTCATTGTATTTTCATCGACAGTATAATCAACCATTCTGCCTTTTATATAGAACCATACATAATCACGGGAATTATCGGGATCATCATGAACGGCAACCGGAAGCGCCTTGAGAAGCTCTATATCAAGAAGAATGTTAATTTCGCCGCGTACTTTCATCCAATCGATCTTTTCTTGAAATTCGGCAAACAATTCTGCTGACAAATATTTAGCTGCGGAACTTAAACTTCTATCTGTCCACGCATTTTGAAATGCCATATAGCTATAATATACCGTTTCTGATAAATCGCTGTATTTCCAAGCATTGTCGCTCTGCGCCATTTGTTTCATTAGCCGCTTTGCCTTTCTCGAGCGCTTTGTGAGTATAATATAGAAAGGAATTGACAAAACAAACGCTACGCCCGGATAGAGTAAAGCATCTAAAATTAATCCGAGAGTCGAAGTTCCACTTCCGCCAGAGCCGCCGTCTCCCCATCCGCTACCGCCTCCGCCGGCGCGCAGCGGTAGGATTTCCGGATTGTCTGAAGACGATGCGCTTGTAGCAAAGGTGGTAACGGATATGCAAGAAACGAGTACAACAAGCAATATTATTGTTGTTAACATTCGTTTAAACAACATATCACCACCTTCCTTACGTCATTATATCATTGACAGCTGCTAAAGTCAAGGTTTATATCAATCAAATTAATGTTGTAAAATTAATTATCACAGCTTTGAAAACAAACCAAGGCGCAACCTTGTATATCATCATCAACTTGTTGCGGTAAGTTTTTAATAAGTATTCGGCTTGCGCCGAATGTGAAAAAAATTCTTAGCTGAAATTGTGAAATATCTCACTTCGGTCGATGTGAAATGAAATTTCCCCACATTTGCGAAGCAAATATTTCACAGCGAAGCTGTTTCACTTGCCCACAAGGGCAAATTACACAGAAAAAAGCACTTGCGAAAGCAAGTGCTTTTTTCTGTGTAGAAACGCACAAACGGTGCGTAAGTGTAGGTAAAAACGCCAAAAAGGTGCGTAAATCAATAATCGGTTAACACAGCGATCCCATATTTGTTGAATTTCGCACGAAAAACATCGGATTCTTCGAAATCAGAATACATCCTCTTAAATTTCTTTATTGCCTGCTTTTTCGAACATGCTTTACAGATTGCACAGTCATCGTTTGCATTGTGTATTTCATCCCCTGCCATAGAACCGCTAATGTACAAGCAATAAACAAACATTATTGTCTCTCCTTTGCTGTATTGATAGAAGAAATAAGCATTACTCGAATACTCGTACAAGCGGAATCTAGCGCCTTATATTCACTTTCTTCGATGTAGTTTATCTTATACAAAAGCTCTAACCAATATCCTGTTTCGTTTGCTTCCTTGAGTGCGATTTGAAGCTTGGCAATAAAATCCGCTTTACCGTGAGCATACTGCGCTTCGCGAATGTTAGCCCCAATAGATGTGCCGCTTCTGCCGATCTGGTTTGATATTATGGATTCTCTTTTCTCTTTGAGGACTTTTACAAGATTAATAATAGATACTGCAAAATCCATGGATTGTGATCGGAGTTTGGATTCGGACATTATATACACCTCACTTTAACCAATATTATATCACCCGCTTGTAAATATTTCAATAGTGAAGTTGCGGCAAGCCGCAGTGAAGTTTGTGCTATCGCCCAAGTGAAGTATTGCACCTACGGTGCAATGTGAAGTTAAGTGTTCCACATCCTATCGCGCGAAGCGCACTTCACGAGGCGTAGCCTCGCTTCACTTGCGAAGCATACTTCACGTTCCGCTTGCGGAACACTTAGTTCAAAAAAGCCTAATTTGTCTGGTAGACAAATTAGGCTTTTTTGTTGGTGGGCCATCAGGGACTCGAACCCCGGACCGACCGGTTATGAGCCGGTAGCTCTAACCAACTGAGCTAATGGCCCGCTCAGACGAACAATATTATACCACAGTTTAAGTGTTTTGTCAAGAACTTTTTTGAAAAATATCAGATGTATTTATTACTTTTTTTAAAAAAGAAAAAATCAAGCGGCGACAAAAGTGATTTTTTGTCGCCGCCATGCTTTTTATGCAAAAACGATAACGCGGGATACCGAGTCGATAGCCTTGATGGTGTCTACGAGGGAGTCGGGAATATCGCCGTCGATCTCAAGGAGCGTA
>JAZQGR010000008.1:0-3434 GCA_045540115.1 Eubacteriales bacterium
ATATAAGGATTACGCTCCGCTCCAGCGCGTCAATCTATGCGACACGGTCCGAGTGTATTATCCGGAGCTTGGTGTTAATGCGGTCAGAGAGCGAGTCGTCAAAACGGTTTATAATACGCTGCTCGACAGATATGACGAGATTACATTAAACGAGCTCCCTACGACTCTTACAGGACTCACACAGCAGCAGATCAACGACTCGATGAGCAACAGCACAACAACGGAAGGCGTGACGGCTCAGATCAATCTCGCGACGCAGCTGCTCCGCGGAGATCTCGGAGGATATATCGCGACTCCGGCAGACTCGGACGGGCTGCCTCAACTGATTTATATAATGGACGCGCCTCGCAAAACGGACGCGGTCAACGTGATCCGGCTCGATCAGAACGGGATCTCGATAAGCAGAAACGGAATAAATTCGGAAAGCTGGTCGCAGATCTATAACCTGGCGTCGAATACTTGGACGTTCCCGGGACTCACTATCTCGGGGGATTTAAGAGTAACCGGCGGGCTGACCGTTTCGGGCGACATATCAGCAACAAATATATCTGGGTCGAGTGTTTCAACCGGCGGGCTGACCGTTTCGGGAAACGCTTCGGTCGGCGGCGATTTTACAGTTACAGGAACGATTATTAACGGAGGTGCTTAAATGCAAATTCACGAATTAAACAATTTCACGGGGAATTTAGACGGGAACGCTTTTGTTGCAATCGATAATGGTTTCGATACCGGGAAAGTTCCATATTCTGAGCTTATGCAAAATGTAAACGATGACATCGACGCGGTAAATACTCGAATTGATAACATTGTTACGTCACCAGCGCCAACGGAACAGGAAATAATTGACGCGAGGCTCGGGGCTGATGGGACGACATACGCCTCATTAGGCGACGCTATACGCGAACAAATCGACTCGGTCAATAATGGGATTATGGCAGAGGAAATCATTCTCAAATCAGCAAGCGACTTTTCCGGCTATAATGCTACAGTTCAACAAAATGGGAATTCCGTTGTTGCTACTAAAGGCGCCGCGTCTAATTGGTACGCGCTTGGAGTTAAAAACAGGGGGTTAAAATTCAATGCGGGAAACGTGGAGTATATTCCGGTAGCAATCGGAACATCCGCAAACGCACCGAGCTACATATTTATTTTAGCATTTGTTAATAACAGCTCGTCTAATTTTGGAAAAGCATATGTATTTGCGTATAACAAAAATACGTCAGTAGTAGGAACAGACCGAGCAGAATACACTAAACAAATCCTAAGCTCAAGCGCAGTTTATGGAGCAAATGCTGAAATAGAAATCGAGTTCAGCGGGACAAATGCAACAATTTCGTATAACGGAATACAAAACACTTTCGACATTTCGACGGTACTTATCACGACGCTCGGAACAGATTATTTCGAAACGCCGTATACAGGGGCGATTTGTCATTCTTCGATACATGGAAACTCGTATAATTTTACTTTTGAAACTGTAATAAATGAGATAATGAACACAATATCAGGTTATGGTCGATGGAGCGGTAAAACATGGTGTTCGTTTGGTGACAGTATAACAGGATATGATTATTATCAGCCGTTAGTAAAAAATGCTTTAAAGCTGACAAACTATACAAACATGGGGGTCGGAGGTTCTTCAATCGCCGAACAGTATGCGGGACAATCGGCTGCATTTTGTAATCGATATGCTACCATTGCAGGCGGTTACGACATTATAACAATAATGGGCGGGACGAACGACTTCGGGAAAGACATACCTCTCGGAACAAAGGGGAATGGAGACAAAACTACTTTTTACGGAGGCTTAGAGGCTCTGTTGTCAGGTATTAAAACATCATTCCCGACGACTCCAATCCTGTTTTATACACCTCTTCAAAGAGACTACTTCGGAACCAGCCAGGAAATCAGCGGCATGACAAACGGGAACGGAAACACGCTCAGAGAATACCGCGACATAATTATTGATTGTTGCATAGACGCCGGTATCCCTGTATTCGATTTATACGGTGCCGGAGGATTATATCCTGAGAATGTTCATAATTGGACTATCGACGGGCTGCATCCAAACGCCACATATTGGGCGTATCATTATCAACTTATTAGCGATTTTATGGTCAATTATTTACCTACGACATAAAGGGGAGGCGGTAATTATGAAACTTTCAAATATTAGCTATGATCGTATGAAATGGTTCGCGCTGGTATTCATTCCGGCGTTTGAGGTCCTGATCCTGACGCTTGGGAAAATATGGGGGATCCCGTACTATTCCGAGATCGGTGCGAGTGTCGCGGCTCTCGGTGTATTCCTGGCGGCGATCCTGGGCGTATCAAGTAGAGCCTATTACAAAGAAATCGGAGAGGCAATCGCAACGGATCCGGAGGAGGATGACTCTGAGGAGGTGCGCTAATGGCTACAGCGAAACAGCTTCGAAAGCAGCTCGTCAAAACGGCTGAGTCGTATCTCGGAACAAAGAGGGGAGAGGCGAAGCACAAGGCTATTATAAACATCTTCAACAAAGTCAAACCGGACGGCTGGGCGATGAATTATACGGCTCCCTGGTGTGCTGCATTTGCGTCCGGTTGCGCGATCGAGACATTCGGGACCAGCAAGGCGAAGAAATATTTCCCGCTTTCGGCTAATTGCGGAACGATCATCACAAAGGCGAAGAGTCTCGGGATATGGGTCGAGTCTGATTCATATAAGCCGGGCGTCGGTGATTGGATCCTGTACGATTGGGACGACTCCGGAAGGGGAGACAACGTCGGCGGTCCTGACCATGTCGGAACCGTAAAAAAGGCGACAAAGACAAAGATCACCGTAATCGAGGGAAACAAGGGAAACAGCAGCGAGGTCGGTATCAGAGAGATCCCTGTTAATGGTCGTTATATTCGCGGGTTCGTCACTCCGAAATATTCCGCCATGGCAAAGAGCAAGACGACGATCACATACACCGTGAAGAGGGGAGACACTCTCTCCGCGATTGCTAAGAAGTACGGAACGACCGTCAAGGCGATCGCAGCCGAGAACGGTATCAAGAACGTAAATCTTATTTACGTCGGTCAGAAATTAAAAATCACGAAATGAGGCGAGGGGAATGACAGAAAATATATTGCTTGGATTGTTGGGCGGAGGAAATCTGATCCTCTTCATTAAGTTCCTAATCGAGAGGCACGACCGGAAGAAGGAACGAGCGGAAGATCAGGACGCGGAAGGGTTAAAAAAAAGGCTCACCGTTCTCGAGCGAGACGGGCTCCGGACGCAGCTGCTCCTCCTGATCTTGCTCAAGCCCACAGAACAAACGGAGATCCTGAGACTCGCGGAGCATTATTTCAAGGATCTAAAAGGTAATTGGTATATGACTTCGATCTTCAACAAATGGCTCGAAGAGTCGGACGTCGCTTCTCCCGAGTGGTTCGACAAGGAATAAAGG
>JAZQGR010000009.1:0-2347 GCA_045540115.1 Eubacteriales bacterium
GCTAACCTCCCGAGCTTCTTGTCAATAAATTCTAAATCCTGTTCGAGAACGATCTTCCTGTCGTTCAATTCCTGGAACTCTTGCCAGGCGCTTTTTATTCCGCCCGGTCCGTCTCGGATTATTTGAAGCCGTTCAAGGACCGAACTCAGTTTTTCCGTTTTGCTCGTCCTCTCCTCCTGTAGCTTCTCCGCGATCTCCCGTCTATGCTCCTCTTCCTTCTGCTGTTTCTCGATCTCAAGCGGAACCGGTGCGCTGACATATTCCTCGAACTTATCTCCGAATAACGTCCTCGGTCTGAGATAGCCTCTCATTTTGTCCGAGTCTTTCCATTCCGAAACCTTCTTGTCGATTACGGATTTCATATCGTCAGCCGTATAACCGGCGTCCATCAGCTCGCCGATCCGTCTTACTACCGCAGCCGTTACGTTGTAATTCGTTCCTGCTTTCTCATTGAGATAAGAAATCAAAAGAGAAGAGAGAGGAGCGGGACCGTCCGACCCAGCTTCGAAGCTGTCGGACACATTTACATTCCCATTTACATTTACATTATCATTTACATTTACATTTACATTAACAGCTTCGTTTGCTTCGTTTTGCTTCGTTTGCTTCGATTTTGAAGCACTTGCTTCGTTTGCTTCGTTTTCAGCTTTAGCCTTGCGAACCTCTCCGGATCTGATTCCTCCCTGACGTCCTGACTCGACTCTTTTCTCCCTTGTGCGTTCCCATTTGGTATTATCGCGATCCATCTGCTGACGAATCGGAATAAATGCGAACTCGAGCACTCCGGAGAACTCAGGAGCCTCGCCGGTGATCTGATAGTCGACCATTCCCCGGAATAATTCCGCGACCTGATCGTCCGTCAGTTTGTCGAGCGTTTCCTTAATGTCCGCAGCATAAACTATAAAACTGTTCTTATTGTCAGCCATTAGATCACCTCTGAATTGACTCATTTTCGTCGCTGTAAAGGATTTCGACGATTTTCCGACCTGTTGATCGTTTATCGCAGAAAACCACTCTCAGCGGATATTTTGCGGTCCAGGAGGCTAACACTCGATAAACCTTCTCACCTCTGACCATTGTGTGAGGCGACGACCATCTGAGGAGATCCTCGATCGAATTAACCTCGACCCACTCGCCCCGATCTTTATAACGATTCTGTTCGACCAGGACGACGAGCGTCGCGCCCGCTTTCCTTGCCTTATCCATTTCCCGCCTAAACCGTTCATGTTCGACGGTGCAATTCTTAGCCAGCTCCGCGATATTCTGCTTACGATCGACAACGACTCCCGGTCTGTTCCAATCCATATAATCGCCGAATAATAATTTGCTGACCTCGTACTCGATACCGTGATCGCTGAAATATTGCAGCGTTCGCTCGATTGCTTTCGGTTTCTCCCGGGAGTCAACGATTACATACTTACTCAAAACGGAATATCCTCCTCAAGCTGTTCGAAGCTGTCCGAGATCGGAGCCTCCTGAGTCGGTGCTGTGCTGGATCCGGACGAGCTGCCTGTCGAGGATCCTGATCCGGTTCCGTTCCTGGTAAAATGGAAATCGTCCATCCTTACGATCCACGCCGTCCGATCCGGATCATTCTTCGGCTTGTAGGATTCCATTCTTCCGGAGACGAGGATCTCCGAGCCTTTGCGAAAATACTTGTCTATGACTTCGGCTCGTTTGCCGTTCATGGTGCAATAGAACCAATCCGTCCCGTCGCCATAATCACGACCGACGCCCAGGGAGAAAGCGACGCTCTTATATGGTCCGCTCTGTCCTTGCTTATCTGTCAGCTCCGGATCACGTCCGAGATAGCCCTGTAATTCGATTCGATTTAACATTGTTTATCCTCCTGGTATATGAAGCGGGACGAGCACAATTGAAAAACTTTGCACTGACTATAACTGTTTGATTATCTTAAAAAGGAGATTATCCCGCCCCGCTGCATATCTGTTATTTTGCGACGACCGTCAGCTCCGCGCCGAGTGCCGTCATGATCTTGTTGAATGATTCAATCGACGGGATTCTCTTCCCTGACTCCCAGCGGGAAATCGCGGCAGCTGAGAACCCTGTCAGATCTGCGAGCTCTCTGATTGAATAATCCCGGAGGATCCGCTGAGACTTGATCAGCTCGCCGAAATTGTACTCTCCGCAATATGTGAGTTTGTTAATCATTCTGTTCCTCTTTCCTCCTGATCTCGATCTCCCAGCTGAGATATTTGACAGCCTTCTCGAGATCCTCGATCGTGTTTCCTTTATCGTCCGCCCTGGCTAAATACTTGAGAGCGTTCCCGCGACAATATCCTTCGAATCGTTCCGGACCGAGAACGGCGTAAATAATGTCGATAGT
>JAZQGR010000010.1:0-5729 GCA_045540115.1 Eubacteriales bacterium
TACGGATCTCGCAAAAGTCACCAAGAACAACAAGAACGAAGCAATCGACCTTAATGCAACCGGCGTTGAGCTGAAGAAGGGCGATATGATCGTATTCCTTATTGAAGACGAAAGCAACGGAAGCCGTTCCGGTATCGTCAAAGACGCTGCAAGCGTTACCCTTACCGAGGTTAAGGCTCCTGCAGGCGGCAACGAAGGATCTACCGGCGGCAACGAAGGAACCACGGGTGGAACCACCAACCCCGATACAAGCGATGCTCTCGTAGCTTCTCTCGTAGTTGCAGTTGTAGCAGGTGTTGCACTTGTTGCTTCCAAGAAAAGAAGATAATTATTCATTCTTTGAGCTAAGGAATAACGAATAAAGCTTCAGGCGAGGAAGGCTTCCTCACCCAAATGTAAAAGACCGTGCCCCTTACTGAAATGAATATCAGTAAGGGGCATATTTTTAGGATTATTTCCAAGGAGCAAGTAAATGAAAAAAATTATCTGTACGTGCCTTGCAATCGTCATGCTGGCTACGTCGTTTCTCTTCTCTTGCAATGATAAAAAGGATGGTGGATCAGCTGTGAATGACAATAAAAACCTTGTAATGTGGACGGGTCACGGCTTCGATAAGGTTCGAACCGAAATGAAAGTGCCGAAGAAGCCCTCGACCGAGTACACGGTATACATGGCTAAAAATGAGAGCGAGGGCGCAAGCATCGCTATACGTACAAATTATAAGACAGAACCCTTGAGCTTCAAGATCCTGTCGGGTGAAAACGATCATATAACTGTGAGCGTTTTTCACGTTATGGAAATACTCAAGCTCGGACGCAAGCAGTGGACAGACCCCTGCGCGCCGCTCGGCCCCGGCAAACGATTCGCGATCAAGCCGGATGAAACGATGGCAATATTTGCCGACTTCAAGACGACGGCGGACACCCCCGCAGGTGACTACGTTTATGAGCTTGGCGTAACGGATAGCAAAGGCAACGTTCTTAACAAGGTTAAGATCACTGTCCACGTTTGGGATTTTGCAATGCCCGAAGAACACAAATTCCAGACCGCGGTCGGAAATCACTGGGTGGTTGAGCAATATGAGATGCTCCGCGACCATAACCTCAGCGGCTATCATCTGCCGCACGGCATCCTCGACGAGCGTTCGGATAAATATATGTCCGATCCGAGAATAACTTCGTTCAAGATACCGATCCCGAAGCATCCCGACGGGTCTTACGACGTGGAAGAGCTTACTAAGATCTATAACAAGCTCAAGACCAATGAGGATTGGTTCAGAAAGGCGTATTTCTACCCGATCGATGAGCCCTCGACACCTGAGGATATCGATAAGTTTGAGATCTATTGTAAACAGCTCCGCGATCTTTTCCCCGATATCAGAATCACGGTTCCTTACTATAAGGATCTTCAGATCACGCCCGAGCTCGACCAGATCGACTTTATGGATCAGTACGTTGACCTCCATTGCCCGAAGCTTGCGCTTTGGAATGATGATTATATTTACAGCGAGGAGCAGAAGGAAAAGTACCCCTCATTTGCTGAACGAATGAAGGCGCTTCAGGAGAAAGGCGAGACCGTATGGGCTTACGTTTGTAACTATCCTATCGCGCCTTACCTAAACGTCAAGGTCGACGATGAGGGAATCGAAAGCCGCGTCCTCTTCTGGCAGTTCTATCAGAGAAGTATTGAAGGCTTTCTCTATTGGCATACAGCCGACTATTCCCATCTCGGTAACGGCGGTAATCCTTGGGACAGTGTAGACACCTTCCAGAACGGCATCTACGGCGACGGTATCCTCATCTATACGGGTACCGGTGCAGGACTTCCCTATAACGTTCCCGTAGGCTGTATCCGTCTTAAGCTTATACGCGACGGTATCGATGATATCGAGCTTCTCTATATGGCGGAAGAGTTGTTCGGACGCGAATGGGTCGACGAAAGAGCTAATAAGGTTTCGAAGACGCTCATATCCGTTGACGTATCGAGCGACGAGTTTGCCGCTCTCCGTATCGAGATCGGTAACGCTGTCGAAAAGGAGCTTAACAAATAAATAACGTTGAAGATCAGGTCTTCTCGAAAGGAGCCGAAATGAAAAACAGACTTCTCAGTATATTCCTGATTTTGACAACTCTGTTAATGACATTTGGGTGTGCTGCCGACAGACCGAGCACGTCAAAGCCGGAAACTACAACGTTGGATACGACCGAAGGCTCAACAACCGAACCGACCGAAACAACGGCATCACAGACAACGGACGGAACGACTGAGCCCGCAGATACGACCGCATCGGAAACAACGCCGACAACCACCCCGAAACCCGAAACGACTAAGCCGACTACAACAAATCCGGTTACGACAACCGCGCCCACAACAACTGCCCCTGAGGATTACGAGGATCCGGTGTCAGGCTCGCTCGTAATGTGGACGGGGCACGGCTTCGATAAGCTGAGCACCGAAATGAGCGTGCCAAGCGATCCCGTGACCGACTATACCGTAACTCTCGCAAAGAATGAGACGGAGGGCATGCAAATTGCGATCCGTACCGATTGCGATACAGGCTTCCTGAATTTCAAGGTGCTTTCGGGAAATAACACGCATATAACCGTAAACGCTTATCACGTTATGGAGATCCTTGAGCTTGATGGCAAAAAGTGGACGGATCCCGCCGCTCCGCTTGCTTCAAACAAGCGTTTCAAGCTTGCAAAGGATGAAACCATGGCAATCCTCGTCGAGTTCAAGACTACTGTAAGCACGCCTGAAGGCGACTACGAGTATGAGCTTGGCGTCACCGACCTGAACGGAAACGTGATCGAAAAGGTCAGAATAACTGTTCACGTCTGGAATTTCTCGATGCCCGAGAAGCCGAGATTCCAGAGTGCAGTAGGTAATCATGCCCTCGTGTA
Source organism: Eubacteriales bacterium (assembly GCA_045540115.1). Taxonomy (GTDB): domain Bacteria; phylum Bacillota; class Clostridia; order Oscillospirales; family CAG-272; genus Colimorpha_A. The sequence goes on from JAZQGR010000010.1 coordinate 2,904, forward strand.
TCAGTACGATATGCTCCTCGAGCATAACCTTTCGGGGTCGAATTTGCCTTACGATATCCTCGATGATAAAGCAAACGCTTATATGTCGGACCCGCGCGTGACAACGATCAGAATTCCCGTCCCCAAAAACGCTGACGGCGAGGTTAATACCGACAAGCTGCTTGAATATTACGGAAAGATAAAATCAAATCCCGAATGGTTCAGTAAGGCTTATTTCTACCCAATCGACGAGCCGTCGACGAAGGAGGATCTTGAAAAGTTTGAGGCTATCTGTAAGCAGCTTCGCGAGCTTTGCCCCGATATAAGGATAACGGTTCCTTTCTACACCGATGTTCAGGTAGGCCTTTTCACAGATCAGATAGACTTCATGGATAAGTACGTCGATATCCATTGTCCGAAGCTTGCGCTCTGGGACGAGGATCAGGTGTATGACAAATATCAGATGTGGCTATACGATCCCGTTGGCGAACGAATGAAGGCATTTCAGAAAAAGGGCGAGACCGTATGGTCGTACGTATGTAACTACCCGCTTGCCCCTTACCTTAATGTAAAGGTTGACGATGAGGGAATCGAGAGCCGAGTCCTCTTCTGGCAATTCTATCAGAGAGATATTGAAGGATTCCTCTATTGGCATTCTGCCGATTATTCTCACCTCGGCAACGGTGGTAATCCTTGGGACAGCGTAGATACCTTCCAGAACGGCATCTACGGCGACGGGATCCTCATTTATACGGGCACGGGCGCAGGACTTCCAAGTTATACGCCTATCGCTTCGATACGTTTGAAGATTATTCGCGACGGTATCGATGATATCGAGCTTCTCTATATGGCAGAGGAGCTGTTCGGACGCGAATGGGTAGACGAAAGGGCAAATAAGGTCTCCAAGTCGCTCATATCCGTTGACGTATCGAGCGACGAGTTCGCCGCTCTCCGTCTTGAGATCGGTAACGCTGTCGAAAAGGAGCTTAATAAGTAAAAAACGCACAATGTGCGAAAAAATATTCCGAAAAGGAGAAAATGACTATGAAGAAATTTTTAGTGTTTCTTATTGCTGCTTGCATGCTTATTACTTGCTTTGCTTGCGGTGGTAACGACAAGGACAAAAAGCCCGGCGGATCCGGCGGCGGCAATCTGACCACCGGCGAAAGATGGGCAAACCTTCCCGACAAGGATTATGACGGAAAGGATTTCCGAATAAGCACAAGAGGCGGCTACGGTGCTATTGAGGTTGTCGTTGCCGACGAAAGCTCCGAAAATGTTGTCGATCAGGCTATCATTTACAGAAATGCAAGAGTTGAAGACAGATTTGATATTTATATCGACTGTCAGAACAATGACGGTACCGCATTTGCGCATACCAACCTCGTTCTTGCTGCCTGCACAGAGCAGACTGATGTCTTTGATCTCGCAATGACATACGTTTACGAGAGTGCGCCACTTATCACAAACGGATTCGTTCTTAACTGGAATAAGCTCCCTTATACAAATCTCGATCAGTCACAGTGGATAAACGGTATGAATGATGCGTTCTCCGTTCGTGATGCTGTCTATACGACGATCTCGAAGATGTGCATATCTATTCTTGAGGAGACTGCAGTTATGCTTTACAACCGTGATCTCGGTAACGAATGGAAGGGTGACGAATTTTCCGCTCAGTTCATTGAGACCGTTCTTGCAGGTGACGGAGTAGAGGGTGGCTGGACTTACGATTACCTTATGAGTCTCGTAAACGAGTACGGTTGGGTTGATGCTACCAATGACGGACGTACCGGCGACGATACCTATGCATTCTATATGACTCGTGACTGGTCTATCGATACTTGGCACGCTGCATGGGAAATGCCCTGCATTAAGAACACGGTCGAAAACGGACTTGAGGACATTATTATGAACGATAAGTACCTCACCTACGCAAGCAGAATGCAGACCATGTACTACGACACCCCCGCTATTTACTATAGCACAAGAAGTGGAGCAAACGACGCGTTCGCGGCAGACAGAGCTCTCTTTGTTACCGCTGTACTTGGCGATACGCACAACGTAATTTCCAACAAGATGGAATCTACTTATACTATCCTTCCTCAGCCTAAGTTTGATGAAAATCAGAAGGAATACCGTTCGGCAATGTTTGATAACTACTCTGTAATGTCGATTCCGATTACTGCAGATCCGGAATTTGTTTCTCTTATTGTTGAAGCACTTTCGATCGCTTCCGAAGAAAACGTATATTCTGCATACCGTTACGATACTCTTCAGGGAACAGGTGTATCCGATGCTGACTCGATTGAAATGCTTGATATCGTTCTTAACAATACAACTTGGGATATCGCAACTCTTCTCAGTAGTAACGTTCGTATGATAAATATGGTTCGCTACGACGTTATCAACAACATTCAGAGCAGTCAGATCTCGCAGACCTACAAGTCCCGTCAGGGAGAAATCAAGGACTCACTTACAGCTATCATGAATGCCTTCGACGCATTCCAAGATAACTGATTTGCAATCAGAATCACACACAATTAAGAAAGGGGCATAAGAATGAAGAAAATGTTACTCAGCTTACTTTTGACCTTTACAACGCTTTCGACAATCGGATGCGGCGGCGGTGGCTCCGATCCCAAGAAGCCCTCGGATCCTGAAGTTGATCCTGAGTTTAAGTATAAACACGTTGTCGTGGTAGGCGTCGACGGAGCAGGCGCATATTTCAAGAACGCCGAGACTCCTCGCCTCGATGAAATATTTGCAAACGGCGCCATTACCTATAATATGATTACCTCGACGCCCTCCATCAGCGGACAGTGCTGGGGAAGTCTTCTGCACGGCGTA
>JAZQGR010000011.1:0-8805 GCA_045540115.1 Eubacteriales bacterium
TCCGATGCCGATACCTACTCCCAGGCAACCGGTGCCAATGGATCGGAAGGCTGGAGCGAATCGGCAGGCATCAGCAATTCTGTTGGACAAACTGCCGGCAACAGCTATTCCGAATCGGTTGGTGTTTCCAGCGGTGAAAGTTATACAGCAACACAGGGTATCACACAGGGTACCTCTGAGAGCTACGGACAGAGCGTAAGCCAGACCGAGAGTGCCGGTTGGAATCAGAGTGTTGCGAATTCCTACGGACAGTCTGTGGGCATTACAGAGTCCCAGGGACATACCGTTGGTGCCTCTGTAGGTCAGACCTATTCTCAGGGTATGACACAGGGGACCAGTGAAACTTGGGGTACTACCCAGTCTCAAGGAGTCAGTGAGGGTTTTGGTGAGAGCCACGGAACCAACTGGGGCGTGAACGCTTCTCAAAGCAGCGGTACCAATTCCTCGGATATGCAAGGCACCACGCATATGAATGCCAACGGTACCAATGCATCCGAAAACTGGGGTGAGAATAAATCCAACACTGTATCCAATTCTCAGTCCGATTCCTATACGCAGAATTCTTCCCATACGACCGGTCAATCGTGGGGACAGACTACCAGTAACGGAACCGGCTCCAGTGTGGCACAGAGCATCGGCAAATCCACCGGACAGTCAATGGGCACGAGCAGCATGATGACAAGAGGTGCCGCAACCAGTATGGGTATCGGTCCCTCCGTGGGCTATGCAAAGAGCTATCAGTGGCTTGATCAGGAGGTTCAGAACATTCTGACGCTGCTTCAGTTCCAGAATGACAGACTGATGAAGGCCCTTCGTGGAAACGGAGCGTTTTTCACCGATGTATATCTGGCCACAGACAGTGAAGAAAGCCTTGCTGCGGCAGGAACCCTTGCCAAGTCGTCTTGGTCAAACGACGAGTCAAGAATCTGCCCCTTGCAAGTCATGGATCTTTCTGCTGAAGAGCAGAATCACCTGATTTATCATTTTTATGCTTTTTCTCCCGATAACCGCAAGGACGGTATTCCGGGTCGTATGGAGTCCTACCGTTACTCCACCATCCTGCTCGGTGAAGAATTCAGTGCTTACACGCATCTCCCGAGAATCAGTGAAGGTGGTATCTTTGCGGACGTTGGCGACATTCCCAAGTTTGCCGTTCCGTCTCAGAAGAACGGCGAGGTATATATCGGAAAAGTCCTTTCCGGCGAGCGTTGGACGCAAAGCTCCGGTTACGAGACACCCTTTGAGTTCCGTATTGACGACAGCGAGCTGATGCACGGCATCTTTACGGGTGAATCCCGTTCCGGCAAGACGGTTGCCGCGACAAGATTTATTTCCGAGCTTACCAAGGTAAGACGAAAGAAGACCGGCAAACGTCTTCGTATCGTTGCCCTTGACCCGAAGCAGGATTGGCGTATCCTTGCAAAGTTTGTGGAACCTGAGAGATTCCATTTCTACAGTCTGGGCAATCCCGAGTTTTTGCCGATCAGTTTGAATCTTTGTAAGGTACCCAAGAACGTAAACCCCCAGGTTTGGGCTGACTCGATTATTGAGATCTTCTGCCGTGCCTACGGTTTGATGGAACGTGGTAAGGCAATCCTGGCAGAATCTCTTTACGCTCTATACGATGAGGCAGGAGTGTTTGAAGATGCACCGAACTGGCGCGACTTTGTACCGCAACGATCGGCGCAGGTTACCTTCCCGAAGTTGTACGAGCGTATGAATAAGATCAAGCTTGACCTGGAGGATCCTATGAAATCCGGAAAGGGAAGAATGGGCAATGAGGCAAGAGACGCTTACACCCGTGTTCTTGACCGTCTGCAGATCTTTGGACGAAAATTCTCCATCGAATCCCGTCTGTTCGGACAGAGCGACGGTATCGGCGTCGATGAGTTGATCGGTAAGGACGACGTTATTGTTTTGGAGAGTTACGGTCTTGAGACGACCTTTAAGAACTTTGTCTTCGGCTGTATCACCAGTGGCTTCTTCAAATACGCCCAGGGCCACGAAAAAGGCTTCCTGGCGGACGATCAGTACGAAACCGTGCTCGTGATTGAAGAAGCAAACGAGGTCCTTACAGGCTCAGATACAGCGGGTACGGGCAACAGCTCCATGCCCTCCTTTGGCGGTCAGTCCGAATTTGAAAAGATCCTTGACCAGTCCGCGGGACTTGGGCTCTTTATCTTCTCTATCACGCAGAAGGTTGCGGATATGCCTTCCTCGGTCATTGCTAACTCCGGTCTTATTTTTGCGGGTAAGATATCCCGTCCCGATGACGTTATGACCATCATCCGTAAGATTGGTCGTGAGGAACGCTACGATGACCGTGATATCCTCAAATGGTTCCCGCGTTCTCCCATCGGTTGGTTTGTTTGCCGAAGCTCCCGAAACTTTGACTTTAAGGAATCCGAACCGGTTCTTGTTAAAGTCGAGCCTCTGAATGTGGAGCCTCCCAACAACTACGAGCTGGAGACAAGAATGCTTCAAAGAAGCGCTATATCATTACTGTAAACGAGGAGAGCCCCAAGGCAGGGCTTTGGGGCTCTCTTATCAAAAAAGGAGGGAATATAATTGACCAAAGGAATCTATTTTCTCGATAAAAACTCAAGCCTCTTGTCGGATATTGAGAGCTTCTTTGTGGTAAACGATACGGTCTGCTATCGCGGCGGTACCGGTCTTTTGCAGCAAGCGCTTACCGAAACGCAAGCGAGAAAGGATATCGACATCATCGTTATCTCAGATAATCTTGTGGACGCAAGCTGTGTTGAGGCGTTGAAGGCACTTATGAATCATCCTGCCAAGAAGATCGTAGCCCTTCGTACCTCCGATGAGGTAACAAAGGAAAGGATCTCCAAGCACGCAGTGTTGATTACATACCCGTATTCCTGTAATCTGATCGAGGAGACCATCAAGCGTATGGCGGATGCACCGTCCTATACGGAAAGTGATCTGGAACGCATTGCAGAAAGCAAGGTAGATTCGGACAATCCGTTTTATAAGCCCGGTACCGATCGCAGGCAGACATCTGAACCCTCTACACAACAGAAGACACCGACCTTTCAGGAAAGGCTGAAGAATATTCAGCTCAGCCGTTATAAGCAACCGGACAGCCGTGTGCTTCCTCAAAAGGTAGTTGCGATCCATTCCCAAAAGGGCGGCGTGGGCAAAAGCACGATTTCCCGTGAGCTTGCCATCGGTGCCAGCTGCCTTCAGATCAAAAAGGATTCCAGTACCTACCGTCCGAAAATTTGCCTTTGTGATTTTGATTTTGAGGCAGCCGACATTTCGATGATGATGAGCCTTGAGAATACACAGGGCATCATGACCTGGTGTGAGGACATAGATTATGAGGTGAAAAGAACGGGTGAGTCCACTGAGGATATCCGTTTTACCGAAAATGCCATCAAGGAACGTTATCTGCAGCTTCACGAGTCCGGTGTTTACGTTCTTTGTGCACCGATTCGCAAGACAGACAGCTTCAAGATTGAAAGCGGACATATTGAGGCAATTATTGAGAATCTTCGTCTTTGTGATTTTGACGTGATCCTAATGGACACCGGCCCCAATATTCTGGACTGCACCTTAATGGCACTTTCCAAGGCGGATGAGATCTATGCCGTATGCAACTGCGATATGCTTTCTGCAAAACGAATTGACGGTATGTTGTCCGATGTCTTCAGTAAAATGGAGGGCTTTAATAATGCGAAAATCAGTTTGCTTGTTAATCGGATGCACGAGAAATCCGCGGTGACCGCACAAGAGCTCGCAAGAGCCTTGAATTTAACGCTTCTCGGTGAAATCCCGTATTATCCCGAAATTGTGGAGATAAATAACGAGGGCGTATCGGTATTTCTCAACCGCAGAAAAGTAAACGGGAGAGCAACAGAGTTTGCGGGTGCCTTTAAAGCTCTTGCAAGAAAACTGATCAAGCCCGAGTCCGGGAGAGTAAACGCCGGTGCATCACCCGCTTATACGGTGGAAGGACTGGATCCGCCCAAACATAAAGGAAATTTCGGAATATTTCGTTAATTCGCAGCTACACCCCTTGACTTTATAACAAAAATACACTATAATATAGGTAAATAGCAAAAGCAACAAGCGGAAAGGGGTATAAAATGCGAAAAATCATATACGTGGCATTGATTCTTGGATTTCTTGTGGGAGCATTTTTCGCAATATATCTGAGACAACCAACAGGTTTCGCCGTGATGGCGGCGACCGGCCTTGCTTTTGCCTATACGGTAATGCGAGGCAAATAACAATTCAATAAGTATCATCAATCATTCTTGTAATGAAACTGCCGATTCGTGATAGCTGATACGGAACAGGAGCTATCGTGAAACCGGAGTCTGTAATCATTTACGAACGGGTATTGAACGGAGAGCGATGGCCGACCCAATATGTCGGAACCGCTACGTCGTCCGAAAGGACGGCGGAAATCCTTCGATACCTGTTTTTTGATTTATTGGGGATAAAAGATTTCGATACTGCCAAGGCGGTATTGAATGCAGAATTCATAAAGGAGTATAGGTTAAGCGAGTTGATTTCCGGAATTAAGAAGCCTCCCGAACTGCTGCCCGATGAATACGATCATCTGCTGTGGATCCTTTTTCCGGAGCGTAAAAAGGGAAGGCGTTCGCTGATCATCAAGCTGTACAGTGAGGTTCTTTCAGGTAAAAGAAACCGTTTTCCCTGGGGGTATTTTACCGACGTTCAGGAGGGGCGGTATCGTGCGGAGGTATGCATCAAGCATCTTTGCAGAAGAGTCCTCCATATGTCAGGAGATCGAATTGTCAAGGAGTTCAGCCATTCCAACGGCATCAAAACGCTGACCAAGTACAAACTCAGGACGGTACTGAACAGTGTCTATCCGTCATTATCGGATATGATGTACGAGGTTTTTCCGCAATACTGTTCAAAGCTGGATTATTATCAAAAACAGCAGGACAGACGACAATACCGATGGAGGAAAGATGAAAATGAAGATAGCAAATGCATTTGCAACGCATCCCGGCAAGAAAGCCGAGACAGCGGAGAAGATCAATGAGGATTTTGCCCACGCATGGGAGAGCAAGGGTGTATATTATCAAGCTGTTGCAGATGGAAACGGAAGAGACGATACACTCAATCCGGGTGCTTTTGTAGTGAATGAAATCCACCGCTTTGTGGAGACCTATTCCGAAGATGGAATGAAGCCGGAGGAGATCGCACGGATGCTTCGCGGTGCCGTGCATTGTGCAAACCGCGTACTGTTAGCCTATAAGAGAGCAAACGGTGATAAATATGCAGCGTCTTTCAGTTCTCTTGACCTGACTGCTCTCTTTGACGGGGATAAGTTTATTTCTGTTCACGTAGGTGACACAAGAGCATACCTTCTGCGAGATAATCGGATGCACCAGCTGACCAAGGATCACACCGAGGCTCAGAGGCTTTGTGACGAGGGGAAGATCACCAAAGAGCAGATCTTTATCCACCCGGAACGGGATATTCTGAATTCCGCTCTTGGTTTTGACAATCCTCACGTTGACGTCCGTGAAGGAAAAATTAAGCAGGGGGACATCATTCTTCTTCTGACAGACGGTGCCCACAAGGTGCTCTCAGCCGATCAGATACAAAGCATTGTGTTCTCAGCCGGCAATTGCTTTGATACCTGCAGCGGCATCATTGAGGGTGCCAATATGCTCGGCGGTCCCGATAATATCTCCGCTTGCGTTACCTATATTCCAACATAATTAAATAAGCAAAAGCTGAAAACGCTTCCTTGCTTTCGCCTTTGTTAAAGGTAATACATACCAAAATTTTAGTTAACAAAGGAGAGTATGAAAATGAAAACACTGAAAACATTGGGAAGCACAAAATTTTGGATGATCCTCTCGGCGATGCTTATGGTCTTTATTCTTGTGGCCGGAATAATTCTGGTTGCTATGAACCCATTTAAAGTATCCGAACCAACAAGAAACGAGCAGTCATCTTCTTTGGTTCAGCAACAACAGCCGTCGCAGGATACAAGCTTTGATGCAACAAAAGATCGCGTCAATCAGGTCAACGGCAATTACGGTCAAGGTGTCAAGAACTCCTATACCGGAGACAGCAGCACCATGGAATCGATGATGAGACAACGAATGTTCTTTTCAGGACTGAAAAGTCTTTTAGTCATCATTCTTCTTGGCGTTGTAATTGCAGTGGTTATCGTCAAGGCACTGAAACCGGCCCTTTCAAAAAAGAAGGCAGGGGTTGTGGATGCCGGCGAGTCCGAAATCTCGGAGGAGGAACACAGATCTGCTCCTGCCAAAAAACAGCCGCAGATTCCAAAGAATAAGACGACTACCGCAAGTAAACCTGTGAAGACGATCGAGCAGGAGAACAAGACCGAGCAAAAGCCGGCGAGAGAAGCCGACGAAGATGAGGTAACTGACGTTTGTCAGCTGCCTTGATGCGAACACAGGGAAAGAGGTGCGTCCTCTTTCCCGCATACATCATTTATGAAGGAGAGATTTGATTTATGGAAATGCCTGAAAGAGTAGTTGAAAACAAGAATAAAACACTTACCGTATATATCGATTCGCAGCCTTTTGAGCTTAGTACAAAGGACTATTTAAAAAGCGATAAAGGCAAGATTCTTCTCAAACACAGATCTGTCGCAACTCTTGCGGAATTGGCAGGAGTTAGCGTAGGCCCACCGGTACTTGTACATACCCACGGCCCGAGCATCTACGTTTTTGCAAGAACGGCATCCCATGGAGAAAAGAGCGTAACCGAGATCGGCGAATCCAATTCGCAGAGTCTTTATGATGAGGTGATGAAGATCACGCCGGCAACTACTGCCGATAACCGCGCATATGAACGCGCAGTCCTGAAGGTTCTCGGCATATACGGCGACGTATACGGTGCAAGTGAGATAGACTTTAAGGATGGCAAGAAACAGCCGTCCACCGTCTCACAAAATGAGCCAAAGAAAGCAACAGCAGAGAATGACACCAAAAGTGATGAGGTAACGGAGCATACAGCTGAATCGGAGGAGACCGCTCAGGGAACTTCCGAAAAAGTAGTTGCAACTCCGCCTTGGTGGGATGATACCGGCTTCGGCGCTTACAAGGAAAGCGAGCTGAATCCCGAGACTGCTATCGTTACCCAGGGACCGCTTGCCGGCAAGAACTGGACTGTGAAGCAACTGTATGATTATCAGTATAATAGCTGCAGATACTTTGCGGACAGGACAGCACTTGAGGGAGCAAACGATGACTTCAGAAAACAGGTATACACCTGCAGACGTGCCATTCGGAAATACGGAATCAAATAACTAAGGCAATATTTTGAGAGGCGGAGAGATCTGCCTCTCTTTTGTTATGTAAGGAGGCAGATAACATATGGCAACAACATTTTTACAGGATATGTACTCTCACCAGCTTATCAACGATATGCTGACGGAAATGACAGGCGATACAGTAATTCGAAATCTTTCGGGCTATAACACGATGGGAATTTCAAACCCAATGCCGCCCGGTGTTGTGAATGCAATGATCAAGATTTTCCTTGGTGAAAAGATCGGCATTGGCGTCACTGAGATGGGCGAAATCTATACCGAAATAATGGGCAATGAACGGGATATGCACGTTGCAGTGCTTTTTGATCCGGTTGCCAAAAAGATCAGCGCGTGTCAGTTTGACGTGAATGACGTCACGACAAAGCAAGCGCTGATCCAATCGGAAACAAAGGTGATTCCATTCTTTGCTGCAATTCCGTGTCTTGCGTATCAGCGAATCAAGGATACCTATGATCAGCTCGCAGACGCTTGGAAGGATCTTTACGGAACGGTAGGAGAATCTTACGTTCCGAAGATCGCTGACAGTGACAGCGCTCATTGCATCATCGACTCGTTTATATCGGCAGCTGGGGATGACTTTCCCATAGAACTCGAAAAGATTGAGAATCTGGCGATCATACCGGAAACGGTGTACGACTACACCGAACAGCTTCTTGAAGGACAGAACGGCACGTTTTACTTGACCAAGGGAATTGAAAAGCCCGAGGATGTAGACCCATTTGCAAGGAAGGAGAACAAGACCTTCTCCAGTCAAATGGAGGAAATGCGAGCTGAGATGTGGCCGCTTGTTAAGGATTATTACGAGTCTTTATCCGAAGAGGATAAAGCACTTGTTCCGGACGAAGAGAAGCTTGGTATCTATATTCCCACCAAGAAGTTCCGTAACGTTGTGAGAATCCTCGCTGACGGTATCCGAAACGGCGAGCGTGACACACAGAACGTTCTTCTCAAAGGCCCTCCCGGTGTCGGCAAATCAACAATGGCAGTGGCAATTGCCTACGTTTTTTCTATGCCGTATCGCTTTACGCAGAGCTATAAAACAGCAGATGCCAGCGAGTATATCGGTACTACGGTAGCCGATAACGGTGTGCTGAAAACGAATACAAACACCCAGTTTGCTTCAACTGTATTAAGAGGCGGCGTCCATATGGACGATGACAACAGTGCGACTTGTTCCCATACAGGTCTGTAAAGACGAAAAATGGGCAGCTCTTTAAGAGTTGAACTGATAAACTGATATGTGGAATGAAAGGGTAACGCCTTGAAACGCATACACTGATACTCCGACTGGCGAGAAATCGTCAGAAGCTCGGTGAAGTCGGCTGAAAACTACCGTAGTGCATAATCATTTGCGCCGAAACCTGCTTGGAGGCAAGCAGTGTAGTTGATAGGTCGGGTGTCTATAAAATGCCTATGAGCAGAATGATAGAAATATCTGACGAATCTCCGAATGTAAGGCTCTAAACGTCGATGTAGCAGAAATG
>JAZQGR010000012.1:0-12359 GCA_045540115.1 Eubacteriales bacterium
TTGGGATATTACTGAAGGTTCCCATCAAATTAAAGTGGGCGTAATTGATTCCGGAATTGCTGCTCATCCTAATCTTGTGGATAATCTTGTCGCGGGATCAAATTTCTTTGACAACTCCGGTACCGGAGACAGCTACGGACATGGCACATCGGTAGCAGGAGTAATCGGCGCGGTGGCAGGCAACGGTCGTTACGTTCAGGGCGTTTGTAAAAATGTATCATTAGTACCGCTAAAGGTATACACTCATACTATATATAATCCGGAAGTAGATGCTAATGTCATTAATGGAACCAGTTGCGATATCATTCAGGCAATAACTTATGCTACAAACAATGGTATTCACATTTTGAATTTCAGTATTGGTGGATTTAATGATGAACCTGATGAAGCACAGGCAATAGCAAATTATCCGGGACTTTTTGTAGCTTCTGCTGGTAATAAAGGTAGGGATAATGATAATGTAGGACACTATCCTTCTAATTACACTAGCAGACTGACTAACATTATTACTGTCGGCGCTTCAACTGTTACCCCTGAAGGAAATGCAAACGGAACAGATGGTATTTGGGAAAACTCAAATTACGGAGCTAATACGGTAGATTTGTTTGCACCGGGGTCCATTATTAAAACCACAGGTGTTGCAAGCGGCGTATATGGTGTAGATTATAACTCTGGTGCCTCAATTGCCGCTCCTCACGTTGCCGGCGCCGCGGCACTCATAATGAGCGTACGCCCGGATATGACACCTGCTGAGGTCAAAAAGTGCATTATGGACAGCGTAGACAAAAGTGGCGCGTTCGAGGGCAAATGCGTATCAGGCGGTCGTCTTAACGTTTACAAGGCAGTTCAGCTTGCGACGCAGCCGCAGACCTTTACGGGTGACGTAAACGGCGACGACAGAGCGGATATGATAATCACCCGCCGTACGTCGGACGGAAAACGCGCGATAGATACTTATCTCGGTCAGAGCGACGGTACGTTTGGCTCTGTTATTACAGTAGGCTATACACAGGTTTATAATTATCAAGATCCCGTTTTTGTTGGTGACGTAAACGGCGACGGTCTTACTGATCTTATAGTTCATAATGTACTTACGGGAAAAAGAAATCTGCTTGTTTACACAGGAAAAACTGACGGAACGTTCAAAAGCGCATCACTTGCATCTACAACGGATTCGTACGATTACTATACGACAAAGGCAAAATTCTTTATAGCCGACGCAAACGGTGACGGAAAGGACGACTTTATAGTCCACACAAAAAATTCGAGCGGAAAGAGAATCAATCTAACGTATCTCGGAAATTCCGCAGGAACGGTTACAACGTTTAATTCTTCCGCAAGCACGTTCACGTCATCGAACAACTACGGAATTGCACCCGTATACATAGGTGACTTTAACGGCGACAGCTGTGCAGATATAGTCGTTCCTCATACAAGTAGCGGTAAGCGTTGCTTATTGGTCTATAAGGGTAAATCAAGCGCTCCTTATTTCAGCAGCGGCGTAAAGTTTAACAGTAGCTGGAATAGCGACGGAGTGCAGTGGCCGTGCAAGGAGTTTATAAGTGACGTGAATGGTGACGGCAAGGACGATCTTGTCGTACATTTGAGAAATGACGCCGGAAAACGCCAAAATCTTATTTATAAGGGTAGTTCTTCCGGACTACAAACAGATGCAATGTCTAAAGTGGACACCCTTAATACTTACAATGCATTCGATCAGATGTTTGTTGGTGATATAAACGGCGACGGATGCGAGGACATATTGGTTCAATACGCCAACTCGAGTAGCAAACGCTGCTTCATCGTATATAATGGCACCTCCGGCGGGTCGTATTCTAACTCGGCAAGTTACGTTAAGAGCGAAACGCTTGATCTCCCGAATTTGCCGTCACGCTTCTTCCTTGCTGATGTTACGGGTGAAGGACGGGCAGACTTTATCGTTGTGTACCGTGATAGCAGTAGTGGAAACGTTGGATTCTTAACATACACCGGAACAACCGTAGACGCTTTCAGCAGCGCAATATACAGTACCGTTTCAACTATTCCTTACTTCCACAACTGATATATAAACGAAGCCCTCGCGGAGATCCGCGAGGGCGATTGTCATTTTAGTTAAACTTCGGCATCCAATTACCGTGTGCCTCGATAAGCTCGTCGACCATCTTCTTGATGGTGTCGATATCAAGCTCGCTTCCGGTATGGGGATCGAGCATTGCCGCCTGATAGATGTGCTCCTTCTTTCTTGTGCGTGCCGCTTCGATGGTAAGAAGCTGAACGTTGATGTTCGTCATATTCATTGCCGCACACTGAACGGGAAGTGCTCCGACGTAGCAGGGGTTGATTCCGTTGCCGTTTACAAGGCAGGGAACCTCAACGCAGGCTTCCTCGGGGAGGTTCGAAATAAGGCGTCCCGTGTTAAGAACGTTACCGCCGATCTGGTAAGGCGTATTTGTGACTACCGCTTCCATAATGTGCGAAGCGTATTCGCGGGAACGGTTGTGTTCCTTTACACCGTTTTCGCACATGTTCTTATAATCCTCTTTCCAAGCCGCGATCTGATTTATGCAGCGGCGTGGATATTCGTCAAGCGGAATGTTGTATTTTTCGATAAGCTCGGGATACTTGCTCTTGATATAGAACATATTGTATTCCGCATTGTGCTCGGAGCTTTCTGTGCAGTAATAACCGAAATTTTTGATATATTCAAGGCGGACCTTGTTATAGCAGTCGGGGGCGGCAATACGCGCGTCAATGCGTGTTTTCACCTCGGGATAGAGGTCGTTTCCGTCTTTATCGCGAAGATCGAGAAGCCACGCCATGTGATTGATTCCCGCGATCTGGCTGCGGTGTCCTTCGAGCTTGTCTGACATTCCGATCTCGTTAAGAAGCGACTCAACGCAGACCTGTACACTGTGGCAAAGACCTACGGTCTTGACTCCGGTGTAACGGAGCATATAGCCGGTAAGCATCGCCATCGGGTTCGTATAGTTAAGGAAGAGTGCATTGGGGCAGACCTCCTCCATATCGCGCGCGAAGTCGTCCATGACGGGAATAGTGCGGAGTGCTCTCATTATGCCGCCTATACCGAGAGTATCCGCTATCGTCTGCTGAAGACCGTACTTTTTCGGAATCTCGAAATCGGTGATCGTGCAGGGATCATATCCGCCGACCTGAATGGCGTTGACAACGAAGTTCGCTCCGCGAAGAGCTGCCTTGCGATTTTCGACGCCGAGATAGCACTCGATCTTACCGACTCCGCCCTTTTGTGCTCTCATTGCCTCGAGAATTACGCGGCTTTCCTCAAGACGTGTACCGTCGATGTCGTAGAGGGCAAAAACGCTATCCTTGAGCGCATCGGTACACATACAGTCGCCAATTACGTTTCTTGCAAAAACGGTGCTTCCCGCACCCATAAAGGTTATCTTCATAAGAAATACCTCCAAATTTATTTGATTACATTCTATCATTAAAAATTTGAATTTGGTATTGCTTTTTGTTAGTAAAACTTGTTATAATGTTGTGTGAGGAGATGATAAAATGCAAATTTCGGAAATAATCATAAACGAAAATTACAGCGATATAAGTCCAATGCAATTCGGCTGTGAAGTGTGTTTCCCGTCACATTATTACGGTCCTGCAGTCAGGGAATATTGGCTTTTGCATTATGTTGTGTCGGGAAAGGGCGTATTTGAACGCGACGGGGTGGTCCATCACGTTGGGGAGGGGCAAATATTCGTGATACCGCCGTACGTTGAGACTTATTATCAGGCAGACGCTCACGATCCTTGGGAATATATATGGATAGGCTTTGACTCAGACGCCTTGGCGGGAAAGGTGTTCACAGAATCTATTTTGACCGTTTCGGGAGCAGGGAAGATCTTTCGCGATATGAAAAAATGCTCGGAGATGGATAACGGCAAAAGCCCGTTTCTTTGCGCAAAGATATGGGAGTTGATTGCTTTGATCCGTGACGGAGCTGACGGTCAGCCCGACCATATAGATAAGGCGCTTAATTATATCCATGCCGATTACGCAAACGGTATAACGGTTTCATCGATTGCAGAGCGACTGAATCTCGACAGAACCTATTTTTCCGTCATCTTCAAAAACAGACTCGGAGTTTCCCCGATAAAATATCTGACCGATCTCCGGCTCGAAAAAGCTGCGGAGCTTATTTGCAAATACGGAAGATCACCGACGACTGCAGCGTTTTCCGTTGGCTATATCGATTATTGCCATTTTTCAAGAGCATTTAAAAAAACTTTCGGGAAAAGTCCTAAAGAGTATGCAAAGCGCTATCTTAATTAACGAAAAGGCCATTTTTTCGGCAAAATAAATATAAAATAGCATTTAAAAGCTTGAGTATTTCTATATAAAAATTTGAAAAATTCTCGGAATTATATTGCATTACGTAGAAAAATAAGTTATAATAACTTGTTGGTAATAATCGGACTTTACCGATATTCAATTCTGAAAAAGAGGGAATCTATATGTCAGAGAACGTAAGAAGAGTGGGAACGGTATCAAGAGGTATTCGTTGTCCTATCATAAGAAAAGGAGACGACCTAGCAAGAATCGTTGCGGACAGTGTTATTGAGGCGGCTGAATCCGAGGGCTTTGAGCTTCGCGATAAGGACGTTATTTCTGTAACCGAGAGCGTCGTTGCACGTTCGCAGGGTAACTATGCGTCGGTACAGGATATTGCCGACGACGTTAAGGCAAAACTCGGCGGCGGAACTGTCGGAGTTCTTTTTCCGATCCTTTCGCGTAACCGCTTTGCAATATGCCTTAAGGGTATCGCAATGGGCGCAAAGAAGATTGTGCTTATGCTCAGCTACCCGTCCGACGAGGTCGGAAATTCCCTTATGGATATGGATATGCTCGATGCGTCGGGTGTAAACCCTTATTCTGATCTACTAACCCTTGAGCGATACCGTGAGCTTTTTGGCGAAAATCCGCTTGAATTTACGGGTGTTGACTACGTTGCTTACTACGAGCAGCTTATTAAGGACTGCGGAGCTGAGGCGGAGATACTCTTCGGCAACCGCCCCGAAATGATACTGCCGTATGCAGACCATATCATAAACTGTGATATTCACTCTCGTGCAAGAACGAAGCGTATCCTCCGCGCAGGAGGAGCCAAGGTCGTTTGCGGTCTTGACGATATCCTTACCGCGCCTGTAAACGGCAGCGGATATAACGAAAACTACGGTCTTCTCGGCTCGAATAAGAGTACCGAAAATCAGATCAAACTTTTCCCGCGTGACTGCCGTCCCGTCGTTGACGACATTCAGAAATACATTCTCGAAGCAACAGGCAAGCACGTTGAGGTAATGATCTACGGTGACGGAGCCTTCAAGGATCCCCGCGGAAAGATCTGGGAGCTTGCAGACCCAGTAGTTTCCCCCGCTTTTACCGATGGACTTATCGGTACGCCGAATGAGCTTAAGCTCAAGTATCTTGCTGATAACGACTTCAAGGATCTTTCTGGCGAGGAGCTGAGAAAGGCTATCTCCGATAGCATCAAGAAGAAGGATGGCTCTTCGCTTGTCGGAAATATGGCGGCACAGGGAACGACTCCCCGTCAGCTTACCGACCTGATTGGTTCGCTTTGCGACTTGACCTCAGGCTCGGGAGATAAGGGAACCCCCGTCGTCCTCGTTCAGGGATATTTCGATAACTATACGAACTAAAATTCAAAAAGGAGAACCCAAGCGGTTCTCCTTTTTCTATTGCTTAACTATCGGATCCTTCATTTTTACAATAATCAGATCCTCACCTATATGTTCAATGCAAGCCCACGGAATTTTGATGCTCGGTGCCTTTGAAAAGAGTCCACCCTCGCCGGGAATGATAAGTGAAAGAAGGCGTGCGTCGCAGACGTCAAGCTCGATATCGGTGACGTATCCGAGACGCTTTCCGCTTGAAACGTTTATAACCTCTTTGTTTTTCAGCTCGGTAAGAAAGCAGTCCATATTTTTCTCCTCGTTTCTTTTTTTCAATATTATGCCGGTGACAGATTTTTAATACCTTGTCATATAAGAAAAAAAGTCAGCATAGTAATGTACAAAAAGAGGCAGAACGGCTCCGCCGTCGCTATGAGAGAAAGGTATAACAATATGTTAAATTCAAACATTTACCGAGATATTGCCGAGCGCACGGGAGGAAATATCTATATTGGTGTCGTCGGACCTGTGAGAACGGGAAAATCTACGTTTATAAAGCGCTTTATGGAAAACCTTGTGCTCCCGAATATCGAGAACAGCTTCGACCGCGAGCGTGCGCGTGACGAAATGCCGCAGAGCGCGGCGGGAAAGACGGTAATGACGGCAGAGCCGAAGTTTATTCCCGATGAGGCGGTCGAGATAGTACTCTCCGACAACGCGCGTCTTTCGGTACGAATGGTCGACTGCGTCGGATACATAGTCCCCGAAGCAATGGGGCATATCGAAAACGGCGGCCCCCGAATGGTCAGCACGCCATGGCGCGATACTCCGATGCCCTTTACCGAGGCAGCCGAATACGGCACGCGTAAGGTCATAACCGACCACTCGACGATCGGAGTCGTCGTGACGACCGACGGAACGATAGGCGAGATCGGCAGGCAAAATTACGTCGAAGCCGAAAAACGTATCGTAAACGAGCTTAAGGATATGGGTAAGCCCTTTGCGGTCATCATGAACTCGGCAGATCCTTCGCGCGAGGAAAGCATACGCCTTGCTACCGATATCGAGAAGGAATACGGAGTTCCTGTCGCGCTTGTCAATTGCCTTGAGCTTAACAGCGAGGATATCAAGCATATTCTTGAAATGATACTTATGGAGTTTCCGATAAGACAGATATCGGTTGATATTCCGCTCTGGCTCTGTGCGCTCGGAGACGATCATCCTATCTATCTTTCGGTCAAAGACAGCGTTCTCGCTTCCGCTTCGGAAATCAGAAAGATCGCCGACGTTAAGGAGGCGTTCGATAACCTGACCGAGAACGAATATATAGAAAGCTCGGGTGTGACCGAGATCGATCTTGGAAAGGGAGAAACGATACTTACCGTTCGTCTGCCTCAAGAGCTCTATTATAAGACGCTTGGTGAAATGACGGGCTTTGAGATTGAGGGCGAGGAAACGCTTGTCGGACTTCTTCGCGAGCTATCCGAAATGAAGAAGAAGTACGATAAGATCGCATCAGCGCTTGACGCTGTCAACGAAAGCGGCTACGGTATCGTTACTCCCGACCTCTCCGAGCTTACCCTCGACGAGCCCGAGATCGTGAAGCAGAACGGCGGTTTCGGCATCAAGCTCAAGGCGGGCGGACCGTCGATCCACATGATAAAGGCGCGTATCGAGACAGAGATAAATCCGATAGTCGGTACCGAAGCACAGTCTGAGGAGCTTGTTAAGCGAATGACCGAGGAATATGGCGAGGATCCCGGCAAGATATGGGAATCAAATATTTTCGGTAAGACGCTGCATGAGCTTGTGAGCGAAGGTCTTATGTCGAAGCTCAATCACATGCCGCCCGAGGCGCGTGAGCGGCTGAGCGAAACTCTCGAGAAGGTAATCAATGAAGGTAGCGGCGGACTTATCTGTATAATTCTATAAAACACAAAAAGCGGACAAAATGAAGCCATTTTGTCCTCTTTTTGATAAAAATATTGTTTATTATCATTGACTTTACATTTTGCGCTTGGTATAATTAAATAAATAAAAACGTTCTCAAATGAAAGAGAGGGAAAATTATGCCAAATTTGACTTTTAAGGGCAAGCAGTTCTATATGGACGGTGAGCCGATCAACATCATCTCGGGTACGATGCACTACTTCCGTATCCCCGAGGATTACTGGTACGACCGTCTTCTCAAGCTCAAGGAGTGCGGCTTTAACACCGTTGAGACCTATACCTGCTGGAACCTTCATGAGCCGGAGGAGGGAAAGTTCGACTTTTCCGGTATGCTTGACATTGAAAAGTACGTTCAGACCGCGACTGATCTCGGACTTTACGTAATTCTCCGTCCCGGTCCTTACATCTGTGCTGAATGGGATTGCGGCGGTCTTCCCGCATGGCTTCTTACCTACCGTGATATTGATATTCGTTGCTACAACGAGACTTATCTCTCCAAGGTTGACAGATACTATAAGGAGCTCCTTACCCGTCTTAACAAGCATTTCTCCGGTAACGGCGGTAACATCATAATGATTCAGGTCGAGAACGAGTACGGCAGCTTCGGTTCAGATAAGGAGTATCTCCGTGCAGTTGCAGCTATGTACGATAAGTACGATGCAAAGGCGCTCTACTTTACTTCTGACGGTCCCGAGTACACGATGCTTAACGGTGGCACGCTTCCTGAGTATCTCGCAGTTGCAAACTTCGGTTCTGATCCTAAGCGTCAGTTCACAAAGCTCGAGGAGTTCCGTCCCGATCAGCCTCTCATGTGCGGCGAGTATTGGAACGGCTGGTTCGACCAGTGGGAAAAGAACGCAGTTACCCGTGATTATATGACTTGCGTAAACGACCTTAAGGACTTCCTTGAGCTCGACGCGTCGATCAACGTATATATGTTCCACGGCGGCACGAACTTCAACTTCTGGGCAGGCGCGAACATGTACGATAAGGCGTTCTTCGATACCACCAGCTACGACTACGGCGCACCGCTCAGCGAGGCAGGCGACCGTACTCCTATGTACTACGCATTCCGCGATACCATTATCGCAAAATACGGCGAGGATAAGGTTCCCGCGCTTACTGCTAAGGAGACAGAGAAGAAGGCATACGGCAAGGTTACCATGACCAAGACTGCCGCTCTCTTCGATAACCTCGACAATATAGGCAAGAAGTTCCGCGCTCCCGCACCGAGACCCATGGAGGACTTCGGTCAGTCGTTCGGATATATCCTGTATAGCGCTGAGATCCCCGGTCCGATGGAGGGGTGGCCGCTTCACATCGACGAGCTTCACGACAGAGCTAACATTTATGTAAACGGCGAATATAAGGCAACCTACCACAGAAATAATCCCGTTTCCGACGCAGGAGCGGTTTCTATTCCGATCGGCTTTGGTGAAAGCGTAAAGCTCGACGTTCTCGTTGAGAACCAGGGACGTATCAACTACGGTCCTTTTATGGCAGACCGTAAGGGATGCACACGTATCCGCTTTGCACAGTGCCAGCACCACGGCTGGGATGTCTATACTCTCCCGATGAACAACCTTGAAAAGCTCGACTTCAAGCCCATCGAGAACGTTCCTACCGAGGAAAAGCCCATTGTCGGTCCTAACTTCTTCAAGGCAGAGCTCAATATCGAAGGTAAGCCCTGCGATACCTTCCTTAAGCTCGACGGCTTTACCAAGGGCTTCGTAACCGTAAACGGCTTCAACCTCGGCAGATACTGGAAGATCGGACCGCAGAAGACCCTCTACGTTCCCGCTCCCATTCTCAAGGAAGGCGCAAACGAGATCATCGTATTCGAGAACGACGAAACCGCAACTCTCGACGTAGAATTCGTTGACGTTCACGACCTCGGCAGATAATTCAAGCAATAAAAAAAGCACCGAATTTCGGTGCTTTTTTATTGTTTGCCGACATACTTTATATTTTCTTCTTGCTCTTATAATCGGACGGAAGCCCTCCAATGTATTTCTTAAAGGTTTTAGTGAAAAAAGAGAGATTATCGAAGCCGCTGTGGGCGGCGGCTTCCGCGACCGTCGTCCCGTTCGTAAGACAGTCGATGGCTTTTATGCATCGAAAGCGGTTCAGATTTTCGAATACCGTTTGCCCCGTATGCTTTTTAAATTCCTTGCAAAGGGTGTATTTATCGCAGTATACCGCCCTTGAAATATCGTCAAGCGATATCCGTTCCTTATAGTGCTCACGAATAAAAACGATCGCAAGCTTTATTCTTTCATCGTCCTTGCTGTTTCCGACGGCTCCGTCATTTTGCACCCTGTATTTTTCGGACAGCCCGATCAAAAGGTCGAGCAGAAGCTTGTTTATCCGAGGGATCCTGTATGGAATAGATAAGTCAAGATACGCTTCCTTCAAAGCAGAAAACGCACGAAAAATACTCTGATCCCGGATTAGCGGCTGAATAATTATCTGCTTGAAGTCAAGCCCCATCAGATCGCAAAAATCTGTACCTACAATGAGCGCATCGTAAACCAACACTTTTTGTGTGCTTGTATAGTGAATTACGTTAGTATTTGCAACTGCAATATCGCCTTGATTGAAAGCGTACTTCCGTCCATCAAGCAGAACAGTACCGCTTCCGCTCTGGCAAAACTGTATTTCAAGATTTTCGTGCCAATTGGTTTCCTTACTGAGGTTAAAAGGGGTTCTTTTTATATTCGCATTAAGAACAAAAGGAACGCCTTTTCTTACCTGTCCATATTCCTCGTAGCGTGATCCGAGCATAGTTCACCTCTTGCCAATATAGTGTTAAAATACGCCAATATACTGATTGAATATCGAGATAATTACCAATATAATTATTATATACTATTCATTATTACTTGTCAATACGGGAGTGATAAAACTGATAGCACAGCTTTTTGGAATAGGCGCCATGGTGTTTCTTTTTCTGATCTATCAGCAAAGAAGCAGAAAAGGAATGCTTCTAACTAAGCTTTCTGCCGATATATGTTGGGTTATGCACTATTTGCTGCTCGGAGCCTTCGCCGGACTTATACCGAATGCGGTTGGCGTTTTCAGAGAGCTTGTATTTATAAATCGAAAGGATAAAAAGTGGGCGTCAAGCGTTATATGGCCTATTATTTTTGTGATTGTCAATTGGACGCTCGGGATATTGTCATTCGGCTCATGGTACGATATTTTGCCGATTTTGGCATCCTCCTTTGTCACGTTCTCGTTATGGCTTGACGATCCGAGACTCACGAAAATTATCACCGTTCCGATATGTATTGCATTTTTGACCTATGATGTTTTTGTCGGATCGTATATCGGAATCGTAAACGAACTGCTGTCGATAATTTCAATCGTATCGTTTTTTATTAAAAACAAAGGGAGCAAAGAAACATGAAAAAAATATTTTCCGAAGACGTAAAAACAACGAAAGAGCTGATGATAACAGAGGGCAGACCGATTGAAAACGTCGCAAAAACCTTGACGGCTGATGTTTCTGCGCAAGTGCTTGAAAAGGGAGAAAGATTTGCGGAAGAGATCAGCGATCTTTTTGTTTCTGATTTTGAAAAGCCGGGGGATAAAATGGCGCACGTATCGACCTTTATCGTTCTTGACGGTACGGTTTATATGACCTACTACGCCAATACAAAGGAGCCCTCGGAGGATCCGAAAAATCAGACCGCGCGCTTGGTATATGCTTCGACCGGCGACGTTGAAAATAAAACCTTTATCGACCTTCAGACAACCGGCGATACGATAGGCGGAAAGACTATCGATATGGTGTACGATACGATACTTATGCAAAAGGATGCCGACACTATATACGTTATGTGGACAGCACGCACGTCTGATGGAAATTATTATCGTTTTTATTGTCCGTTCACCCTTTCGACAAAGAGCTTGGGAGAAATCGGGGTTAACAGGTTCAAGGTTGGTGACGTTGTCAATGATTTTTCGATCAGCGGAATAAGATCGGCTCTTTCGGAAAACGGAGTTCCATGCAAAACCATGTACTCCGATATCGGCATTATGCAGAAGCTTTCATTCAGAATCGAAAACGGAGAAAAATATTACTATACCGGTACTTATAGCGGTGATTTCACAGCGATCATCAAGAGCAAGGATCTCATAACGTGGGAGTACGTTTCACAGCCTGACTTTATTAATGATTCCAAATGGGAGAACGCAACTTACGTGCTCGGCGATAAGGTGTATTATTTTGTAAGACAGCAGTACTCGAACAAATGCGGATTTCTTACCGCTTATGATCTTATAAGCGGAACGTGGGAAACTCCCATTGAGATCGAGGATTGCCAGTCAAGGGGCGATTTTATAATGTATGACGGCAAGCTTTATCTGTTCCACGCTCCGATCGACCGCGATCATATCGGAATCGTAAGGATAGATACCGACAATATTGTTAACAGCGAAATATTGCTTCAGGCGAAAATGCATACAAGCTGCTTCTATCCCTTTGTTCAGTATTACGAGGACGGCGGACTTGCAATGTCTTACACCGTAAACAGACAGCATATACGCCTTGCAAGGTTTACAATGGAAAAATACCTATAATAATGAAAAAGTCACCCGTGAAGTGAACCCCATATAGTTCACAAAAAAGAAAAAAGACAAAACCTCTTATGGTATAATAGTACCATAGGAGGTTTTAGTTATGGCTAGAAAAGGACAAAAGTTTAAGAACTACTCAAAAGAAATCAAAGAAGAAATTTT
>JAZQGR010000013.1:0-65104 GCA_045540115.1 Eubacteriales bacterium
GATGTCGGCTCATCACATCCTGGGGCTTGGAGAAGGTCCCAAGGGTTCGGCTGTCCGCCGATTAAAGTGGTACGCGAGCTGGGTTCAGAACGTCGTGAGACAGTTCGGTCCCTATCTGTCGTGGGCGTAGGATATTTGAGAGGAGCTGACCTTAGTACGAGAGGACCGGGTCGGACGTACCTCCGGTGCACCGGTTGTTCTGCCAAGGGCATAGCCGGATAGCCGCGTACGGAAGTGATAAACGCTGAAGGCATCTAAGCGTGAAACATGCTTCAAGATTAGATATCCCACAACTTAAGTTGGTAAGGTCACTTGTAGACTACAAGTTTGATAGGTCAGAGGTGTACGCACAGTAATGTGTTCAGCTGACTGATACTAATTGACCGAGGGCTTGAACTTCTATAGTTCAAACTACTTGAGTTTCAGTTCCTTTGCTTTCATTTTCGGTTGTGAATGAGCATTTGACCTCACCAAGCGGTGAGGTTTTTTTCTTTTTCTATGGACTTTTATCTATCCTTGTTATATAATTGTTTTGACAAACCTTAAGGAGAAAATTATGTTCGGTAGATATCCAAAGAGTAATACTTTTTCGGCATCTAATAAGGAGGCTATCGCTGTACTTTTTCGGCTTCTTGACGAGGAACTTGATGCCATAGATCATGCCCATAATCCTCACTTGTTTTTTCTCGCTTATCGAGACGCCGTTAAGTACTGTGGCAAAATTCTGTCATATAAGCCGGGCAAAAGGATTGATTCCCATATATTGGAGATTTTGCATCATCTATATGGCGATAAAACCGAGATCACCAACAGATTTCTTGACCGGCTGAGCACCGGCGGAAGGTTATCATACGATATTGACACTATTATTGAGCATCGCGTTGATATGACGGATGAAAGCTACGATTATTTTCTCTCCCTTACCGGTATTGACGAGCTATCCTACACCTACTGCACCGTATCCTTTGGCGGCACGCGCACCTATGATTATATTTGCGAAATTCCCGATATTTCGGTTGGTGACGAGGTAATAGTGCCTGTCGGCGAGGAAGAGATCGAGAAGCTTGCAAAGGTAACTGCGATCAAGAAATACCGTTACGATGAGGTTCCTTATCCCATTTCCAAAACCAAGAGGATTATTGCAAAATACGGCTGTGGACTGTGAAAATCATGAATAAAACCGAAATCATAAATAAAATATCAACCGATCCCAACAAAAGGATCCTTCTGAGTCACATTTTTGACCTTTCTGAGCGAAGAAACGGCAGAAACGTCATAACCGCAAGCGACTTTTTGTCGGAGCCTGACGTTGCTTTGGCGGAAATACTCATAAATACTGTGAAAGCCGAAAACTACGTATTTTTCGGAGGATACGGAGACGCGGAGCGCAAATGTGCCGTTTTTCTGCCCGATTATTATACCGAAGACGACATAAATGACGATCCGTCGCTCTGTGATATTAACTATATCGAGGCAGCTGTCGACAAATTCAACGAAAAGAACGCGAATTTTTCTCATCGCGACGTACTTGGCTCACTCATGGGACTCGGAATCGAGCGTGATCTGATCGGCGACATATTAGCCGATGGCGGAACGGCAGTATTTGCCGTAAAGAGCAAGATCGTGCCGTTTATTACCGAGAATCTCGTTAAGATCAGCCGATATCCCGTAACGATAACGGTCTATGATAAATATGAAATGGCGCCGAAGCAGGACTACGTTACCGATTCCGACACGGTCGCATCAATGCGCCTTGACGCGGTAATTTCAAGCGTGTTTTCAATATCGAGAAGCGCCGCCTGTGACGCGATAAACGGCGGTCTCGTCAGCGTGAACGGCATCGCCGTTACGAAATCGGATCGATGCGTAAACGAGGGCGATAAGCTGTCGCTTCGCGGCAAGGGCAAGGCGGTGATCGATTCCGTCGGCGGATTTTCAAAGAAAGGAAGAATCAGGTTCTCCTACCGTAAATACAGGTAATGTACTCACTAATGCTTTCAATAATATATCTTGCCTTTGCGAGCCTTGGGCTCCCTGATTCGCTGCTCGGCTCGGCTTGGCCGATAATGAGGCAGGATCTCGGCGTACCGCTTTCGTATATGGGAATAATATATATGATCGTTTGCAGCGGAACGATAATATCAAGCCTGCTTTCTGACAGGATTCTCCGCAGATTCAAAACCGGAACCGTAACGTCGGTGTCAGTCGGAGTTACGATGCTTGCGCTTTTCGGCTTCTCTGCTGTAGGCAACTTTTACCTTATATGCCTCATTGCGCTTCCGTACGGACTCGGCGCGGGGGCGGTTGATGCGGCGCTGAATAACTACGTTGCGCTGCATTATTCGTCAAAGCACATGACCTGGCTTCACGCCTCGTGGGGCGTTGGAGTAACGATAAGCCCATATATTATGAGCTATTCTCTCGGTACGCGGTACGGCTGGGAGGGTGGATATTTTACCGCCGGTGTGATCCAGCTTTGCCTCACGGTCTTCTTTTTTGCGACACTTCCAATCTGGAAAAGGGCAGAGAAAAGCAGGGGAGAGGAGGAGATCACGCCGAACGTTCTTTCCGTCAAGCAGGCGTTGAAGCTCAAAGGCTTTCCGCTGATGCTCGTCTCGTTCTTTTGCTACTGCGCGCTTGAACAGACGGCGATAATCTGGGCGACGAGCTATCTGAACGGAAGCCGTGGAGTCGATCCCAAGACGGCGGCATCATTCGGGTCGATGTTCTGCATCGGAATAACCGTCGGAAGAATACTTCTCGGCTTTATAACCGACCGCTTCGGCGACAGATTTATGATAAGAGCGGGCTGTCTCGTTACGCTTTTCGGCATAATTCTCGTCGGTATTCCGATAAGCAGTCCTCTGACTGCGCTGATTGGACTCATCGTTATCGGCTTCGGAAATTCCCCAATATATCCCTGTATAATCCACTCGACGCCCGACAGCTTCGGTAAGAGTAATTCGCAGTCGCTCGTCGGTAAGCAGATGGCGATGGCGTACTTCGGAAACACTCTTATGCCGCCGCTTTTCGGCGTGCTTGCACAGTACACGTCCTTGTCTCTTTACCCGATGTATCTTGCGGCTTTTGGTGTTATAATGCTTGTCAGCTTCGAGATTATGGTAAAAAAGGTAGATGCGGCGAAAACGGAAGCAAAAACCGAGTAAAATGCCAAAAAAATTGAAAAAAACTATTGCAATATATAAAAAACTGTGTTATAATAGCTCGTAATGATTATTAAAAGGATAAGAGGTGCAATAATGAAAGCAGGAATCCATCCCGAATACAAAGAAGTAACCGTAAGATGTGCTTGCGGTGAAGAATTCGTGACCCGCTCCACTAAGGACAGCATCCGCGTTGAAATCTGCTCGAAGTGCCATCCGTACTTCACCGGTAAGCAGAAGTTCGTAGACGCAGGCGGACGTGTTGACAAGTTCAAGAGACGTCTTGCAGCTTCCGGAAAGTAATAGGAACGAGTTATACGGGACAGTTATGTCCCGTAAAAGCGGGGACAGGAATACTGTCCCCTTGTTTTTTTCTTAAACGGAGGTGAAAATATGGAAGTAACCGAAAAAATCGAGATAGAAAAAGCGGCGATCGTAGGCGTTGTTACCTACGAAAATCCCGCAGAGGAATGCGAAGCATCGCTTGACGAGCTTGAGCGGCTTCTCGATACCGCGGGCGGAGAGGTCAAGGTACGCCTTGTGCAGAATAAGGAAAATCCCGACGTACGCACCTTTCTCGGAAGCGGTAAGATAAAGGAGCTTCGTGAGCTTTGTCAGAACGAGGGAATAACCCTCGTCGTCTGCGACTCCGAGCTTTCTCCGTCGCAGATAAGGAATATGGAAGATGTGCTGAACGAGGGCGACCATGAGCCGATACGCGTTATCGACCGTTCGATGCTCATCCTCGACATCTTCGCTCTCCACGCAACGAGCGCAGAGGGTAAGCTTCAGGTCGAGCTTGCACAGCTCAAATATACCGTTCCGCGTCTTATCGGCAAAGGTCTTTCGCTCTCCCGACAGGGTGGCAGCGGAAGCATCGCGGCAAGAGGTCCGGGTGAAACTAAGCTCGAGCTTGACCGCCGTCATATAAAGAGACGTATGCAAGCGCTCTCCGACGAGCTCGAGGAGCTTGAAACGCGCCGCGCGACCCAAAGAAAACAGCGCGACCGCTCGGGAATCTGCAAGGTCGCTATCGTCGGATATACGAACGCGGGAAAGAGCACGCTTCTTAATCGACTTACCGACGCAGGTATCCTTGCCGAGGATAAGCTCTTTGCAACGCTTGACCCAACGACGAGAAAGTTCGCGCTCCCCGACGGAACCGAGATTTTGCTTGTTGACACCGTCGGATTTATCAGAAATCTTCCTCATCACCTGATAAAAGCCTTCCGTTCGACGCTCGACGAGGCGGCTTATTCCGACATTATCATAATGATGACCGACGCGTCGGATAAGGAAAATCAGGCGCAGCTCGAGGTTACCGAAAAGCTTCTTTCCGACCTTGACGCAGGCGGAAAGCCGACGCTTTGCGTTTTCAATAAATGCGATAATGAGGGCGAAAGCATACCGAAGCCTCCGACGTCGGTTCCGAGTGAAAACGTCTTCTATATCTCGGCAAAAACGGGGCAGAACGTCGATGCGCTTATTACTCGCTTAGGTGAGATAGTAAACGAAAAGACGGCGCGTCTGGTCTTTGAAATTCCGATGGCAAGACAGGACGAGGTAGCGAAGATGTACCGCTTTGCAAAGGTCGAAAGCGTCGATTACGAGGGCGAAAATACCGTTGTCACGGCGATTTGTGACAGCCGCGCGAAGGGAATGTTTGAAAAGTGGCTGAAGAAGTAAGAATAACCCTTGAGAAGTATGGGGAAGCGACCTTTACCGAGAAAAAATCGGTGTTTTATGGCTACGCGTGTCCCGTAAGCAGCGAGGAAGAGGCAATAGAATTTATCGCTATGATAAAGAAAAAGCACGGCGACGCGCGCCATAACGTTTACGCGTATATGGTCGGTCAGAATATCGCACGTTATTCCGACGCGGGCGAGCCGCAGGGCACTGCGGGAATACCGGTGCTTGACGTGATTCGCAAAAGCGGATTTACAGATGCCGTCATTGTCGTCGCGCGTTATTTCGGCGGGATACTTCTCGGCGCAGGAGGGCTTGTAAGAGCATATTCGACGGCGGCAAAACTGGCAGTCGACGAGGCGAAGATAGTAACCTACAGTACCTTCCGTCAGTTTGACCTTGTGCTCAATTATACCGACCACGGAAAGATCACAACACTTCTTTCCTCGACAAACCCGATAAACGACGGCATCGACTATGCGGAAAACGTAAAGTTAGCCCTTGCTTTGCCGATAGATAAGTACGATGATTTCAAGGAAAAGGTTCTTGAAATTACGGCGGGCAGAGCGGTATTCGTTGACAACGGAACACGCTTTGATAAACAGTAAAAACAAGAGAACGGTTTACGTTCTCTTGTTTTTCGACACAAAAAAGAGGAATTTTTGCATTTTTTGCGTATATTATATATTATAATATTAACAACTGTGAGTCTATTTACGGAGGTTGAATAATGACCGTTACCGAAATGATTAATGAAAGAGAAAAACAAACTCTTTCGGAATTTGCATTTTTGTCCGCAAATTCCAAGGGCAGAGATTACCCGATCAATCCGTGTGACCTGCGCGGAGAATTTCAGCGCGACCGTGACAGAATAATACACAGTAAGGCTTTTCGCCGACTGATGCATAAGACGCAGGTTTTCCTTTCTCCCGAGGCTGACCATTACCGTACGCGCCTTACTCATACTCTCGAGGTAAGCCAGATTGCGAGAAGTATCGCAAGAGCGCTCCGCCTGAACGAGGATCTTGCCGAAGCGATAGCGCTCGGACACGACCTCGGGCATACGCCCTTTGGACATGCAGGCGAGAGAGTCCTCCGCCGTTGCTACGATCCGTCGTTTGCTCACTATGAGCAGAGCATAAGAGTCGTTGAGAAGCTTGAAAAGCTGAATCTTACCTGGGAGGTGCGCGACGGCATTCTGCATCATACCAAGGGTGGCGCATCGACTCTTGAAGGGAAGCTCATCCTTGAAGCTGACCATATCGCGTATATAAACCACGATATCGACGATGCCTGCCGCGCGGGAGTGCTTCGCTACTCCGATATTCCGAGCGATATCATAGAAACCCTCGGATACACTCACGGCGAGCGTATAAATACGATGGCTCTCAGTATTATAAGAGCAAGCGAGGGACGTCCCGTTATCGAAATGGAACCGAAGATCCGCGAGGCGACCGACCGTCTGCACGAGTTCCTTTACGAAAACGTTTACCGAAACCCGATCGCAAAGGGCGAGGAGGGTAAGGCAGAGGAGCTGCTTGAAAAGCTCTACGATTATTTTATCAGCCACCCCGAGCAAATGCCCGACGAGCATAGAAATACGGCGGAAAGAGAGGGAGTATCCCGCGCTGTCTGCGACCATATTTCCTGTATGACCGACCGTTATGCTCTGAATCTCTATAAAAAGCTGTTCTTGCCCGACCCGTGGCGCGGATAAAACGGAGAAAATCTTAAAGGAGGGAAAAAATGATATCGCCTCAGATAATCGAAGAAATCAAATACCGAAACGATATTGAAGAAGTAATATCACAGCACGTTTCCCTCAAAAGAGCGGGAAATAACCTGAACGGTCTCTGCCCGTTCCATAGCGAGAAAACGCCGTCGTTTACCGTGTTCACGGGAACGAAATCCTTTTATTGCTTCGGTTGCGGGGCAGGAGGAGACGTTATCTCGTTCGTGATGAGGACCGAGAATCTGACCTACGTTGACGCGATTCGCGCCTTGGCAAAGCGTTCGGGAATCGAAA
Source organism: Eubacteriales bacterium (assembly GCA_045540115.1). Lineage (GTDB taxonomy): Bacteria > Bacillota > Clostridia > Oscillospirales > CAG-272 > Colimorpha_A. The sequence goes on from JAZQGR010000013.1 coordinate 6,877, forward strand.
TTCCGGAGGACGAAAAGGATCAGAGAATGGGCGTCCGCCGCGAGCGTATAATCGAAATGAATAAGGACGCGGCGCGGTTCTTCCACGAATGCCTGAAGCAGAGCAGAGAAGCGCAGGAGTACGTTGCAAAACGAAATCTCTCAACGTCGCTTATCAAGCATTTCGGCATCGGATATGCTCCGGACAGTTTTGAATCTCTATCAAAGCACCTGCGGAGCAAGGGCTACACTCAAGAGGAAATGAGTGAAGGCTTTCTCTGTTCTATCGGAAAAAAGGACAAAACAAAATCGTACGATATCTTCCGAAACAGAATAATGTTCCCGATAATCGACGTCAAGGGCGATATAATCGCCTTCGGTGGGCGAACCTTAAGTAACGACAAATCGGAAGCAAAGTATATAAATACAAACGATACGCCGGTCTTTAATAAAAGGCGAAACCTGTTCGCGCTTAATTACGCAAAAAGTTCCTGCTCCGAGCAGATGATACTCTGCGAGGGGTATATGGACGTCATAAGCCTGCACGGTGCGGGCTTTACTAACGCGGTTGCGTCATGCGGAACGGCATTTACGCCCGATCAGGCGCGGCTTATGAAAAAATACACTAAAAGCGCGATAATCTGCTTCGATGCCGACGAAGCGGGACAGCGCAACGCTGACAAGGTGTTCAAGCTTCTTTCCGAGGTCGGTCTTGAAGCAAAGCTTCTCAAGGTCGAAAACGCAAAGGACCCCGACGAGTTTATTGGTAAATTTGGAAAGGAAGCGTTCAATCGCCTCTTAAACCGAAGCAGAAGCCGATTCGATTTCAAATTCTCGTCGATAATCGCAAAGTACAATATAAACGACGCAAACGACAAGATAAAAGCCGCCGCCGAGCTGTCGGATCTGCTTGCCGTCGGATGGAGCGAGGTCGAGCGCGACGTTTATTCACGGCAGGTCGCAAAGCAGCTTGAGATCTCTCTTGAAAGCTTCAAGGCAGATATCAGGCGAAAGATGTCGAAAAATGAAAAAGCAGAGAAAAAAGACTTTGGAAGAAGCGTAATGATGTCGATGGAGGGGTACGGCGACCGTATAAATCCCGACAGGCTTATAAATCAGGGCGCGGCGGGAGCCGAGGACGCGATCCTCGGAATACTCGCGACCTATCCCGAGCTTATCCCGAAGGCGATCGACAAAGCAGGTCTTACCGAAGACGATTTCGTGACCGAGTTCAACCGTCGGGTATATAAAAAAATGACGGAGCTCGGAAACGGATTCGATATAGGGCTTATAGGCGACGATTTCAGTCAAGAGGAAATATCGCGGATCGTCCGCAATTCGGTGTCGCGTCAGTCGCTTACCGACAACGGTGAAAAGGTGCTTTCCGAATGTATTGAGCGTCTTAAAGCACTTAAGCAGAAGGAAAATCAATCGCTTGAGGATCTGATCGCAAGCAAACGAAAAAAGATATGAAAAACGAGGGTGGAAAAATGGAAAACAACGTAAATAACAATGCAAATAACGCCGCCGCAGGAAACGGCGAAAAGAAGCTCGAAATGCGCGATATTATGCGCGAGCTTGTCGAGAAGGGGAAGTCGAAGGGCTCCCTTTCTCAGAGTGAGATCATGGAGGCTTTTGACGACGTTGATTACGATATAGAGCAAGTCGAAAGAATATATGAGAGCCTCGAGGGCATGGGAATTGAGGTAACAGGATATCTTGACACTCCCGAATTTCAGGCGATAGAAAACGACGTTGAGCGTTATGAAAGCGCTGAGGATATGGAAAAGATGCTCACTCAGGAGGGACTTTCCATAGACGACCCCGTTCGTATGTACCTTAAGGAGATCGGTACCGTGCCGCTTCTCGACTCCGAGCGCGAGCTTATGCTTGCCGAAAAAATGGCGGACGGTGACGCGAAGGCAAAGGACGAGCTTGTAAGAGCAAACCTTCGTCTCGTTGTCAGCATTGCAAAACGATACGTAGGCAAGGGAATGTTCTTCCTCGACCTCATTCAGGAGGGAAATCTCGGACTTATGAAGGCGGTCGATAAGTTCGATTACCGTAAGGGCTATAAGTTCTCGACTTATGCGACTTGGTGGATCAGACAGGCAATAACGAGAGCGATAGCCGATCAGGCAAGAACGATAAGAATTCCCGTTCACATGGTCGAGACGATCCATAAGGTATCCCGTATCCAGAGACAGCTTCTTCAGGAGCTCGGTCACGAGGCGAGCGCCGAGGAGATAGCTGAGCACATGGGAATGAGCGCCGAGAAGGTCAGAGAGATAATGAAGATCTCGCAGGATCCCGTTTCCCTCGAAATGCCGATAGGCGAGGAGGAGGATTCTCACCTCGGCGACTTTATCGAGGACGACAGTAACCCCGCACCTGCAGACGTTGCGGCACAGAGACTTCTGAGCGAACAGCTCAATGAGGTACTTCACACCCTTACTCCCCGCGAGGAGCAGGTCCTTAAGCTCCGTTTCGGTCTTATCGACGGTAGGGCAAGAACCCTTGAAGAGGTTGGTAAGGAATTCCATATAACGAGAGAAAGAATCAGACAGATCGAGGCAAAGGCGCTTCGCAAGCTCCGTCATCCGAGCCGCTCGAAGCGTTTGCGCGATTATCTTGATTAATTGCAATCAGTCGACAAAATCGGCTTGACATATTAACTAATTTGTTGTAAAATATAATCTGTATACATACGGCAAAAAATGCCGCATTTCAGGAGGAACCCGATAATGAAAAAAAGACTGTTAGCTTTCTTCATAGCAGTGACTTGTCTTATCATGCCCGTTCTTACGTCCTGCTCGGACGAAGAGGCTGAGGTAAAGCTGAGCACTAAGGCAATTACCGTAACCCTTTACGGAATCAAGGGCGAGGGAACTACCGACGAAGCGATAAAGGCGGTAGAGGATCGTCTTAACGTATATTCCGAGGGAAACCTTACCACCCGCGTTCTGCTTCGTCTCTTTACTGAGGATGAGTATTACGCAAAGCTCGACGAGGCTTTCGCCGCTGCCGAGAAGTATAAGGAGGAGCAGAAAAACAACTCCAATAAGGATAAAGATAAAGACAAGGATAAGGATAAGGACAAGAACAAGGGTAACAAGAATCAGATCGTATACCCTGAGGAAGCAGGCACACAGGTAGACATATTTATGGTGCAGGGCTCCGAAATGTTTGAAAAGTATAACAACGGCGGTTACACCGTTTCGCTTAACCTTGCTGATAAGAGCGGACTTATGAAAAAGTACATCTCTGACAGATTCCTCGCTCTTACCAATATGGCAACTCTTGGCGTTCTTGGAACCAAGTACCCCTACGGTATCCCGAACAATACCGTTTACGGCGAGTATACTTACCTCCTTGTGAACAAGGAGGTAGCGAACAAGTACGGCTACGCTGAAAAGAATCTTGACACTCTTCCCGAGCTTAACAATCTGCTTATTGATGCGAAGAAAGATTTCGGTAGCTATATTACGCTTTATAATGCTCCGATGATAAATCTTGACAACTTCGGCGGAACGATGTTTGGTACCGTTATTGAAGATGCTGATACTGCGTTCGTCAAGAAAGATCCCACCTCGCTTCTTGAAAACGCGAAGTACGTTGAATACGCTAAGTACCTTAACCTGTTCAAAAACAAGGGCTATATTGTAGAGGGCGATATTCATGCGCTTCCTGAGGATAAGAAGGTAGCTGCCGCATTCATCAAGGGCAATGCCGCTCTTGCTGAGCAGTATAGTGAGGACTATCTTGTAGTTCCTTATGCTAAACCCGTTATGGAGGACATCGGAACTGTATTCTGCATCAGCAGCTATTCCGCTGAGCCGATCAGAGCACTTGAGATAGTTAACCTTCTTCAGACGAACGTTGAATACAGAAACATATTCCAGTACGGTATCGAAAACGTACACTATACCATCGACGATTATACCGGCATCTACGATATCATCAGCACCGAATACAATATGAACCCCGAGCATACCGGTAATCTCTTCATCCTCAAGGAAAACTCCTCCATGGATGCAGTTACTAAGGCTCTTTGTGCTGATAACTGGAAGCTCGCAAAGCAACAGCTTCGCGATACTGTCGTTGCTCCGTACCTTCTCTTCAACCCTGATGTAGAAGAACTCGATTACGACGGCTTCAAGGCAGAGAGTGACAGCGTTCTTAATAAGCTTATGTCCTATAAGCTCGGTTCCTCGCAGACCTTCGAGGCGTATGCTAACCAGCTCAATGCCGCGTTCAAAAAGACCGAAGCGTTCATCAGCTTTGCTGACAACAGCGCTGTTGCCGCTCCCGCGGAAGAAGCTACTGAGGGCGCAGAAGGCGGAGACGGTACCGAGGGCGGCGAAGGTGCAGAAGGCGGAGACGGCGCAGAGGGCGGAGAAAACGAGCCTGTTGAACCCCAGACTGTTGCGGCGCAGTACCTTGCATGGTGCCTGAAGTACAAAATAAGTTAAGACACAATGATTTCCATTTGAGGGGCGTTATACAACGTCCCTCTTTGGAGTAAAATATGGATAAAGCATTAATTGAAAATCAGATATTTCCCGAGGAGCGCGCATTGTATAATCTTACTTCGGCGACCGTCCGTGCCTGCGCGTTTTCGGGCGAGGAGGACGGCGAATCGGCGCTTAAGGAATGCCGTGACGTAACGCTTGACAGCTGTAAATTCGAGCTTCGCTATCCGATTTGGCATGCGAAGGGCTATGAAATGACAGATTGTGAAATGACGGATACCGTCCGCGCGCCGATCTGGTACTCCGATAATGGAATCATAAAAAGCTCCTGCATTAACGGAATAAAATGCCTGCGCGAGTGCAAAAATACTGTAATAGAGAACAGCACGGTAGTCTCGGACGAATTTGGTTGGATCTGCGACGGAATAAAGCTTGAAAATACCGAGATCACCTCGCAGTACGTCTTCTTCCAAAGTAAGAATATCGAGGCAAATGGCTTTAAGCTGAAAGGCAAGTATTCCTTCCAATACTGCGAAAACGTGGTGATCGAGGATTCATTTCTCGATACGAAGGACGCCTTCTGGCACGCAAAGAACGTGACGGTCAAAAACAGTACCGTAAAGGGCGAATATCTCGCTTGGTTCTCCGAAGGACTTACGCTTATCGACTGCAAGATAATCGGAACACAGCCGCTTTGCTACTGTAAGGGTCTGACTCTCATAAATTGCACTATGGAAGAGACCGATCTCAGCTTCGAGTATTCTGATGTAAAGGCGGATATCAAGGGTAATATCGTGTCGGTCAAGAATCCCGCGTCGGGTTATATTAATGCCGACAGTATCGGAGAAATAATCCTCGACGGCTCGATAATGGAATGCCGATGCGAAATAAAGGAAAAAACAAAAAACTTTTAATAAAGAGAGGTAAATAAAAATGGCAAAGGAACTTAAAGGAACAAGAACAGAAGCAAATCTTCTTGCCGCATTTGCAGGCGAAAGCCAGGCAAGAAACAAGTACACCTACTTTGCAAGCGTAGCAAAGAAGGCGGGCTATGAGCAGATCGCGGAGCTTTTCCAGAAGACAGCAGATAACGAAAAGGAACACGCAAAGCTGTGGTTCAAGGAGCTTGGACTCCTCGGCGATACCGCCGCTAACCTCAAGAGTGCGGCAGAGGGCGAAAACTACGAGTGGACCGATATGTACGCCGGCTTTGCAGACGTAGCTGAAGAGGAGGGCTTCACTGCTCTCGCGGCTAAGTTCAGAGCAGTTGCACTTATCGAGAAGTCTCATGAGGAAAGATTCCTCGCGCTCCTCAATAACGTCGAAATGCAGAAGGTATTCGAAAAGGCAGAGGAAACGATGTGGGAATGCCGCAACTGCGGACACCTCGTCATCGGCAAGAAGGCACCTCAGGTCTGCCCCGTCTGCGCACATCCGCAGAGCTACTTCGAGGTTAGAAAAGAGAATTACTGATAATAAAAAAATCACCCGATTGCGGGTGATTTTTTTATATGCTATTTATTTTACAATAATATTCGACCACGCTCTTTTTTCGCCGTCTCTTACCTCAACGCGCAACCATTTTTCATCGTCGCGGAAGGTGTATTCGTGGCGCGTGATGCCGTCACCTCTGACGACTCTGTTCGGAAGCCACGCACAGTCCGAAAGCACCGCGATGGTGTCGCAGGGCGAGGTCTCGATAATGACCTTGTTGCCCTCGCGCGTGACGAAAATCATCGGTCCCTGGCTTGCGAAGAAGTCGCCGTTCTTTACAGCACGAACGATGGCTTCATCGCTAAGCTCGTCGGCTTTTACCATTACCCAGCCGCGTCTGTCGTCAATTCCGCCGTAGTAGTGCGCGTCGTCAACTGCAAAAATACCGAAATACATACCGTTTACAGCACACATATCAACGAAATGATCGGAATAGGGACGCAGACTTTGTCCCGCCTCGGAAACCGCGTTGTATATCTCGGTGGCGGTAATTCCGCTAAGCGCCTGCGCGTCGGAAACCGAATTGAGCGACCATGCAGGATGAGCAAGCACCGCCGCGCCGCCGGTGCCGTTTATCTTGTCAATTATCGTTTGTCTATCGTCTTCTTTTTCTGCGCACGGATCGTTTTTCATGCCGAAACCGACGATGTGCATCGTTTTCGTGTTTGGACCGTTGTCGTATTCGATACCCGAAATGATGTGAAGCCCACCAATTTCCTTGCTCTCGCCGTAACGCCAATGATCGGTAAGAGTTATCGCGTCGTAGCCGTCGTTTTTGAAGGAAGCCGCTATTTCCTCGGGAGACAGCTTGCCGTCCGAGATATTGGAGTGAAGATGAAAAGCGACTTTAAAATATTTGTTTCCGTTTTTGTCCTGATACATTGTTGTTTCCTCGCTTTCAGTACTAAGGAAATTGTATCACAGGGAGGACGGATAGTCAATAATTTCGCGTTACTTTTGCGGATTATCGTATGGGCGAGCATCGCTCGCCCGTCTTCTACTCCACAAGATAAAGACATAATTTATTTCCCGTTTCTCAAAAGCGCAAGAATCTCCTTTTCCGATAGGGAAATAAGCTCCTCGGCAAATTCGCCCGACGCCGCCTCGGCAATAATCGTGTAACCGCCGTTGCGCGGAATCACGCGAACGCTTCCTTTTTCGTATTCTGTCTTGACTCCGTCTCCCGAGGGCGAGCCGAGGGAGGTCAGTATCGAAAAGCGACGCCTGTCATCGGTGTGGAGCATACAGGAGGAGAGAGCAAAGCTCGGAATGTGAACGCATAGCTCTCGTAAGCTTTTTCCCGATACCGAAACGAGCGCAAGAAGTTCCGCCGCCGCGACGGCGCCGTGAACGAGCTCGGGAAATGCAGAAACGTTCTTTCTCGCCTCATTTTCGCTGTCGCCCGACGGACAAAGCGTGTAAATATAAGGGCTTTTTCTGCAAAGATCCAAAAGCACCGAAGGTACGGAGGAGGGAAGCGAGACCTTTTCTCTTATAAGGTATCTCAAAAGCAGTGCCTTTATATGCCAGTCGTCGAGAACGTAACCGTCCTGCTCGGCAGAAAGCGAAAAGCCGTCGCTTCCGAGCGAAAGCTTGATTCCGTCATCGCAAATATCAGCGCCGATTCCATCAAGCGCCTCTTTCATTATCTGCGAGGCGCAGTCCTCCTTTTTAATCGTCACCTTGATACCCTCAAGCGGACAACGGTTAGTCAGAAGAAACGGCAGATACATTTCCTTTAGATAATCAATGCGCGAAAGCCGCATTTTCTTTTCCTGTGTCTTTCTTTCGGCAGCAAACGAGGAAACGAACTTCCTTTCAAAATCACGCGTCGGATAGAGTCCGTCTTGGTCGTAAATGATGATCGAAATCTTTTTGTCGTCGCTTCTTATGAACAGCGAAAGCGAAAGTCCGAGCTCAATTGCCGCGAAAGATGCTGCCGCCTCGAAGCCCTGCCCGAGAATTACCGCCTCATCTGCAGTCTCTCCCATTCCGCGAATAAGCGCGGAAAGAATACGCTCTGAGGTTTGTGAGCCGTCGGTCATCAGTCCGATTCGTCCACTACCCGTGGCAAGCGCAAAAGACAGACCGACTCTGACGCAAAACGAAGGCGATGCAGCATGTATATCTGCGAGAAGCGCGCCGCCATCGAGCATTCCGCGAATTTTTTCGGGCGAAATGGGAGTTCCTTGCCGAATAAAGGAGCTGTCGGGTATATCGCTTCCCGACGGAAGAACAGTCCCCTCGCTGATGACGCAGTTGTCACCGATAATACAGCCGTGACCGATAACGCAGCCTCGAAGGATATGAGAGCTGTCACCGATAACGGTATCGGAGCAAATAATTGAGTCTTCAATTTTGCTTCTCCGCCCGACCTTTACCCTGTCAAAAATAACCGATCCGTCAATTCCTTCGGGCGGTAAATGACAATTATTTCCAATAGAGTTCTTTTCATTGCTGTAACGCATATTTGCAGCCTTGTAGGAGGAAAAATCTCCGATATCGCACCAATAACTGCGGTCAACAAAGGTAGCTATTTTCTCGCCACTATTCAAAAGCTTCGGAAAAACATCGTTTGAAAAGTCGCTTTTTCCTTCGGGAATGAAGTCGAATATTCGCGGCGACATAACATAAATACCGGTATTTATAAGATCTGAATAGGTCGAAGGTAGAGAGGGCTTTTCGCAAAAACCGCTGACGTATCCGCTGTCGTCGGTTAGAACAACGCCGTATTCTCCGGGCTCGGAGCAATGTGTAAGCACCATAAGAACGGGCGCGTCCTTTTTCCTTCTGAGCTCGATAGCCATACCGAGATCACATTCCGAAAGTGCATCACCGCTTATAACGATAAAATCGTCGTTGCCGACAAAGCTCGCTGCCTGCTTGACACCGCCTGCAGTACCGAGCGGTGTTTCTTCGTTCAGATAAGTGATCTCAACCCCCTGACACGATGCTCCGAGAGCTTCTGTGATTTTGTCCGAAAGGTACCCGACCGTTATCGCCGCCTCACCTATTCCGTGACTTCGGAGAAGCGAGAGAATACGAACGATCGTCGGAATGCCGCCGATTGGAAGCAGCGGCTTCGGAATACTGTCTGTTATCGGACGAAGGCGTCTGCCCTCGCCGCCTGCCATAATAATAGCTTTCATAAGTTACCCTTAATTATTAAAAAATGAATACATCACGCCCGTTTTTACGATAATCGTAACAAACGTTAATGGAGGAAAATATGATAAAGGGAATAAACAAAAATATGATAGTGGTAAAAAATACCGGAAGCAGATATTTCGAGGAAGCGCATTTTATAGTTAAAAACGGCATATCCGACCGCTCCGAGCGCGATCTCGTAAAGGAAGCGTCAAGAATTGTCGGTACGATCCTCACCGAAAGCGGAAAGGTATCAAAGCCGAAAAGAGGGATAATAAAAGGACTGATAACCGTTTTGCTGTCCTTCGTTTCGGGCGCCGCGCTCGGAATACTGCTTTGTCTGATATCTTAGGGACGGTGTTCTTGCCTTCCCCTTAGGGGAAGGTGTATTTTTGCTTTAAGCAAAAATACGGATGAGGTGAACGGGAATTGCGAAGCAAATTCCCGAACTGCCGCCGTCACAAACGGAGTAAACGCGAAGTTTTTTGAAAGAATAATGCATAGTCAAGCTTCAAAGATCGTCTGCGTCCTGAACGGGCTTCTCGTCGATCTTCATAAATATCTTGCCGTCGACCGTCTTTCTCGGCATAACATGCATGTCCTTTGTAAGCCCCGTGTAGCTTCCGAGAGGATCGGCAACGCTCTGATACGAGTTTATCGCGTCGTAGGTCTTGGGAAAATCGTTTTTGTTCTTGTCTTTCTTTTTCATTTTTAATGCTGCCTTTCAAGGTTGTTTTTTGCTATTATTCCAAAATAGGGGATATTTTATACCGATATTCCGTTCAAAATTTATTCACGAATTTATACTCATAATATTAACATCTTGCGTGTAGAATATATGCAGGTATGTTTGTTCGATTTTGATTTTGCATTGTCAGGGAAAAGGCACAAGCCGTAGGACGGTATGACGGCAAGTGTTCCTGATGGGGCGGTCAGTAACTTAATAATACTAACTAAACGGAAGGAGAGGTCCGCTTTTTTTCGGCGGACAAAATTATTTAATGGCAAAAAAGAAAAGAAATAATGCGCGCGTCAAGGTAATGATGCTCGGAGGACTTAACGAGATAGGAAAGAACCTTGCAGTCATCGAATGTGAAAACGATATAATTATGATCGACTGCGGTCTCGGCTTTCCCGACGACGATATGCTCGGTGTTGACCTTGTTATCCCCGACACGACCTACCTTGAAAAGAATTACGAAAAGATCAGAGGTCTGTTCTTAACACATGGACACGAGGACCATATCGGCGCAATTCCTTACGTTCTGCGCAAGCTCGATATACCGATATACGGAACGCGTCTGACTCTCGGAATCATTGAAAATAAGCTGATGGAGCATCAGCTTCCGTACGAGCCCGAGCTTAACTGCGTGACTGCAGGAGAGGTCGTTCAGGCAGGCTGCTTCTCGGTGGAATTTATAAGAGTAAACCATTCGATCGCCGACGCCTGCTGTCTGGCAATAAAAACACCCGCGGGAACGATAATCCACACGGGCGACTTCAAGCTTGACTTAACGCCTATTGAAGGAGAAATAATGAACCTCACGCGTCTCGGTCAGCTCGGTGAAGAGGGCGTGCTTCTTCTGATGTGCGAGTCGACGAACGCAGAGCGTCCGGGATACACTCCGTCGGAGAAAAAGGTCGGTCAGTCGCTTGATAATATCTTCATGCAAAATAGCTATAAGAGAATAGTTATAGCGACGTTCTCGTCGAACGTTCACCGCGTTCAGCAGATAATAAACACAAGTGTGCAGTACGGAAGAAAGGTCGCGATAACGGGGCGCTCGATGATGAATATTATCGGCGCGGCAACTCGGCTCGGCTACATGTCGGTGCCTGACGGCGTCCTTATCGACATAAGCGAAATAAAGAAATACCCCCCGAATCAGATCACTCTTATCACAACGGGAAGCCAGGGCGAGCCGATGTCGGCGCTTTACCGTATGGCGTTCCGCTCGCACGATAAGGTTCAGCTCGGCTCGGAGGACCTTGTGGTCATTTCGGCATCGGCTATTCCGGGAAACGAGAAGATGGTCGATAAGATCATAAACGAGCTTCTCAAAAACGGTGCCGACGTGTTCAAGAACGATAATTTCGAGGTTCACGTATCGGGTCATGCCTGTCAAGAGGAGATCAAGCTCATGCTGGCGCTGACAAAGCCGAAATACTTCATGCCGATACACGGCGAATATAAGCATCTGAATGCAAACAAAAAGAATGCCGTTGACATGGGCATTCCCGAAAGTAACGTGTTCATTTCCGAGATCGGAAAGGTGCTCGAGGTTTGTGATGAATATGCGCGCTTTAACGGTAACGTCGAGGCGGGCAGAGTGCTGATCGACGGATACGGAATCGGTGACATCGGAAACATCGTCCTCCGCGACCGCCGACACCTCTCGCAGGACGGACTTATGGTCATAGTCGCATCGGTAGACCTCGCGTACAGAATGCTCATTTCGGGTCCCGAGGTCGTCTCGCGCGGATTCGTTTACGTAAGAGAAGCCGAGGAGCTTATGGATCAGGCGAAGGAGATAGCAAAGAACGCGATCGAGGAATGCTTCGACCGCGGAATCGACGAAAGAAGCGAAATAAAGAACTCCGTCAAGAACGCGCTTTCACGCTACATTCTCCAGACGACGGGCAGAAAACCGATGATACTGCCGATAATTATGGACGTATAAGTGCGTTCGGGTGAACGCACAATGAATTGCAAACTGCGTTTGCATGAATTGACACGCCGTGTCACGAATTGCCTGCGGCATGAATTGCCCTGCGGGCATTAAATTGCAAATCAATTCATGGAGCGAAGCGAGAAATCATGGCGAAGCCAATTCATGATGCATAGCATCAAATCAAAAAAAGAGCAAACACATTAGTGTTTGCTCTTTTAATATTCATAATTGTTCGCCGAATGGAGGCGGTGGAGGTGGTGGAGGGGGAGGAGGCGGTGCGTAGCAGAACGGGCCGTAAGTTGCCTTCAGATCGGAATAGAAGTTTACCATAGTCATCTGCATATAAGGCTCAAGCCAGATGGTGAGCAGTCCAAGCGTCGGTATCGCGAGAAGCGCCCAGCCGAAAAAGGACAGATTGAGAACGAAGTAGTCCCATTTTTTGCCGTTCATTATACGTTCGGAAAGGCGAAGCGCCTCCATTGCGGGCATATTCGGGTTCTCCGCAATAATGTACGGTGCCTGAGAGTAGGCAAGTGCCTTTATCATTCCCGGAACGATAAAGAGAAATGACCAGAGCATCGTGAAAAGCGAAGCGAGAAGCGTGACCTTAAGATACGGCCAGAAATTGTTGAAGCCGTCGAAAAGGTCTTTAACACTCGGACGGTAGCTTGGATCAGCGGCGATTCGGAAGTGAATGTAGGTAAGTCCGAGTGACATTGCCGCGGAAAGAATCAAAGAAATGATAATTCCAACGAGCGGCAATCCGGAACCGATCGATCCAATAAACGATGCAACTACCGAAACCCAGAACAGCGCCGCGATCTTTCCGTCTATTTGAAGCCTTGCCAAGGCTTTGAGTTCTTTTCTGTTCATAATATCCTCCTTTGAGGTTTGTAACTACATTATAGCACTATAATATGAAAAAGTAAATGAATTTAGTGAAAACTTTTCACAGAATATAAGGAGTTCTCCTGAATATCTCGCTCGCCGCTTCGCCGCGGCAAAGCGCCATGAGCTTATCTGCGCGGAGTGAAAGCTCAAATTGTTCCTTTGCTTTTTCAGGCAGATCAAGTCCGTCTGCGGGCTTGGTTACGATATTGATCGACGTAGTTTTTCTGACCTTGTTAAGATATTCTCTGCCTTTGCAATTCGCGGCGAGCAGATTCGTAAACAGCGGGCGCTCTTTAGCGGCTTCCGCCTTAAGTCCAAGGACAGAGGAAAGGATCGCGCGTCTTATCCTTGCCGCAGTATAGCTCTTGTTGACGCAGGACGAAATAAGTCCGTCAAGCGACGGGACGCCTTCGGCGTTCGCCTTGATAAGCCCCGAAACGCCTCCGTTCATTCCGTAGTAGGTTGAAAGCGTATCGGCATCGGTTATTCTGACCGTATGCAGAGCAACCGATTCATACGCCGAAATGTCGGTCGGAACGGTTTTATCAAAAACCTTAGTTGCGTTTTCGGGAAGCATCTCTGAAGCGTCAGAGCTGCTGTATATAAGCTCGCGCGAGCGAGAGGCGGAATATCCCTCCTCGCGCTTGTAGGTGAAGGGAACGATATCGCAACCTTCGTCCTTCAGCGCGGCGATGTACTCGACAGCCAGAATGTCGTTCGGCGTCGTCGGGAAGCCATCGCCCGAGAGGGAACGGAAAATCTCCTCGGCGCTTTTAATGTGTCCGTTCTTGCCGTTTTCGCGTATCGCGCTCAGGTACTCATCCGAGCGTATAATGTCGGCGGCACGGGAAAGCGCGTTTATATCTCCGCTTTCGCTTCCGAAAGCGAGAATATCAACTCCGCCAAGCTTCGTAATGAGCGCGACAGCGCCGCGAGCGAAATGCTCGGCAGACGATGAGCAGTAGGGGTAGGGAAGCTCAAGAACAAGGTCGGAGCCGCTCTTTATCGCCGCCTCTGCGCGCATATACTTCGGGTAAATAGAGAGCCGACCGCGCTGAACGGTGCTTCCGCTCATAATGCTGATGACCGTTGTATCGGTACCGAAATGCTCGCGAATGAGGTCGATTTGTATTTTATGCCCGCGATGAAAGGGGTCGTATTCGCAAATAATCGCGACGGTCTTCATTTTTTACTCCTTTGAAGGTAATATTTCGTGAAAAGACTTGTAATTTAAGGAAAAATAGTGTATAATCGAAATGTTATAAATGTAAATTTTAATTCGGAGGAAATAAATAATGAAAGTTCTTGTTGTAAATGCAGGAAGCTCGTCCCTTAAGTATCAGCTTTTCGAGACCGAGAACGGCGCAGTCCTTGCAAAGGGTATCTGCGAAAGAATCGGTATCGACGGTATTATTGAGCACCGTCTCGGTGAGGACGGCGAAAAGAACAAGCGCCAGCTTGATATGCCTAACCACGCAGTCGCTATGAAGATCGTAGTCGACACTCTTACCGATGCAACTCTTGGATGTATTTCCAATATGGGTGAGATCAAGGCTGTCGGACACCGCGTTGTCCACGGCGGTCCTTACTTCTTCGAAAGTTGCCTCGTAACGCCCGAGGTAATCGAGAAGCTCAAGCTCTGTAACGATTTCGCACCGCTTCATACCCCCGCACATCTTATGGGTATCGAGGGCTGTACCGAGGTAATGCCTGACGTTCCTCAGGTTCTCGTATTCGATACCGCGTTCCATCAGACTATGCCCGATTACGCATATACTTATGCGCTCCCTAAGGACATGATCGAGAAGGATCACATCCGCCGCTACGGCGCACACGGAACCTCTCACCGCTTCGTTTCCATCGAAATGGCAAAGCTTCTTGATAAGCCCGTTGAGGAGACCAAGATCGTAACCTGCCATATCGGTAACGGCTCGTCTATCTCCGCAGTTAAGGGCGGAAAGTGCATCGATACTTCCATGGGCTTCACTCCCCTTGAAGGCGTTGAAATGGGTACCCGTTGCGGATCTATTGACCCCGCGATCGTAACCTATATTATGAAGAAATACGGTTATACTCCCGACGAGATGTCGAACTTCATGAACAAGAAGTGCGGCTTCCTCGGTCTTTCCGGTATTTCCTCCGACTCCCGCGATATCGAAGCGGCTATCCTTGAAGGAAACGAGCAGGCACTTCTCACCGCTAACGTGCTTGCATATCAGGTCAAGAAGTATATCGGCTCTTACGCAGCTGCAATGAACGGACTCGACGCTATCGTATTCACCGCAGGTATGGGTGAAAACAACCCCGAGCTTCGTGAAAGAGTATGTAAGGAGCTTTCATACTTCGGCGTTGAGATCGACATGGAGCTTAACGCAAAGACTCTCCGTCAGCCCAACACTGTTGAGCTTTCGACTCCTAACTCCAAGGTTAAGGTCTACGTTCTTCCTACAAACGAAGAGCTCATGATCGCAAAGGATACCGAAGCTATCGTAAGCAAGCTTTAATAGGTTCTATATTAAGTCCCCCGTAATCGGGGGACTTTTTTATTTTGAAAATTTGTTTTTATGCCTTAAAAGTAGATTGAACGCCATCTTGCCTTCCCCTCAGGGGAAGGTGTCATTCGCTTGCGCGAATGACGGATGAGGTGTTCAGAAAGTGAAGTAACTGATTTGATGTATTCAGATTATAATCGTTCAATACACCTCATCCGTCTGCTCCTGCGTCGCAGCCACCTTCCCCTGAGGGGAAGGCAAGACAACGTCCGATGTGCTTTTGCAGGAGAGGCGCTTACCCCTGCCCTACAAACAAAATATCTATTTTCGTTATGTTTACTCGTTCTCTTCTTTCTTCAACGTGCCGTCTTTTCGGCTGTAAGTGACGAGATACTTCTTTTTATTCTCCGGCTCGTGAAGGGAAAGGACGATGGGATCGGTACTCACAAGTGCTTCAACAAGCGACTTCGGATCCTTCACGGTATCGGGAAGAAACGCTCCGCAGTAAGGACGGTAAGCAACGTCGTAATGATAATCGGCGCCCGTCGTAAGGAGTGCGCCGTGCTTGAGTGCAAGCGCAGTTACGTCGTCGTAAGCGGAGGTACCGTAAAGCGGATGGCTGCTTAGCTCGTATCCGTCAAGAAAACGGGGGTCAAGGGGATAGTAGCCCTTTCTGAACGGATGCGCCTGAATAAGCAGTCCGCCGCGCGATTTTACAAGCGTATAAAGCTCCTCCTGAGTCATATCGTACACCTCGGGGAATTCCTCGGTGAACGATTCGGGCATACCGTAGATGAGCAGATGACTGTTATCGTGGCGGTGCATAGTGACCTCCATTCCGTAAATAACAGTAACACCGATCTCCTCTCCCAAACGCTTCGTCATTCTGTACTCGTCGGTATATCTTTTTGCAAGCTCGGCAGGGGTGCCGTTTTTCAGGTAGCTTCTCTGATAGTGATTGGTAAGAACGATTCCGTCAATACCGTTTTCAAGCGCGACTTTAAGAATAGTTTCAGCATCGCCGAGACAGCATTCACTGATCCCCGAGGTATGTGCGTGCATATCAATTAACATATTTTTCACCAATAAGCAGAAGAGGAGGGCATTACCGCCCTCCTCCAAATCATTCTTCGTTTTCCCAGTTGTGATAGACGTTCTGAACGTCGTCGTTTTCGTCGAGCTTTTCAAGAAGAAGATTCATATTCTTGATAGCATCTTCGTCTTCAAGCGTGATGTAGTTGGACGGGATCTTGTCCTTGTCGGCAGAAACGATCTTGTAGCCCTTGCTTTCAAGATCGGCACGGATAGCAGAAAGGTCCTCCGGCACGGTGTAGATCTCGAACGCCTCCTCGGAAGCAACGAAATCTTCAGCACCGGCTTCAAGAGAATCCTCCATAAGCTTGTCCTCGTCAACGGTTCCATCGTTTTCAATAACGATAACTCCCTTGTCGGTGAAGAGATAGCTTACGCATCCGCTCGTTCCCATATTACCGCCGTACTTATCAAAAAAGTGACGAACCTCGGCAGCGGTACGGTTACGGTTGTCGGTCGCAGTTTCAACGATTACGGCAACTCCGCTCGGACCGTAGCCCTCGTAGGTTATCTCCTCGTAAACTGCGGCGTCAGCGGCAGATGCCTTCTTGATCGCACGGTCGATGTTGTCGTTCGGAACGTTATTGTCCTTTGCCTTTGCTATAAGATCGCGCAGACGCGAGTTGGAGTTCGGATCGGGACCGCCCTCCTTGACCGCGATCGCGATCTCCTTGCCTATCTTGGTGAATACCGAAGCTCTCTGCGCGTCGGTCTTCTCCTTTTTATGCATTATATTTTTCCATTTACTGTGTCCTGACATATCATTTAACCTCGTATATTAGATCTTTGGTGTTTTCTTCAAGCAAATAAGCCCGAAAGCGTTTCCGAGAACGGTCTTCGTTGCCTCGGTAAGGCGTACGCGGAAGGCACGTGCGTTATCTTCGTTTGCCGAAAGGATCGGGCAATCGTGGTAGAAGCGGTTGAACGCCGCGCAGATGTCGAGAATGTATCTCGTGATGACCATCGGCTCGCTGTCGGTGATAGCGTCGTTCACCTTTTCGGTGAAGAGAGAAAGAACTCTGCAAAGCGCCGCTTCAGCCGCCTGCGGCTCGTAGCCGTTTGTGAGCGACTTTTCGGGAGCTCCGCCCGCCTTTTCGATGATCGAGCAGCAACGCGCGTATGTGTACTGTGCGTACGGACCGGTGTTACCCTCAAAGGAAAGCGCGTCCTCAAGCGAGAAATCGTTATCCTTGATACGGCTGTTTGTAAGATAATAGAATACGATAGCGCCGATACCGACTGCCTCTGCAACCTCGTCCTTGTTTTCAAGGTCGGGGTTCTTTTCTTCCATTATCGCCTTGACCTTTTCGACCGCCATCTTGAAGAGGTCCTTAAGAAGAATTACGTTACCTGTTCTCGTCGCAAGCTTCATGCCGCCGATAGAAACGGTGCCGTAAGGAATGTGTACAAGCTCGCCGTACCATTCGTATCCCATAAGCTCGAGAACCTTGAACCACTGCTGGAAGTGAAGTATCTGCTGATTCGACGTAACGTAAACGCACTTGTCAAAGTTGTAATGCTCCTTGCGGTAGACAGCCGCGGCGATGTCACGGGTAGGATAAAGCGTCGAGCCGTCGCGCTTAAGAATAAGACAGGGAGGCATATTGTATTCGGAAAGGTCAACTATCGATGCGCCGTCGTCGATCTTGAGCAGATCCTTGTCGCGCAGGCGCTGAACCTGTGCAGGCATAAGGTCGGTGTAGAAGCTTTCACCCGCGTAGGAATCAAAGGTGATACCGAGCTGCTTGTAGGTCTTTTCGTACTCGTTCAGCGAAATCTCGATAAACCATTTCCAGAGCGCGATATTTTCCTTATCGCCGATCTCCATCTTGTGGAACTCGGCACGGCTCTGATCGGCAAGGTCGTCACGAGCAGGGATTCCGTTTTCGGGATCGCCCTTTATTGTATTGTTGATGCGGACGTAAAGCTCGACGAGCTTGTCGATTCCACCCTCCTCGATCTGCTCCTTGTTGCCCCAAAGCTTGTAGGCAACGATGAGCTTACCGAACTGCGTTCCCCAGTCGCCGAGGTGGTTTATACCGACGGCGTTCCAGCCGCAGAACTCGTGAAGCTTCTTGAGCGAATGACCGATAACGGTCGTTCCGAGATGACCGATATGGAATGGCTTTGCGACGTTCGGCGAAGAATAGTCGATAACGAGCGTTTTGCCCTTACCGCTGTCACTCTTGCCGTAATCGTCGCCCTCTGAGATCACCTTGTCAAGGATCCCGTCGGTAAAGTAGCTGTCGTCAATAAAGAAGTTAAGATATCCTCCTGCAACCTCGGCTTTAGCAAGATATTCAACCTTGTCCATCGCCTCGGAAATAAGCGAAGCGATAACGGGAGGCGCCTTACGAAGCGACTTGCTGAGCTTGAAGCAGGGGAAAGCAATATCGCCCATATCTCTGCTTGGCGGGTATTCGAGCATCGAAAGGAGCTCGGATGCCGTAAGCTCGGATTCGGGGGATATTTTCTTGATAGCGCAGGCGAGCGCCTGCGAAAGTGTGTTCTTGAAATTTAACACTGTCGTTCCTCCGTATTATAAATGCACATACATACTCTATTCTACTACATTATAAAGTATTTGTCAATAGAATAAGGGCAGAGAAACACCTGTAAAGGGCGCGTTTTTTTGTCATTTTTGACACAAAAAATCCCCCGCGCCGTTTTGGCGCGGGGGTTATATTGTCAGGAATGAAATACGTAGAGATAAGGCGGATATTTGGTGTTGAGAGGAGAGGTGTATTGGGTAACGTTACCGAGCTTGCTTTCATGCTCAATGTGACAGTCGCCGCAGATGATCGCCTTGATGTTCGTGTCGGGAGCTCCGACCTTGTCAAATACGACCTTCCAGCTGTCGCCTTTGCAAACGCCCTCGTCGCCGATGCTCCAGTCGGGCTTGTTCTGGTCTGCATGATGCTTGTGGAACTCCTTGGTTGAAAGCGGAACGTGCTGGAAAAGAACAACGTTTTCTTCGCCCTCAAGCGCGTTTACAAGATCGTTCAGCGACTTCTCGGGGTAGTAATACGGGCCGTTGTAAACTCCGATGAGAGTGAGCTCGCCGAGCTTCATCTTCTGAAGATCGGTATTCTCTCCCGTAAGCGCCTTGAATATATTGCGGACCTCACTGTTCGGAAGACTCGAGAAGATCATATCGTGATTTCCGATAACGTACATATAGGGAGTATTGAGCTTGTCAAGATTCCTTTTTACAAAATCGAAGCCGGACTGCGAGAAGAAGTCCATAATGTCGCCCGTAAATACGATAACGTCGGCACAATCGGGGTTAGCGGCAAGCTCGTCGCACATCTTTTCAAACAGCTCGGCGGTGGTAACACCGTCAACCTTGAAGGCTTCATGGCGAAGCTTATAGAAATCATAAAGCTTCGTTCCTGCCCAGTAGCCGTCGCCCTGAATTACGAATTCGCCCTCCTCCTCGGTGCATACCACGATGTGAGAATCGGTAATATGCAAAATACGGTATTCCTTTTCAAGACCGGGGATTATGACGTCTTTTCTTACAAATTCGTTAGTTCTCATTTTGCACCTCTTCGGTATGATTTTTCTTAGTACATAGTATCATTTTTTGCTTCAAAAATCAACGGCAAAAATCCCAAAAAACAGGCCTGTTTTTCGTGCAAAATAACGCTAAACACTTGCAATTTACTTTAAACTATGTTATAATGACTTATTATATATAATAGGCATATTGTTTGCCCGCGCGTGCGGGCGTGAGAACGATTTAAGGAGTAATAAGTTTTGAGATTAAAGGCGCTTGAAATGCAGGGGTTCAAATCCTTCCCCGACAAGACCGTACTGTCCTTCGACCAAGGTATAACCGCCGTCGTCGGACCTAACGGAAGCGGAAAATCGAATATAACCGACGCAGTCAGATGGGTTCTTGGCGAAATGTCGACCAAGAGCATACGCGGCTCGAAAATGGAGGACGTCATTTTCGGCGGCTCCGATAACCGCCGCCCGATGGGATATGCGGAGGTAACGCTCATAATCGACAACACCGTCGGTATCGGACGCCTCGACAGCGAATACGACGAGGTGTCGGTGACGAGACGCTACTACCGCGGAGGCGACAGCGAATATCTCATAAACGGCAAGGCATCGCGTCTTAAAGACATAGCAGAGCTGTTTATGAATACAGGTGTCGGTAAAACGGGATATTCGAATATCGGTCAGGGTAAAATTGCCGAGATAATCTCGCAGAAGAGTGATGAACGCCGTTCGGTATTTGAAGAAGCGGCGGGAATATCGAAATACCGCGTAAGAAAGAACGAAGCCGAAAGAAAGCTTAAGGACACTGAGGCAAACCTTATCCGCCTTTCCGATATCATAGGCGAGCTTTCCTCCCGCGTCGGTCCGCTTGAAAAGGAAGCGGCGGCAGCAAGAAAGTATCTTGATCTTTACGAGCAGAAGAAAGAGGTAGACGTAGCGCTTTGGCTATACGACGCCGAAACGATGCGCGCAAGAGCGAACGAGACCGAGCGCGCGTATATGTCGGCAAAGCTCGCGCTTGAAAGTGCCGAAAGTGAAATATCGGCTCTTGAGTCGAGAAGTGAAAACCTTTACACGAAGGCGGCAGAAAGCCAGAGCGGTGCCGAGGAGCTGACGAACCGCGTAAGCGAATATATCGAGAAGCGCCACGGAATCGAGAGCAACAGCCGAGTCCTTGAAAACGATATACTTCATACCAAGAGCCGTATCGAGCAGACAAAGAACGAAAGTGAGCTTCGCCGTCTGTCGCTTTCCGACGGTGAAAAGCGCGGAGTTGATCTTGAAAACGAGCTTAAGGAAAAGACCGCAAAGCTTGAGATCATAAAAAACGAGCTTGAGGAGCTTGATAAAAAGGCGTCGGAAAAGAGAGATATTATCTCCTTCCTTGAAGAAAAGATCCTTGAATGTGAGGACGATGAGCGCCTGACCGAAAATAAGCTTATCGACGAAAAGGTTCGCCTGTCTGCCCTGACGGGTTCGCACGAAAGCGAAAGCGAAAGAAGCCGTTCGCTGAAAAACGAGATAGCGGAGCTTGAGGCTGAGATCGCTGTCATTACCGATGCAATGAAACGCTCCGAAAAGACGATTGCCGATTATCTTTCTTCAATAGAAGAGGACAAGGCAAAAGCGAGTGAAAAGGAGAACGAAATTTCCGCGCTCCACGAAGAACTTAACGAGGTCAAGGGAGTGATCGACCGCCTTAACCTTAGCATCGAATCTAAAAATCACCGCGCGGAAACGCTCAAGAGAATGGACGACCTTCTCGAGGGCTATAACCATAGCGTAAAGAACGTGATGCATGCTGTTGAGAACGGCGCGATAAAGGGTATTCACGGTCCTGTGTCGAAGCTTATTTCGGTAAAGGGCGAGTATAGCATCGCTATCGAAACTGCGCTCGGCGCGAATATTCAGAACATAGTCACAGAGGACGAGGAAGCCGCAAAGTCAGCTATCGCCTATCTTAAAAAGACGAACGGCGGACGCGCGACCTTCTATCCGCTCACCGCGATGAAGGCGCAGACTCCCGTCATCTCCGCAAACGAGCTGAAGAATAAAAAGGGATATATCGGAATGGCAGACGCGCTCTGCGATCACGATAAAAAGTACGCAGGAGTCATCGGAAATCTGCTCGGCAGAACGGCGGTATTCGATAATATCGATAACGCGGCGTACGTTGCAAAATCCTTCGGTTACCGTATAAGAATAGTAACCCTCGACGGACAGATAATAAACGCAGGCGGCTCCTTCACGGGCGGCTCGATCCGTCAGGACAGCGGCATTCTTACACGCAGTGCCGAGATCTCCTCGCTTAAAAGCGAGGTCGCAAAGCTCGGAATCGAGCTTGGAAGCAAAAAGGCACACGAGAGTGAGCTTAATGCCGAGATAGAGAAGCTTAATTCCGAAATCGGCGGCATAAGCGAAAGGATCGCGCTTCTTGCGATGATGCAGAACGCCGAGCAGACGCAATACGAGGTTAATAAGAGCAAGCACGAAAGCGAAGGCTTGCGCCTCTCTGCTCTCAATACCGCGCTCGAAGGACTCGGTAGAGAGCACGAGCAGTTCGACATAGAAAAATCGCAGATCGAACAAACGATAGCGTCGCTTGAAAAGGAGCTTGAAGAAAAGAAAAAGGAGACCGAGAATACCGTCGCCCGCAGAAACGGCGAGGACGATGTGCTTGCGTCTGTTCTTTCCTCCTATAACGATGGAAGGATCGCTGAAGCGGCGCTCGAGAAGGATGTCGAATCGATAACCTCGGGAATTGCCTTGAACGAAAGCACAGTAGAAGCGCTCCGCGAGCAGATAGCACGTTCCGAGGAGCTTAACGCGACGCTTGAGCAGAAGCTTGCCGACATCAAGAAGCGCATAAGCGAAAACAAGGTCACCTTTGATACGCTTGCGGACGATATCAGCGCCCTTGAAGCCGAGAGAAGCAAGCTTATCTCTCAGAATATCGAGTACGAGAAGATACAGAGCCGCATAAGAGAGGAGCTTCGTGAGAAAACTCATGTAAGAGAGACCCTCTTCCGCGAGTTTACAAAGCTTGAGGGCGTAAGAGAAAACCTTACTACCGAGCACGACCGACTTGCAGCCAAGATATGGGAGGACTACGAGCTTACCTATACAGCGGCAACAGAGCTGAATTACGCACCCGTGACCGAGGAAACGCGCCCGACCTACGGCGCGCGCCAGACAGAGCTTCGCAATAAGCTCCGCGCGCTCGGACACGTAAACGTAGGTGCGATAGAGGAATACGCCGACGTCAAGGAGCGATACGATTTCAATACCGCGCAGTTTGAGGATCTTACGAAGGCGCGCGAGAGCCTTGACGGAATCATTTCCCGACTTGAAAAGGAAATGAAGACGATGTTCGTCACTGCCTTTGAGGAGATCAATAAAAACTTCAAGGTAACGTTCAAGGAGCTTTTCGGCGGCGGTACGGCGGAAATATCCTTGACCGACCCCGAAAACGTTCTGACGAGCGGAATCGAAATAAAGGTCGCACCTCCAGGAAAGATAATAAAGAATCTTATATCGCTGTCCGGAGGAGAGCAGTCCTTCGTTGCTATCGCGCTTATATTCGCGATACTGAACGTAAACCCGACACCGTTCTGCATATTCGACGAGATCGAAAGTGCACTTGACGAGGTAAACGTTGTGCGCCTCTCCGATTATATGCACCGATACTCCGAGAAGACGCAGTTTATCGTCATCACACACCGCCGCGGTACCATGGAGGCATCCGATATGCTATACGGTATTACGATGCCCGACAGAGGCATATCGAAGGTGCTCAGCATGAACGTAAATGAGGTTGAAAAGAAAATGGGAGGAGAGCTTAACTGATGGGCTTTTTCGAAAAACTTAAAGCAGGACTTAAAAAAACGAAAAACGCCGTTTTCGGACGGCTCGACAGCCTTTTCAAGGCATTTTCAAAGGTAGACGAGGAGCTTCTTGAGGAGCTTGAGGAAATACTTATCACAGCCGACGTCGGCGTGAACGTAACCGAAAGCATTCTTGACTCGCTCCGCGAAAAAATAAGAAAAGAGAAGATAACCGATCCTATGGAGGTGAAGGAGGCACTTCAGTCGCTCCTTCGCGAAAAGGTCGGAGAGGGAGAGAGCCTTGACCTTTCGGTAAGTCCCTCGGTTATTCTCGTTATAGGCGTAAACGGAGTCGGAAAGACAACGTCGATCGCGAAGATCGCAAATCTTCTCAAAAAGGACGGCAAGAGCGTCCTTCTTGCCGCGGCTGACACCTTCCGCGCCGCTGCTATCGATCAGCTCGGCGTGTGGGCAGACCGCGTAGGCGTTGAGCTTATACGCCACGAGGAGGGCTCGGATCCTGCCGCAGTCGTTTTCGATGCGCTCAGCGCCGCGAAAAAGAGGGGCAGCGACGTTGTCATTGTCGATACCGCAGGGCGTCTTCACAATAAGAAGAACCTGATGGATGAGCTCGCGAAGATAAACAGAGTTATCGATCGCGAAACGCCCGGAGCTTCCCGCGAGACGCTTCTCGTTCTCGATGCGACGACGGGACAGAACGCTGTCCTTCAGGCAAAGGAATTTAAGAACGCAGCTCCCTTGACGGGACTCGTTCTCACAAAGCTCGACGGCACGGCAAAGGGTGGAATCGTATTCTCGATAAAAGAGGAGCTCGGAATCCCCGTAAAATTCATCTGTGTCGGTGAGCAGATAGACGATCTACAGTATTTCGTTGCCGATGAATTTGTCACGGCACTGTTTGAATGATATGAAAATTGTACTTGCCTCAAGAAATCGCCATAAAATAGCGGAGATCGAAAGAGTGCTTAAAGAAAGCGGAGTAAATGACGTAACGCTCCTTTCCCTTGACGATATCGGCTATGACGGCGATATAGAAGAAACAGGTAGTACCTTCGAGGAAAACGCTTATATAAAGGCGTGTGTTCCTGCGAAAATGGGCTACTACGCGATAGCGGACGACAGCGGTCTTAGTGTCGAAGCGCTCGGCGGACGCCCGGGAGTTTATTCCGCGCGTTATGCAGGCGAGCCCTGTAACGATAAAAATAATAATGATAAGCTATTAAGCGAGCTTGAAAACGTCCCCGACGGCAAACGTGGCGCGGCGTTTATATCGGTCATCGCATTCGTTGACCCGAATAAGATAGACGAGCCTCACTATTTCCGCGGCGAATGTAAGGGCGAAATGATCCGGGAGGAGCGCGGAAACGGCGGCTTCGGCTACGACCCGATATTCTATATGCCGCAGCTTGGAAAGACCTATGCCGAGATAAATATCGACGAAAAGAACGCAGTCAGCCACCGCGGACAGTCGATACGCCTCTTTGCTAAGTATCTGACGGAGAACAAGCAGTTATGAAGCGCCTTGGAATCTACGGCGGGTCCTTTAACCCGATACATATCGGGCATATTAAGGCGGCAAACGCCTTTTACGACGAAATGATGCTTGACGAGCTGATAATAATTCCGACGGCGGTCTCGCCCTTTAAGACGGACGACCTTGATAACGATCCGCGCGAGCGCCTGAAAATGGTAAATGCGGCGTTTGAAAACAGTGATAGAAATATCACGGTCAGCGACTACGAGATAGAAAAGGGTGGCAAAAGCTATACTTATCTTACTCTCGAGCATTTTTCCTCCCCTGATACCGAGCTGTATTTCCTGATGGGTACCGATATGCTCCTGTCGCTTGACGGATGGAAAAATCCCGATATCATCTTAAAGCTGGCGACGGTATGCCACGTCAGGCGCGAAGACGTTGATCCCGAAACCGAAAAGGAGATCGGGGAAGCAAAAGCGCGATACGAAAAAGAATATAGCGCAAGAATAATCGACCTTGTTTCCGAACCGTTTGAAATTTCTTCTACCGAGATAAGAAACGCGGTAAAGGAAGGGAAGAGCATTTCGGATTATGTTACTGACGAGGTCGGGAATATAATCAAAAATGACAAGCTGTACCTGACTTGCCCGCTCTACGCGGCAGTCAGAAGGCTTGTGAAAGAGAAAAGATGGAAGCACATTTTCGGTACCGAAGAGGAGGCAAAGAGTCTTTCGTGGATATTTGACCTGTCCGAGACCGACAGCGAGCGTCTGCGCCGCGCGGCACTGCTTCACGATATAACGAAGTACCTTACCCGCGATGAACACCTTGCGTTTCTTAATGAGATGGGAGTAATGCCCGACGAGGGAACGCTTGCAAGCGATAAAACGCTTCATCAGATGACGGGCGCGTATATGGCGAAAAAGCTTTATCCCGATTATGTGGACGATGCCGTTTTTGACGCGATACGGTACCATACGACGGGCAAGGCGGATATGCCGCTTCTGACGAAGCTGATGTATCTATGTGACTTCATCGAGCCGACGCGAACCTTTCCCGACTGCGTGAAGCTTCGCGCAATATTCTATGAAATGATAGAAAAAGGCAATAAGCTTCGCACGCTTGACGAGATAATGCTGATAGCGCTCGATATGACGGTCGCGGACCTAAAGGAAAACGGTCACCCGATACATTCGGACACCGAAAAAGCAAGAGAATATATTAAAGAAAAGCTAAAGGAAAACAACTATGGAAGAAAAGAAAGTATTTGAACCGAAAGAAATTGCGGAAATGATAATAAAGGTGCTTGACGCACGCAAGGGACGCAATATCAAGCTTCTTCACGTAACCGAGAAGACAGTCCTTGCAGACTATTTCGTTATCTGCGGCGGTAACTCCACAACGCAGGTAAAGGGTCTATCCGACGAGGTCGAATACAAGCTCGGTCTTGAGGGCGTAACTGCAGACCACGTAGAAGGACACGACAGCGCGTCGTGGGTGCTTCTCGACTATTCGAGCGTTATAGTAAACATCTTCACGCCCGACGCAAGAGAGTTTTACAATCTCGAAAAGCTCTGGGCAGAGGCAGAAGAAGTAGACATTTCGGAGCTTCTCACAGAAGACTGATATTTTTAACAGAAAAGGAGTATGGATGTGAAAAAGCTGATTATTATTTTAGTAGTTCTCGCTATCCTTCTTTTCCCCATTCCGTTAAAAGCTAAGGACGGCGGAACCGTCGAATATTTTCCAATAACGTTCGTATACCGCGTAACGGTCTATAATAGGCTCGAAGGCGAGGGAAGCGTTATGAAGGGAACAAAGATAATGATATTCGGATTCACCGTGTATAACGAAACCTACACGGTATCCGACAGTTAATAATCTCAAAAGAAGGACAGAAAAATGAAGTACGAACATAGTTTGATCGACAAAAAATGGCAGGACAAATGGGAAGAAGCCAAGCTTTTTGAAGCAAAAGAGGACCATTCCAAAAAGAAGTTCTATTCCCTCGTTGAGTTCCCGTATCCGTCCGGCTCGGGAATGCACGTAGGACATATCAAGGCGTATTCGGGTCTTGAGGTCGTTTCCCGTAAAAGAAGAATGGAGGGCTATAACGTCCTCTTTCCGATAGGCTTTGACGCTTACGGTCTGCCGACCGAAAACACCGCTATCAAGACGGGTGTTCACCCCCGTCAGGTAACCGATAACAACATAAAGAAGTTCACCTCGCAGTTAAAGCGCGTCGGCTTCTCCTTCGATTGGAGCCGCGTGGTTGACACGACCGAGGAGGAATACTATAAGTGGACGCAGTGGATATTCCTCAAAATGTACGAGAACGGACTCGTTTTCCGTGATAAGACGCTCGTAAACTACTGCCCGTCGTGTAAGGTCGTTCTTTCGAACGAGGACTCGCAGGGCGGTAAGTGCGACATCTGCCATTCCGACATCGTACAGAAGACGAAGGAGGTCTGGTATCTTCGCATAACCGAGTACGCAGACAAGCTTCTTCAGGGACTTGAGGGCGTTGATTATCTTCCGAACGTACGCCTCCAGCAGGAAAACTGGATCGGAAAGAGCACGGGCGCATTTGTCAACTTCAAGCTTAACGTCGACGATTCGCTCCGCATCTACACCACACGTCCCGACACGCTCTACGGCGTAACCTTCATGGTAATCGCCCCCGAGCATCCGATAATCGAAAAATACCGTGATATTATCACGAATACCGAAGCGCTCGACGCATATAAGGCAGAATGCGCAAAGAAGAGCGAGTTCGAAAGAACACAGCTCGTCAAGGATAAGACGGGCGTCCGTATTGAGGGACTTAAGGCAATTAACCCCGTAAATGGCAAGGAGATCCCGATATATGTTGCCGACTACGTAATGATGGGCTACGGCACGGGCGCAATTATGGCAGTCCCCGCGCACGATACCCGTGACTACGACTTCGCAAAGAAGTTTGGCATCGACATAATCGAGGTCATCAAGGGCGGCGATATTTCTACCGAAGCTTATACCGGCGACGGCGAAATGGTAAATTCCGGCGTGCTTAACGGCCTTACCAACAAAAAGGATTCAATCGAAAAAATGCTCGAGTACCTTACCGAGCAGGGAATAGGCGAAAAGGGCGTACAGTTCAAGATGAAGGACTGGGCGTTCAACCGTCAGAGATATTGGGGCGAGCCGATCCCGATCGTACATTGTCCCGAATGCGGAATCGTTCCCGTGCCTTACGAGGAGCTTCCTCTCCGCCTCCCTCCTGTTGACAATTTCCAACCCGGCTCCGACGGCGAAAGCCCGCTTGCAAAGATCGAATCCTTCGTAAACTGCAAGTGTCCGAAGTGCGGAGCTGCTGCTAAGCGTGAGACTGATACCATGCCGCAGTGGGCTGGTTCTTCCTGGTACTTCCTCCGTTACACCGACCCGAAAAACCCTGATTGCTTCGCGTCGAAGGAGGCAATGAACTATTGGCTTCCCGTTGACTGGTATAACGGCGGTATGGAGCACGTAACGCGTCACATGATCTATTCGCGCTTCTGGCATAAGTTCCTTTACGACCTCGATCTCGTTCCGACCTCCGAGCCGTATGCAAAGCGCACCGCGCAGGGACTTATCCTTGGCTCCGACGGCGAGAAGATGAGTAAGTCGCGCGGAAACGTTGTCGATCCGAACACCGTCGTTGACGAAAGCGGTGCAGATACCCTTCGACTTTACGTTCTCTTTATGGGTGACTACGAGCAGGCAGCACCGTGGAACGAAAGTTCGATGAAGGGATGCCGTCGCTTCCTCGACCGTACTGCCGCTCTTACGGAGCTTGTAAAGGGCGAGGGCGTAACACCCGAGATTGAAACGCTCTTCCACAAGACGATCAAGAAGGTAACCGAAGACATCGAGGCGATGAAATTCAATACCGCTATCGCTCAGATGATGATACTTATAAACGCAATCTACGATCACGGCTCGCTCACCAAGGACGAGCTCGGAATCTTCGTTCGACTTCTTTCTCCTTTCGCTCCTCATATCTGCGAGGAGATCTGGGAAGCGCTCGGAAACGACGGCTTCTGCTCGGTCTCCGAGTGGCCGCAGTACGATGAATCAAAGACCGTGGATTCGACGATTGAGTATGCGGTTCAGGTCCTCGGCAAGCTCCGCGGAACCGTCGTTGTCAACGCAAACGATGATAAGGACACGGTTCTTTCTAAGGCAAAGGCGGTCGAAAAGGTCGTTCCTTTCCTTGAGGGAAAGACGATTATCAAGGAAATTTTCGTTCCGAATAAGCTCGTAAACTTCGTCGTTAAATAATTTTTACCAAAAAAACAGAATATTTCAAACTTTTACTTGACATAATGAAACAGATGTGTTATTATATTGGGTGGAATTTGAAAAAAATTCTCTTTGCTTACAATGCGAGGGGAGGGATAGATAATGGCAGAAGTAAGAGTAAAAGAAAATGAATCTCTGGATAGCGCTCTTCGTAGATTCAAGAGACAGTGTCAGAGATCCGGCGTTCTCGCAGAGCTCCGCAAAAGAGAGTGCTATGAGAAGCCCAGCGTAAAGCGCAAGAAGAAGGCTGAAGCAGCCCGTAAGCGCAAGTATAAGTAATATCTGAAAAGAGCAGACCGTTCGGTCTGCTCTTTTTGCATATTTGAATGATTAACTCTTTCGCATAATATTAGTTGTGCTCGATCATACATTCCATTCCGTTAACGAAAACCTTTAAAGGAAGCTCTCCGCTGCTTCCACCGGTGACTCGAAGATAGAAGGTGTATTCGCGCTCAATCGCGACTGTCGTGTTCTTTCTGTTCGTCTCGTTCGGATATCCGCACCAAACGTAGGATTTCGTAAACGATTCAAAGCCGATAACGCTTTGCTCCTTTGCGATATCCTCATACGAGAAGTAGCCGACGTCACCGCCGAAGATATGGGTGTATCCTACGTCCTCGATAAAGCCGAAGCCTACGGTTATTCTGACGGTCGATTGCTTTTTATACTTATTTACAGCCTTGGTAACCGCGGAATCCTTTCCTGTATAGAGGCGGTCGGTAAACATCGCATCGACGCGCAGAAGCTGCTCGGCAACGTCGTTCGGTATGTTTACCTCCTTGATAGACCAACAGTCCGCAAAGGTCGTGCAGAACTCGCTCCTTACAAAGAACGAGGTGTTTACGGTCAGCTTTTCAAGTCCGTTACAACCCTTGACATCGGATGCAATATCGTAGTTTGCCGCTTCCGCTTCAGACATTTTCGGTATCACCATTTCGGTAAGCGCGATACAGCCCGAAAATGATGGCGAATAGGACTCAACCTCGGAGGGAAGTCCGTCGAGGAATCTGAGCGATGAACAATTGACAAACGCTCCTTTAAGAACCTTGACGTTATCTCCGAGAGAAACATGAGGAAGCGCGGTACAGCCCGCGAAGGTGTTTTCAAGAACCGTAACGTTACTCAAACCCGTGACCGAGAGAAGCGAGGTGCAGTTTTCAAAGGTGCTGACTGCTTCGGAAACGGTAGACGGAAGCATAATTTCCGTAAGCGAGGTGCAATTTTCAAATGTGAATGGCAGGGCGGTCACGCCCTCCTCGACCTTTACGCTCGTGAGTGCCTTACAGCCGCGAAACGCGGATTCACAGGCGATTACGGTTTTTGGAATATAAGCGCTTGTTAGCGAAACGCAGTTCATAAATGCTTCAGAGATCTCTGTTGCATTTCTGCCGCCGATGACGGTTTCGAGCTTGGGACAGTCACGAAACGCGCCGTTCATCGTTATTATTCCCGATCCGAGCTCGACAAGGACAAGGTCGGGACAGCCGACAAAGGCATAATCAATGGCTGTTACGGTATCGGGTATCGTTACCTTTCTCAGTCCAACCATGCCGTTGAAGGCGTTTTCCTCAATCTTTTTGACAGTCTTTCCGCCGAGCTTCTTCGGAATCGTTATCTCACTTTCAACGCCCGAATATCCGATAACGGTAGCGTATCCGTCGGTTATCTTATAAATGAACCTTGTTTCCTTCTCCCCGCCGCCGCAGGACGCAGTCATAAGCATCGAAGCGACCAAGGTCAGAAGCAGCAAAAAACGGCAATGTTTTTTCATATATCCGTTCCTTTCAATAAACATCTTATTTATTATATATCATTTCGCGATTTTTGTCAACTTTTGGAGTATGTCAAAGTGCAGCACTATTATGTGAGTTGCGGTAAAAGCTTATCGCAGCTCATAATGAAATATTTCCTTAGGGAAATATGAAATGTTGCTCGGCATATTATGGATAAAAATGATCCGTTGCAAAAAGCAACGGATCATTTTTATCCTTCTATCGAGTGTCGCGCTTTTTTCTTTTTCTGCCGAGGAAAAAACGGATAATGGGCGAAAGAAACTTCGGCGGAGATAATACTATGACCTTCATAAATACTCCTTCACGGTCGATCTTTGTTAAGACATAGAATGCCGAGCGAAATGATGAGAAGGGACTCTATCAGCGCCAAAGCACGCGGAGATAGAAAAAATGCAAGCAGTATTCCAAGTCCGAAGGCGATTATTGCGACTTCGGGGATAAGATCTTTTCCGTTTCCGTTGAGGCGCTTTCTCATATTCTCGCACTCCTTAAAAGCTATTTACTACATAATATGCGAAAGCGCGTTTTTTGTTACGGCATTTACGGATATTTTTCCATTTTCGAGCGAAATCGAAAGAGAAGCCCCATTTTTTTCGGTTGGCAGGGAAGAAATCACAGCACCCTCGATCTCAGTTTTAATAAATGAGAATATATCACGAGCACCGCCGCTTCCGCATTTCGACGCGTAAGATATGACCTCGGAGGAAATGTCAAGCGTTACTCCGACCTCCAATAGGCGGTCGTGCAGGGCATCAAGCCGTTTTTTTGCAATTTTTTTGGCGGAATCGGGATCGAGATTGTCAAACGTGACGATGCAGTCAAGTCGCCCTATAAGCTCGGGGCTGAAAAAATCCTTTGCGCTTTTCAGCAGCTTCTCGTTCCCACATGCGGTGAAGCCCGCCGCGCCCCTTTCTGTGGCGCCGATATTTGTCGTCAGTATGATGACACAACCGCGGAAATCGGCGCGTTTGCCTTGCGGATCGGTTATAAAGCCGTGGTCGAGTATCTGGAGGAGCAGGGAAAAAACGTCGGGATCCGCCTTCTCAGCTTCGTCGAAAAGCAAAACGGAATAGGGCTTGCTCCGCACCTCCTTGATGAGTAGTCCTTCGTCGCGATAGCCGACGTATCCGGGCGGCGAGCCGATAAGCCGTGACACGCTGTGCTTTTCGCCGTACTCTGACATATCGAGGCGAATGAGGGCGTCGGCGCTTCCGTAAAACTGCTCGGCAATTGCACCGGCAAGGGCAGTTTTTCCGACTCCTGACGCTCCGGAGAACATCATCGATGCGATGGGCGAGGTGTCGCCGTGAATACCGAGAACGCCTGCGCGGAGGGTTGAAGCCACGGTTTTAATGGCACTTTTTTGACCGAAAACGGCATCTTTAAGCCCGTTTTCGAGCCCCAAAAGGTCGCTTTCGGAGGGTAAACGAACGCTGCCGCGTCGTTTGTTGAGAGTTCTTTCGACATCGGAACGAAGAAGCACCTTGGTGATGTCGGATCTCATTTTATTAAGACGGTCTTTTATGTTCTCTCCGACCGTTCGCGTTAGCTCAGTATTATCCGACTCGGAAAGACCGTTTGATATTGCGCTGAGGTAACGCGCTTCCTCTCGTTTTGCTTCAAGCTCGAGGCGCTTTGACGACGCCGCCTCGTCGATGAGGTCGATTGCCTTATCGGGCAGACGCTTTGACGGTACGTATCGCACCGACAACTCGACAGCGGCGGTGATCGCGCTGTCGTCGATAATTATGCCGTGATGCTCCTCGTATTTTTCCTTGATCCCGCGCAGGATAGTTATCGCTTCGTCGACGGTCGGCTCCTCGACCGTTATCGGGAGAAAGCGTCGCTCAAGTGCGGGATCGCTTTCGATATGACGTCGATATTCGCTGACCGTTGTTGCACCGATCAAGCGTATCTCACCGCGCGCAAGCGAAGGCTTCATAATGCTCCCCGCGTCGATGGCGCCCTCTGAGGCGCCTGTGCCGACTATCGTATGAAGCTCGTCTATGAAGAGTATTATATCGGGATCCTCCGATGCCTCAAGTAGCACGGTTTTCATTCGCTCCTCAAATTCTCCTCGGTATTTTGCTCCCGATATTATCGCGGCGATGTCGAGTGAAACTATAGCTTTTCCAATCAGAAACGACGGAACGTTCCCGTCTCTTATTCTGTCCGCAAGCCCCTCGACGACCGCAGTTTTGCCGACTCCCGCTTCACCGATGAGGCAAGGATTGTTCTTTCGTCTGCGGCAAAGCGCTTCTATGAGCGCTTCGAGCTCGCTTTCGCGCCCGATAACGGGATCGAGCGAGCATTCGCACAGGTTCCTTCCGTATTTGCTTATCATCGGCGGCAACTTTTTGCGCTCCTCTCGGTGAGGCGAATGTGCATTTTGCGAGTATAGCTCGGGAAGTATTTCGTCGCACGACTTATGCTTTTCAATGATCCTGACAGCGATGCTGTCCTTTTCCGAGAGCAGGGCGGACAGTAGCTGCTCTGTACCTATCCTTCCGAATGCTCCCGGTATTTCCTTTGCAGCTTTTTCTATCACACTGCGCAGACGCGGAGTCATCTCGGGCGGCGGCAAGGTCATATTTCCGCTTCCGTTCAGAAACATAACCGCTTGCTTTGCACTTTTATAATCAAGCCCGTGCTTTCTTAAGATATCTGCTCCGACTGAGCTTTCTTCTCTGAGCAGACCGAGAAGAAGATGCTCGGTTCCAATATACGTATGTCCCATTTCTGACGCTTCTGTCTGCGCTCTTTTGAGCGCATTTTGCGCCGCAGGGGTAAAACGGCTCGTCATGGTATCGCCTCCTACCGTTTTTTACTATTATTGACCGCGTCGATCAACTGTAATCAAAGCGGGACGCGGTGCTTTTCGTAGGCAATGGCGAGATGATTCCACGTTTCTTTGTTTATGATCCCGTCTGACGGCAGCCCTTGAGTAAATTGGAACTCCATAACAGCACGCTCGGTATCGGCGTCGAATACGTTGTCGATATTCAGCTCTTCACAGTATGGATAGGAGACGCCGAGCGCCTTAAGCATTATCTTTACGATCATAATAAGCTCGCTTTTGTCACCGAGCTTAGTGACGCCGTTTTTGAGCGCTTGGCTGAATGGAGAGATCGCGTTTGGGGAAGAGAGGATCGCATCTGCCCTCTCGTGCTCGGAGCTTAATTTTCTGAAGGTCTCGTAATTGACTCTGCCGTCGGGGATGAGCCCGTGCTTTTTCTGAAACGCGGTGACTGATTCCACGGTCGTTTTGCCGTAGATGCCGTCGGGATTTACTCTCGGTACGTCGCGGTCGACGCGCGAGATGTCGTATAGATACACCTGTATTTGACGAACCGATTCCTTGTAAAACGGCATTTCTGTATTCATCATATCTGACTTCCTCCGTCGATCACGTAGCCGGGAAACTGCGTCGAAGTCGTTATTTCTCCTGATCTAATATCTGCATAGAGATCGCCGATCGCGGTCCACGTGGATAGATTTACAACTCCCGTTATCTCAAGCCCCGTCAGGTTCTGGACTGCAAGAACGGCGTCTCGTGTTTGCTCGTCGTAAACGCCGCTGTTGCCTGCCTCGGGAACCTCGTTAAATACCGTCGAGATCGCGTTCAAATATGTCTGAAGCGGGACGATATAGCTTCCGTCAAAGCCGAGCGTTATGAGAAAACCGGGGTAGGGACGATAGGGAGCGAGAAGCTGATTATCGGGCAGGGAAAGAATAATTGCGTTATATACGTCAAACATTCGGGCGTAAGTGTTCTCGTCGATTATTCCGGTTTCGGGTATTCCGTAGGTTTTTTGAAAGCCGCGGACGGCTTGCTCGGTCGGTGAGTCGAATACGCCGTTTATTTCAACCGTGTTTACGGTGTCCTCGTATTGCGCTATGTAGTTTATCATATACTGAATTACCTTTATTTCGTTACCCTCTGCGCCCGGAGAGAGTGTGTTTGGAAAGATTTTGGGGATCTCGTTATAGGTTATTCCCTCGGATGAGAGATCGTTCAATCGCTTTACGCTCGCGTATATCTGCTGAATTTTATACCATGTCGCCCGACCGACTATGCCGTCGACTGCGAGATCGAATATGCTTTGAAATTCTTTTACCGCGTTTCGGGTTGCGACGTCGTAAAAGCCGTTTGGATTCGGGATCTTCGGTATTGAAGGAAAATTGTTTGATATTCGATTCAAACGAAGCTGAACGAACGCGACGTCGTTTCCTGTTGAGCCGAGATTAAGGTTTCGGCGCGGAGCGGAAGTAGTTATGCCGCGTATTGGCGCGTCGACGACGATGCTTACGTCGTCGCCGTAGTAGGTCTTTATGATCTCGACGGAGTTCCTTCCTTGCTCGGCGAGGTCGACGGTTCCCCATTGCGATAAGCCGTTGCATGTTACCGTGGTGCCGTTACAGTATTGCGCGAAAAGCGGCTCGACAAAGCCGTCGCGGCGCAGATAGTCGCTGAATATATCGTCGACAATGACGGAGACGGTATCATATATGCTTCTGCCGTTGATGAACGACTGATCGATCGTTGTTGAATTAGTGATGTCAAACGGATAACCGCGTGAGCGGTAGTATTCGGTATAGACACGGTTAAGGGCGAAAGAAATTTGCGCAAGGATATTAGCCCGAAGGGAGCTTTCTGGCCAGGTCGGGTATATTTCGCTTGACGCGACGTTTTTTATGTAATCGGAGAAGGGAAGAGTGACATTTTGCGCATCGGCGTCGGGCTCTCCCAAATGGACTGTTATTGTTTCGGGAATATATGGAAATGGCATTGTATCACCTCGGTGTTTTTTTCTTCACCTTTCTTGCTTGCCCAAGAAAGGTGACCAAAGAACGGCACCAAGGAGACAACCGTTAAATTTGCGTGGCAAATTTAACACGTTTTCCCCTTTGGAAACCTCTTTCGATTTTGTGCCAATGTTTATAACTATCTTGTAGGGGCGACCATCGGTCGCCCGCTTTTTGTGGCGCTTCGATACGGGCGACCGATGGTCGCCCCTACAAGGACATTTGAACGTTTCGCCACGTTGTTTTTTAGGCGCGACGTCCTCGGCGGTCCGTTATTCCGGCGTTCACTCAATCTTTGGCAGGGGAGGGGCTTGCTCCTCCCGTTGCGCGAAGAGCGTTTTATTACAAATTCGGAAGCTCGCTATTCTCGAATCTCGTGAGGTCATTCGGCTGAAGCTCGTTATCGCCGACGGCGATGGGGACGAGGAGCACCTGCTGAATTGCCGTTACTCCGTCGAAAACGGGAATGTTTGCGTTTACGACGTGATAGAAGCCGTCCTTATCCGTGTCGACTGTATAAAAGCTTGAGACCTCGCCTCCGTTGACAACGAGCGAGTTTTCCTTCGGCGGCGTCGGTAGCTCAATTATCTCGGATAATCCCGCGTTGTCGGTCAGTGTTACTGCAATGACCGTTCCGGTATCCGATGAGCTTATCGTCACAAGTGCGCCTTCGACGGGAAGGGCGCCGCCTGCCGTTCTTACGTTTACTGTTATGTAACCTCTGCCTTGTTCTGCCATAATACCGTTCCTTTCGTTTTTTACAGATTATGAAAAGGTGGGGAAAACGTGAAGGACAAGGTTTTTTATATTGGCGACGCTTTATGACATATTACGCGTTTGTTGCGTGGTAAAATGTACTCAGAAAGGAAGTGTGAAAATGAACGGAAACGAAATGGCTTTAAATTACAGACAGGTCAGCGTTACCATTAATGATGAAGGGGAGTGTATCTGCTATCTGCGAGGTGAGCTCGATCATCACAGCGTGAAGGAGATACGCGAGGTGATCGATTCTAAGCTTATCGATTACCGACCGATAAACGTTATCCTTGATCTGAACGAGGTGACCTTTACCGATTCGGCGGGGCTCGGTCTTGTTCTCGGCAGGTATACGAGAATAAACGGCTACGGCGGTAAGCTTATGCTTATTAACGTTCCCGATGAATTTTTGAAGATACTTCGCCTGTCGGGCGCTGACAGATTTTTAACCATACGCGGTCGCAAGACCGCATGATTACATAGGAGAAGAATATGAAAAAGACACTTATAAACAGAATGAAGACTGCTTTTGACAGCGATTCTCGTAACGAGAGTTTTGCCCGTTATGCGGTGACGGCGTTTATTGCTCGGCTTGATCCTGACGTTAGTGAGCTTGCCGACATAAGGACTGCTGTTTCGGAGGCGGTGACGAACGCGATAATTCACGGATATAGGAGCAAAGCGGGAAACGTAATAGTTGAGGTTGGCATTTATTCCGACAGGAGCGTAAAAATTACTGTCAGCGACCGCGGATGCGGAATTGCAGATATTGAGCAGGCGAAGCTCCCGCTCTTTACGACCGACGAAAGCGGCGAGAGAGGCGGAATGGGCTTTGCAATCATGGAAAGCTTTTCCGACCGTCTTAAGGTCAGATCCGCTCTCGGACGTGGAACAACTGTCACGATGATTAAGAAGCTGAAATGACGCGCGAAGAAAATATCGAGCTCGTTAAGGCGGCACAATCGGGTGACGGGAAGGCTCTTGAGCTTCTTGTGACCGAGAATATGGGCTTGTGCAAGAGCATTGCGGTCAGGTTTATGAACCGAGGCGTCGAGTACGACGATCTCGTTCAGCTTGCATCGGTCGGAATGATAAAGGCGGTAAGAAGCTTCGATACGTCGTTCGGAACCGCCTTTTCGACCTATGCCGTTCCGCTTATAATTGGCGAGATACGGCGCTTTTTGCGCGACGATGGAATCGTCAAGGTCGGGCGGAATATCAAGCGTATAGGCACCGATGCTATGAAGAAAAAGGAAGAATTTGTTCGTGAGCATGGGCGTGAGCCGAAAATGAGCGAGCTTGCCATACTTTGCGGAGTTTCCGTTGAGGAGCTTGTTTCCGCACTTGATGCCGCCTGTCCGGTGAGATCGATCTATGAGCCCGTCGGAAGTGACAGCGATGGTGCGTGCCTTAGCGACCTTCTTTCCGACGACAGCGACGAGATCGGCAAAGCGACAGACAAGATCGCCCTTGCCGAGGCAATCAGGTCGCTTCCCGAAACGCAGAGAAAACTTATATATTTAAGGTACGTAAAGGAAATGTCGCAGGCGAATGCGGGACGCATTCTCGGTATGACTCAGGTCAAGGTGTCGCGCGAGGAGAAGAAGATAATCGAAGAACTGCGGCGGGCATTGTAGTTTTACTTCTTATTTGTCATAAAAGCCAATACTGTAAGACAAATTTCGGGAATATTCAGCGTTATTTTTTTAAAAAATCATTGACAAAACAATTTCGGTTGTGTATAATATATGTTGCGACATTTTGTAAAGAGATGAAAAAGGAAGATTATATGCGTGTTGATATGACCCCGATCCTTACGGGAAAGACGGACAAGATCCCCTTCGTTTTCGATTATGACGGCGCGGGCGAGCTTTTTCCTTCAGTTTCCTTTGAGGGCCCTGTTCATGTTGATGGTGTGATAACCGAACGCTCAGGCTGTATGCTTCTCACGCTGAAGGCAAGCGTTTCTTATACTACCGAATGCGCAAGATGCTTAAAGGAGCTTCACCGCTCCCTGACCTTTGATCTTACAAAAAATGCGGCGGTAAGCGGTACGCTTGAGGGCGATGATAACGACGACTACGTCATTGTCGAAAATTCGATCCTTGATCTGACCGTTCCTGTCGAGGAGCTTCTGTTCCTTGAGCTACCGTCAAGAGATCTTTGCTCCGACGATTGCCTTGGACTTTGTCCTAAGTGCGGAAAGGATCTCAATGAAGGAAAATGTAACTGTCAGACGAAGGAGATCGATCCCCGTCTTGAGGTTCTTAAGAAATTCCTTCAGGATTAACGATAATAATTATTAACCACTTTGAAGGAGGTGCTAAATATGGCAGTACCGAAGAGAAAAGTATCGAAGGCAAGACGTGACAAAAGACGTTCCAGCACATGGAAGCTCGCCCTTCCCGGAATGACTACGTGCCCCAAGTGCGGAGAGGCAGTTCTCCGTCACAGAGTATGCAAGGCATGCGGAACCTACGCCGGCAAGGAGATCGTTGCAGTCGATAACGACTGATTACGAGGTTTTTGCACGAATAAGCCCGCCGCGTAATTGCGGAGGGCTTTGTTTCGTCAGAGGGGTAACCCAAAAAATCTGAAAAAGGAGGGCTTTTCTTATGGTTCTCATAGATGATGTTCTTCCCGGCTCGGCTGCTGACGAGGCAGGCGTTAAGCGCGGGGATTACCTTATAAGGATAAACGGCAAAGACATAAACGACGTTCTTGACTACCGTTACTATATCACCGAGCCGAGAGTGAAGCTCCTTCTTCACCGCGGCCCTGAGCTTATTAACGTTGCGATACGAAAGCCGCAATACGACGATATCGGCCTTGTTTTCAATACCTTTTTGATGGATGAAAAGAAGTCGTGCAGAAATAAGTGCATCTTCTGCTTCATTGACCAGCTTCCAAAGGGAATGCGTAAGCCGCTTTATTTCAAGGACGACGATTCACGTCTGTCGTTTTTGATGGGTAACTATATTACGCTTACTAATATGGACGAGCACGATATCGAGCGCATCATTAAGATGAAGATGTCTCCGATAAACATATCGGTACATACGACCGATCCCGAGCTTCGCTGTAAGATGCTGAGCAACCGCTTTGCGGGCTCGTGCTACGAGACGATGAAGCGCTTTGCTGAGGCGGGGATCGAGATGCACTGTCAGATCGTTCTTTGCAAGGGCGTAAACGACGGAGCGCAGCTCATGAAGAGCATGAGAGATCTTTCCGACCTCTATCCTGCCGTAAATTCCGTTTCGATAGTTCCTGCGGGAATTACGAAGCACAGAGAGGGACTTTTCCCGCTTACTCCATTTACGGGCGAGGAAGCGTCGAAGATAATCGCGCAGGTCGAGGGTTATGCCGAAACGTGCCTGTCAAAATACGGAAGCAGGATCTTCTTCTGCGCCGACGAGCTTTATCTTTCCGCGAAAAAGAAATTCCCGAGGGGCGATTATTACGAGGGATATTCGCAGATAGAAAACGGCGTCGGAATGGTCAGATCCTTCTCGGACGAGTTTGCTCTTGCGCTGAAGGACATAAACGATTTTGATACGAAGCGTGAAAGACACGTCTCTCTTGCGACGGGAGTCGCCGCTTATCCGCTTATCTCGTTTATGGCAGAGGAGCTGAAAAAGCGCTGCCGCAATCTCGATATAAACGTATACGAGATAAAAAACGATTTCTTTGGTGAGAATATCACCGTTGCAGGACTTGTCACAGGCAAGGACTTGTACGAGCAGCTTTGGGACAAGAAGCTCGGCAAGACGCTCTTTTTGCCGTCTGTCATGCTTCGTCACGAAAAGGATAGATTCCTTGACGACGTCAGCCCGAGATGGCTTGAGGAAAAGCTGAACGTAAATATTGAATTTATCGATACCGACGGATTTGATTTCGTTGAAAAGATCTTAACGCTGTCTTAAAGGAGGAGATACTGTGAGCACACCTGTAGTTGCAATAGTCGGACGTCCTAACGTCGGCAAGAGTACGCTTTTTAACAAGCTTACGGGCAAGCGTATCTCTATCGTCGAGGACACCCCCGGCGTTACCCGTGACAGAATTTATCACGAAACAGAATGGAGAGGCAGAAAGCTTCTTCTTATAGATACGGGCGGAATCGAGCCCCGTACCGATAACGCGATGCTTAAGTATATGCGCCGTCAGGCGGAGACCGCAATTGAGACGGCTGACGTTATTGTGTTCTTAACCGACGTAAACGTCGGTATGCTTGACGAGGACAGACAAATTGCATCTCTTCTTATGAAGAGCGGAAAGCCCGTCGTTCTCGCCGTAAACAAGGTCGACCGCGTCGGAATGCCGCCTGCGGAATTTTACGAGTTTTATCAGCTCGGCTTCAAGGACGATCCTATCCCGATCTCAGCCCTTCACGGTACAGGCTCGGGAGATCTGCTTGACGTTGTGCTTGCATACTGTCCCGAGGATGACGGTGAAAACGAGGGAGAGCTTGACGACAGCATAAAGGTTGCCGTTATCGGTAAGCCGAATGCGGGAAAATCCTCGATAATAAACAAGCTTCTCGGTACCGATCGTCTTATCGTTTCCGATGTGGCGGGGACGACGAGAGACGCAATAGATACCGCGCTTGAAAACGAGCACGGAAAGTACGTTCTTATCGATACTGCAGGTATTCGCCGTCAGAGTAAGGTCGATGATCCTATCGAAAAATACAGCGTTCTCCGCGCAAAGCTTGCGGTCGAGAGAGCTGACGTTTGTGTTATCATGATAGACGCGAACGAGGGAATTACCGAGCAGGACGAAAGAATCGCGGGTATTGCCCACGAGGCAGGAAAGCCGTCCGTCATTTGCATTAACAAATGGGATCTTATAGAAAAAGATAACAATACCGTCAAGGAATTTACCGAGAAGGTATATCAGGCGTTCTCTTATATGACCTATGCCGAGGTCATTTACCTTTCGGCAAAGACGGGTCAGCGCGTAGACAAGCTTTACAGCCTTATCAATAACGCGTACGAGCAGAGCAAGCGCCGTATCACGACGGGAATCTTAAACGACGTACTTTCCGATGCGACGGCTCGCGTTCAGCCGCCGTCCGATAAGGGCAAGTATCTTAAGGTATACTATATGACGCAGATCGGCATTCAGCCGCCTACCTTCGTTATATTCTGCAATTCCGTTGAGCTTTTTCATTTCTCGTACAGAAGATACATTGAAAACTGTCTGCGCGACACCTTTGGCTTCAAGGGTACGCCGATAAAGATCATAATCCGCGAACGCGGGGAGGATAGTGGCAAATGATGATTACAGCAATGGCTACCGCTCTTGATCCCGATAAGCTTGAAAAGATCGGCAGATTCGTATACAGAAATTTCTACGGCCCGCTCGGGCTTCTGATGACCGAAGGAAAGCTTGATTACCGTCTTTATTATCTTATTGCGGTCGCGATCGTTTTTCTCGGATATTTCCTCGGAAGCATGAATTTCGCGGTCATAATCTCGCGTATCAAGTTTCACGAGGATATAAGAACAAAAGGAAGCGGAAACGCCGGTGCGACCAATATGTCGCGTACCTACGGTAAGGCGGCGGGAATCGCGACGCTCGTCGGCGACATTCTCAAGACCGTTATCCCCGTTTTGCTCGCAAGATTTCTTGTCGGCGAAATGTTCGGTTATCTTACGGGACTGTCATGTGCGCTTGGTCACGCCTTCCCGTGCTATTATAAGTTCAAGGGCGGAAAGTGTGTGGCGGTAACTGCTGCTGTGCTTCTCGTTATGGAGCCGCTTGCGTTTTTGATACTTCTTTTCGTGTTCGCCGCTGTCGTCCTCGCGACGAAATACGTTTCCGTTGCTTCGATATTTACAGCCCTTATCTCGCCCGTTATCGTTCAGAGTCTGGTGAAGAACAGAAACTTCGGACACAGCCACCTTGGGCTTACCTTCCTGATAGCTCAGTGCTTGCTCGTAATATTCCTTCACAGAGAGAATATCAAGCGTTTACTTAACGGAAAAGAGAACAAGTTTGCCTTCAAAAAGAAAAAAACCGAGAATAATCTTGAAGGAAAATAAATTTTTTGAAAAATAGTATTGCATTTTTTCAAAACCTGTGATATACTTACAGGGTATGAATTTCTAAATAAGAAATAATTGATATAATTTCGGATATATGGATGGAGGTGTCCTAAAAATGGCAAAGTGTGATATCTGCGGCAAGGGCGTTGTTTTTGGTCATAACGTTTCCCATTCCAACCGCAAGACCAACAGAACCTGGAAGCCCAACGTGAGAAAGGTCAAGGCAGTTGTAAACGGTACCAATACTACCGTACACGTATGCTCCCGTTGCCTGCGCTCGGGTAAAGTAGAAAGAGCTTAATAATAAAGAGCCGAAAAAAGCTCTGCAACTATGCTCAAACGACCGAATGGCAACGATTTGCCGTTCGGTCTTTTTCTTGGTGAAATATGAAGATTCTTGTTGACGCTAAGATGTCGGATAAGGTCAGAGCTTCGCTTTCAGGCTACGGCGAGGTTATTGCTCTGCCAAAATGGAACGGGCTGCCTGATCCGATATCGTCGCACCCCGATATGCTTTTTTATCCCTTACCTGACGGGAAAATACTGACAGGTAAGGATTATTATAATGAAAACCGTGTTTTTTTCTCGCGCTTCGGAGACGTTTTTTTGCTCGACGAAAAAACGCCGAGCGGGGAATACCCGTTCGACGTGCGTTTTGACTGCCTCGGCGTTAATTGCGTTCTGTACGGAAAACACGGATTTGTGTCAGAAATCGTCAAGGAGCGTTATCCGTCATTCGTTTCGGTAAATCAGGGGTATACGCGGTGCTCGGTCGCGATGCTTTCCGAGAGCTGCGCGATTACTGCCGACCGCGGGATCGCCGCTGCTTTGAAAAACAACGGGATCGACGTTCTTCTTATCCGCCCCGGATACATAGAATTAAAGGGATACGATAGCGGATTTATAGGCGGCGCGGGAGCACTTCTTGAGAGCGGCGTTTACGGTTTCTTCGGTGATCTGCTTTCTCATCCCGACGGAAAAACGATAGCTGAATTTGCCGATCGGCATAAAATAAAAGCCGTGTCGCTTTCGGATGAGCCCTTAAGCGACAACGGCGGTCTCCTTGTTATACAAGAAGGTCCTCGGTAACATTCTCACCATCTTCCTCGATACGCTCAAGCTCGGCGAAATACTCGTCGAGGATCGTCTTTTCGAGAAGTGCGCGGAAGTCCGAATTTATGGGATGTATTATGTCCCTGTAAGTGCCGTCCGGATTTTTGCGGCTCGGCATCACGATGAAAAATTTCTCCTTGGTGTTAATTACTTTGATGTCATGAAGTGCCAACTGGTTGTCGAAGGTGACAGATACGACGGCTTTCATCGGACCGTCGTCATTAAAGGTTTTACGAATCTTAATGTCCGTGATCTGCATGGCATGCCTCCATATAAAGTTGCATCAGTATTTGTGCATGGAATTATTATATTTGTTGAATATGTCTATAATTAGACGGAATTTGAGAGCATTGTTAAACTATTTTTAAATTTTTTTGTTAAAAATATACACATCATTAACCTTATGCGCCAAAAGGGAAAGGAATGTTATGAATATTGTGAAAATAGCCGAAATAATGGCTGAAGCAAAGAGCGTGCATTTTGTCGGGATCGGCGGCATCAGTATGTCGTCTCTTGCCGCGATAACCAAGACAAAGGGCTATGCGGTTACGGGAAGCGACAGGGTTAAAAGCGCAATGACCGAGCGCCTGAGCGGACTTGGTATCAGTATTTATTATTCTCATAGCGAGGAGAACGTTCTTTGTTCGGACGTTATAGTTTATACTGCCGCTGTGCATCCCGATAACCCCGAGCTTAAAAAGGGAAGTGAAATGGGCATTCCGCTTATAACAAGAGGCGAGTATCTCGGCTGGCTTATGAGCGAATACGATATCCGTATCGGCGTCAGCGGTACTCACGGAAAAAGCACTGTTACCTCGATGCTTGCCGAAATATATCTTGCGGGTAAGTACGATCCCACCGTTGTCAGCGGAGCTGAGCTTTCTTCTATCGGAGGAGCGTATCACCTCGGATCGGAAAAGTATTTTATCTTCGAGGCGTGCGAATACTGTGACTCCTTTCTTTCCTTCTGTCCGACAACTGCTGTTGTCACGAATCTTGAATA
Source organism: Eubacteriales bacterium (assembly GCA_045540115.1). GTDB lineage: Bacteria > Bacillota > Clostridia > Oscillospirales > CAG-272 > Colimorpha_A. The sequence continues at coordinate 51,788 of JAZQGR010000013.1, forward strand.
CGATCACGCCGATTATTTCAAGACGATGGATCAGCTTCGCGCGTCGTTCCGTCAGTATGTCGGATACGGCTCTGTCGCTGTTCTTAACGCCGACGATGACGAAGCACGTGCTCTGAAGAACGGATATGACGGAAAGGCGGTTACCTTCTCCGCTTGCGGAAAGGGTGACTATAACGCTGAAAACATCGTTTATAACTGCGGTTGTGCGTCGTTTGACCTTACTTATCACGGCGAAAAGCTCGGTGTAATTACACTTACCGTTCCCGGAGTTCATAACGTATATAACGCTATTGCGGCTGCATCTTCAGCTTTGGAAAACGGCGCAAGCTTCGATGCAGTCAAGACAGGGCTTTATGCCTTCGGCGGAGCAAAGCGACGCTTTGAATACAAGGGGAGAACAAAAAAGGGAGCCGAGGTATATATCGACTACGCTCATCACCCATCTGAGATCAAGGTTACGCTTAATGCGGCAAAGACATTCGGAAAGAGAGTGGTTGCCGTATTCCAGCCGCATACCTATTCGCGTACCGCGAGCTTGTTCGCCGATTTTACAATGTCGTTCTGCGAATCCGATATAACGCTTTTTGCCGATATCTACGCAGCGCGCGAGACCGATACTCTCGGCGTTTCGAGCGAGCTTCTTGCAAGCAAGACGCCGAACGGAGTCTGTCTTAACACCTTTGAGAATATCGCCGAATATCTCAAAAGCAGATGCGACGAAAACGATATTATTATGATCCTCGGAGCGGGGGACGTTATCAAAATCGTCGATCTGATAATATGAATGTTAAAGTTCACAAAAGTTAACATATTCCCCGAACGTTTTTCACGTTTCGGGGATTTTTTTGCTTGAAAATGGCGATGACACCGTTGACACGTGTTAAATGGTGTGATATAATTACAAATGAATGTGAATTTTAACATGAAGGAGATAAAATATGAGCTTGGCAAGAAGAAATGCGATCCATCAGCTATTCCAAAGCAAGCCCTTTATCACCCTCCACGAGCTGGAGGAAATGTTCCCCGACGTTTCCAGTATGACTCTGCGCCGTGATATCGAGTATTTCGAGCGTCAGGGCGAGGCGATCAAGGTAAGAGGTGGCGCAAGATCCATGAAGTTCATTACGACTTCTATGGAGGACGCATTCAGCCTGCGTCTGCATTCCAATTCCTATGCAAAGGAAAAAATCGCGACGGAGGCGCTTCGCTTCATTGAAACGGGAAGAAGCATCTTCCTCGATTCGGGTACGACTGTCCTTCGCCTCGCGGAGATCATTCCGAACAGCCGTCTGACGGTTACGACGACGGGACTTAACGTTGCTATTGAGCTTATGAAGAAGGATCAGCCGATAGTCAATATCGTCGGTGGTATGATAAACCGCGATAACGTTACCGTTTCGGGTAATCAGGCGGTTCAGTTCATTGAGGGCATCAATATTGACGTTGCGTTCATAGTTCCCTCGGGAGTCTCGGCGGATGACGGACTTACCTGCGGTAACTATAACGATTGCGAGCTTAAAAAGCTCGTCATCGAAAAGGCAAGAAAGGTCGTCGTTCTTATGGACGCGTCAAAGACCGATAAGAGTCTGCCTTACACCTTCAGCAATTTCTCCGATATCGACTGCATAATCTCCGACGGCGAGCTCCCGCCCGACGTAAGCGAGAAGGCATTGGCAGAGAATATTGAAATCATTATTGCTTAAATTTTTTGAATCATAAATAGGAGGACTATTATGGCACAGGTTGTAATTATGCCCCGTCAGGGACAGAGTGTTGAGAGCTGTGTTATCACCGAATGGAAGAAAAAGGTCGGTGACAAGGTAGAGGAAAAGGACGTTCTTTTCTCCTACGAGACCGATAAGTCGAGCTTCGACGAGCTTTCGACCGTTTCGGGTACGCTTCTCGCCATTTTCCACGAGGAGGGTGACGACGTTGAATGTCTGCTCCCCGTATGTGTGATCGGTAACGAGGGCGAGGATATTTCCGCTCTTGTTCCCAAGAAGGAGGAGGCAGCGGCTCCCGCTTCCGAGGCGCCCAAGGAGGAGGCTAAGGAAGAAGCAAAGGCTCCCGCTCCCGAGGCGGTAGCGACGGGCAGTGCGGTCAGCAGCGAGGGAAGGATCAAGATTTCTCCCCGTGCGCGTCATCTCGCTGAAAGAACCGACGCTGATCTCTCCCGTGCAGTTCCGACCGGACCTAACGGCAGAATAATCGAGCGCGATATCAACGCTCTTCTCGATAAGGGCTGGACGAACGCAGACAAGCCCGTAGAGGCAGCTCCTGCAGCTTCCGCTGTTGCTTCCGCTTCCGTAACTGAGGAGTATACAGACGTTAAGCTTACCAAGATCCGCAAGGTCATCGCCGCAAATATGCACGCGTCCCTTTCGAATATGGCTCAGCTTACTCTCAATACCTCCTTCGATGCAACCCAGATCATGGCGTACAGAGCTATGCTCAAGGACAATGCGGAGAAGCTCGGCCTTAATAACATCACCATAAACGATATAATTCTTTACGCGGTTTCGAGAACCATTCTTTCCTTCAAGGATCTCAATGCTCATTATCTTGAGGATCAGGATATAATCCGTTATTTCAATACCGTTAATATCGGTATCGCAGTCGACACCGAAAGAGGTCTTCTCGTTCCTACAGTATTCGGTGCGGAAAAGATGTCGCTAAACGAGCTTTCGGGCGAGGCAAGAAGCGTAATCAAGGCGGCTCAGTCGGGTAGCATCGCTCCCGATAAGCTCAAGGGCGCTTCCTTTACCGTAACAAATCTCGGCTCTATGGGAATCGAGTCCTTTACTCCCGTAATCAATCCTCCTCAGACCGGTATTCTCGGTGTTGACGCTGTGACTTACAGAGTCAAGGCAGACGGAAGCACTTATCCCGCAATGGGACTTTCCCTCACCTTCGATCACCGTGCTCTTGACGGAGCTCCCGCCGCGAAGTTCCTCAAGGCTCTTTGCGATAACCTCGCTAATTTCAATCTTCTTCTTGCAAAGTAAGAGGTGAAGAATATGTACGATCTGATAATTTTAGGCGGCGGTCCTGCCGGCTACAATGCGGCTGAAAGAGCTGCTCACGGCGGTCTAAAAACACTTCTTATCGAGGGCAGAGCGCTCGGCGGCGTTTGCCTCAATGAGGGTTGTGTTCCTACAAAGACGCTTCTTTATTCCGCAAAGATATTCGACTATGCGAAGCATAGCGCCGAGTACGGTGTTAAGTTTGACGGCGCGTCGATCGACCATTCTGCCGTTATCGACAGAAAGGGAAGAGTAGTAAAAACTCTCGTCGGCGGAATCGGCGCTTCTATGAAGCGCACGGGTGTAACCGTAGTTAACGCTTACGGTACCATTATGGGCAAGGATGCAAGCGGGTTTACCGTTAAGGCGGGCGACGAGGAATATAAGGGCGCAAAGCTCCTTATCTGTACCGGCTCGACTGCTGCTGTTCCTCCTATTCCCGGACTTCGCGAAGCGGTAGACAGCGGGTTCGCAATGACAAACCGCGAAATACTTGATATGAAAAAGGTTCCCGAGAAGCTTGTCGTTATCGGCGGCGGCGTAATCGGACTTGAAATGGCTTCCTATTTCAACTCGATCGGTTCTAAGGTCACGGTAATCGAAATGCTTGACCATATCGCAGGCCCGACCGATAGCGAAATATCGAAGATCCTTTATAAGAACTACGTCAAGAAGGGAGTTACTTTCCTTCTCGGCGCGAAGGTCACCTCTGTTGGCAAGGACTGCGTAAACTACGAGCTTAACGGCAAGGAAGAATCGGCTCCGGCGGATGCAGTTCTCGTTTCTATCGGACGTCGTGCGATGACTCAGGGCATCGGTCTTGAGAACATCGGCGTTCTTACCGAAAGAGGCGCGATCGTAACCAATGACAAGCTTGAAACCAACGTGTCCGGTGTTTGGGCGGCAGGCGACGTTAACGGCAAGAGCATGCTTGCTCACACGGCTTACCGCGAGGGCGAGGTCGCAGTAAACAATATGCTCGGAAAGCCTGACAGAATGAATTACAATTCCGTTCCCGCAGTTATCTACACCAATCCCGAGGTCGCATCTGTCGGTGAGACGACCGAGACCGTAAAGGCAAAGGGACTTGATGCAAAGGTCGAGAGCTTCACGCTCAAGTACAGCGGCAGATATATTGCCGAAAACGAGGGCGGCGACGGAATCGTCAAGCTCATTATCGACAAGGAACACCGCAAGGTCATCGGCGTTCACATGATCGGTAACTACGCGTCAGAAATTATCTACGGCGCGGCGCTTATGGTCGACCGCGAGATGAGAGTCGAGCAGGTGCAGAAGATCGTATTCCCGCACCCGACGGTCGGCGAGGTCATCCGCGAAGCAATGTTCATGATTTAAGATTATAATATATAAGGAGAACAAAACTATGCCTAAGAGTCAATACGTTGATCCCTCAAAAGCTTTTGAAAGCGGCTATATTCACTTTGAGGACATTCCCGTTTGTCAGTACAATAAAACGCTGACTGAGGAAAAGAAGATATACACAAAGGCGGACTTCCTCCGTATCTACCGCGATATGGCGATCATCCGCGAGTTCGAGACCATGCTGAACGAGGTTAAGGTCAAGAGCGAATACAACGGCGTTAAGTACAATAATCCCGGTCCTGCGCACCTTTCCATCGGTCAGGAGGCGTCGGCAGTCGGTGAAGCTTACTGCCTCGACATTAACGACTTCTCGTTCGGTTCTCACCGTTCGCACGGTGAAATTCTCGCAAAGGGACTTTCCTCTATCGAGAAGCTTACCGATGAAGAGCTTTACGCTATAATGAAGGAATTCCTTGACGGAACCGTCCTTAACGTTGTTGAAAAGCACATGAACGCGGGCGGAAACGTAAAGGAGCTTGCAATCAACTTCCTTCTTTACGGCGCACTTGCTGAGATCTTCGCCCGTAAGACCGGCTTCAACCGCGGTCTCGGCGGATCTATGCACGCATTCTTCATTCCTTTCGGACTTATGCCTAACAACGCTATCGTTGGTGCATCTGCTCCTATCGCACTCGGTGCGGCTCTCTATAAGCGTTCGAACGGCAAGCCCGGTATCGTTATCTCCAACTGCGGTGACGGTGCAACCGGACGCGGTCCCGTTCTTGAATCCCTCAACTTTGCGTCAATGGACCAGATCACCAAGCTCTGGGGTATGGACGGCAAGTATTCCGACGGCGGTATGCCTATCCTCTTCAATGTTTTCAATAACCACTACGGTATGGGCGGACAGACGAGAGGCGAAACAATGGGCTTTGATATGGTTGCACGTCTCGGTGCCGGCTTCAACCCGTCCCAGATGCACGCAGAGCGTGTAAACGGTTACGATCCGCTTGCAGTTATCGACGCAGTAAGCAGAAAGAAGAAGCTTCTTCTCGAGGGCAAGGGACCTGCGCTTCTCGACGTAGTTACCTACCGTGTATCCGGTCACTCTCCTTCCGACTCGTCTACCTACCGTACTCAGGAGGAAATCGAGGCTTGGAAGAATGCCGACCCGATCGTTGCGTTCAAGAACAAGCTTATCAAGGGCAAGCTCGCAACCGAAAACGATTTCGCAGTAATGCATGAGCAGATTACTACCCGTATGACCGAGATTATGAAGCTCGCTATCAACGACGAGATCTCGCCCCGTATGGACCTCAATAAGGAGCCCGATGCTATCGCATCCATCATGTTCTCCAACCAGAAGGTCGTTTCCATGGAACCCGAGCGCAAGGCAGAAATGCTTATGCCGAAGGAAGAGTGTCCCCGTGTCAAGGAGATCAAGGGCAAGGTTCGTACCGCTACCGACAAGGACGGCAAGCCCGTATCCAAGATGAAGATGTACAACGTCTGCGACGGTCTCTTCGAGCCGATCATCGACAAGTTCTACGACGATCCTACCCTCATCGCTTACGGTGAAGACAACCGTGACTGGGGCGGCGCGTTCGGCGTTTACAAGAAGATGACCGAGGCAGTTCCGTATCACCGCTTCTTCAACTCTCCTATTTCCGAGTCCGCTATCGTCGGTTCGGCAGTCGGCTACGCAATGTGCGGCGGACGCGCTATCGTTGAGCTTATGTATGCTGACTTTATCGGTTGTGCTGGAGACGAAATATTCAACCAGATGGCTAAGTGGCAGGCAATGAGCGCAGGTATCCTTAAGATGCCTATCGTTCTCCGTGTTTCGGTCGGTTCCAAGTACGGCGCACAGCACAGCCAGGACTGGACTGCTATCACCTCTCACATCCCCGGACTTAAGGTCGTATTCCCTGTTACTCCCACAGACGCTAAGGGACTTATGACAAGTGCTCTTGACGGCACTGACCCTGTTGTATTCTTTGAGTCACAGAGGGTTTACGGCTTCGGTGAGGAATTTGTGAAGGAAGGCGTGCCGGAAGGCAAGTTCGCGATCGAATTCGGTGAGCCCGATGTTAAGCGAGCAGGTAAGGACGTTACCATTCTTACCATCGGTGCTACTCTCTACCGCGCTATGAATGCTGCAAAGACTCTTGAAGAGAAGTACGGAATCTCCGCAGAGATCATCGACGCACGTTCTCTCGTTCCCTTCAACTACGATAAGGTTATCGAGTCCGTTAAGAAGACCGGAAAGATCGTTATCGTAGGCGACGCTTGCGAGCGTGCTTCCATGATGAAGGATATGGCTGCAAATATTACCGAGTTCTGCTTCGATTACCTCGATGCTCCGCCTGTTGCTCTCGGATCGAGAAACTGGATCACTCCCGCCTTCGAGCTTGAGAAGTCCTTCTTCCCGTTCGAGGATGCTATCATCGACTGTATCCACGAGAAGCTTATCCCGCTCAGCGGTCACGTTCCGACTCACAACTTCTCCGATATCGAGAAGGTAAATAGAGCCAAGAAGGGTCTTTAAGATTCTCGGGACATTTAAAGACGGCATCTATTAAAAATGCTAATATAGCTTTGCGGAAAGAGGACGTATGTGCGTTCTTTTTCCGCAGGCTGATGTGATACTCAAAAAGGCAGAAATCGATACAATTATGGTTTTAAGGAGTTCAAAACGATTATATCCATATAATCGTGCGATATAACTATGAAGTTTTTACTTGATTTAATGCGAAATTATGAGGCTGCTCTTAACTTGTTCGCAGAATTCATCGTTTTGACACTTGAGTTGATAGGCATACTAATTATAATAATCGGTTCCTTTAGGGCAGTAATTCAAATTTTTTCCAAGCTGAAGAAGAGGGAAAATAACAATATTGTCATAAATCTCGGAAACACACTTGCTCTTGCACTTGAATTCAAAATGGGCGCGGAGATAGTGAATACCGTTATAGTAAGAGATCTTCGGGAACTTGGAACGCTCGCTATTGTTATAGCTCTTCGCGCAATTCTCTCACTCCTTATTCATTGGGAAATCAAGAACCAAAAGAAGAGTGAGAATCTCGATACAACCGAGAAGGTAACTGTGAAGCAAAAAAATACTGACAACGTCGAAACGCAGTAATTATTTGCAAGCTTGATTAAGTATCAACAGATAACACAGATATTTTTCAAAAAACACTTATGATAACCGTTTGAAACCGTTTGTTATAGGTGTTTTTTGCTTGAAATCGTTATTGACGACAAATGAAGTATTAGAATGCCGAATTAAAATAATAATTCTCACGTTAACACTTTGCCCACACTTTATTTATGAGTCTTCAATTCGGATAATCAACAAAAGATAACAGATAAGGACGGATAGGTATTGAAACGCGGTGGGAAATATGTTACAATATGCTTATGTCGAATTAACGGTTATTTCGGCGAATCCTTTCCGCTGGTATAAGAGGACGAAAATGAAGATTATCAGAAGAATAGCCGTTGCGTTATTGCTTTTTATTTCAATGATTGCTTGCGGTATGATATTAGGTGCAGGAAAAACAGTTTCTGCGCTTGCTTATTCAAAGAATAGCAATTCAGGAACGCGCCATACCGTTTGTACCACTCTTGATGGGACGGGTGCAGGCAAATACTATACGGGAAGCTACACTTATGAAAGCCTTTCGGCGCTGACTCCCTCGGAGTTGTTTAACGCAATTCGCAAGCTTATGACCGATACTCATAAAACGATAGCGGTCTACGGTGATTGCCTCGATATGGCGCCTATGACCGACTGCGAAAACGGCGACGGAAAAATCAATCTGTTTTATTTGTCAAAGTCTGTTTCGCTTGACGGGTATCAGAGCGGAAGCGGCTGGGGACGCGAGCATATCTGGCACAAGTCAAAGGGAGGCGACAGTACTGCACTCGGCGGAGCCGATCTTCACCACGTTCGACCGTCCGACAGTAAGATAAGCAGCATGAGAGGAAACCTGAAATACGGGAACGCTCTCGGCGGAAGTGCCGTTAAGGACGGAGAGTTTATCGGCGGTTACAGAACCGATAGTGTTTTTGAGCCGCTTGATAACGTAAAGGGAGATATCGCGCGTATATGTCTGTATATGTACGTAAGATGGAACGACGGCTGGGGCTGCAGCGATATTACGAAGGTTTTCGAAAGTGTTGATGCGCTTCTTTCGTGGTGTGCCCTTGATCCCGTTGATACTTGGGAAATGGGACGAAACGAGGTCGTTTCGGCTTTTCAGGGAAACAGGAACGTGTTTATCGACTATCCCGAGCTCGCGTGGCTGATATTTGACCGTGAGATTCCCGATAATCTGGTGACTCCGTCGGGAATAGTGACTGAAAAGCCCGAGCCTTGCTCTCACGCGACGACTGAAATCAGAAATGCCTTTTCAGCGACCTGCAACGAAAAGGGATACACGGGAGATACCTATTGTGTTATCTGCGGCGTAAAGATTTCGGACGGTATCGAGATAAATGCGAGCGGCGAGCACGTTTACTATCACGCCTGTGATAATGACTGTAACGAATGCGGATTTATTCGCGAAACCGTTCACAGCTATAAGGCTGAATGGATATCCGATGAGGAAGGGCATTGGCATCCTTGTACCGTTTGCGGCTTGCTTGATAAAATGGAAAAGCACAGATATGATTCATCTGACGACAATAATTGTAATATCTGCGGATACGTCCGTCAGATAGTTTCGTCCTCTAAGGGTGAAACGACGGTGCCGTCGACAACGGCAAAAACAACGACCGCTCAATCAACAACGCCAAGTGAAACAACCCCGTCGGACACAACGACCGCTCAATCAACAACGCCAAGTGAAACAACCCCGTCGGATACAACAACTGCGAAAGAAACCTCGCCCGACGTGACGACCGGAAATGTGAAGTACCGCAATAACGGCGGAACTGAGATTATAGTCACGAACCTGCTTCTCTCACTTTGCGCTATTTTGATAACCGTTATCACCGTCTCGCTTACAAAAAAGAAAAAATGATGGCTTTGAAAAATCTCGCACACAAAAGGTGTGCGAGATTTTTTTACTTTATTATATCGTTGTCACGTGTTGTTCCGCCGCGGTTCAGCCCGTTTCTCAGGTTGTTCTCGGCGTTTCTGAGCCCGTCTCTCATACTGTCGCCCGCATCGTCAATGCCGCGACGGATGTCACGCGGGAGATTGTAGATATCGTCACCTATATCGTTACGGTATCTACGTTCGTCCTTTTCGGTTTCGCGTATTTCTGTGGTAGTTTCATTCTTGTTGCCGTGGTGACCGAGATGACCGTCGTCACCGCGGTCGATATTTCCGCCGCGCGTGCAGGATGCCAAACTGAAAACAACCGAGCAAAGCGCGAGCGCAGTTACTATCTTTTTCATTTTTTCGCCTCTTAATTCGTTATTAAGGGAATAATGTCCCGTTCTTATTATTTACCCTTGATGCGAAAAAATAACTTGAAATTTTTGCATTTAAAATGCCGAAAAGAAGGAATGGATCAGTCTTTTGAGCACCTGACCGAAGCTGATTTTTTCGACCGTTTCGGCTGCGCGTATCGAAGTTCTGCCGAGTTCCTCTCCGTTCGCCTTGAAAATTATCTCGCCGATCTTTTCTCCCGCCTTTATCGGTGCCTTGACTGATTTCGGAAGCAAAATTTCAGCCTCAACGCCCGATGCAAAAATGTCCTTTGGAAGAACCTTACCGAAGCCCTCGCCGATAAGCGGAAGCGTGCTTTTTACGCCATAGAGAACCTTGATGTTTCCTATCTCGCTCTGCTCGTATTTGTAGAAGCGGTATGCGGAAAAGCCATAATCAAGAAGTGCCTTTGCGGTCTCGTTTCGGCTGTCGCGGTTAGGTGAGCCCATTACGACTGCGATAAGATGCATTCCGTTCCGTTCTGCGGTTGCGCTGATGCAGAAGCCTGCCTTCGAGGTCGAGCCGGTTTTGAGACCCGTAGCACCTTTATAGAAACGAATAAGACGATTCGTATTCGTAAGTCCGAAGGCGCCGCCTCTTATAGTGTCCATCCATATCGTCGTATAATTAAATATGATAGGATGCTTCAGAAGCTCAGCTGACATAAGAGCGATATCTCTTGCCGTCGTCAGGTGATCCTTTACGCTGTCGTCAAGCCCCGTCGGATTTTCAAATACCGTATTTGCCATTCCGAGTTGAGAGGCGCGGTCGTTCATCGCCTTGACAAATTCTTCAACGCTTCCGCTTATATGCTCAGCGAGCGCTGTCGACGCGTCGTTCGCGCTTGCGACTATGACGCTTTTCAGCAGATCCTCGACGCTCATTACCTCACCTGCCTTGAGATACACCTGCGAGCCTCCCATTTTTGAAGCGCGTTCGCTTACCTGAACGTTGTCGGTAAGCGACAGCGTGCCTTTGTCAAGCTCCTCGACGACGAGAAGAATCGTCATTATCTTTGTGACCGACGCGGGCGGCAGGCGCAGGTCTGCATTGTGTTCGTAGAGGATTTCGCCCGTTGACGCTTCCATGAGTATTACGCTTTTTGCCTCACCGTAAAGCTCACTTCCTTGAAATCTGAAGGGAAGGGCTGCGAAGATAATCACGGCGCAAATTATTACCGATATCAGTTTTTTCATTTTTTGCTCCTTTATGCTTTTTTATAATGTTATGATGTGCAGAAGAAAAATATGAAAATGCATTTTGCGATATGATGGGGGAACGGTGACCTGCATTTATTAACGAAAAATATGTGTTTTTAGGTTAAAACCAAAAAAATGCTAAAAAATACACAAAGTGCTGCTATCTCGGCGTATTGACAGGGGTGATAAAGTATAGTAAAATCAATGTGTATTTATAATTAAAGGAGAAAAAGCAATGAAAAAATTACTTTCGGTAGTTTTATCATTATCCATGATCCTGTCGCTGTTCGTTTGCTATATTGCTGTTTCAGCCGAAACAACTTCGAATAGCGATATTTACCGCATCGAGGCGGAAAGCGGAACCAGAGGCGGTGTTGCATCTGTTATAGAGCGAAGCACTGCATCGGGCGGAGCTTTTGTGGCAAATCTCGGCGGTGCGTCGCAGGGCGAGAGAGATTCCTACATCCTTATGACCGCGACGATTCCCATGGCAGGAACTTATAAAATGAAGGTTTGTTACAAGTCTACTGCCGCTATCCCCGGAAATTCTCTTTCGGTAAACGGCGGAGATCCCGTAACGCTCAACTATACCGCATCCGCTGATTTCGCGATCCACGAGGTATATGTTGTTCTTGAAAAGGGCGAAAATACTATAAAGATCTCCGGCGTTCAGGGCTCTGACGCTTGGGGACAGGTCGACTATATAGAGTTCGATCTTTCTCAGAATACCGTCAGGATCGAAGCAGAGAGCGGAGTTCTTGACGGCGCGAACAAGGGTACTAACGGTAATCCCTCGGGCGGCTACTGCGTCGGCGGAATCGGCGGCGGTTCATCATCCGAGCAGAAGGCAAGCGTTACCATGACGGTTATTGCGCCTATGGCAGGCAGATACAAGCTGATCTTGGCGGCAAACTCCTCGGATACCGCTACCGAATCAGGACATAATCTGTCGATCAACGGTGCCGCGCCTGTCACTATCAAATATACTCCCTCGTCTGCATATAAGACCTATGACGTTATCGTAGAGCTTAAAGAAGGCGAGAACTCTATCAAGGTTTCGGGTGTTCCCGGATCCGGCGCGTGGGCAAGACTTGACTATATTGAGATAGATTTTGCTAAGATAGTTGACCGTTACGAGGCAGAGAACGGCGTGATTGTCGGTAATAATACCTACAAAGCTGAGGATGCTAATGCTTCGGGCGGATATAAGGTTGCCGGCCTTGGCGGTGGATCCTCGTCTGAGCAGAACGGCTCAACTACTATGACCGTAACTGTTCCGACTGCGGGTGTTTATACGATCAAGCTCAGAGTCAGAGCTATTCCGGAATATATTTCCGCAGCAGGCTCGGGAAATAATCTCTCCGTCAACGGTGAAGCACCGATCACTCTTGCTTATCCTGTCAGCGAGACGTTTATTTATCACGAGGTCAGCGTTTCTCTTAACGCCGGTGAAAACACTGTGAAGGTTTCGGGTATTCCCGGTTCCGCTGCGTGGGCTCATCTCGACTGCATCGACGTTTACGTTCCTACAAGATATTACGATACTGATTTTGATGCTCTTGACGCGGCGCTCGATAATTATCTCGCAATGTATGAAAATAACGAGTACTGCGGGGACGAGGAGCTTGTGAATTTCTGTGTCGCATACGAGAATGCCGGCATTGTAAGAAATGATCCCGATTCTCTTCAGTATCAGGTCGACGCGGCTGTCGACGGACTTGTTACTGCTGCCAATGCTCTTATAAGCAACGGCAAGCACGTTAAGAGCGAGGAATATACTTACGACGAGTACGCTCATTGGCATACCTGCGTGAACGGCTGTGATATAGTATTCGATTACGATTATCACCACGGTGAAAACGGCGATTGTACCGAATGTCCCAACGTTTGCGAGCATAACGCTAAGGCTGAGGATGCAAACTGCACCGATGCCGCGATCTGCAGCTATTGCGGAACCGTTGTTGCCGAGAAGAATCCCGAAAATCACACCAAGCCCGAAGAGCAGTGGATAAACAATAACAACGGCACTCACACGACCTATTTCGGTTGCTGTGATACGACAACCGATACAAATCCCTGCGAATATGGCAACGACGATATCTGCGATTACTGCGGATACAACCGCACTCCCGTTATTGAGGAAGCGGAGGCTGACGTTAATAACGCCTTTGAAAACATCTTCAAGGGCGGCGAAAACGAGGTAGAAGCAGTCGGTCCCGATGGCGCGATGAGCGACGATTACAAGGTAATCAAGCCTGCTGATATTGACGGCTTCAAGTACGTAATGTTTAACCTCCACTTTGATGAAAACGGCAAGGTATTCCTCCGC
>JAZQGR010000014.1:0-4282 GCA_045540115.1 Eubacteriales bacterium
AATGGTCGCCCCTACGAGAGAGTTTAAAAGTTAATTGTAGGGGCGACCATTGGTCGCCCGCCGTAAAACAACTTCACAATGTAAAAAACAGACGACGTCTCCGTCGTCTGTTTTTTTATTCCTTTCCGTCGAGCTTTGAAAGGTCGAACGGGGTCGTCTGGTAGACGAAATAGTTAAGCCAATTCGAATAGAGCAGGTTTGCGTGGGAGCGCCAAGTGACCACGGGCGGCTTTGAAACGTCGTCGTTCGGGAAGTAGTTCACCGGAATATGCGGCTCCTTGCCTGCGTCGAGGTCACGGAAATATTCGTCCGAGAGCGTATACGCGTCGTACTCGCTGTGTCCCGTTATGAATATCTGCTTGCCGTTCTTCGTTGCCATCGCATAGACTCCGCATTCCTCCGACGATGCGAGGATCTTAAGCCCCTCGACCTTTTCAACGTCAGCGCGGTCTACCGTAGTATGACGGCTTTGCGGCACGGGGAAAACGTCGTCAAATCCACGCAGAAGCATCGAATTTTTGTAATCGGCGCGGTGCGGATAGACGCCCGAAAGCTTGCTGTCAAGCGCGCGCTTCTGTATTCCGAAGTGGTAGTAAAGACCTGCCTGTGCGCCCCAGCAGATGTGGAAGGTACTGTGGACGTGTGTCTTGCTCCACTCCATAATCTGACAGAGTTCCTCCCAATATTCGACTTCCTCGAACGGCATTTGCTCAACGGGCGCGCCCGTTATTATCATTCCGTCGAAGTTTCGGTGCTTGACCTCGTCGAAGGTCTTATAGAATTTGAGCATGTGCTCCTTTGCTACGTTTTTCGATTCGTAGGTGCTCGTTTTTATAAGCTCCATTTCGACCTGAAGCGGCGTGTTACCGAGGAGGCGCGAAAGCTGTGTTTCGGTCTCTATCTTCTTCGGCATCAGGTTCAGTATAAGTATCTGAAGCGGACGGATGTCCTGTCCCTCAGCACGAGTTTCTTCCATTACGAAAATATTTTCGCGTGATAGGATCTCGGCGGCGGGGAGATTATTCGGTATTTTAATCGGCATTTTGTGGTTTCCTTTAGGGGTAATTTCATGTAATGTTGCACCTGCGGTCATCCTGAGCGAAGTCCGCCCGAGATTCCGCCTTTGCTAACGCTTCGGCGCGGCTACGCCGTTCGTCTCCTCTACGCTACGCTCAGAATGACGGCGGGCGGACGCAGTCGAAGCCCGTAAGGGCGAACGGCAAAGCCGTTCGGATCTCGCAGGTCATTGTGTTTATAAGTAGACTATCAGTTCAGCGCCTGCTCGATGTCGGCGATGAGGTCATCTGCATCCTCAAGACCGACGGAAAGACGGACGAGGTCGGAGGGAACACCTGCATTAGCAAGCTCGGTTTCGGACATCTGACGGTGTGTTGTCGAAGCCGGGTGCAGACAGCAGGAGCGCGCGTCAGCGACGTGCGTCTCGATAGCGGCGATCTTAAGCTTACCCATAAAGCTCTGCGCCGCCTCGCGTCCGCCCTTCACACCGAAGCTAACAACTCCGCAGGAGCCGTTCGGCAGGTACTTTTTTGCAAGGTCATAGTAGGGCGAGGATTCAAGCGAGGGATAGTTTACCCACGCGATCTTCTCGTGGTTTTCAAGGTATTTTGCGATCTTCTCGGCGTTCTCGCAATGGCGCTTCATTCTGACGTGCAGGCTTTCAAGTCCGAGGTTGAGAATGAATGCGTTCTGAGGTGACTGAACCGATCCGAAGTCACGCATAAGCTGTGCGGTCGCCTTGGTTATATACGCGCCCTCAAGCCCGAAGCGCTCGGTATAGGTCACGCCGTGGTAGCTATCGTCGGGCGTGCAGAGACCGGGGAATTTGTCGGGGTATTTCGTCCAATCAAACTTGCCCGAGTCGACGATACAGCCGCCGACCGCCGCGCCGTGACCGTCCATATACTTGGTCGTCGAATGAGTTACTATATCGGCGCCAAATTCAAACGGGCGGCAATTTACGGGAGTCGCGAAGGTATTATCGACGATAAGCGGAACGCCGTGCTTATGTGCCGCATTTGCGAATCTTTCGATATCGAAAACGGTAAGCGCGGGGTTTGCGATAGTCTCACCGAACACTGCCTTTGTATTCGGCTTGAATGCCTTTTCAAGCTCCTCGTCGGAGCAATCGGGGGAGACAAAGGTAAATTCGATTCCCATACGCTTCATCGTAACGGCGAAAAGATTATAGGTTCCGCCATAGATCGATGCGCTCGAGACGATATGATCGCCGCAGGACGCTATATTGAAAATGGAGTAAAAGGATGCCGCCTGACCGGATGAGGTAAGCATTGCGGCGCTTCCGCCCTCAAGGGCGCATATTTTTGCCGCTACGGTGTCGCAGGTCGGGTTCTGCAGGCGCGAGTAGAAATATCCCGACGCCTCGAGGTCGAAAAGCTTACCCATCGCCTCACCCGTCGCGTATTTGAAGGTCGTGCTCTGAATTATCGGTATCTGTCTCGGCTCGCCGTTTCCGGGGGTATATCCGCCCTGAACACAGACTGTGCCGACTTTTCTTTTATCTGCCATTTTTTTGCTCCTTTAGGGGTTTATTAAAATATTATATCGCATTTCCCTCTCATTGGCAATAGTTTTCACAAATTTCTTTTTTCGTCTCGGAATGTTCACGCCGATGATAATTGGTGAAATAAAGCGGTATTTACGCGACAACAATTCCGTGCGCGTCAGCCGATCGCTTCGCGATCTTGCCTATCGCGCTTTGCAGGCGAAGGAGGCAATTTCACGGCGCGACGGCAAGGATGCGACGATCGACGAGATAGTTGCCGAGCTTAACAAGGATGGCGAAGCAAAGACCAAGGAGGAGGTCTCTCGCGCTCTTGAAGCCATTTCCGCACCTATCTCGATCTACGATCCCGTGTACGGCGACGGCGACGATTCGCTTTACGTTATGGATCAGCTTCGCGACGATTCGGCATCGGAGGAAAACTGGCTCGAAAGCATCGCGCTCCGAGAGGCGCTGAAAAATCTCTCGGAGCGTGAAAAGACTATTCTGAATTTGCGTTTTTACAAGGGACGAACACAGATGGAGATCGCGTCGGAGATCGGTATCTCTCAGGCACAGGTGTCGAGAGTTGAAAAAGGGGCAATTGAGAGGATAAAGAAGGAAATGTAAATCCTCAAGACGGAAAGATTATGATCTCTCTGCCTTTCTTCACGGCATAGTCGAGAGCGATTTTCGTACCGCTTCTACGGGTACTTGGCGCACATTGTTCGTCATAATAAACGATACAGTATTTGCTATTATTTATCATTTCATAGTTGCGCTCAACGTAGGCGGCTCTGCCTGCGCCGAGAATTTTTTCGGGGTAATAGGTATCATCGCAGGATTTGAGCAAATAAGCCAGATATTGATCGGTAATATATGGAAACTCTGCCCGCACGTAGATTCGTTTTATGTGCGGGTGCTTTTCCTTTATTTGCGTCACAAGCTCAAGACACAGACTGTTAAATCTACTTCCACTGCCAAACAAAAAAGTGTCTACGTTTTCGTCCGTAATCAGCTTTTCGACGGTTTCGGTTAATTGAGCTTTTAGTTCTTCGGTTTCTATTATACTTCTGTGACCGAAAAAACAGCAGGTATTCTCTCGCATATACAATTCTCCAAAGTAAATGATGTTTTACTTATTATAAACTATCTTTCACTTAAAGTAAATATATCTGCATATGAAAGTTATAATAATTTGCTCCTTTTTTCGGTAAAATGTATGTATAAAGGAAAAGGGGCAATATAATGAACACAGAATTTCCTGACAAGTATATAACTCTTGGTTTGAAGATTGCATATTACAGAAGAAAAGCGGGCCTTACGCAAGAATACTTTGCGGAGCTTATCGGCAAAAGCGTAAGCTTTGTTGGTCAGGTCGAAGGCACCGGCACGGTGCGCGGCGTTTCGCTCGAAACATTATTTAAGATCGCACAGGTATTAAAAATACCGCCGTCCAAATTGTTGGAAGAAGATTGACCGTGATTATAACAAAATCTCTCTGCTGAATTTCGGCAGGGAGATTTTTTGATGCAGCAAATAGAGTGAGCGTGGAGTTGCGGCGGGAGCGCGCGGGGTTCCCCGAAGCGAGCTTGCCGAGCTTTGGGGGTTCCGAGCCTGTGTACAGTGTAGTATGATAGTATACAGGTAGTGCAAGATGATTGTATACAGTTTTGTGATATAATAAAGGCAGAAAAATGACCGCAAAGGAGGTTATTAAAATGCCTTGGAAGGACAAAACTGTGGAAGAATTAAGAAAAG
>JAZQGR010000015.1:0-2258 GCA_045540115.1 Eubacteriales bacterium
GCTTCTTGGGCATGGTCTCAGCAAGCTCGGGATCAACAATTGCAACGTCGGGAGTAATCTCGAAGTCGGCGAGAGGATACTTGACACCCTTCTTATAGTCGGTAATAACTGAGAAAGCGGTAACCTCGGTTGCTGTACCGGAAGTGGATGGAATTGCGCAAAAGTGAGCCTTCTTACGAAGCTCAGGAATACCAAACACTACGCACATTTCCTCAAAGGTAATTTCGGGATACTCGTACTTGATCCACATTGCCTTTGCAGCGTCAATAGGAGAACCGCCGCCGATTGCAACGATCCAGTCGGGCTGGAACGCGAGCATAGCCTCAGCTCCGCGCATAACGGTGTCAACAGAAGGATCGGGTTCGATACCTTCAAAAAGCTCAACCTCCATGCCTGCTTCCTTGAGGTAGGAAACAACTTTGTCAAGGAAACCGAAGCGCTTCATAGAGCCACCGCCAACACAAACCATTGCGCGAGTTCCCTTAAGAGTCTTAAGCGCCTCAAGAGCGCCCTTGCCATGATAAAGATCACGAGGTAAAGTAAAACGTGCCATAAATAAAATCTCCTTTGAATTTATTTGATGATTTAGTTATACAACATATTTTTAATTCCGGAAATTCTTAATTTGGATAATCAGTGTTATCAATATCGATAATACCTATATCGAAACAAAAAGCCCAACCTTACACAAAGGTTGGGCGGAATAATCTGTTAAAGATACTTTCTTTTTGATTCACATAATTCTGTTATGAATTGGCGGTCCAATTTTGATAGCTTGTATCCGTTTTTATAAATAAGTAAGTCTTTATAAATTTTTCGGTTTTCGCTACACTCTTTTTGAACAAGGTCATATCGTTCAAGAAGAGACTTAGGAATCGGAGATACCCACATAAAGGTTTCTAAATTCCTTGAGAGAAGTTCAAACTGGCTGGTGCGCTCGAAGACGAAGATCCGACGGTCAATATCATCGGAAAGTTCCTCTTTCACTACCTTGGATATCGGCATAGACGGTACATAAGGGTCTGCATGAGCAATCTCAATATAATCTACTAAATCATCAGAGGATATGGTGTCGAACTTTGCTAATGGTGAATCCTTACTCATAATAATTTTATACGTAAACTCGGTAATCAGTTCGTAAGTAAAACCTTTTTCCTCAAGCATAGTCTTAAAATACATATCGTAGTTTTCCGCATAACGAACAATACCAAGCTTGTAATCGTGGTTAAGCATATTGTTTATAGTACGTTGGGAATTTGTTTCTTTATAGAATATCTCTGCAGCGTCTTTGGAGAGAGATTTAGAGAATTCTGCGAATGCCTCGCAAATATAACTTGCACGTGGAACTGAGATAGAAAATGTTTGTTTTTTGGGATGTCCCTTCTTGTAGTAGTTCTCTACCTGATCAATCTGTCCGAGAATGCTCTTCGCAAATTCAAGGAACTCTTCACCTTCCGGTGTCAGTTTCATGCCGTTTTGAGTACGATCAAAGATTGTTATACCGAGGTCAGCTTCCAACTCCTTGATGGAGCGACTGATATTTGGTGCTGCGATAAGCAACACTTCCGAAGCCTTGCTGAGCGACCCTGCCTTTGCCACTTCAAGTGCGTGTTTCATATGCAATAAATTCAATCGATCTCACCACCTTTAAAAACATTATTTATATTATAACATTTTTTGCTGTTAAAATCAATCTGTTTTGTGAAGCGTAGAATCGACATTTCAGGATGTTTGTCATATTTAGTATAATACCTCATCCTAAATAAGTAAGCCTAAAGGATATAGAGTTAGCCAAACCGCAGGTTTATTTAGATTGTTTGTGGCTATTCATCTTTCTGAAATTCAAGAATATCCCCCGCTTCGCATTCGAGCACGTCGCATATGGCCGCGAGGGTGGCAAACCGAATACTCATTTAAGGTAGTTTGCCCCCGTCCTATCAAGAAACTAGGGCAGATCTTTAGTCTTTATTTTCGTATTACGGTGTTTCTTGCTGCGTTCCTTCACGTAGCTTAATGAAATAATCTGTAATATTATCTTCGGATGTAGGAAGATCTCCCACAACTATAAGTTCCATAAGTTCTTCCTTTATTTCGTCAGACATTCCAATACCTTCAAAATAGCCGTCCGAACTAATCGTAATAATATATGTTTCTTCACCAACGACTTCCGTAAATGTGACCTTTTCTACATTATTCTCAAAGGAAACTTCTTCTCTCAAATTTGAAAATGCAATAATACTTATAACGAAAATAATAAC
>JAZQGR010000016.1:0-6012 GCA_045540115.1 Eubacteriales bacterium
AACATACCCGTTCATTCCGTTCAAAAGCATTTGTGTCGAAAGATTCTGGCTGTCGATAGCCACAATTGCCTCTCTGAATGCAAAAGATGGAAAATCGACACTGCCGTCATAAAACATACATATCAGTCGCTCGATCCGAGCTTTTCCGTTTTTCTTTTTTTCAATAAGGAACTTCATCGCATTCTCTGCTTCGATTGCCGCATCAATATTCCGAAATGAAACAGAATCAACCGAGCCGTCAGAAGTCAGGATCACAACAACATTACCGTCCGAGAGTTTATCTGTCTCTTTGGTTGCTCTGTCAAGAAGCATTTGCCACTGAGAATCAACGGTATCGCTTCCGTTTTCATTCACCCAACTTCCGGATTTCAGATGCGGAAGAAATTTCTTCAAGGACTCACGGTATTCCGTAAAACGTTTGTCTCCACGAATCTTATCAAATATCGGTTTTTTATCATAGCCGCCGAGATTGAATATGCACTTTTCAAGTTTATCATTCATATCAATGACAAGCCGAACGGAATCAAGCAACGGGACAGAACCGTAAAGCACACTTCTTTCGGGCAATTTATACAATACCGAAAGGTGTTCGGTCACCAACGCAAACATTTCAAGGCATTCTTCAACGTATCCGTTTATCAAAAGAGCCTCCGCATATCTCGCCTCTGCTATAATTCTGGTGTAAATAAAAATATCGTTCACTTGTGTCGAATAAAGAGAAAGCGTATCGAGTGCCTTTTTATATCTTTCAACATTGACAAACTCTTTTCCAAGCTCTTTAATATCGTCAGTCACACTGTCCGTTAAATAAAAAACCGCATTTTTGATAAGATCATAAAGAATTTTTCGGTTTTGAACTGTTGATCTATCGATATTTTTTTCTGTTATATACCTTGACAACAACAGTTCATTCCAAAAATTTGATTTAATATATTCGGGAAGCTCGTATTCATCCGCCCAAAGAGGCAGTTTTTCTTCGTCTTCGTAAACTGCTACGGTATACAGCAGCTGCATTCTGTCGGACAGATTCGATGTTCTCAAGAAACCCCGAATTATTTGTCGGGCATTTTCAATTTTATCATCCAATTCTTTTATTAAGCAATTTTCATTTTTCTTCAGAAGCATAAGATACTGAAAATAATCGATCAGAAAAAAGATCTTCGTATGTGCCAATTCTTCATAAATCTCAAGAATACGCCGTTCATTCTGAAGCTTTTCGTGTTCATCTTCTATGATCGCCCGCTTGCGTTCATGCAACTCTTTTTCCAGACTTTTGTTTTTTTGAGATTCAACGCCCATCAGCTCATCTATGGAAACGTTGAGATATTTTGCAAGCAAGGGCAAAAGAGTTATATCAGGGAAAGCCTGACCGTTTTCCCATCGGCTCACAGCTTGGGGAGAAACAGACAAAAGCACGGCAAGCTCGCTTTGAGTATATCCGCTTAATATACGAAATTTTTTTATGTTTTCCGAAATTTGAAGTTCCATTTTCTTCCCCCATTGGTTATTTGTTTATATTATAACACAAGGTACAATTTAAATCAAGCAATTTACGAATGATATTTTTCAACCGAAAAGTGATCTATTGACCGAAATCAATGTTTTCATTTACGCGACGATCAAGGCATTTAATTCAAGAAAGAGAAAATAACGAGGATTTTTACCCCGAAAAACAAAATAGTCCTTGAAATTCAAGGACTTTTGTGTTAGGATACAAAATATAGCATTCTGTTTGCGCGAAGCGTAACCTCGTTCATTTGTGCCGAACAAATGAGAAATGATGTTCTCACGTTGCTCGAAATGATGTTGTGCCTTACTGCACAAATAAAAAAGCTGAGCTATAAATTAGCCAAAAGAATTCAACCGCAACAACCGACGGTTGAAAAAACTAAAAAAACGGATGCTTGATAATATTCAGCAGATATGATATAATTTAATTACAGAAGGCGCCTTAAATATGAAATCAAGGAGAAAACGTGATGAATATAGGAATTAAAATCCGAGAGTTACGCAAAGCAATAAATCTCACCCAAGAACAGTTAGCAACATCGCTGAATATCTCCGCGCAGGCTGTTTCAAAGTGGGAAATGGGGGTTTCCCAAACTTAAAGATACCACACCAAAACCCACGCTTACATTACTTCCATAACACCAAATTTTGGAGGTAAAACCCATGAAACGCCTTATATCCTGCGAATATAACTTCGATAACTGCTGTGTGGAGCTGAAATTTACCGATGGCAGCATGATTGCGATTGACACTATCGCAGCGGAGAACGAGGTTGCCCGTAATATGTACGAACGATCAGAACTTGATTATCTGATCTACAATGCGCCGCTTGAATATGCCAAACTAATTTTGAACGGCGATCCCGAAACAAATCTGAAAACTGCAACGGAGTATAAACCTTTAGATTGAAAAGGGCAATATCGGCTGTATCTGCAAAAAAGGCGGATACAGCCGATAATTTTATCTCATACGATGTCCTGTACGAAAAGGGGCATATTTCACTTAACGAAAAAGCGTGAGAACACACGGAAAGATAGATACACCCACATTTTCGTGTACCGTATTCACTATACTGATAAGCACGAACTTGTAAAATGATGATTTTCTGCGGTGAAGATAATTACGAATTTCACAACAATCTATTTTGAGATAGCAAAACAGTCACGCGCCGAAATTCCTAACCGTCCTAATGCTGTATATTTTTCAAAGAAATACTCCCTCACCTATTGAAAAAAGAGATGAAATGTGATATAATACGAATAATAGTGATTAAGTGTGCAAGTAAGGAGAGCAAATGAATATTAAGGAACTGAAGTTCAGCGATGCTGTTAAATTTGTCCGCATGAAGCTTGGTCTTTCACAGACCGAGCTTGCGAACGCAATCGGCGTATCTTTGCCGACGGTAAGCCGATGGGAGAACGAAGACCGTGAGCCCCGGATGAAGACTCTCGGCAGATTTTATGCGTTCTGTCGGGAAAAAGGGATAGACTTTGAGGAGGTGGATTCGGAATGAATCACAGAAAGCTTATATCACACGCGATTTCCGTATTTTTCATGATTATGCTGATCCTCGGTGCAGTCAGCGTATGTGTTTCTGCCGCCGAGCCTGATCTGATCACCACCGAAGCAGAACTGAAGGAAGCACTTCATAACGCCAAAGAGGGAGATACGATTCTTGTCGGAGATATTGAATTTGCTTACTCACCGATGGGTATGACACTTTCAAAGGGTGTGACGGTCAAAAGCGGAAAGGACACGCCTGCGGTCTTTTCGGGCGGTGCGTTTGCCGTGATGGGCGGCGCATCCGAGCAGGATGTCATAAGTATCCGCTTTGAAGATATCACATTTTCGGGTGTGAATGATATTGACAGCATTGACTTTACGGGAAAGCAGATCATGACCGCGACCAAGGTTCGTCCGGCGGTGTTTTTCTCCCGCTGTATCGATGCCGCGTTTGTTCGCTGTGATTTTTCGGGCTACAGTATGGCAAACGGCGGCGCCGTTTACGGCATATACTCATCTGCCGACAGCAAGGGATACCGACTGTCCGTTTCCTTTGAGGACTGTTCCTTGAATTCCAATGCGGGCGGCTACGGCGGCGCAATCTATTTGTCCGGGGCAGGCAACATCTTTTTATCCATGAAAAACTGTGAGCTGTCCCGCAATGTTGCCGGCTATGGCGGTGCAATATGGGCGGATCAGACAGCACTCACGCTGGAGAACTGTCGGATCACCGGAAACCGCTTTGAGGATTTCTACCCCGATACGCTGACAAAGGGCGGCGGTATCTATGTGGGACGCGGAACGCTTACGATGAAAAATTGCTATGTAACGGATAATGAAGCGCGAAACGGCGGCGGTGTGGCTCTTTCCTATACCGAAAGCGATCTTGACGGATGTGTGATATCGTGCAATATCGCAAGAGAAAACGGCGGCGGTATCTGGAATGAGAATAACGGCAACAATCTCGTTACAATCGTCAACGGCACACTTGCGAACAATACGGCAGCGGACGGCGGCGCGCTTTACATATCCGAAAATGAAGCAGTGCTTGGCGGCGGAGGGCTCGGCAAGACCTTCCTTATTCTTTCCACCTTGTCAGGCAACACACCTGCTATGAAGGAATATGATGCCCAGCGTCTGTCCCTGTTCGGATGCGCCCTTCACGGCGAAGACCGCGGAGAGGCGATGCCGTCCGATGACAATCGGTATTGCTATGCGACCGATGTACTTCATACAGGTGATCCGTACGAGCATCTGGATGGAAGCATCGAGCTTGACTCCGCCGTGCTGGAGGGGGTGGCCGGTGATCGCTTTGACAACCGGCATGGCCGCTTCCTTGTCGGCAATAACGCACATTCCGATACAACCTACCGTTTTCTTGTGGACGGCGAAGTGAAGCATACCGTCACCGTGGGATACGGCGAGCAGCCGCTCCTTCCCGAATATGAAAAGACAGGCTGCACGTTTGACTGCTGGCAGTATGAGGACGGATGCGATTGGGAGCACGATTCGACTGTCTATGTGGGCGGTGGTTCGGAATTCATCGATCTGTGTGCCGTCTGGACACCGAATACCTACGAGGTCACGTTTGTATCAGGCGAAATGCAGAATAAAGTCAGCTGTGCATACGGCGCTCCGCCGGCATTCCCCGAACCGCTGGATAAAAACGGACAGGTCTTTGTCGGCTGGTTTACCATGCCGGACGGCGGAGGCGAGCCCATTGCGGACGGTGAACCCCTTTTGCGTGCAGAAAATGTGACCTACTATGCGTATTACCGAAATAAAGTGTCCGCACTTCCCATTGTGCTGATCGCCTCCGCCGTTGTCCTCATCATAGCTGGTGCGGCATGGTTTGTGATCTCACACAGAAGAAATGCTGCGGCTGCATCAGCCTTCGAAGCCGTGGTACAGCCCACCGAAGAACCCCAGGCGTCTCCCATCATCGTCAAGACGCGATATACGGACGAGGAGATCGACCGTATCATACAGGATACAACGGAGACACACATCTTTACCGACCGTGAGCTTGACGTATTCCGTGAGCTGCTCAAGGGTAAAAAACAAAGCGAGATCGCCTACTATCTCGGCATTACCGTCAACACCGTGAAGGAATACACGAGAAAGGTTTACGGCAAGCTCGGCGTTTCAAACAAAGGAGAAATGTTTGACCTGATCTCCGCCAAGATGAACAAAAACGAATAACCGCCGCTTGATGAAAAGCAGTCGAGAAATCGACTGCTTTTTGTCATATTATGGAATTTTCGGCCGTACCCACCCTCCATCCCCCTTTTTTGTAAAAAAATTGAGGATTCCCCCCCATTTTCCCTACCACAGGGAGGGTCACAAGATGAAAATTTTCCTGTATACTGTAGCTGCACGAAAAAACAATGACGGCTTCAGGAAAGGAGGCGGGAGAATGTTAGAGCCTGTAACCAAAAAATTTGAGGATGGCTCAACGCTTGAAACCTTCAGATTTACCTTCTTTTGCGACATCTGCGGCAAAGCGGTCAAGGAGATCACATATCCCTATAAACCGCCCTTCAAAGCCAAATTCTTCATCTCGAAGTCTGAACGCAGGGCGAGAGAGCTGCTCTGGCTGCACGATCATGACCGTGCGTATGAGCGTGCCAACAAGGAGGTTCTGCTCCAATTCAATCGCTGTCCCGCCTGCGGAAAGCGTGTATGTGAAGATTGCTACCACGAATTGGAGGGACTCTGCCGCGAATGTGCAAGGAAAATAAGAGGAGAAAAAGATGTAGGCTGACAGCATGACCAGGATTGCTCCCACACCAAAACAAACAGAAACAGGAGGATTTACACATGGCATTCTTTGATAAGATCGGTGATTTCGCAAAAAACATCGGCGACAAGACCGGTGATGCAATCGAAATCAGCAAGCTCAATTCCAAAATCAACACGGAGAAAAATCTCGCCGCCGAACAGTGGAAGAAGATCGGCGAGTTTTACTACAATCTGTATATAAACGGCGGTGAAGTCGAT
>JAZQGR010000017.1:0-6899 GCA_045540115.1 Eubacteriales bacterium
GTGTACATTCCGCAACCGATATCCACACCGACCATCGAGGGAACGATCTTGTCGGTGATGGTCATAGTTGTACCGATGGTACAACCCTTGCCCGCGTGAACGTCGGGCATAATTCTTATCTTCGAGGACGAAAATGCCTCGGTATCGCATACCGCCTTGATCTGCTCACGCGCTACATCATCAAGAGTTGTTGCAAAGCACTTTGCGGTGTTAAAAGTTCCTATAATCTCTATCATGTCAATATCCTTTCTAAAAACACAAAGGGAGTGCTTGTCACACCCCCTAATTACTTACGCTACAATTTTAGCGTATCTTTCGCTCTCGATGACCTCAAGCATAAATGTGTAAGGATTCATCGTACCGCTTGCCACCATTGAGAAGAGACGAGGTGTACATCCGGACACGAGAGCCACACCCTGTTCGTTCATGGTAACGGGCTGTTGTCTTGTGCGACTTGCCACGTTCCAGAAAACGATTTCAGGAAGAGCATAGCCTGCTTCGGCATAGATCTTTCTTGCATACTCGAAATTGGTAAGAGAGGCATCCTTGGTACAATAGTCGAATTCCATATCCGATATGATATACAACTTCTTTGGAAGCTCATCTTGAGGAACGGAATTCTTCTTTGCTGCGTTGAGGATCAACTCAAATACCTTTTGGATGTTAGTGTTCGCAACCTCGTTAAAGTTGTGGCAGTAACGCACCTTATCAAGAATATCCTCACCCTTAATTTCAACAAGCTGAGGCTTTTCGGAAAACGTGATAAAGTGATTTTTGAAAGCGCCCTTGTTTCTCTCGGCAAAGTAAATACCGAGAGAAAGTGCAACGGTTGCGGGAATGGGAACGGATCCGCCGTACATTGAGCCGGAACCATCAATGACAGCAATGGCATTTTCAGTGTCCCCAAAGTCCTCTTGCGAAATCCAAGTTGTATTAATAGCCTTTCTCTCTTCATCACCTACGTTCCTACGGAAGAATGGGGTGATTATTTCGTAGGGCATAAGTGTGCTTGCATGGAGCTTCGTTTCTCCGGTCGATACTTTGTCAAGATACTGACTGTAACGCTCACCATCATTTCGTATAAATGCCTTACGGTATTTATACATAGCCTTAGAGGGTTGCTTTGAATAATCGAAGGTATAGTCCTTCTCGCGGAGGTTATTCTCGATGATACGAATGTGTGCGCGAAGAGTAGTAAGAGCCTTTCGATAGCTTGCATCGTTCATTCCGAAATGCCTTGCGATCTTCTTTGCATACAGCACAGTTTCTGTACTGGATGCATTGACAGAAGGAAGCCACTTTGCAAGCAGAGAAACCTCGCCGCCATTTTTTAAAGCCTCGTTGTCAGCTTCGAACTGAGCCTTCAGAACATTAAACATGTCCTTCTCGCAGGCAGTATTCATAAGGCAAAGAAGGTCATCGTAACGTCCGTATTCCGCTACGTATGCAAGGTTTTTGCGCACTGATTCAGGCTCGTTGTTTGCCAGCCAATTAAGAATAACCTTGAATACTCGACGTTCTCCCAGACCGCCTCTGATATCACGTGCGAAAAACAGGAGCTTCATGGCTATATCTCTGTTTTCACTATATGCACGTGCAAATCGCGTTACGATCTCACTATCGCTCTCACGGCGCAAAGCACCGATGGTTGCGAACAGGTCGAGGCAGTCGGACTTTGTTGTAATGTAGGTTGCCGCACCGTTTTCGGTTACGGTCTTGTTTGCTTCCTGTTTAAGAAAATTCAACATGAAACTCACTCCTTTTCGTGATAATTTTTTATAATGACAAGGCACCATTTGATGCGAGAGTCGAACTCGCGACACGAGGATTTTCAGTCCTCTGCTATACCACTTAGCTAATCGCAATTGCTGTACATGCCTTTTGATGCCTCCGGCAGGAATCGAACCTGCGACGCAGGGATCTTCAGTCCCTCGCTCTACCAACTGAGCTGCAAAGGCGTATACAAGGCGCATTTTTTTGATAAGGGTCGGATTTCTCCTTGCCTATTCAGGACTTTTCTTATCGCTGTTTACGCCTTTATTAGTTTTTCTCCCCATTTCTACAAGACACACCTTAAATATATTTTCAGAACTAAAAATAGGATCAATTGCTGTTTATGTCTTAAGGGGAGTTTTGAGTAGTGGCAGTATTTCAAAGAATAGCTTTGAACAATGAGCTTCTGAAAGTTTTCTTTGCTTGCCATACCCATAGACGAGACGCCGTTCCAGTGCTTTACCTCCGAGAAGGGTGAAACCTTGCATCGGCATTCATAGTTTGATGTTTGCTGTTGGCGTCTAATACACTTCATATGCCAGCTTGCCACCGCTTACTGTGTCGTGGCAGGAGGAGCATTATACCCAAACACAAGGCGCATTTTTACACGCAAAGCGCACAGTATAGAAAGTCAAGTCTGTGGGATACGAGTCCCTTTAGATGACTTATCTGTACAAATGCACAGTGCGATATAGCTTAGCAGGCTACTGCAAAAGGTTGCTGCCTGCGCCTTTTACAAGATGCCGTTTTTACCATACGAAGCCTTTCACTCCGTCCGTGGTTGCTTACAAAGAACAACTGCTCCTAAGGGGCAAATGATATGTAACGATTGCTGTCGGCATCTTTTTTCAAGGCGCATATACATCCGGGCTATGAACCCGACACTAAAAGAATCCAAATTCCTTCGTTAAATACTGTTTTTTGCTGTGTGCGCCTTTCGTGAGATCATTTTACCACCTTTTTCCGCCTTTTTCACGGAAAAAAAGCTGCGAACTCTCATTTGAGTCCGCAGTTTTTCTGTTTTTTCAGCTTTTCGATGACTAAATTTTTAAAGGATTCCGATCCGATAACCTCTACCATCGGTCCGAAGGAAAGAATTCTGATCACCATCTCGGGTTCATCATCGTGTGCATATTTAATTTTTACAAGGTATGTATTTTTGTCAAGCTTCTCGGCTTGCTTCTCAAAATGGGCAAAATGAAGCATGAACCGTTCAAGCGCATTTCGCTCATCCCGAACCATGACGGTTAAGGTTTCTTGCTTTTTATTCCACTCATAATGATCAAGAGGTTTTTGTCCTTCGTAATGAACACAGTTTTTTATTTTAGAAAGATTAACCGTAGATACCGCGCGCCATCCCGCCGTTATGAGTCTGAATTTATCGTCTTTTTCGGAGTACTCAAGGCGCACGGGACGGCATCTGACGAACATCGTGTTGCCCTTGCGATTGACCATTTCAAACTTGATCTGCGAGTCGTTGCGGATCACTTCTAAAATGACCTTAAACTGTCTTATGTATTCCTCATCCTCAAAGGGGTCTCCGTCGCCGTATTTATCGTAGACGTGATAATCCGCAGAGGTGAAAAGCGGCTCCACGCCGTCAAGATTGGGAAATTCCACGCCGAATAATTTAACACGCGGGTCAAGTGAAATCGCCTTCAACCACCTCTTTTGAAGTGTGGTCAGCGGCATGGTCGGCTTGTGTTCAAGCAAGGTGGTCATGTCGGAGTGCACAAGCTGCCATTTCTCGGTTTTGAGGGAGGGCATGATCGTCAATACACTCTCACCGAATGCACGCTCGGCTACGATCTTTTGTAATTCCTTTTCGGAATGCTCACCGTCAATGATGCCCGAAATAATAGCGGCAACCGCGTTGTAATATACAGAGTAAAGCTCGCTGAATATCATTTGTTCACCTCCTCGCCAACACCGTACATCCGATACATTTCATCAAGATCTTCTTTGAATTTGTTTTCTTGTGTTCTATTAGAAAAATTCATCTGAACAATACGGCAAATAAAGGTTCTGATCCAAGGGATCATCTCGCTGGAATCGTATACGTCAGCAGAAAAACGGTAGGTGTTATCATCGAGCCTTTCCACCTTTCCGACACGCTTTTCACGTTCAAGACGCCTGACGATATATTCCTCATTGTCTTCCACCTTGACCGTAAATTCTACGTGTTCAAGGTGCTCCACACCCCATTTGTTGCGCTTGACGCTGACTCCCCACATTTTGCTTTGCATACGGTCGAGCTCTGTGCGAAGCTCATCAAAACGAGGAGTTTGTTCTTCAAGCTTAACGTTTGACAGATAGTCAACTCTATAAGTTTGAAAGTGGTCGTATTCAGGAAGATATGCCAGCAGATGCTGCCTGCCACTCTGCACGCTGATTAACACTCGCAGAGGAATGATCCTGTTCTTCCTCGGAAGGTCGCTGCGGCGGCTCATATTCGACACCGTCACGGCACGTTTTTCTCTCATTGCCGTAAACAGGGAGGCAAGCACACCGCTATCAATGGCAGAGGTAATATAATGATGCTTAAAGGTAAAGGAATCGGTATCGTTTTCATCCTTATCGAGGATAAAGGAGCCAATCGCTCCGCAGGGAGCAACCTCCGAGAAGTAATGAAGAACATCGTTAAGGTCGGAAATGTCAGTATTATCGGCTCTGCGATAATATGCCTTTCGACCTTCTTTTTCTGCCACGATAATTCCGGCTTCGCAGTATTCCTTGAGCTTTTTGCGAACGGTGGACTCATCGAACATCATAGGACTTTCAAAGCCTGACAGATATTTTCCATCAATTTCTGCGAGAAGCTCTGAAATAGTACGCTTAACAGACGGATCGTGGAGAATGTCAAAGATGATGAAATGCAACGTGATGTCGCCGTCGGTAAAGCTCTTTGCTTTCAGGGCGTTGTATAGCGGATTATGTCTGATCGTTCGGCTATCGATAGAGATAAACACGTTTTTACCTTCGGGAGTGCGAACAAAGCTCATATGGTCGCCAAGCCAGCTTTCCAGACGGCGGCGCTCGTCATCATAGGAACGCGCACTCTTGCTCTGATAATCGTCGCGACTTTTGAAGCCATACACGTAGAAATCGCGCATATATGCTCTGATTTTCTCAAAGTTTTTTATCAGCTCACTGTATGAGGACATCTTTCACACTCCTTTCTTGTTTTTTCTGCATTTTTCATTATCATTATACAACAAATTCTTTTTCCGGTCAAACCAATCATGCTGAGAATCATCGTATTTCTGCAATCTTTTTACGTTATAAAGAGATATGGCTATTCTGCCTTTCAGTTTCCTAACAGTTTTCCAAAATTGCCTCATTTTTTGCCTGTTTTGCTCTTTTCTTAAGGATAGGCAATCGGTCTTGATTTTGTATTGAGATCACAGTTAAAAATATTAATTTGATACGCGACGCTCCATTTCGGAGTATTGACAGAAACGGTATAATGTGATATAATAAACAGAGTTGTTAAATGAGGAACCAGCTGACTGCAGAGGACGTTGGTTCCTTTATGCTATTTAGAGGAAAAACTTATGGTTCGAAAAAAGAAATTTTCACTCTCAACCACGCAAATTATATTGCTCAGTTTTCTCGTGACCATACTTGTGGGAAGCGGACTTTTGGCATTACCTATAAGCTCCGCAAGCGGTGAAGCCGTGCCTTATCTCGATGCACTTTTCACGGCAACCACCTCCACCTGCGTGACGGGGCTTGTTACGCTTCCCACGGTATCCACATGGAGCGTGTTCGGGCAGATCGTCATTCTGCTTCTCATACAGATCGGCGGTCTTGGTATCATCACCATTATGTCGGGACTGATGCTTCTTCTCAACAGAAAAATGGGCATCGGCGACCGTTTGCTGATTCAGGATGCCTTCAATCTCAATACGATGTCGGGGCTGGCGAAATTCGTTAAGAACGTGCT
The DNA here is from genome assembly GCA_045540115.1 of Eubacteriales bacterium. GTDB lineage: Bacteria > Bacillota > Clostridia > Oscillospirales > CAG-272 > Colimorpha_A. The sequence goes on from JAZQGR010000017.1 coordinate 5,720, forward strand.
GTTCGGCACGCTGATCATCGAAGGGATAGGTGCTGTTCTGTATATGCTCGTCTTTATCCCCGAGTTTGGTGCAAGGGGCATTTGGATATCGGTATTCAATTCGGTTTCCGCCTTTTGTAACGCAGGCATTGATATTATCGCGGAAAACAGCCTTTGCAATTACGCCACCAATCCCTTGATCAATATCGTTACCTCCGCACTAATCATTCTCGGCGGTCTTGGATATATCGTATGGTGGGACGTGCTTCGTGTGATCAAGAGCCGTTCGCCAAAGAGCCGTAAGATATTCAGACATCTGACCTTGCACTCAAAGATTGCCATTACCGTTACCGCAGGACTCATTCTTGTCGGTGCAATTCTCATTCTTATTTTTGAATATGCAAATCCCTTGACCATTGGAGAGATGTCTCTCTTTGATAAAATTCAGGTGTCCTTTTTCCAATCGGTTACAACGAGAACCGCAGGCTTTGCCTCTGTTCCGCAAGAGAATCTGACGAACGCCTCCGCTGCCGTATCTATTATCTTGATGCTGATCGGCGGTTCGCCCGTAGGCACGGCAGGCGGCATGAAAACAGTAACCGTTGCCGTTCTAATCTGCTCGGCATTTGCTACTATCCGCAATAAAAACAGCGCAACTCTGTTCGGGCGTCGTATTTCCGAGGGTTCGCTGAAAAAGGCAGTTGCCGTGGCTGTAACCTTTCTTACGATCTTCGCCGCTTCAACTGTGCTTTTGATGGCAACGAGTAACGCTTCCGTCATTGATGCGGTCTATGAAACGGTCAGCGCCACTGCAACCGTCGGTCTTTCACGAAATCTGACGGCAACGCTGAATACCTTTGGAAAGCTTATTATCATCGTAACGATGTATTTCGGCAGAGTCGGTCCCATTTCACTTGCGGTAGCGCTTGGCAGCAAAAACGAAAGTCAAAACGTCATTTCCGAGCCGACGGAAGATATTAGTATAGGATAAGGAGAAGATTATGAAAGCAAAGAAAACGTACGCAGTCTTTGGACTTGGAAGATACGGAACAGCCGTTGCACGTGAGCTTGTAGAGAACGGTATGGAGGTCATTGCAGTCGATACAGAGGAAAGGATCGTCAACGATGCGGCGGCATATCTGCCCGTGTGCAAGTGTGCCGACGTGACAGATGCGGAGGTCATCTCACGCCTTGGAATTGG
>JAZQGR010000018.1:0-3658 GCA_045540115.1 Eubacteriales bacterium
GTCTATAGTTTTCAGCATTTCGGAGCGACCAGGGGGGGATCAAAAATTTTTTTCGAAAAATTATTTTGAAAAAATTTTTCCGTCCGGACCAATGACATACCTATTCGATTGATCTCTTTGCTCCCGCCTCTTCCGGTTCACCTCCGCCCATCGTCCACGGTTCTCATGGTATTCGTTATGACACTCACGACATACAGCCTCGAGGTTATCAAAGTTGAGAGCGATCTCAGGATTCTCGATCGTGATCGGATCCAGCTCGATAACATGGTGAACTATCTCCGCCGGTTTATAGATTCCTTTGCGGAGACAATTCTCACATAAGTGATGAGCTCGCTTCATGTATTCGTTGCGGCAATCTTGCCACGCCTTCGAGCTGTAAAACTTTCGAGCGAACGGCTTAGCCATTACGATCCCCCTTCGCCGAAAGCGTCCTTCATTCTCTTATGAGCCCAAAGTATTGAGATCTCATTACAAACCGCGAGCCGGATCTGCGGATTGTTTTGTCTCAGCATGAACTCCTCATATAAGTGAACTTGTTTCAAAAGATCGCCGCCGGTCTTTATGTGTGAGAGACTTTCCTTATTCTCGAGATTATGTTTACAAACGCGCTTCTTAAAACCCGCGTGAATGATTCTGTCGTCCTTAGCCAAACACTCGAGAATAAACAAACCATCCTCGCCGTATTGCGTCCGCTCATCGAAACGAATATCCTTCACGAACTCGCCCCGGAATAATTTGTTCCATACTCCGAACCACGCCTCCGGAAGTTTCGCGCTCGTATAAATCCCGCGATTGTTTTGATATTTATGGATCTCTCGATTCTTTCTCGCAATCCATCGCATATGATTGAATTGGTAAACGTTTGCATCTTGTTTCAGAACGGACGTCAATATCTTATACGCACCCGGAAGAAATTCGTCGTCAGAGTCGAGAAACGTAATCCATTCCCCGGCTGCATGGTCGAGCCCGGTGTTCCTTGCTCCGGAGACTCCGGGTCCTCGTTCATTATCCAGGAGCTTAAACCGTCCGTCCTCATTCTCATATGACGCAGCGATTTCCGGACCGCCGTCCTCGCTTCTGTCGTTCACGAGTAGAAACTCGAAATCTCCGTCTTGATCGTGTAACGATTTAAGGCAGCGACCGAGATAAAGCTCGGCGTTCCTATACGGTACAATTACAGTAATCATAATTATTTTGTTTCATATCTACACGGATCAGGAAACAGCTTCTCCATCTGCTCGCGTACTTTTCCAGCAAACGCTCTATTGCTCGTACTAAAAAACGGATCCTCCGGATTGATTGTCCGCTCGGAGTCCGTCGTCTTACAATCGACAATAAAGTCGCCGCCGATCTTCGCATAGTTTCCGTATATGCTCCGGAACATCGGACAGCGCGGAAACATTCGCAGCGCTTCGAGTGCTTTCGCTCGATCTACTAACATCGGAATATGAATCGCATAATCTAATGTTGTAAGCCCCGCGTCTCTCAGCTGCTGCTCACACCTTCGGAGATTGTTTGTATATGCTGTTGACCCTCCGCAATGACGGCGCTCAATATCTTTAATATGATCATCCAATAACCCGCGATGATAATTCTTTGCGGATTGCATAGGCTGCATAACATAAAAGTCGTCGTTGAATAACCAAAACTGTTTTGAGATCTTGTCGTTCTTACAGATCTCAAGCAAGCTGCTCCGAACTCGTTCCCACTTCGTCGAGCCCTTTTGAACTTGCGCGACGTGTTCGTCCGGAGCAAACCCATCCGGACAGCCGCAATAGAACCACACTTTACCGTGGTCCATGTTTGCCTCGATACTCCTCAGAGAAAACCGCAGCTCCTCAGATGGAGCGTTATCTTTGAGGATATAAACAATGTCGTACTTTCGCATTTGTCCCCCTAATGCAAAAGACCGGATTGCTCCGGTCCTTTTATAGTAATAACCAATGGGCAGTAGATCAGCCCGGGAGTCGAACCCAGGTAACGCGCCCGCCTGATCAAGACGCCGGATCGCTCCGGCTGGTGATTCGCCGGTTCGGTTCTGTGTGAACCTTCCCAATACCAAAATAACACCTTCAAGAGTGACATTCAATGACATATTGAACCTGATCGAGCGCGTCCTGATGAATTCTTTGTATATGTCTCTTTGAATATCCGACCGCCTCAGCCACTTCGCCCCACGATTTCAGATTGATATATTTCTCATACAGGACGGATCCCGCGTCTCCTGGTATCGAGCTGATAACGTTGTATACCTTTTGTCTGATCCGAAGCGCTTCGGTCTCCGCCTCTTTCAGCGCCTCAGCTTTACCAGCAAGCCGGATCGCCTTGTTCTCGGTCGTCTTACTTATTCCGCTGGAACTCGGAACGCCATCGCCTCCGAGCGGTGAACGTATCGAGTCGATCAGATCTAACTCTTTTTCGTATTCAGTTTTACATATACGAACGAGACGCTCAGCCTCTTCGTATTGCTTTAGAAATTCCTTCGCCGTCATCTTACTAATCTCTTCTCGAAGCTGCCAACACCGCAGCCATAAAAAAACCGAACCATGTTCCGAGCACAAGCCCGATAATAAAACTAATCATTCCGTCGCCTCCGGATCCAGCTGATAAAATCATATAACACCGTACAAATACCGAGAGCACCGATCCCGATAATGATATAGACGAATATCCGGATCACTTGCTCCGGAGAAGTATAAACCTCAATCATAAGCGCCGTCCTTAAACATATCACAAATATATTGAGCCAGCTCCCGAACGTCTCCGCCCCATTCCGAACCGAGATCAAAGTCGAGCAACAGCGCGACCACCGAGTCGAACGGATTCGGCTGCCGTTTCTCATGAAGCGGACAATCCGGTCGTCTGCCTCTTTGATTATAAAAGTCCGGCAATTCCCTCCGGTCTCCGTGAGCTACACAAGCCGCGTCATGACACATCGGACACTCTTCGCCTGTTTTATAATTACGACAATCCTCCGGTAGCTTATCCATATTTGAAATATAAACCCTTGCCATTACATTAACCTCCATTCGTCTTTACTCGGAGGATCCGCGTCAGGACGTTCCCTCCGGTCTCTATAGATCAGCGCCGCCTCGGTCAGAATCAACAGGATCAGAATCGGCAGCGTAACGACCAGCGTCAGGATCAGACCGATAACAATTAAGATCTTACTCATTCCGATCACCTCCACAAATCGGGATCGCGTTCCATTTGCTCCCGAACCCACGGAGAAAACCATTCCCAGCCGTCAATGTGAAAAATACACTTGATCATGATTATTAAGATTTTGATTTTTCTTTTAATCATTCTTATCACCTCCAGGGACAATCAGCTCCCTCAGTTTTGAAAAAGTCTCCTCCGAGCGAAGTTTCTTTAATCGCGTATGAGTTAATTAGTTTGTGCATAAGATCATAGGGAGTTTTGGCTCCTGTCTCGCCTTCATGATATGCGACGAAAGCTCCGTCGTCTTGGAGGCTCTTAATCCTTCCGAGCTCGTACTTCTCGCCGTTCACATAAACAATATATTCTCCGATGTTAAAATCTTCTCTGCTCATTTCTCCGCCTCCTGTTCCGCTTCATTCTCATCGATCAGGACCGTCCCCGTCTGAGCGTAAATGATATGACGCTTTCCGTCACAATCGAATTTGATTTTGACGAC
>JAZQGR010000019.1:0-41583 GCA_045540115.1 Eubacteriales bacterium
CACCTTCGGTGACAGCTCCCTTTGCACAAGGGAGCCTTTCACACAAAAGGCATCCTGCGCTTAATTTTCGTTTCCCACCCGTTCATCGGTTAACCTTTTTTGAACCCCGCCACTATGGCGGGGATTTCATTTACATAAAAACGGACGAAGCGATTTTGCTTCGTCCGTTATGCTTTTTACGCCATTTCTCCTGCGAGCTTCGTGCCGCCGAGGATATGGAAATGAAGGTGGGGGACGCTTTGGCAAGCGTCGGGGCCGCAGTTTGATACGAGGCGGTAGCCGTTCGTTAAGCCCTCTTCTGCCGCTATTTTCGGGATGGTTTTGAAGATGTGCGCTACGATCTCTGCGTTATCCTCATTCACTCCGTCGAGTGAGGGAATATGGGTTTTCGGGATGACGAGAATGTGTGTCGGCGCCTGCGGAGCAATATCGCGGAACGCGAGGATCTTATCGTCCTCATAAACCTTATTCGACGGGATCTCGCCCGCTACTATCTTACAAAAAAGACACATTTTATTTTCCTTCTTTCTGCATTTTATAGCTCAAAATCATTGACAAACGTATGATACTTTGCTATAATGGATATGATTTTATTAGTATTATAACAAAACGGAGGATTTCTGTCAATGGTAGTAACAAAAGATTCGATCATCGGCGACGTTCTTGACTTTGATGCCGGAACTGCGCAGTTCTTCTTTGAGATCGGTATGCACTGTCTCGGCTGCCCCGCATCGAGAGGCGAAAGCATAGAAGCTGCCTGCATGGTACACGGCACCGATGCTGATGCGCTCATCACCAAGATCAACGATTATTTGAGCACAAAGTGAGCGATGGCTGTGACCTATTTGGTTACAGCCATTAATTTTTGATATGACGAGTATAAACCTTGACGCGCGTTTATCTGCCGTTGCTTCGCTGATTCGTGACGGCGTGACGCTTTACGATATCGGAAGTGACCATGCGTATCTCCCTGTGTCGCTTATTCTTGACGGCAAGATACCCTTTGCATATATTTGCGACGTTGCACGCGGTCCGCTTTCAAAGGCGGAGGAGACTGTTAAAGCTTTCGGCGTTGGCGGCAAGTGCCGTCTGTGCTTATCCGACGGGATGAAGAGCGTTGACGTTATTCCGCCATGCGATATCAGTATTGCAGGAATGGGCGGTGAGCTTATCGCGTCGATAATCGACGCTTGCCCCGACGTAAAAGATCCCGACGTTCGCCTCATTCTTCAGCCGATGACACGTGGCGAGGAGCTTCGCAGGTATCTATGCGAAAACGGCTTTGAGATACTTTGCGAGAACACCGTTTTTGAGGGCAAATATTATACTGTGATTTCCTGCCGATATATCGGTGAAAAATACAAGCTTTCGCTTTCCGAGCTTCTTCTCGGAAAGGTAGGCGTTCGAAACGAAAACGAAGCTTTTTACGCTATGGCGAAAAACAAGCTTGAGGTTTTGTCTTCTATTTACGATGGCAAGAAGCGCGGCGGCGCAGACTGCTCACATGAAGAAGAGCTTATAAAAGAGATAAGAGAAATATTAACGGAGAAAAAAGATGACTGTTACTGAGCTTTACCGTTCGCTTGAAAATTTAATACCGCGCGAGCTTTCATGCTCCTGGGATAACGACGGAGTTATGTGCTTGCCGAACGGAAATAAGGAAGTAAAAAAGGTGCTTTTGTCGCTTGACGCGACATCAGGCGCCGTTGAATATGCGGCGAAGAACGGATTTGATCTTATCGTTACGCATCATCCGCTTATTTTCCGTCCAATAAAGACGGTTTCTGATAACAGATTTATGACCGCGATCAAGAACGATATATCGGTCTTCTCGTTCCATACGCGTCTTGACGCTGTTGAAGGGGGAGTAAATACCGCGCTTGCCGAAATTCTCGGACTTAAGGATACCGAACGATTCGGCGACGACGGACTCGGCGTTATCGGAAACGTTCAAAAGACGACTGACCGCGAATTTGTTCTCAAGGCAAAGGCGGCTTTGGGTGCGACCAAAGTCGAGGCGGTACTTTTTGATAAGATAGTTACGCGCGTTGCCGTTGTAGGCGGTGACGGCGAGCATTACATATCTGCAGCACACGAAGCGGGTGCCGATCTTTACATAAGCGGACGGCTCAGCTATAACGATATGACCGATGCTTCCGTATACGGAATGAGCATGGAGGCGCTCGGACATTTCTATACCGAGAATCCCGTGCTTGACAAGCTTGAAAAGATGATAATGGACTCCGATCCTGAGATCGTGACCGAGAAATTTAACTGCAACGTAATTGAAACCCTGTGAGGCAAAAATGAGAAAGACAAAAATAATCTGCACACTCGGACCTGCGTCCGAGACCGAGGAAGTAATAAGAGAGCTGATATTATCCGGAATGGACGTCGCGAGAATAAACTTCTCGCACGGCGAGCATCACGAGCATAAGAAAAAGGTCGATATTATCAAAAAGCTCCGTAAGGAGCTCGGAACCTATACTGCGCTTCTGCTCGATACAAAGGGGCCTGAGGTTCGTCTTAAGAAGTTCAGAGACGGAAGCGCGATCCTTAAAACGGGCGACAGCTTCTGCCTGTATCTTGACGACCGTGAGGGCGACGAAAAGGGCGTCAGCATAACCTATACGGGGCTTTGGCACGACGTTACCGTCGGTAGCCGTATCCTTGTCGACGACGGACTTATTGAGCTTCGTGTCGATAACGTGAACGAAACTGAGATAAAGACGACCGTTCTTAACGGCGGAAAACTCTCCGATAAAAAAGGCATAAACGTTCCCGGAATTAAGCTTTCGATGCCCTTCCTTTCCGAAAAGGACAAGGGTGACCTTGCTTTTGGTGTGAAAGAGGGCTTTGACTTCATCGCCGCTTCCTTTACGCAGAGTGCTGAGGATATAAGATCGATGAGAGATGAGCTTGAGCGCCTCGGTTGCGGCGATATAAGAATTATCGCGAAGATCGAGAACAGCGCGGGCGTTGAAAATATCGACGAGATCTTAAACGAGGCTGACGGAATCATGGTCGCAAGAGGCGACCTCGGCGCCGAGGTGCCGATGGAGAACATTCCGATCCTTCAGAAGCAGCTTATCTCAAAGTGCTACAATGCGGGCAAGCAGGTCATTACCGCAACGCAGATGCTTGAAAGTATGACGCAGAATCCCCGTCCGACGCGTGCGGAAATAACCGACGTTGCAAACGCTATTTACGACGGAACCTCGGCAACGATGCTTTCGGGCGAGACCGCAATGGGCAAATACCCCGTTGAGGCGGTCAAGCGTATGGCGAAGATCGCCGTTCGCACCGAGAAGGACATTGACTATAAAAAGAGATTTTTTGATAACCGCTTCGGCGGATTTACGAACGTAACCGATGCCATCTCGCACGCGACCTGTACGACCGCACACGACCTTGGCGCAAAGACGATAATTACCGTTACGACCTCGGGCTATACGGCGCGTCTGCTTTCGCGCTTCCGTCCGCAGACCGATATTATCGCCTGCTCGCCTTCCTATAAGGCTTGCAGACACATGAATATGTCGTGGGGCGTTATTCCGCTTCACGTTGATAAGGTCGCCGAAAGCTCCGAGGAGCTTCTTGAAATGGCGGTCGACGAGGCGTATAAGAACGGTCACGTTGAGTACGGCGACCTCGTAGTTATTACGGCAGGACTTCCGCTCGGTGTATCGGGTACGACGAATATGCTTAAGGTTCAGATGGTCGGTGACGTTCTCCTTGCGGGCAACGGCATCGTTGACAAGTCAGTTTGCGGTAAGCTTTGCGTTTGTGCAACCGATGCCGAAGCGCTTGCTAATTTTGAAAACGGAGATATTATAGTTATACCGTCGGCATCCGACAAGATAATTGGTATTCTACGTCACGCGAGCGCGATAATCTGCGAGCGCGGCGGCGACGATTCCTACGCCGCTATCGTAGGCAAAACGCTTAACATTCCCGTTATCGTAGGTGCAGAGAGCGCGACGAAGATACTCAAAACGGGTACGACGGTAACTGTTGACGGTAAGCGAGGAATGGTCTACTGCAACGAAAAGTGCGTTCTCTCCTGATGGATATAAGAAAAAAGGACGGCTCGCTTGCTCCCGCACATATAATTACCGGCGTTGCGGGTGAAAGGGTTGCCGAGGATTATCTGAAAGCGAACGGCTATACGGTTATCTGCCGTAACTACAAGCCGTATAATGAAGAGATCGACATAATCGCGCAAAAGGATCAGTATATTGTATTTGTCGAGGTAAAGACGAGACGCGAGGTAAGCAATCCCGCCTATAGACCTGCGTCTGCCGTTACCGCGAAAAAACGAGCAAATCTTGCCCGTGCGGCTTCCTGCTTTATCAAGAACTTCCCAAGCGATAAGTTTTACCGCTTTGACGTTATTGAGGTGTTCGTCTGTTCGGATAAGAACACGGGAGAGGGAAGCTATAAGATAAACCACATGAAGGGTGTTTTCGGAGCAAGAGGAAAAATCTGGATCTGAGGTTACTATGAAACTATTTGATCTTCACTGCGACACTCTCGGCGAGATATTCCGCCGTGGTGAGGGTATGTTTGACAATACCCGTCATATTGAGCTGAACAAGGCGTTCAGCGTCCTTGAGGGCTACACGCAGGTAATGGCGATATGGAGCGAGCACGATCAGGACAACGACGAGAATTTCAGGCGCTGTATTGCGGCGCTCGATTATGCCGACCGGCATATTTTCGGAATAGAAAATTTTACACCGATACTTGCCGTTGAGGGCGGAAAGCTTCTTAACGGAGATATAAGCCGTCTTGACACCTTGGCGAAGCGAGGCGTGAAAGTATTCACTCTCGTCTGGCGCGACAGCTGTCATATCGGCGGCGCGTTCAACAATTCCGAGGGTTTGACAGACTTCGGAAAAGAGGTCGTTTCCCGCTGCTTCGAGCTTGGAATAACGCCTGATCTGTCGCATTCAAACGATGAGATCTGCTATCAGGCAATAGAGCTTGCAAGAGATGCGAAAAAGCCGCTTATCGCGAGCCACAGCTGCTCGCGGAGCATTTATAATCATCCGAGAAATATTTCGGACGAGGTCGCAAAGCAGGTCGCTTTCGGCGGAGGCATTATCGGTGTCAATTTTGTTTCCGATCACCTCGGAGACAGAAGCGAGGAGACTTTACTTGAGCATATCGACCGATTATATAACGTTTGCGGCGGTGGTTCCGTTTGCCTCGGTACCGACTTTGACGGAACGACAGACGACACACTCCCGTACGGGATTGAAAATATCGGAAGAATAGGCGTATTGTATGATGCTTTGGCTAAGAAGTATCATTCCGAAGATTTCGCCGACGCGGTATTCTATGAAAATGCGGAAAGATTTGCGAAAAGCAATTTTTAATAAATCCTATTTGGAAGGAAAAAAGATATGAAGTACATAAGCACGAGAGGAAAAAGCGAAGCCGTTTCTTCGGCTATGGCGATCAAAAAGGGACTTTGCGAGGACGGAGGACTTTTTTTCCCCGACGAAATTCCGTCCCTTACCCTTGACGAGATAAAGGCGCTTTGCGACGATAATTATTCTGCCCGCGCCGCGAAGGTAATGTATAAGTTCCTCTTTGACGAATATACCTACGAGGAGCTTCTGAGCGAATGCGAAGAAGCATACTGCGAAAACAGCTTCCCCGGCGGTCCTGCGCCCATTTCGAAGCTCGGAGAAAGAATAAGAGTTCTCGAGCTTTGGCACGGACCGACTGCGGCGTTCAAGGATATGGCGCTTCAGATAATGCCCCGCCTTTTCGTCAAGGCTGTAAAAAAGACGGGAGACAGCCGTAAGGCGCTGATTCTCGTTGCCACCTCGGGAGACACAGGCAAGGCGGCGCTTGAGGGCTACAAGGACGTTGATGGCGTCGGAATCTCGGTATTCTATCCCGTTGACGGCGTAAGCCGCGTACAGAAGCTTCAGATGGCAACGCAGGAGGGAAAGAACGTTGAGGTAAATTCCGTTATCGGTAACTTTGACGATGCGCAGAACGGCGTTAAAAAGATTTTTTCCGATCCCGAGATCAGCGCAAAGCTGAACGAGAAGGGCGTATTCCTCTCGTCCGCAAACTCGATCAACTGGGGACGTTTGGTGCCACAGGTAGTTTACTACATTTCGGCATACTGCGATCTGTTAAAGGATGGCGATATTGCGCTCGGTGAGGAGATCGACATCTGCGTTCCGACGGGTAACTTCGGAAACATTCTCGCCGCATATATTGCAAAGCTTATGGGACTTCCCGTTCACAGCTTCATTTGCGCGTCGAATAAGAACAACGTGCTCACCGACTTCTTCGTAAGCGGTAATTATAACAGAAACCGTCCCTTCTATGCGACGACCTCGCCTTCGATGGATATTCTCATTTCGAGTAACCTCGAGCGTCTTCTTTATCTCACCTGCGGTCAGAAAGAGACCGAGACGCTTATGAACGAGCTTAAGGAAAAGGGAAGCTACACGGTTTCCGACAATATCAGGGCGAAGATCGCATCCGAGTTTACGGGGCTTTCCTGCGATGAAACACAGACCGCCTGCGAGATCAAGCACATCTACGAGGATTATAACTATCTTTGCGATACTCATACCGCGGTAGGTCTGTACTGCGCTGAGAAGTTTATTGCCGACGATGATAGCGGCAGAAAGCTCGTTTGCGCCTCTACGGCTTCGCCGTATAAATTCTCCCCCGCAGTTCTTAAAGCTCTGACTGGCGAGGTTCCCGAAAACGAGCTTGACGCAATGGAGCTTCTTGAAAAGAAGACAGGCGTTTCTATACCGAAACCCCTATATGGCATCGCAAACAGAAAAGTCCGCTTTGACCCGAATAACGCGATCAAAGCGGAGGATATGCCACTTTCGGCACTCAATTTTCAGAGATTCTGATTTTTCTGCTTGAAGGTTGCACAAACGGTATCGGTGCAGGAGGTCGCAAAGGACGGACCGACGGCGATCTTAGTTGCCGTACAGTAATTGTCCCCGTCGTGGTAAGCGCAGTTGCGAACGTCGCAGACTACGCCCTTATTGTGATTCTTTTTTGCATCACTGTGCATATCAAAAATTCCCATTTTTAGTTCCTTTCTTGTGGAAGTATCCACTGTAAGTATTCGTAATTTTCGGCTGAAATATACCGAGAAAGGAGGAGAATTTGGCTATATACGTTATTGCCGACACGCATCTGTCGGAAGCCGTGCCGAAGCCGATGGACGTTTTCGGAAACCGCTGGCGCGATTATACTTCGAAGATCATAAACGGCTGGAACGCGGTCGTCGGGGAAAACGATACCGTTGTCGTTCCCGGTGACATATCGTGGGGACTCAACATAGACGAGGCAAGCGCCGATCTGAAACTTATCTCCTCGCTTAACGGAAAAAAGATAATCGGAAAGGGAAATCATGACCTCTGGTGGCAGTCGGAAAAGAAGCTGACCGAGTTCTTTTCCCGAGAGGGAATAGAGAACATCTCGCTCCTGCACAACAACGCGCATCTTGTTGAGAACGTGATCGTTTGCGGCTCGCGCGGTTGGTTTTACGATCCGAAAAGTGCGCCTGACGGAACCGATTTTGAAAAGCTTTCAAAGCGTGAGGTGATCCGTGCCGAGCTCTCCTTCAAGGCGGCTGTCGCGCTTGACCCCGACGGAAAATACGAAAAGATCGCATTTTTCCATTTTCCGCCCGTATGTAAGGATTTCGTCAGCCACGACCTTATCGGGCTTATGAAGTCCTACGGAATAAGGCGCTGCTACTATGGTCATCTACATAATTCTTATGACGTACCGCGCTCTTTTGATTACGAAGGAATAGAGATGAACATAGTTTCATCGGATTATCTTTCGTTTATACCCCTGAAAATTAATTAAATAACTACTTTTTCGCCTAAATCTATTGACAATAAGCAAAAATTTGGTAAAATTATGAGGATATCAATATCATTTGGAGGAAAAAACAAAATGAGCTTGAAAAGCGTAAACAAAAACGGAAATCAGGTCGAGCTTGAAATAGCTATCGACAAGGAGAGCTTCGACAAGGCAGTCGATGCCGCATACAGAAAGAATGTTAAGAACATGAACGTTCCCGGCTTCAGAAAGGGTAAGGCACCCCGTTCCGTCGTTGAGAAGATGTACGGTAAGGGCGTATTCTACGATGAGGCAATCAACGCGCTTCTCCCCAAGGCTTACGACGAGGCTATCACCGAGTGCGGCGAGACTCCCGTAGGTCAGGCTGAGTTCGATATCGTTTCTCTTGACGATAACGGCGTTGTTCTCAAGGCATCCTTTCCGGTAAAGCCTGAGGTTACCGTTAAGGAATATAAGGGCTATAAGGTAACAAGAACCGTTGCTCCCACTACCGAGGAGGAAGTAAACGCTCAGATCGAGCAGGTTCGCGCCCGCAATTCCCGTACCGTTGACATCACCGACCGCGCAGCGGCTGAGGGCGATATCGCAGTTATCGACTACGAGGGCTCCGTTGATGGCGTTGCCTTCGAGGGCGGCAAGGGCGAGAAGTATAACCTTACTCTCGGCTCCGGTCAGTTCATTCCCGGATTTGAAGAGCAGATCGTCGGTCATAACCCCGGTGATGCTTTCGACGTAAATGTAACCTTCCCGACCGAGTACCACGCAGCTGAGCTCGCCGGCAAGGAAGCTGTTTTCAAGACCGTTCTTCACGAGATCAAATTCAATGAGCTTCCCGAGCTTGACGACGAGTTCGCTAAGGACGTTTCGGAATTTGATACCTTCGCTGAATATAAGGCAGACGTTGAGGCAAAAATCACAGAGAGACACAATGTAGAGGCAGACAGAGAGGTAGAGAACAAGCTTATCGATATGCTTATCGAGAACCTCGAAGCTGATATTCCCGAGGCAATGTTTGTTAACGAGACCGAGAATCAGGTTCGCGACTATGACAACCGTCTCAGAATGCAGGGACTCGACCTCAATACCTACCTCAAGTATACCGGTATGACTCTTGATAATATGAGAGAGCAGTTCAGACCCATCGCTGAAAAGCAGGTCAAGACACGTCTCGCTCTTGAAAAGATCGCAGCTCTCGAAAATATCGAGGTAACTGAGGAAGAAATCGAAGCAGAGCTTCAGAAGATCGCCGATGCTTACCGCATCGAGCTTTCCGAGGTCAAGGCGCAGATCACTCCCGATATGATTACCGACGATATCAAGGTATCGAAGGCTGTTGAGATAGTTAAGGCAAACGCTTCAATCACCAAGCCCCGCAAGCCCAGAGCAAAGAAGACTGCTCCCAAGGAAGAGGAAGCTGTCGAGGAAAAGACCGAGGAAGTAACCGAGTAATATGGAACTCAAGGGTAAGAAGATAAATTTCCTTGGTGACAGTATTACCGAGGGTGCCGGAACGACGGGACAGGATAAGTGCTTCCATCAGCTTATGAAGGAAAAGCACGGTCTCAGCGAAGCCCGTAATTACGGCGTAAGCGGAACGCGTCTGGCAAAACAGGTAAAGCCGTCGGAAAACACGCGTTTCGATCTCCACTTTTCAATGAGAGCCGTCGATATGGATAAGAATGCCGACGCTATCGTAGTTTTCGGTGGAACCAATGACTTCGGTCACGGTGACGCACCTATCGGAGAGATGTCCGATCGAACTCCCGACACCTTCTACGGAGCGCTTCATTATCTTTACACATATCTTATGACCGAGTATCCGGACGCGAATATATTCATTTGCACACCTATCCATCGCTTGACGGAAAACAATCCAGATATGAAGGGGAAGATACTTTCCGATTACGTGGAAATGATAAAAGAGGTAGCGCGTTACTATTCGCTTCCCGTTATCGATCTTTTTGCAAATTACGGCGTTAAGCCGTCGATCAGCGTTCAAAGAGAGAAATATATGCCTGACGGACTCCATCCGAGCGACGCGGGACATGTTCTTCTTTCGGAGCGCATAGCAAACTTTATTCTTTCATACTGACATCGCGCGGAAAGCATATAACAGTGCTTTCCGCACGGATTTATAGGAGGAAATTTATGGCACTCGTACCAACCGTAGTTGAACAGACAAACAGAGGCGAAAGAGCTTACGACATATACTCCCGCCTGCTTAACGACAGAATCATATTCCTTTCGGACGAGGTGAATGACGTTACGGCATCTCTCGTTATCGCGCAGCTTCTTTTCCTTGAAGCGCAGGATCCCGATAAGGACATCTGCCTTTATATCAACAGCCCCGGCGGATCAGTTTCGGCAGGACTTGCGATATACGATACTATGAATTTTATCAAGTGCGACGTTTCGACCATTTGTGTTGGAATGGCTGCAAGCATGGGCGCATTCCTTCTTTCGGCAGGAACTAAGGGCAAACGCCTTGCGCTTCCGAACAGCGAGATAATGATCCATCAGCCTCTCGGCGGTATGCAGGGTCAGGCGTCGGACATCAAGATCCACGCAGATCACATCATCGCAACGAGAGAAAAGCTCAACAGGATACTTGCAAAGAATACGGGTAAGACTATTGAGGAGATCGCGCGCGATACTGACCGCGATAATTTCCTTTCGGCTGAAGCCGCGCTTGAATACGGACTTATTGACAGAGTTATCGAAAAGAGAGACTGATAATGGCAAATAACGAAAAAAACGGCGGCGATAATTACGTTTATTGCGATTATTGCGGACGTCGCGAGGATGAGGTGCAGTTTCTCATCCCGTCGCCGACGGGGCTTTATATCTGCGATAAATGCCTTGACGGATGTAATCATATCGTCGAGGAGCATTTCGGAATAAGCCGCGGAGGCAAAAAGACGGGAAAGGGCGGAAAGAGCGAGCTTTCGCTTGATACTCTGCCGAAGCCGTCGGAGCTTAAGGCGGTCCTTGACGAGTACGTTATCGGTCAGGACGACGCTAAAAAGACGCTTTCGGTCGCAGTTTATAATCATTATAAGAGAATACTTCAAAAGAAGGATAACGCCGACGGTGTTGAGATACAGAAGAGCAACGTTCTTCTTATTGGACCGACGGGCGTCGGAAAAACCTTCCTTGCTCAGACTCTTGCAAAGACCCTCAAGGTGCCTTTTGCAATAGCTGACGCGACGACGCTTACCGAGGCAGGTTACGTCGGTGAGGACGTTGAGAACATTCTCCTCCGTCTTATCCAAGCTGCTGACTTCGATATCGAGAAGGCAGAGAAGGGAATCATTTATATCGACGAGATCGATAAGATATCTCGCAAGAGCGAAAATCGTTCGATCACGCGTGACGTTTCGGGCGAGGGCGTTCAGCAGGCGCTTCTTAAGATCCTTGAGGGAACGGTATCGAACGTTCCTCCGCAGGGCGGCAGAAAGCATCCGAATCAGGAGTTTATTCAGATAAATACCGAGAATATCCTCTTTATCTGCGGCGGCGCATTCGATAAGCTTGACGAGACTATCAGCAAGCGAGTAAACCGCGATAAGCAGAGCATCGGTTTTTCAAGTGAGGTGCTCACGAAGGAACAGAAGGAGAAGGTTGACCTTTTCAAGGACGTAACTCCTCACGATATCGTCAAATACGGTATAATTCCCGAGCTTGTCGGACGAATCCCCGTTATCGTTGCGCTGAAAAATCTTGACCGCGAGGCACTCGTTAAGATCCTTAACGAGCCGAAAAACGCGATAACAAAGCAGTATAAGAAGCTGTTTGCAATGGATAACGTCGAGCTTCGCTTTACCGACGGTGCGCTCGAAAAGATCGCGGATAAGGCGATCGAACTGAAAACAGGCGCAAGAGGACTTCGTGCGATAGTTGAGAACGTTCTTCTCGATACGATGTATACTCTCCCCGGCAGGACCGATATAAAAGAGGTAGTTATAACCGCAGATACGGTCGCCAAGGGAGCAAAGCCCCGACTTATAACCAAATGATCAAAAGCAGAGAAATGACGAATTTCTCTGCTTTTTTATTATTTTTTTGTAAAAAGTTATATACAAAGGGATTTTTTTGTGATATAATAGACGATGTATAACTATGCGATTATGAACGGATAGGTAAGATGGAAAAAAGATACGACAAAAAGAGAAATAACGATCGCCGCAGTTTTGAGCGCAGACCTGCCGAAAACAAGCCGCTTTCGGGCTCGTATGTTATCGGAAGAAACGCCGTTTCCGAGCTACTTAAAAGCGGACGTGATATCGATAAGATCTACGTGAAAAAGGGCGAAAGAACGGGCTCGATAACAGTTATCGTTTCCGAGGCGATCGGACGGAATATTCCCGTCATCGAGGTCGAGGGGACCAAGCTCGACAATATGTCGGGCGGTCAGGCGCATCAGGGCGTTATAGCATCTGCGGCGCTGAAGGATTACGTTACGGTCGATGAAATACTCGAAAATGCTGAAAATAAGGGCGAAAAGCCGCTTATCATAATTGCCGACGGAGTTGAAGATCCGCAGAATCTCGGCGCGCTTCTCAGAGTTGCCGAGTGCGCGGGCGCACACGGAGTTATCATTCCTAAAAGGCGTGCTGTCGGTCTTACCGAGGCAGTTGGACGCGCATCTGCGGGAGCCGTTGAGTACGTTCCCGTCGCAAAGGTGACTAATCTTGCGCAGACCGTCGATGAGCTCAAGGAAAAGGGACTCTGGATATTTGCTGCAGAGGCGGGCGGAAGTCCTCACTTTGAGACAGATATGACCTGTGCCGCAGCGATAATCCTCGGAAGCGAGGGCTTCGGTGTATCGAGACTTCTTAAAGACAAAAGCGATTACATAATCTCAATTCCGATGTTCGGAAGCATAAATTCTCTCAACGTTTCGACAGCCGGCGCGGTCATTCTTTGCGAAGCCGCAAGGCAGAGAAACTTTGGAAAGTAAGAAAGGGGTGTTCAAAATGGATAACAAGCATAACTCCGATATATCCGCTGACGAGCTTCTTGCTCAGCTTAAGGCGAATATGGCAGATAGCGAAGGCGATGACAAGGGCGTTACGGGAAAGAAATATAAGTTCCGTCGCTCGGGAAAGATCACGGCCTCGGTATCCGAGGAGGATATCAGAGCGCACATGCCCGATAACAGCGATTACAGCTTTGAAAGCCCCGTTCCGAAGTCCGAAATTGAGGACCTCGATATTAACGAGCTTATGAGAAAGTATCTTCCCGAGGAAGATTACAAAAGAATGACCGAAAAACAGGACAGCGTCGAGATCGAGGAGTTCGTTCAGACTCTTTCGTCTATTGAGATTCCTGATGAGCTCGCAGAGGTAAATGCCTCCGAGCCCGATGCAGAGGAGGTCAAGAGCTTCACGGCACCCGACGAGGAGCTTTATAACCACCTGAGCGCAGGCGGAAAGGTCTGCGACGTTCCCGAGCTTGACGGCATCGATGAGTACGACAGCATGGCTGATACCATGCAGGCGCCGCTTCGTCCAATGACCGATATCGAAAAGACTATCGCATACGTGTCCGATGACGATGAGGGCGGATTTATGTCTGTTCGCGAGATCCTTGCAGCACAGAATATTCCCGCAGAGGATGAGGACGAGCCTGAGCTTAGCGGCGATACCGTCGCGCTTGATCTCTCGAATACCGTTGAGATAGCGTTCAACGTAGAGGATGATGAGGCTACTGACAACGATACTCTTACCTTTACTGCGATAAATGAAGCGATCCTTTCATCCGAGGAGGAGGTCGAGGAGATCGAGGAAGATTGTGATCCTATCATAGTCACAAGCCATTCCTCCGAGGGCGAAGATTCGACAGAGGAGACGGATGACCGCGACATGGATATCTCCTCTCTTGAGGATATCTTCTCCGACGACGAACTTGAGCTTGACGAGTCTGTTTTTGACGACGTTTACGGCGCACAGGAGGAGACTGACAAAGAACCCGATGAAATCGATGAAATCGAAGGAATCGAAGGAATCGAAGAAATCGACGAGCTCACCGAGCTTGAGGTACTTGAAAAAACAGAGGAGTTGAACGCCGCTTCCGAGCTTGAGGCTCTTGATGAGATCGGCGAGGAGACCGTTTCCGAGATGGAGGCTGAGCCGACAGCCGAACCCGAGTCTGAGCCCGAAAACGAGGCACTCGTTCCCACCGAGATCGATAAGTATGGCGAATACGCAGGCGAGCTTGACGAAAACGGCTTTGATGAGATCGACGCGAACCTTATGGTTGCCTTCGGAATGGACGAGGAGCTTGACGCTGCTATCGGCAAGGAATCTGCCGATAAGCTTCGCTCCGACCTTGACGAGCTCGCAGATGATGAGCCCGAAAAGGAAAAGCCGATACCTGAGGAGGTCAAGGAGCCGATCAAAGAATTTGTCTCTCCCGCCGAAATCAAGGGCATCTTTGAAAACTACAAGGCGGAATACGGCAAGAGCGCTATCAAGCTCTTTGTGCTTGCCGCTGTAAGCATTCTCCTTTTCTTCTATGAAAACATAGGAATTTTCGGCGCGAAGCCCATTGAGGTATTCAACCCCGAATTTTATCCGATAGTACATATAATGACGGGCTTCCAGCTTCTTATAATCGGCTTTGCCGTTCTTTATAAGGACGTTATCACGGGATTTAAGAACCTGATTGCCAAGAAGGTGACTGTTGAGAGCATTCTTCCCGTTATGCTCGGAGCTTCTACGCTGTATTCGATCCTTGCCTGCTTCTTCGGAGCGGGAAGCACGATCGTCGGCTTCAATTTCCCGATGGCATTCGCTCTTCTGCTCTATGCATTCGGCAAGCGTCTTGATCTCCGCCGCGAGATAATGACCTTCAGGATCATCTCCTCCAAGAGAAGCAAGTTTGCTCTTGAAAAGCTCGATATTATCGACGCCGAGCTTGAAACCAAGGCATTTGATAAGTTCCTTCCCAATCAGCCCGATATTTTCCGTATTAACAAGACCGCGTTTATCGACGGATACTTCCGCCGTACGCGTGAGTATTCATCCGTCAAGAGCGCTCTGAACGCATATATCCCCGCAACACTTATCGCGTTCGTTATCGGAATCATCGTTGGCGCGTTTGTTGAAAAGAGCTTCGCCGGCGCTATGTCGACGGGATATGCCGCATTCGCGTTTGCTCTCCCTGCAAATGCCTTCTTCGCATTTAGCCTGCCGATGTTCCGTGCATCGAAGGTCTCCTATGACGACGGTAGCGCAATAGTTGGCGACGGTGCTCTCGACGAGCATACGTCGGCTTCCTCCATCAGCTTTGACGACAGGGAAGTGTTCCCGACTGTGGGCGTTAAGCTTCGTTCGATCAAGGTGTTCGGAAGCGGAAGACTCGATACCGCGATCTACTATATGGCAAGCGTTTATTCCTGCATTGGCGGACCTCTTTCAGACGTTCTTAACGTTGCGACAGCCGATATCGGACGCTCGCAGAATATCGAGGTCATTTCGATAGACGCCGACGGAATCGAGACCGTTGTTGACGGCCATCACCTTTATGCCGGTAAGGCGGATTACCTCCGTCATAACGGCTACCTCCCCGTAACCGATCCCGAGGATGAGGAGATCGAGGGCGGTGACATCAGCATTCTGTTCCTTGTCTGCGACGACGAGGTCGTAGCGAAGTTCTACGTTCGTTACCGCATAGATCCCGAGTTTGAGGCAACTCTCAAGAACCTTTACAAGTCGGGAATCTGCGTCGGAATCAAGACTGTTGACCCCAACATCAACGACGAGATGCTCAGCACGAGAATACGCCTTACAAAGTATCCCGTTCGCGTGCTTAAGTACGACGATCTTAACGACAGAAGCCGCGGCAGCGACCGTACCGACAGCGGTATCGTTTCGAAAAAGTCGGTCAAGGCGCTCCTGCGCGCGTTCACTCTTTGTGACAAGACCAAGCACGTAACCAAGACCAATCTTATGATAGCGGCGCTCTCAATAATCGGAGGCATCGCGATCACTTGCGCGGTTGCATTCCTTGGCTCGATAATGGCTATCAGCTCGGTATACGTAGCTCTTTATCAGCTATTCTGGCTTGCATCGGTATATCTTATTTCAAGATTTCTTTTGATGTGATATGACTTTACGGTTAAAAATGCAGTCGAAAGACTGCATTTTTGCCGATATTGAAAGGAAAAGACAATGGATAAAAAAATGCGCTCCATACTCAAGCAGGTTCTTAAACCCGGCAGATATACAGGCGGTGAGTATGGGCAGGTAATAAAAAATAAGGATGAAATAAAGTGCCGTGTTGCATTCTGCTTTCCCGATACTTATGAAATCGGAATGTCAAACCTCGGCGTGCGTCTGCTTTACGGCGTTCTTAATCTTGAAAAGGATGTCTGGTGCGAGCGTGTTTACGCGCCTTGGGACGATATGGAAGAAAAGATGCGCGAAAACGGGATCCCGCTTTTTGCACACGAAAGCCGTGATCCGATAAGCGACTTTGACTTTGTTGCATTCACGCTTCAGTATGAGCTTTCGTATACCAACGTTCTGAATATGCTTGAGCTTGGCAATATTCCGCTTCTCGCGTCTGAGCGTGACGACAGCTATCCGATAATCGTTGGCGGCGGTCCCTGTGCTTACAACGCCGAGCCTGTTGCTGATTTCTTTGACGCGTTCAGTATTGGTGAGGGCGAGGAAGCGCTTCCCGAGATGACTCGTCTTTACAATAAGATGAAGGATGAAGGAAGCTATACAAAGGAAGCTTTTCTTCACGAGCTTGCAAAGCTTCCGGGCTTCTACGTTCCGTCGCTTTACGAGGTCACTTACAAGCCTGACGGCACGATAGAGGCATATACGCCCAAATACGACGATATTCCGACTAAGATCGTCAAGAGAATAATCAAGGATATGGATAAGAGCTATTTCCCCGATAAGCTCATTATGCCGTATATAGAAACGGTTCACGACAGGATCGTTCTTGAGGTCTACCGCGGATGTATTCGCGGCTGCCGTTTCTGTCAGGCGGGAATAATCTTCCGCCCTGTGCGCGACAAGACCCCCGACGTGCTGAACGAGCAGGCCAAGTGTCTGTACGAAAGCACGGGCTTTGACGAAATTTCGCTTTCGTCACTCAGCATCAGCGACTATACGCATCTTCCCGAGCTTACCGATAAGCTTCTCGAGTGGACTAACGAAAGCAAGGTCAGCCTTTCGCTTCCGTCGCTTCGTATCGACAGCTTCACAAAGGAGCTTATGGACAAGATATCGACGGTTCGTACGGGTGGCATTACATTTGCTCCCGAGGCGGGAACACAGCGCCTCCGTGACGCAATAAACAAAAACGTTTGTGAAGATGACCTCCTTAAGGCTTGCCGTACCGCTTTTGAGGCGGGTAAGACCTCGGTCAAGCTTTACTTTATGAATGGTCTGCCGACCGAAACGCTTGAGGATATCGACGGAATTGCCGACCTTGCCCTTAAGGTAGAAGATGAGTTCTATAAGAACCCCAATCGCGTGAAGGGAAGAACACCGACGGTCACGGCAAGCGTTGCCTGCTTCGTTCCGAAGCCCTTTACGTCATTCCAATGGTTCGGTCAGAACGATCTTGATACCCTTATGATGAAGCAGGAGCATCTGCTTGAAAAGGTCAAATCGAAAAAGCATATCCGCTATAATTGGCACGAGGCAAAGGTCAGCAGAATCGAGGCAGTCTTTGCGCGCGGAAACAGAAAGCTGAGCGCGGCGCTTATCGAGGCGCACAAGCTTGGTCAGAAGTTCGACGGCTGGGACGAGCATTTCTCGTATGAAAATTGGCTGACTGCTTTTGAAAATGCCGGAATCGATCCGAGCTTCTATGCGAACAGACAGTTCGGCTTTGACGAGGTTCTGCCGTGGGATATTATCGACTGCGGTGTTACTAAGGAATTTTTCCTTCGTGAATGGAAAAAGGCATTCGAGTCGAAAACGACTCCCAACTGCCGTGAAAAGTGCTCCGGCTGCGGAGCAAACAAGCTTGGAGGTGAAAGAACGTGCTGTCCGAAGCTGTAAGAATCAGGTTTTCAAAGGTAGGAAGCCTTCAGTTCATTTCTCACCTTGATCTCAACCGTACCATGAAAACGGTCATGATAAGAGCGGGAATACCGATAAAGTATTCCGAGGGCTTTAATCCCCATCCGAAGATGGTGTTTGCGCTTCCGCTCTCGATCGGCGCCGAAAGCGTGACTGAGCTGCTCGATTTCAAGATTACAAGGCCTATGCCGAAGGCGGAGCTTATCGAACGTCTTAACAACGCATTTCCGCCTGAAATGAGAGTGCTCGACGCGTATAAACCCGACAGCAAGTTCGTTTCCATCCGTTATGCGGAGTACGAGCTTGAAAACGATGAGGATTTCTCTATTGCCTCGCTTGAACAGGACGAGATCGTTCTTCTTAAGCGCACAAAGAGCGGAGAAAAGCTGACCGACATCAAGCCGCTCATTCATTCCTATAAAAAAGAGGGGAACAAGCTCACCTGTGTGCTGAGCGCGTCCCCCGATCAGTATTTGAACCCCGATTACGTAGCAAAGGTGCTTGGAATAAACGATTGCACCATTCTACGCAAGAGAGTTTTGATTGACGACGGCGTGACCGAGTTTAGATAATTCCCTTAAGCGACGGCACCTCTGCCTGACGGAGCGAACGGAGAGCCTCGACGTAGCTCTCACGCGCAGACATATAGTCGGCGTAGGTTCCGTGAAGATAGCAGGATATCAGATGCTCAAGCGAGGTTTTAACGTTGTTTGGAAGCCTCGTGTGGCTTACTGCTGTCAATATACTGTAAGAAGAATTAAGAAGCTCCTCGCTTTTGGCTATCACCGCCGACGGGGAGCTTTCTCCGTCCTCTTTTTCGGGGAACCGCTTTTCAAGTGCGATAAGGCGATCTGTCACGTTCTTCACGTAAAGACCGCTGACAACGGTCAGTGCCGTTATTGCAACGATTATCGAAAGAGAGAATATAAAAGCCTTCATTTTCTTTTCTCCTTTGCATAGACCGTTAACGCGTTTCCGTCGCTCACGGCGATGAATACTTCGCTCATATCTGTCTTCTGCTCTCGAAGGCGCGCTTTGAGCCAATTCTCGTCACGACCTAAAAGCTTCAGATGCCCGTTGTGTATCCTTCCGTCAACAATGAGAGGCAGGGCAAGCGTCTCGTCCTTCGAAAAGGAGGAAATTTGTCCGTTGTGCTCGAGAAAACAGAAATTAACGGTGTTTATATCGGAAACATTATTGAGACGGAGCGAGCTTATCAACTCGTCTGCGGTAAGACGCTGCTTTTTCAGCTCGCAGATATTCAGCTTGCCGTTCGCGATAAGGATCGTCGGCGGCGGCTCGAACATCCTTTTTACCGAGACGGATTTGGTTGTGATGAAAGAGACGACGACCTCAAGGCATAGAAGCACCGTTATCGGTATCAGCGCATAGAGAAGCGGCATATCGGGATCGGTCAGAGGCGTTGTTGCGACCTCGGAAATGAGGAATGCCGTGATGAGCTCGGAAAGCTGCAATTCACCGACCTGTCTTTTGCCGCTCAGGCGCATTGAAAGCAGCAGAAATACGTATATTATTACCGTTCTTACGACTATTGTAAAAATGCGCGTTTCCCCCTTTACAGCACTCTTTTTGTAAAGTTTTCCCAAAGCGGGATTTTTTATTCCGAGGGTGGGAAATAATTATAAAAATCTTTTAAAAAAGTGTTGACAAAATGAAACGGATGTGCTAAAATGGTACTACCTCTGCGGAGAGGGCTTTTTTGTTGTTGCCTTCTTCTTGAGGGAGATAAAATCAGGCAAAGGCGCCGTGGCTTGGCGAAATTGCCTTTGTCAATAACTATCGGGAGGAAAAATATGAGAGTCAGAATCACTATGGTTTGCAGTGAATGCAAGCAGCGTAACTACAACACAATGAAAAACAAGAAGAACGACCCTGACCGTCTTGAGATGAGCAAGTATTGCCCTTTCTGCAAGAAACACACCGTTCACAAGGAATCTAAGTAAGGGAGAATCGGTTAATGTCAGAAGTTGAGAAGAATACCGAAGTCGTCGAAGCAAAAGACGCTAAGGTAACAGAAGACAAGAAAAAGACTTCTAAAGACCGCAAGCCCGGACTTGGAAGCAAGATCAAAAACTTTTTCAAGAACAACAAGAGCGAGATGAAAAAGATCTCGTGGTACGGCAAGGCACAGACCGCAAAGAGCACCGGCGTCGTTATCGCTGTGCTTCTCGCGGCAAGCGTTGTTATCGGCCTTATCGACCTTGGCCTGTCCAAGCTCCTTATGTGGATCGGACAGCTCGTTTGATTCGGAGGGACTTGAATGAGTGACTTCGACGAGATAAGCTCTGAGCTGAGATGGTACGTAGCACATACGTATTCCGGCTACGAGAACAAGGTTAAGGCAAACCTCGAAAAGATCATCGAGAACCGTAATCTTCAGGACGTCATCACGGATATTCGTATTCCCGTTGAGGTCGTTACCGAGGAAAACGGCAAGGATGAGAACGGCAATCCCGTCCTCAAGGAAACTGAATCAAAGATATTCCCCGGCTACGTGCTCGTCAAGATGAAGATGAGCGACGCGACCTGGCACGTTGTCCGCAATATTCGCGGAGTAACGGGTTTTGTCGGCCCCGGTTCCAAGCCGGTTCCGCTTACCGATGAAGAGGTTGCCGCTATCGGAGTCGAGACCAAGCAGATCACCCTCGAATACGAGATCGGTGACAGCGTTAAGGTTACGGCAGGTCCTCTTAAGGGCTTCGTCGGAACTGTCGAGGAAATTTCCGAGGACAAAAAGAAAATCAAGGTGCTTGTTTCTATGTTCGGTAGAGAAACTCCTATCGAGCTTGATTCCGAGAGCGCCGAAAAGCTCTATTAATTAAAATCACAAACATTCGCGCAAAGACGCGAAGGTGGGAGGGGGAAAATCTTAAGCCCCCGTCTAATAACCACATTTGGAGGTAAAAAGAAATGGCAAAGAAAGTAAGCGGTTATATAAAGCTTCAGCTTCAGGCAGGAAAAGCTACCGCACAGCCGCCTGTAGGTCCCGCACTCGGTTCTTACGGCGTTAACATCGCAAACTTCGTTAAGGAATTTAACGAGAGAACCAAGAATCAGATCGGTCTTGTTATCCCTGTAGTTATCACAGTATTCGCAGACCGTTCCTTCTCGTTCATCACCAAGACTCCTCCTGCACCCGTTCTTATCAAGAAGGCGTGCGGAATCGAGACTGCATCCGCGGCTCCTAACAAGACAAAGGTTGCTACTATCACCAAGGAACAGATCAAGCAGATCGCCGAAACCAAAATGCCCGACCTTAATGCCGGCTCGCTCGAGACCGCGATGAGCATGATCGCAGGTACCGCACGCAGCATGGGCGTTACTGTTGTTGACTGATTTTCGGAGGTAGATAGAAATGGGAAAGAAATATATTGATAGTGCAAAGCTTGTCGACAAGGCAAAGCTTTATGATTCGGCAGAGGCTCTTGACCTCGTATGCCAGACCGCAAAGGCAAAGTTTGACGAGACCGTTGAGCTTCACGTTCGTCTCGGCGTTGACTCCCGTCACGCTGACCAGCAGGTAAGAGGAGCTGTTGTTCTTCCTAACGGTACCGGTAAGACTGTAAGAACCATGGTTTTCGCTAAGGGCGAAAAGGCAGAGGCTGCTAAGGCTGCAGGCGCAGACTACGTAGGCGAAGCTGATTACGTTGAGAAGATCATGAAGGAAAACTGGTTCGAGTTCGACGTTGTTATCGCAACTCCCGACATGATGGGCGTTATCGGTCGTCTTGGTCGTGTTCTCGGACCTAAGGGACTTATGCCTAACCCTAAGGCAGGAACTGTAACTCCCGATGTTGCACGTGCTGTTACTGAGGCTAAGGCAGGTAAGATCGAATACCGTCTTGACAGAAACAATATCATTCATTGCCCGATCGGCAAGGCTTCTTTCGGTAAGGATAAGCTCACCGAGAACTTCGACGCTCTCATGGGTGCTATTATCAAGGCTAAGCCCGCTGCTGCAAAGGGTCAGTACATCAAGAGCTGCGTCGTAGCTTCTACTATGGGCCCCGGCGTAAAGGTTAACTCCGCTAAGCTCGGCTGATAATTCATAAGAAATAAACGACAAATGAGTCAGGCGACGCTTAGATTCATTTGTCGTTTTGCTTTTTGAGGTTATTATGAAAAAAGGATTAAATTCTATTCATGGTATAATTGCGATAGTACTCGCGATACTCTCGCTTCTTTTTGGAGGTTTTATTCTTATACCGATCTTCGGTAACAATGGCGCATTCCTTGGCGGCGTGCTTATCGCGCTTATCGCGCTTTTATTTACGCTGATGACAAGAACGAAGCTCAGCGAGGTGTTCCCGATCAGCCTGCCGCCGATCAAGAAATTTTTCGGATCGGTTATTATGTATGCGGGTGTCACTTTTATAAGCTCGGGTATCTCGGTTATCGTCGGAAGGTTTTTTGATGCTAATGTACGCTCCGATGCGATCGATTCGTTGATCCTGAAGATGCATCCTGCACTTGCAATTTTTCTTATTGCGGTAATTCCCGCTGTTTGTGAGGAGTTTTTCTGCCGCGGATTTCTAATCAAGTGCTTTTCCGGAATCAAGAAAGAATGGGTGCTTATTGCGGTTATCGGCGCGATATTCGGCGCGCTTCATCTTGACGCGTATACCTTTGTTCCGACAGCGCTGACAGGCGCGCTTCTGTGCTTTGTCGCTATAAGGACAAAGTCGCTTATACTTCCGATGATCCTTCATTTCGGTAACAATGCCCTCGCGGTAGCGCTTGCATACGTTAGCGCCAAGGGCGGCTCATCCGAAGGCGCCGATCTTCTCGCTTTCTCGCTTCCGCAGAGCATCGGTATGAGTATTTTGTATATCGGCTTCGGAATTTTCCCGCTCATTCTCGGTTACAGAATGTTCGTCGGGAAGCGCGTTTTTGTATTCAAAACGTTCGTTGCGCTTATGGTAGCCGTCGGTATCTGCGTGACCGGATTTATAACGTTTACGGTCTTTTCCTTCCGATTTGTTTCCTTTGAGAACGAAAAGGCGGTTGTGACGGAGCAGGCGGAGGAGATTCCGATAAAGATCAACGGAATGGGAGATTTTGAAATTTTCCTTGAAATAAACGCCACAAAACCCGTTAAGGTGACCGTGATTTGTGACGGTAATACGATATACAACGAGACCGTAAAGGGAGAGACGAGCATTCAAAAGAGCTTTGAATACGAAAGTGCAAGAGAATGCGTCATTATTCTAACCCCCATAGAAGGTGAAAAATCGACTGTCGACATAACCTACGTTATCCTTGAAAGCGTGCTTCCTCAATGAGAATACTGATCGGACTCAGCGGCGGTCTTGACAGCACTTACGCTGCGTATCTGCTCAAAAGTCAAGGTCATGAGGTCGTCGGCGCGGCGGCTGTAATGCACGAATATACCGACGTTTCGGCGGCTGAAACGGCGGCGAAACAGGTCGGTATTCCGTTTGTGACCGTTGATTACCGTGAGCAATTTCAAAAGAACGTTGTCGCGCGATTTATATACGATTATAAGAACGGCAGAACTCCTAATCCGTGTATCGTTTGTAATCCGGCGGTCAAGTTTGATGCGCTTTTGAGTTATGCAAAAGAAAACGGCTTTGATAAGATTGCAACGGGACATTATGCTGTTATTGCAAATGAAAACGGAAGATATTTTATAAAAGCGGACACCGTAGGCGGAAAGGACCAGAGCTACGCGCTGTCGCGTTTGACGCAGGCGCAGCTTGAAGCACTTTATCTGCCGCTCTCGGGAATGAAAAAGGACGACATTCGTGAATCGGCGGCGAAACTCGGATTCAGCGCGGCTGACGCGAAGGACAGCCAGGATATCTGCTTCATCCCCGACGGAGATTACGTTTCTTATATAGAAAAAGCGACGGGCGAGAGCTTTCCGACGGGAGATTTCGTCGATGCCGACGGGAAGGTCATCGGCAAGCATAACGGAATAATCCGCTACACGGTAGGGCAGAGAAAGGGACTTGGCGCGTTCGGCAGACCTATGTTCGTAAGTAAGGTCGATCCGAGCGCTAATACCGTGACTCTCGTGCCTGCGGGTAAGGAATTTTCGGGCAAGACCGAGGTCGGCGAGCTTAACTTTATGAAGCTTGCACCGATGATAAGCGGAACGCTTAACGCATCCTGCCGCGTCCGTTATTCGGCAAAGCCGTCGCCTTGTAAGGTAACCTTCGACGGCGATAACGCACTTGTCGAATTTGAAAATATGACGCGTGCCGTCACCCCCGGTCAAAGCGCAGTCTTTTACGACGGCGATGATCTTCTGTTTAGTGGGATAATTAAATAATCAAAGACCGTTGAGCGATCAACGGTCTTTTTGTGTAAGGATGCGGTGCAATAAAAAGCCTTCCCCTTGGGGAAGGTGTCACCGTAGGTGACGGATGAGGTTAGCCGTCGAAGACGGCGTAAAATTAAAAGTGACATCGTTATGGTTACGGTTGCTTCGCAACCTAACCTCATCCGACTTCGTTCGGCTTTGCCTCTCTCAGCCACCTTCCCCAAGGGGAAGGCAAGAATACAAATCCCGCTATTGACAAAAGCTTTAGCTATGACAAAAACCGTGAGGAAATCCTCACGGTTTTTTGCATATCAATTTTCCATCCTCTATGTGATCGGGAATTACCGAGATAATCGCGCCTTTTTCCGGTGCGGTATCAGACTGTATCAGGCACTCGACGAAGCCGTCGGTGTGGCCTGAAATGTGACCTTTACTGTACGTTTCGCAGAGGACTTTAATCTCCTTGCCGCTTTCGATCATGGCGGTAAGTATCTTCCGTTTTTCCTCGTCGGCGATATTGGAAAGGCGGTGAAGACGCTCGGTCTTGACCGCTTCGGGAATTTGATTATCCATTACCGCCGCTTCGGTGCCGGGGCGCGGGGAATAGGTGAAGATGTGCAGATGCAGAAACGCGTTGCGCTTTACGAATTCGCAGGTCGAAAGGAAATCCTTCTCGCTTTCTCCCGGGAAGCCGACGATAACGTCGGCGGATAGGTTGCAGTTCGGAATAGCTGTGCGCAGATATGCTATATTATCCTCGAGCATCTTAACGTTATATCTGCGTCTCATTGCGCGGAGGACGTTATCGGAGCCGTTCTGAACCGAAATGTGAAAATGCGGACAGAGCTTGTCGATCTTCGCGATAGCATCAACGAACTGCTTTTTCATAAACGACGGCTCGAGCGAGCCGAGTCGTATGCGGTGAATGCCGTCAATCTCTGCAATTTTTTCAATAAGCATCGGCAGTCGCTCGCCGTATGCAGAGGTCTCAATGCCCGTCAGCACGACCTCGTGACAGCCGTTGTCGGCAAGTGCCTTTACCTCACAGATTATCTCATCCTCGGGACGTAAAACGACGTTTCCGCGCACCTTCGGAATGATACAGTATGCGCATTTGTTCTCGCATCCGTCCTGTATCTTTACGTAAGCGCGGGTTCTGTCGAAGCGCGTGATCGAGGTCGGCGTAAGAGGAGAATTGGGCTGGTCAACGGTAACTCGCGGTGCATTTTCGCCGTTTATACGGGCTTTTAGCGCCGAAATCAGAGCGTCTTTATTTCGCGTGCCGTAGATGAAGGATATCTCCTTTATCTTCTCAAAATCGCTTTCGTGAAGCTGTGAAGCGCATCCGCAGACCATGATGAGCGCGTTGGGATTCTTTTTCGCCGCGCGGCGCACCATCTGCTTCGATTTTCGCACCGATTCCTCGGTGACGGCACAGGAATTGACGATATAAACGTCGCACTTGTCGGAAAAAGGCGCGCTTTCATATCCGAGCTTGGATATCTCCTCGGAAAGCACCTGACTCTCGTAGTGATTAACTCGACAGCCGAGAGTCAGGATCGCAAATTTCTTCATTAAAACGCCCACTCGCCGTTATCAAATATGGTTACGGTCTTGCAGTTCTTATCGGTACCCGTGATTGTGGTATCGATTGCGCCGATCATAAAGTCCACGTGTATCATTGAGTCGTTTATGCCCGCTTCAATTGCTTCCTCGTGAGAATAATTTTCGTAGTCCTTTAAGCAGTTCGAGAATCCGCGTCCGAGAGCAAGGTGGCAAGCGGCGTTCTCGTCAAAGAGAGTATTGAAGAAGAGCACACCCGACTGATTGATGGGGGAAGAATAGGGAACGAGCGCGACCTCGCCGAGGTAAGCTGCGCCCTCGTCCATCGAGATCATTTGATTTAGAAGCTCGGTCTGACGGTCGTCATCTGCCTTGATCTCGACTGCCTTACCGTTTTCAAACTTAACGTAGAAGCTGTTGATAACCTGACCGTTGTAGGAAAGGGGCTTGGTCGAATAAACGATACCGTCTGCCGCGCCCTTTTTGGGTGTTACGAACACCTCTTCGCTCGGCATATTGGGGTTATATACGATGCCGCTTCCGAGAGCCGCTTCGCTACCGCCCATAAAGACAGCATCGGGAATAAGACCTATCGTGAGGTTTGTACCGTTTCCAGACTTGATAGTAACGTCCTTAAGACCGAGAGCGTTAATATGCTCGCACTTTGCGGCAAGATTTGCGTTGTGAGCGTCCCAAGCGGCGCAAGGATCGTCTCCGTCAGCTCTTGCACACTTGAGAATGACCTCCCAAAGCTTCTCGACAGCCGCTGCAGGACGAAGCTCGGGAAAGAGCTTCTTAGCCCACGCCTTGCCGGGAACAGCGGCGATGACCCACTGATACTTGTTTTCCATCGTGTCGCGGATAGGCTTGATGACCTTCATTCTCGCCTGTGAGCTCTTTCTTATTTTATCGAAGTTGATGCCGTTAAGACCATCAGGATCAGCGGACTCAAGATGGATCATGCAGGGAAGCACTTTCGCGCGCCTTTTCATCTTTGCTTTTTCCCAGCTTTCAACCTTACTCATTACCTTGAGCGAGCGACCGCGTGTGTGTATCTTTGCAAGCGGCTGATGACTCCATTCGACGGTGACATTCTTTGCTCCTGCCTTGTATGCGGCGTCGGCAACCATGGTAACGAATTCGGGCTGGTCAAGCTCTGCGTTTATGATAACCTCCTGACCGCGCTTGACGGCAACACCCTTTTCGACTATAAGCTTTGCGTATTTTTCAAGAACTGTCTTTTTCATGAAATTGCTCCTTTTAGCGTATTATACCCTATAATTATACCTTTTTGGGACTTTTATGTCAATAGTGGAGGTGAAAAGAAAAGTTATTGCAGATATAGAATTTGACGTAGGAAGAGGCGAAGCTTCGGGGCGCTTTTTGCCTCGCCCTTTGGGAGAGGTGGCACGAAGTGCCGGAGAGGGTGCGTGTTTGCCCTCTCAGTCGATTTCATCGACAGTTCCCCCAAAGGGGGAGCCAATTACGTGGAGAATCTTCACCGCGCCCGCAAAAAAAGAAAAGTGCCGTTATCGGCACTTTTCAAAATTATTACTGCTGAACGAATCTTGCGTAGATGGCGCGGATGGCTCCCTCGTAATCCTCCTCGTTTACGCCGAGGACGATGTTGATCTCGTCGGAGCCCTGATCGATCATACGAATGTTTATGTCGGCTCTTGCGACTGCGTGACATACTCTTGCCGCGGTACCCTTAGCCTTTGCCATGTTACGACCGACAACGGCAACGAGAGCAAGGTTATCTTCAACGGAGATAGAGTCGGGATCGACTGCGGTACAGATATTGCTGATAACAAGGTCGCGCATCGACTCAAGCTCTGCGGTATTGACAACGACCGACATCGTATCGATACCGGAGGGAAGATGCTCGAAGCTGAGATCACAGCTCTCAAGAACCTGAAGAACGCGGCGTCCGAAGCCCTTTTCGCTGTTCATCATATCCTTTTCTATCGTGATGACACTGAAGCCCTTCTTACCTGCAATTCCTGTAATATAACCGTTTCCGTCGGGAGGACAGTGCGATACTATCATAGTACCCTTATCGTTCGGGATATTGGTATTCTTGATATTTATCGGGATTCCCGCTACGCGGACAGGAAATATAGCGTCCTCGTGAAGAACCGTAGCACCCATATAAGAAAGCTCACGAAGCTCGCGATATGTTACGAGCTCGATGGGATTCGGGTTATCGACGATTCTCGGGTCTGCCATAAGGAAGCCCGAAACGTCAGTCCAGTTTTCGTAGATGCAGGACTGAGAAGCTCTTGCAACGATGGAGCCGGTGATGTCCGATCCGCCGCGCGAGAAGGTCTTTATCGTATCGTTGGGCATTACGCCGTAGAATCCGGGAATGACGGCATATTCGTGACGCTTGAGGACTGCGGAAAGCACGTCGTTTGTCTTTTCATCATCGAAGGTTCCGTTCTGACGGAAGAAGATGACCTCTGACGCGTCGATGAAATCAAAGCCGAGGTATGCTGCGAGGATCTTACCGTTAAGGTATTCGCCTCTTGATGCGGCATAGTCGCGTCCTGTACGGTGAATGAGCGCACCCTCGATCTCGTTGTATTCGCTTTCGAGAGAAAGGTCAAGCCCGAGTTCCTCAATTATGCTGTTGTAGCGATCTTTGATCTTACCGAAGATATCCGATATATTCTCTCCCTTGGATGCCGCCTCGTAGCAGGCATAGAGCATATCTGTTACCTTTGTATCCTCCTTGAAGCGCTTTCCGGGCGCGGAGGGAACGACGTAGCGACGGTCCTTATCTGCGAGGATGATATCGCGTACCTTGCGGAACTGCTCGGCACTCGCGAGGGAGCTTCCTCCGAATTTTACTGTTTTTACGGTATTGTTACTCACTTGTTTTTGCTCCTGTTTGTAATACTGCACTTATGTTTTTAATATACTACATTATTATATTGAAAATCGACGGTTTTGTCAACTGTGATATTGACAAAATCCGCGTAATAATCGGAGAAAATGTGTAAATATTGTTGACAAAAGTGGCGGATCGGTGGGAATTGTTGCGAAAAATCACATAAAATTGTCTTATCATTATTGACTTTTTTGGTCTTTTGTGATAAAATGTTCCTGATTATATGAACTATATTTTCATAGTTGTACAAGCGATTTTTCGACACAATGAGGTATGATTATGCAAGTTTTGTTTATAGGCAACAGCTTTACTTATTTTAACGATATGCCGTACACCTTTCTCAACATGGCAAAGACGGTCGATCCCGATTCGCGCGTTGAGTCGATAGCATACGGCGGATACTCGCTCGCTCAATACTGCGACGAATCGACAGAGGTCGGTCGTCTCGTCATAAGTAAGATCGTCTCTTACGAATGGGACTACGTAGTCCTTCAGGAGCAGAGCTTGCTTCCGTGTACCGACGAAGCGGAGTTTGTCGGCGCTGTCAAGCGTCTTTCCCATATAATTTCGCAGATCGGCGCAAAGGTCATTCTGTACCAGACGTGGGCGTATGCCGATAATACCGAAAAGCTTATGAGTACGGGTATGTCATATAAAGAAATGTCGGATAAGCTTGTTGCGGCGTATGATAAGGCAGCATCGGAAAGCGGCGCGACCGTCGCTCCCGTCGGAGATATGTTCACGCGCGTCAAGGATTCCGATTATATTACGCGCCTGATAAACGCAAACGACGGCTATCACCCGTCGAGCACGGGAAGCTATCTTGCGGCTTGCGTTATTTTCCGCACCATAACGGGAAAGAGCACGATCGGTCTGCCTTGCCCGTCGAACGTGTCGCTTTATAATCTATCGGTGGTTCAGAAGCTTACTGATTCTTCTATTTGATGAAAAAGGAAATTGTCATGAAGATATATACTATAACTCTTAACCCGGTGTATGATATATTCTATTCCGTTCCGAAGCTTAGTCTTCGCGAGGAAAATCAGGCGTCGGGCGTATCTGTCTTTACGGGAGGCAAGGGCGTAAACGTTTCGCGTGCGCTCCTTGGCTGTGGTTTTGATACGAGAGCATATCTGCTTCTCGGACACGAAAACTGTCAGCCCTTTATTGAGGGAATGACGGCAGCTCAGATCCCGACGCGTCTTTTCTATACCGAGGGAAGAATGAGAGAGAACGTGACTCTTATCGACGGCGACGGAAACGAGACGAGAATCGTTATGAACAATTTCTCTGCGAATCCCGAGACGCTCGACTACATTCTTGCTACGCTTAAAAAAGAGGTAACTCCCGACGATATTATTGCTTGCTGCGGACGCTTTCCCGAGGGGATCCCGACGGAATATACCGTCAGATTCGTCGAGGAACTGAAAACCATTACTGACAAGGTCGCACTCGATACGAAATCAATAGGTCTTTCGGATATACTTAAGATCGCTCCTTGGTTTATAAAGCCGAATGAAAAAGAGGTGGAGGCGCTCGTCGGATATCCCTGTCATGAAAAGGACGTCGCGCTCAAAGCTGCGAAAGAGCTTTACAAAAGAGGAATCAAGCACGTTATGATCTCAATGGGAGGTCGCGGCGCGGTGTATTGTGGAGAGCTTGGAAAGTGTACCGTTGAGCTTCCGAAGATAACAAGTCTTTCGACGGTCGGCGCAGGCGACAGTACCGTTGCAGGATTCATCGCGGGATATACGGAAAACCCAACTATTGAGCATTGTGCGAAAATGGCTTGTGCTTACGGAACGGCTTGCTGTCTTGAGCCGGGAACGAACCCTCCCGTGCCTGAAAAGATCAAGGAAATGTATGAGCTCATTTCAATAACTGTAAAATAAATACAAATAAAACCGGCGGCTTTCCGTCGGTTTTGTTTTGCATAAATGAATATTTGTATATATGTTTTTTCTTTTTTGACGTTGCCTTACTGAATAAAAAAATTAAAGTCGGTAAGAATAACGGTAGGGCAAAAATATCTTGAAAGGAAGATTATAAAGTGAATTACAGTCAAAAAAGAACCCTTATTGGGCGAGTCGTTTACATTGGACTTACCCTTATGGCGGTAACAGTACTTTGTGTTACCATGTATACCTTTTTCGGTAGCTCCAAGGAGGCGGGAAAGACAAAGCTTCCTCTGCCGACCGAAGGAACGCTGCCGCCGCCTTCGTCAAGCGACAGACCGATAGTTACCGATCCTCCCATCGTCACCGATCCTCCCGTGACTGACGATCAGCCGACAGTCAAGCCCGAAAAGGATTGGATGAGCGAAAAGCTCACGATGCCTGTTGACGGCACGGTGATAAAGGAGCACGACCTTCAGAACGCGGTGTATTCTGCGACGATGAACGATTACAGAGTTCACCACGGAATCGACGTTGAGGCCGAGCTTGGCGCGGACGTTGTTTCGGTTGCCGACGGAGTTGTAAAAACGGTAGGCGCGGATCCCTTCATGGGAATGACGGTGACGATCGACCACGGCGACGGACTGATTTCGGTCTACAAGAACCTTGCTCCCGAGCTTGCAAGCGGTATCAAGGCTGGGGCTGAAGTGTCTGAGGGCGATACGATCGGATGTATCGGTGAAAGCGCGATTATCGAAATTGCCGACGAGCCGCATCTTCATCTTGAGCTTACTCTGAACGGCGAGCCGATCGATCCGACAGAGCTTCTTGACGTAGCTGAAAGCGAATAAAAAAATTGCCTCCGTTCGGAGGCAATTTTTTTATTCTTCATTCGCTTCTTTGTGATATACGAAATTATCTGTCGAGCTGAGGGGAGGGCTGAAGAAGTCGGCTATCTGCGAGACCTTGATCTTGTCGCCGTCCTCAAGCTTGACTCCCGAGAGAATGAGCGTGTTATCATCTATATACTCGGTATCCTCGTTTGAACCGTTTACAAATATCTGACTCGACTGTGTGAATCCTGTTCCCTTGACGTAAATGTTGTCGCCGAAAACGTAAACGTCTGTGATCGTAATATCGATAGCACCCATTTTGATATCGGTTGCCTTGAAGGGAAGCTTCCCGTTATAGGACTTTTTACCCTCGTTTTCAACGATATCATACTGAATGGAATGGAGATAATAATCATATTCCTCAGCAGAAAGATCGTCTCTCTTCTGATGAAGCTTGGTTACGATTCCGCCTTCGATCTCAAGAGAGGTGAAAAGGTCGGAATAGAGCTGATATGAGGTGAGGTGCTTGCCTATCTCATAATGACCGTCGGTGCGCCAGATAACGTACTCGGTATCGTAAAGCGTCATTCCCTTGGGGATCCATTTTTCCTCAAAGCCGATGTTCGGAATGTGGTCGCCGTAGAATACGATGACAGTTTCCTCATCGAGCTGATCTACCGCCTCAATGAGATCAGCAATAAACTCGTCTGTTGCGTGAAGCTGGTTAGCAAAATAGGTGAAGGCGTGCTTGTTCGCACCGCTCGGCATGGAGGTCGGCTTTATACGCTCGCTCTTTTCGCCGGGGTAGGAGACAATGGGGTATTTTCCGTGTCCCTGAACAGTTATACACTGGATAAAGTCAGGTCCCTCGGTCGACTGAAGGGAATCCATGACGCTTTTGAGAAGCACAGCGTCCTGCTCCCAGCCAGCATAGTTTTCTCCGAGCAGATCCATATATTCCTTTGAAGTAAAGGTATCGAAGCCAAGCGTCGAGAACGCCTTGTGTCTGTCGTAGAAGTTACCCTTGTAGTTGTGTATTGCGTGGGAGGTATATCCGTAATTTTTGAGAATGAACGGAACGCTTTCGCAGGTCTGGGTCTGGAGGAAGGTTCTGTATGGATATTCTGCCGAGCCGAGAAATTGCATTGAAAGCCCGGTTATGACCTCAAACTCGGTGTTTGCGGTCCCCGCGCCTATCGAGGGAACCGTAAGGATTCCCGATGTGCAGGACTGCTTCAGAGCCGTGAATACAGGAGTCGGATCCTCAGAAAATTCGAATCCCGAAAGGAGCTTGAGATCGTAGAAGGATTCGAGCTGAACGAAAATGATGTTCGGTGTTTTTTCGGGCTGAGTAAATCCATCGGTATCGTCACCCTTGATGAACTGAATAATATTGTCAATCTTATCGTCGTAGCCGCGCGGCTTGCTTACGCCTCGGTCGAAAATGCTGAACGAGAAGCAGAGGGAGAAGCCGTGTGCGT
The DNA here is from genome assembly GCA_045540115.1 of Eubacteriales bacterium. Classification (GTDB taxonomy): domain Bacteria; phylum Bacillota; class Clostridia; order Oscillospirales; family CAG-272; genus Colimorpha_A. Next base: position 32,891 of record JAZQGR010000019.1, read on the forward strand.
CGTAAGCGCGAGGAAGGGAAGAAAAGTGAGCGGGTATAGCGCCCGTTAATGCTCCGCCACCGATGAAGGCGGTCGTGATAATCGCGCAGGAAAGGATCGTTACAGCGGCGCGGGTGTAATTTACCTTGATCTTCTTGACCTTGAACCAGATAATGATGACACATATCACAGCGGCAAGGATAACGGCTCCCGCTGCGATCAGTCCGCCCCAACCGAGATAGGTCGGCAGGATCGGTAAAACGCTCGGCATGAGCTGGAAGTCCATTGCGTTAAATGGTGTTATACGGCTGAACAGCATTACGAAGTTAGCAATTCCGAGTCCGAGCCATACAAGCGATATGGTACAGATCCAATAGGTTCTTTTTTTCGAAAGAAGGGCGAGCGAGAGAGTCAAAGCGTAGATCGACATATTCGCTAAGAACATAAACGGTCTTGTGAACTCAAAGACGAGCGCTTTCCAGCAGGAATGTCTGCCGAGAGATTCGATAACGAAAGTCAGACAGTATGAAAAGAATACGATAAGCAGAACGGGATGCTCGTTCAGGTACTTAAAAGCAGCCTTTATTCTGCTCCAAAGCTTGTTTTTTTCTTTACTCATTTTTATCTCCGTTATTTATTATCTGAAACAATACAGAATAATTATATCACTTTCGGTCTGAAAAGTCAATTTTCTTTATACATTTTTTGACACGCTTTTTCGGATTCCGCGAAAATAAAAGCGGTTTCATCATGATCGCAGGTTCTTAGTGTCTTTTTTGAAGGGTAACCCCATACGTTAAAGAGTCTCGGACCGATCCACTCGTTTTTTTCGGTGCTGTCAAAGATGCCCTTTAAAAGACATAGCGCCGCCTTTTTCGGCTTCATGAATATGACCTTCATAGGATGCTTGATAATGGCGAAGATCAGCTTGGGATAGTGAGCTGTTATGTTCGTGAAGGTAATTCCCGGGTGAACTATCGAGAGGGCAACGTCCTTTTCGTTTTCAAACAGGGAATAAAGGGAAAACATAAGAAAACGCTTCGCGTTACCGTAGACCTTGCTCGACGCCTTGCGCGTCACAAAATCAATATCATTCGGGTCGGTTTTGGAATAGTTGTGTGCAATGCTCCCAACGGCGATAACTCTGCCGTGCTTCTTTCTGAGCGTCGGCAAAAGCTCTTTTATCATGTAATACGGCGAGAGAAAATTTATCTGAAAGACGTTTCCGTAGCCCGTATCGCAGATTTCTCTTGGAATACTGTACGCGCCTGCATTGTGAATGAAGATATCAGGCTCGGCTTTGATAAGCTCATTTGTTGCTTCTCTTACCGACGCGCCGCTTTGAAGGTCGCACCCTATAAGCGATACAGTCACGCCGTATTTTTCGCGCAGCTCGGAGGCATGTGCTTCGGAGCGAGAGAAGTTTCTGTCAACGAGAATGAGCGATGCGCCGAGGCGCGCTATGTAATCGCAAAGGGGCGCGCCGAGACCGCCCGTTGAGCCTGTTATCGCAACTGTCTTTCCCAATAGGGAGTAAGTGTTGATTTTTAACCATTTTTCGATACTCATAGTATACCTCTTTCATGTTAATATAGTAGCACAGTTCACTGCTTTTTGCAATAAGAAGCCAAATTTCTTTATAAATTAACCGATTTCCGATTTCTTATTGAAAACAGTGTCACGGGCATTTATAATATTTGTGAGGTGATGAAATGAAATTCAGCTTGGTGCTCGGTGAAGACCGTGAGGACGAGGTCGTCATTTACGCAAAAGAGGAAAATGCCGCCGTTAATGCAATACGGGCGATCTGCGAGGAGGACGAAAAGAATATCGTTGGTTATTCGGAGAGCGGGATATATACCCTGAGCCCGTACGAAATATGTTGTTTTGTGAGCGAAAAAGATATGCTTTTCGCTTATACAGCGGAGGGAAAAATGCGGATCAAGAGCCGTCTTATTAAGATCGAAGAGGGTCTGCCGCATTGCTTTATAAGAATAAATCAGTCTTGTATTGCAAATGTGAATATGATCGAAAGATTTGATGCATCGTTTTCGGGAACGCTCGGAGTTGTATTCAAAAACGGTTACCGAGATTACGTTTCGCGCAGAAATCTGAAGAAGGTCAAGGAAAGGATAGGGATCTGATATGAACAAGCATCTTAAAGAGTTTTTTCATCGAGGGCTGATGTTCAGCGGCTTCGGACCGATAATTCTCGGAGTGATATATTTTGTCCTTCAATACAGCATGAGGGATTTTTTGCTTGACGGCGGTCAGGTCTTTACGGCAATAATCTCAACGTATCTGTTGGCGTTTATTCAAGCGGGCGCAAGCGTGCTTAATCAGATCGACACACGCTTTCCGCTTCTTATGACAGGCGCGCACCTGTCGGTTCTCTACGCTTCAACGCTCGGTGCATACCTTGTTAACAGCTGGATACCGTTCAGAATCGAGGCGCTTGGGATATTTACGGCGGTTTTCGTGATAGGCTACGCGGCAATCTGGCTGACCGTATATATCTCGATAAAAACCGTCAGTAAAAAAATGAACGGGAAGCTCGTGAAATAAAATCGCCCTCGCGGAGAACCGCGAGGGCAGTTTTTTATTCTTCCTCTTCGTCTTCGGGCTTGGGGGTGACTTGCATTTTGATCTGCGATACGCGCTGACCGTCGAGCTCGGTTACGGTGACGGATACGTTATCGTATTCGAAGCTGTCGCCTACGTCGGGAATCTTGCCCATTTGCTCCATTACCCAGCCGCCGACGGAGATGCTTTCCGATTCGATGTTCAGATCGTATTCCTTGGCGAAGTCGTCAAGATTTTCGAGACAGTCGATAAGCCAGAGGTTTTCGCCTATGGAGGTATAGTCCTCCGTCACCTCGTCGTGCTCGTCCCAGATCTCGCCTACAAGCTCCTCGAGAATATCCTCGAGCGTTACGATTCCGAGCGTTCCGCCGTACTCGTCGAGAACGACCGCAACGTGTGACTTGTTCTCCTGAAGAAGTCGGAGAAGCTCGCTCAGCGGCTCGCTTTTGAGAACGAATATAGGTGAGGTCATTATCTCGCTTATCGGCTTTTCGGTGAGCCCGGGGCCGTAGTAGAAGTCCTTCTGGTGAATTATACCGACGATATGGTCGATGGTCTCCTCGTAAACGGGGAGACGGGAGAATTTCGTCTCGGTAAACACCTTGGCGATGTTTTCCTTTGAATCTTCCGTGCTGACCGCCTCGATATCGACGCGGTGTGTCAGGATATCCTCTGCCTTGAGTTCGGAAAACTCTATTGCATTTTTGAGCAGGCTGCTCTCGTCCTCGTCGATGCTTCCTTCCTCCTCGACCTCTTCGACGAGCATCAGAAGCTCCTCCTGCGACATTTTATTGTCGCTTTCGACCTTGAATATCTTCGAAACGAGCTTTTTCCACCCCGAGAAGATAAGGTTAAGGGGAGTGAAGAAGAATATCAGCGTGCGGATAAGCGGGGCAGAGAACATTGAGAACTTTTCGGGACTGTCCTTTGCGATGCTCTTCGGGGTTATTTCTCCGAAGATGAGAACGACGACGGTCACGACTGCCGTCGAAACTGTTGCGCCGATATTGCCCATAAGGTCAACGAATAGCACCGTACCGAGAGATGCACCGGCAATATTTACGATATTGTTACCTATAAGGATAGTCGAAATGAGTGCATCGTAATTATCAAGAAGCTTGTTAACGAGCTTTGCTTTTTTGTTTCCCTTTTCGACGAGGGTTCTTATTTTCGTTCTGTTGAGAGAGGAGAAAGCTGTTTCGGTTGCTGAAAAATATGCCGACATCATAACGCAGAAGAGCATAATTCCGATGTAAATATAATGTATAGTTTCCATCAGATATTCACCTCCGCATTATTTTTGTTAACCGAAAAATGAGCGCAAAAAAGCACACCCATGCCCCAAGCGGGAATGGATATGCCGCCATTTATCATAATACTTCGGTCGCAGTTACAATTATCACTGTCACTGTCCATGATGGTTTAAAAAATCCTCCGTTTTTGTGTTGATGGGAGTAGTATAACAGATGTTTACCGTTTTGTCAATAGAAAAAGGAAAATCCCTCTCCCGATTTGGGAGAGGGAAGATTTATTTTACATTGCGCTTGCGATTACCTTGAAGCTGTCGGTATCGAATATGATACCTGTTGCCTTTGCGATAGCATCGGCATCGGTAATATTGCTGCTTGCATAGTAATCGTTGCCCTCGTAGAGGTGGTCGACCTGGAACTGATAGTAGCCCTTACCGATTACCTTGCCGTCCTTGTCCTTGACGGTGAGGTTGATCTTGGTGTACTTGTAGCCCCAGGAGGAGTAGGTCTCAAGGGCGAGGTTAACGGTGTTTTCACCTACGGTGATAACGTTTTCGGAAAGACCGAGAGTCATCTTGACGTAGTCGCCGTCCTTTTCGAAGGCGAAGGTGAGCTTATCGAGGGGCTGAACCTTTGTAGTCTCGGCAAGACCTTCGACGGTGTACGTCGCGCCCTCGGGGAAGTAAAGACCGTAATCTCTTACGTAGTTTTCACGCTCCCAGCTGCCGAGCGAGCAACCGAAATTAATGGTATTGCCGTTTCTGAGATAGCTGCCGATGTACGTGTAATAATAGAAGGAAATGAAGTTTCTGCCTGTTTCGTCTGCAACGACAACGGTGATCTTATAGTAGTCGTTATCCTTAGTGTAGGTAAGCTTGATGGTATATTTCTCATCTTCGCTCTTGTATACACGGTTTTCCTCGGGAAGCTCGAATGCGAAGCTGCCGTAGCCCTCATAGCCTGTGAAGGAATGCGTTCCGCGGCTGAATGGATCGGTGTCAAAGGGCTCGGTAAGTCCCGATGCCTCGATCTCAAAGGACTGCGGGAAGAAAATTCCGTAGGAGGTGAGGATAGCCTCTACGCTTGCGCCTGTCTCGAAGGTGATCTTATCGCCGTTCTTGATCTTGTCGCACTTGTTTGCATAGTAGGTGAAGTTTCTCAGGTTTTCTCCTTTGGAGTTATAGAGCTCAACGCGGAGCTCGGAGGAGTATTCGTAGTCTGCATTGTAGTTGTAGAGCTTGACTCTGAAGCCTTCGATCTTAATCTCGTCCGAGGGAACCTCAAAATTCATCTTCGCAACCGTGCTGATACCGGTGAACTTGGGGGTGACGTAAGTTTCGAGCTTGGAGTAGATCGGCTCGTCGAGACCTTCAACGGTATATGCTCTTGTCTGAGAAGCGAGGATGATACCGTATCCGCTGTAAAGGGAGGAGGTATCATAGCTGCTTGCATCGATGGAAAGGCTTACCGAATCACCGTTGGAAAGGCGCTCATGTCGGTCAAACATTGCATGGACGTTTGTTACGTAGGAGTCCTTCGCGGAGTCATAGATCTCGATATTGAGACGATGGCTCTGATGAGTAACGCGTGCCTCAAGTCCGTTAATAAGCGGGAATACGAGAGTGTCGAGGCACTGCGGCATACCGTAACCGGTATATCCGCCGAATACGGGGGTTATGTAATCGAGAACGTTAAGCTGTGTAGAGGTGTAAAGTCCCTTTACCTTGACGCTCTTATGACGGAGCACGAACTTGTACTTGCCGTCGAGCTCGTCGTAGATCTCCTTATCGATCTTGAGCTTGACCTTGATCTTCTGACCGTTCTTGAGGGTATGGAGCTCCTCCTCGGTCATATCGATATAAGGCGTTATATATTTGCCGATATGCTCGTCTTCATCGTTGCCGAAAAGCTTCTTTGAGAGTTTATTCATCTTTTCGCTTTCTTCTTCGCTGACGCTCAGGTAAGCGTGACCCGTTCCGTCAACGCCCTCGAAAACTACGTGGAAGTAATCGTCGATATAGATCTTCTTGGGCTGATTCACGATGATTATCACCGCGACTATTATCGCGATGATGAGCAAGAGCGCGACTGCCGCGATAACTACGTTTCTCTTATTCGAGAAGAATTTTTTGAGTGCCAGAGCGAATGCCGAGGGTTCCTTGGGAGCGGCGGGCGCTGCTGCAGCTGCCACAGCGGCTGCTGCGGGGGCAGGTGCTGCACCGGGAATGGTCGAGCTTCCGCATTTCTCGCAGAACTTTGCATCGTCGGGAAGCTGTGCACCGCATTTTTCACAGAACATATTGTTGTCTCCTTGAAGTTTTTTTATTGACAGCATCATTATACTATCATTTTTTTGATTTTTCAAGAGCAAAATGCAATAATTTGGTATATATATTTATTTTATGTTCCTTGACGAAATCGCGATATGGTTGTATAATGTAATTAAAGTATTTAACGGAGACGGCTATGACGAAATATATCGCGTTTTGCAAGATAGTTGAATGTAAAAGCTTTACCCGTGCCGCCGAGGCGCTCGGCTACACGCAGGCGGCGGTCAGCCAGATGGTCAGGACTCTCGAAAAGGAGCTTTCCGTCACTCTGTTTGTCAGAAGCCGAAAGGAGATACTTCTGACGGGGGAGGGCGAGGCGCTTTATCCCTTTGTCAAGAAGCTTGTCAATTCGCATAACGAGCTTTTTAACCGCGTTTCCGAGATCACGGGGCTGTCCTCGGGCGAGATCAGGATCGGAACCTTCTCGAGTATGTCGCAAAGACTTCTTCCCGGCGCAATGAGCGATTTCGGAAAGATATATCCCGGTATAAGATTTGCCCTTACTCAGGGTGATAACACTACACTGCCTGAACAGGTAAAGAGCGGAAGTATTGACTTCGGCTTCGTTTATCCCGAGGCGTCAAGCGGGCTTGTCAGCATCCCGATAGCATCGGACTCCTTTCTCGCAGTTTTTCCCGAGGGGCATCCGCTTGCGGAGAGGGACTGCGTAACGCTTCGCGAAATGTCGAATGAGCCGCTTATCCTTACCGATGAGGGCGGTGTCAATACCGTTCTTTCCGCGTTTGAAAAGGAAAAACTTTCCCCGAACATCAAATATCGTATACACGATGACCATACGATCCTATCTATGGTCGAAAAAGGAATAGGCGTAAGCATACTTCCGTCGATGATCCTTGATCGCGCGTCGTACAGGATAAAGACGGTTCCGATAAAAACGCCGGTTACGCGTACGGTCGGAATATCGTACCTGAGTGACGACCTGCTCCCGATAGCGTCGAAGCGTTTTATCGAGTTTCTGCGCGAGAATATAGTAAAATATCTGCCGAAGGAATATTCGGTGGAGGAATAAGGTGAATATGAATACAAGAAAGTTTGATACAAAGGTACAGCACCTTAAATTTCAGGTGCTTCGCGAGGTCGCGCGCAACGCTTGGAATGCGACTCTCGTTGAGAATATAACCGAAATACCGATGCAGATCGTTCCGGGTAATACACCGACGATGCGCTGCTGCGTCTATAAGGAAAGAGCGATACTCGGTCAGCGAGTAAAGCTCGCGATCGGCGGTCACAAGGCAAACCCGAATATGATAGAGGTCATCGATATCGCCTGCGACGAATGTCCCGTCGGCGGTTACGAGGTCACGAACGCCTGCCGAGGCTGTCTTGCGCACCGTTGCGAAAACGTCTGCCCCAAGGGCGCCATCTCCTTTGACCGTCAGCAGAAGGCGTTTATTGACAAGGCGAAGTGTATCGAGTGCGGAAAATGCGCGGCTGCTTGTCAGTTCCAGGCGATACTGAATTTTAAACGTCCTTGCGAGCTTGCCTGCAAGGTCGATGCGATATCCATGTCGGAGACAAAGGCGGCGTCGATAGATAATGACAAATGTACCGCTTGCGGAGCCTGCTCGTATATCTGTCCGTTCGGAGCAATATCGGAGAAGTCGTTTATTCTCGATGCTATCGACATAATTAAGAAGAGCGATTTCGGTAAGAAGAATAATGTTTACGCCGTCGTTGCCCCCGCATTTGCAAGCCAGTTTAACTATGCAAAGCGCGGTCAGCTCATTTCGGGTATCAGAAAGCTCGGATTTACTCACGTTATCGAGGCTGCAGTCGGCGCCGACATAGTTACCGTTAACGAAGCGAAGGAGCTTGCAGAGAAGGGTGTTTTGACCTCGTCCTGTTGCCCTGCGTTCGTGTCGTATATAAAGCAGGAATTCCCCGAGCTTCTCGGTTACGTATCGCACAATCCCTCGCCGATGATAGCGACGGGCGAGCTTATCAAGAAGAATGATCCCGACGCGAAGGTGATTTTCGTTGGTCCCTGTACTGCGAAAAAAGACGAGCTGAATCTCGGTGACAACAAGAAGTTTATCGACGCGGTCATAACATTCGAGGAGCTTTACGCGCTCTTCAGAAGCCGAGATATAAGCATTGCAGAGCTTGAGGAAAGTGAGCTTGACAGCGTTGCCTCACCTTACGGCAGAAGCTTCGGACGCACGGGCGGACTTTCCGAAGCCGTCGCGCAGGCGCTTAAGGAAAGCGGAAGCGATTTTGATCTTAAGCCCGTTGTTTGCAACGGCATCGACGAGTGCCGAAAGGCGCTTCTGATGCTCAAAAAAGGAAAGCTCAACGGAAACTTTATCGAGGGAATGGCGTGCGTCGGCGGTTGCGTCAGCGGCGCAGGATGCCTTACTCATTTCGATAAGAGCGCAGAGGTGGTCGATAGCTTTGCAAAAGAGTCGGAAAAGAAGACGATCTCGGAATAATATAAAACGAACAAACCCGCGAGCGGATCTCCGCTCGCGGTTTTTTGCACGTAGGGCGGGGGTTTTGTCTTGCCTTCCCCTCACGGCACGGCAAGAACGCG
>JAZQGR010000020.1:0-8947 GCA_045540115.1 Eubacteriales bacterium
GAAGTAGCCATCCATAGGTTTGCAGTTTTCGGTATAATATTCGAATCCGCAACCATCGCAGTATTCGGTATGAGTACCGTCGTTGTTGCAGGTTGTAACAATGCTACTGTCGATATGATTATGTGTCATTCCGCAGTTAGCGCAAATGCCGTCCTTGTTTGACCAGTCGTGAGAGCATTTCCAGCCGCATTCGGGATCGGTGCAAACACCGTTTTCCCAAGTGTGATCTGCGCTGTAATCGGTATGATCGCAGCAATCACGGTTGAAACTATGGCTCTTATTATTAGCACTCATTGTGCCTTTTTCGTCGGTATGAGCTTCACCGGGATGTCCGGGAACGGTTACCTTTACAACGTTGAGGTTGTAGATCGTAGAAAGCTTAGTAGTGCTGCTGGTGTCAGGATCAAGAATAAGAGTTATCGTCTCACCCGCCTTAAGAGTAGCAGTTGCGGAAAGCGGAACCTTAAGTCCGTTGAGCGTATTTGCTTTAGTTGCACCGCTGTAGTTAATGTTACTGAGTGCGGTATGCGAATTACCCTGAACGATAGCGTAATCAACAGAATTGTTATCCTTGGTCAAACCGTTCTGAACGATAAACGTATTCATCATATACGTTCCGTCTTCAGGAGCGGTAAACACGATTGCAGCTCCGTAAATATTACCGTTGCCAAGCTTGGTGGTTCCGTTGTAAAGTTTCAAAACGCCATTATCCTGCTGGAAGGCAGTTGCGCCATGATACTCGGTCTTAAAATTTGTAGTACCTTCAGTAACTGCAAGCTTTGTCAGATTCATTATAACATAGCTTGACCCCGAATCATGAATTGCTTTCAAGGTAAAGTTGTTAGAAGAATAGCTCGTGCCGTCAAAATTTGGCGTGTAAACTGTTTCTGTAAGATCAGTCTTGGGTGCAAGATCTGCTATCTTCTTAACAATAAGGCTTTCCATAGAAAGATTCCAAGCGGTTTTGCCCGCAGCATCCCAACAGTCAATGTTGGAGTGTCCCTCGGACGCTACGAATCTGAGAACCTCTCCCTTCTTCATGGTAACGTAGCCGGAAAGGACACCTTCAGAGGGGTTGTCAGCGCTGGAGCCGGGTTTTGTAACATAGCTGGAGTAAATGGTGTTGCCTTTGGTAACAAAGAACGCAAATACATTCTCATATCCACGTGCGGTAGTAGTGCTCGTGCTTTCAAGCAACTTTACAACCTCTTCAAAGCTGTAAATACCATCGGAAGGAGCGGTAAACTCGATAGAAATATTGTGATTGATAGGTCCGAGATTTACGCTAATTCCACCAAGAGCATTCGTGCCCTTATAAGAAATGTAGCACTCCTTATTTGCTTCATAAGAAGTAGGATAATACTTCCATCCGCTTGCTTTTGTCGTTTCCACAGGCGTCAGCGAAGGGAAAAGCGCGGTGGGAATGTAAGATCCTGAGCCGTTGGCGAAGTAAATTTTGACGTCGAAGTTATTATCCTTCTTATAGTCAGTCGCATCGCCGGAGAATACCCATTCCCCATATACGGACGGTTCTGCACTCTGCTCCGAAGTGCCGTCAACTGCGCGCACGTGAACGAGCGGCTTCGAAATTATGAAGGTAGAAACGACCATAAAACACGCAATAAGGAATGAGAGAACGCGTTTTTTCATAAAAAATTTCCTCCTTTTTAGATTTTTGTTTTAGGGTATTTGCGAAATTTTCATGAAAATTTCTATAAGACTTTCTTTCCCGATCAGGAGGTGACCAATCTCCTTTTCGGTTTAGAAAGATTATAGCAGTGCCAAGTAGACAGGGATTTTGCCCGTCGTTTGTTGAATACACACAGTTATTATACCCCAGCCCGTGCTTTTCTGTCAAGCATTTTGAGCATTCTGACGCAAAATATTCAGGTTTTTTAATTCGGTTTGTCCCTTTTATGGGAAGGCAGGACGACCTCCCGATGCTTCGCCCGGATCATTCGTTAACACAAAAAAGCAGCCGCTAAAGCGACTGCTTTTTTATTTCCGGTCTTATTCCGCTATATCAACGATGATCTTTTTGCCGACGGTATTACCCGCAGCCTTCATCACAGTGCGTAAGCACTTGGCGTTCTTGCCTCGTCTGCCGATTATCTTTCCCATATCACTCTCGGCAACAGTTACGGTAAATACTATCGTATTTCCCTCCGCACGTTCGTCGATAACGAGTTCTTCGGGATGGTCGATCATCGCAACAGATATATCGGTAAGAAGCTGCTTAAGCTCCGGCATTATCTTCACCCGATAATGTTCTGCTTCTTAAGAAGTGCGCGAACGGTATCAGTCGGCTGAGCGCCGTTCTTGATCCACTTGGTTGCCTTCTCTGCATCGATCTCAACCTCAGCGGGATCGGTCATAGGATTGTAGTGTCCGATCTGCTCGATGAAGCGTCCGTCACGGGGAGAACGCGAATCTGCAACAACGATACGGTAGAAGGGAGCCTTCTTCTGTCCCATTCTTCTGAGTCTGATTTTAACTGCCATTTTTCTTTCCTCCGAAATATATAAATAATAATTTTTTTATTAACAAAGGTTGATTTTCAACCGAGTGTTATCATTTACGGTGCTTGCGCGATTTTTTCATCATGCGGTTGAACTTTCCGCTTGACATTTCCTTCATCATCTTGCAGGTCTGCTCGAACTGCTTGAGAAGTCTGTTTACGTCCTCGACTCTCGTTCCCGAGCCTGCGGCGATTCTTCTCTTTCGCGGCGGGGTTATGATCGAGGGCTTGTGCCTCTCAGCGGGAGTCATTGAAAGGATTATCGCCTCGGTTCGTCCGATTGCCTTTTCGTCGATCTGAGCGTCCTGTAGCTTCGATGCGTCAATCCCCGGGATATGAGCGAGAAGGTCCTTCATCGGTCCCATCTTCTTTATCTGACGGAACTGATCGAGAAAGTCCTCAAGGTCAAAGGTCGAGGTGCGCATTTTGCGCTCAAGCTCCTCCGCCTGCTTTTCGTCATACGCCTGCTCCGCCTTTTCGATAAGGGAGAGAACGTCGCCCATTCCGAGAATACGCGACGCCATACGGTCGGGGTGGAACTGCTCGATCGCATCGAGCTTTTCGCCGACACCGACGTACTTGATCGGCTTGCCCGTAACGTAGCGGACAGACAGCGCCGCACCGCCTCTGGTATCACCGTCGAGCTTTGTGAGCACGACGCCCGTGATATCAAGGAGCGAATTGAAGCTCTCTGCGACGTTTACCGCGTCCTGACCGAGCATTGCATCGACCACAAGGAGAATTTCCTGCGGCTGAAGCGTTTCCTTTATTTCCTTAAGCTCCTCCATCATCTTTTCGTCAATATGGAGTCGACCTGCGGTATCTATGAATACGACATCGTGACCGTACTGCTTCGCGTGCTCAACGCCCGCCTTTGCGATCTTTACGGGAGAGACATCTGTTCCCATCGAGAAAACGGGAATATCAAGCTGCTCACCGACGACCTGAAGCTGCTTGACCGCCGCGGGACGGTAAACGTCACACGCAACGAGAAGCGGACGGCGGCCCTGCTTTTTGAACATTCCGGCTATTTTTCCGCAGTGTGTCGTTTTACCTGCACCCTGCAGACCTACCATCATAACGATCGTAGGAGGACGCGAAGCGAGCTTTATTCTTTCGCCCTCTCCGCCCATAAGCGCGGTCAGCTCTTCGTTTACTATTTTAACGATCTGCTGTGCGGGCAAAAGGCTCTGAAGCACCTCGGTACCGACAGCTCTTTCCGTTACCTTTTTAATAAAGTCGCGTACGACCTTGAAGTTTACGTCTGCCTCAAGTAGCGCGAGCTTTATTTCCCGCATACCGACCTTTACGTCTTCCTCGGTCAGCTTTCCCTTGCTCTTGAACTTCTTGAACGCCGCGTTTATCTTTTCGGTTAAGTTCTGGAACATGATTACAATTCCTTATTAAGTTTCTTCGCCGCGTCGATAATATCATCAACGCTCTGTCCTTCGGCTTTAAGCTGATTCAAACGGTCGACAATGAAGGCGACGGTCTTTCCCATATCGCCGAAGCGGGCTGCAAGTCCAAGCTTATTTTCAAGCTCAGTTACTATCTCCTCGCTCTTGACGATGCGGTCGCGCACACCCTGACGGGTTATACCCGTAATTTCGGATATTTCCGAAAGCGAATAATCGCCGTTATAAAAGAGGTCGGCGGCTTCTCTCTGCTTATCGGAGAGAATGTCTCCGTAAAAGTCGAGAAGGAGCGACATATTGAGATTCTTTGACATAATTTACTCCGTTTTTAACTGTAAAGCAAATTGCCTTACACATTATAACAGAGGCACATACTCTTGTCAAGAGTTTTTTGAAAAAAACTGCGTTAATTCTGGCTTATTACAGAGTGAAAGCATTCTTCAGCGCATTTATAAGCGCTTCGTCCGACGAGAGCGTCATATATGCCTTATCGGAAACGGTGATAACCGTTTTTCCGTCAAGGCGCTCGGTCGGAAGCTCACTTCCCTCATATTCATCGCGATACGATATCTCGCCGCAGGAGAGCGCAATTTTCGCGCTACCCTTTTTATGCCACAGCACGGCGTGACGCTCGCCGTTATGCTCGAAGGCGTAAGCTGTAATTCCCTCGGGAGCCTCGATCTTTTCGTAAGGAACAAGCTCGTATCCGTTTGCCACCTTAATAAGTGTGTATTCCTTCACGCGGTCGCGCAGAAGGAGCTTCTGCTCGTCGGTAAGCTGAGGACGGAACTCCTCCCAACGGCGAATGATCTCAAAATTATCCTTTGTTCTCTTGTTATATGCAAGAGCATCCGCCGACGGACACATCAGGCATATAGGGCAGTCGACAGACGCCGCACGGCTCATACCGAACTCATAAATATCGGGCTCGATATCCGACCAATATACCCACCAGCCGAAGTCAACCCTTGTGAAATCGTCCTTCATTCTGATCGCTTCCTCGAAGGGAAACTCCATGATCTGCTTCTTGAAGGTTGCCGACGGGAATACGTCAAAGGCGTTTCCGCCGCTCATCCAATGCCACGAGAAATGGCTTTTTGCTGCGCCCTCGCAGAAAAGCGTCGGGCGCTCGAAAAGCCTGATGGTGCGGTACTGCGCGTTCGCAACGTGGTAGTCAAATGGCGGATTCGCGCCCTCCGAGCCGTCCATATAGCAAAACTCGAATCCGCAGTTATAAAGCTCCGCGAGCTTAGCGCTGACCTCGTCCTGAAGCGAGGTGCTTTGATCGATATAAACGCTGGTTGCGCCAAATTCCGAAATATCAAGCGTTCCGCCAATTTGTCCTATCGGATGCTCTGCTATATTGGTTCCGAGATAACCGCGCTTACAGCCGAGAAAAGCGTACGGCGGATCATTTGTGTAGCTTTCGTAACAAATCAGCTCACCGCCAAACTGAAGCACGCGGCAAGCCTCGTTCACCGGAGCATCCGTCGTCGGCTGTTCAACGTAGACCGTGCTATCGCTCTCGGAAAGAGGCTTTGCGAGAGTGAAATGACGGGTGAGGTGTAGCCTGTGATCGGCAACGGGAGTAACGTAACGGCTCTCGATACCGATATGTGTATGCAAAAAGTGAAGTCCGGGGGTAAAACCCGCCGACTTGACTCTGTCAAGAAAAGCTCTGACATCGGAAGAACCGTTCGGGTAGAGCTCGGAATAATCGTAATTACCGAGATAAACGTATCCCTTCGGACTCGGCTTGAAGAAGCATTCTTTATAAAAAAGAATGTGAGAAAATCCGCCCATTCCGGCAACCTTGAGAACGTGGTCAAGACCGTTCGGAGTAACGTATCCGACGCGGAGGATCGACTTGCCAATCCTCTCGTTACGACGGCTTTTGACCCCTCGAGGAATATCGAATGCCTCCTCCATCGCGTCGATGGCGTCAAGCAGGCTCTCACTGCCCTCGGTACAGATCAGCGCACAGGAGCAACCGACGAGCTTTATTCCGCGAACGGCGTCCGCCGTAAGCGTAAGCGCGCCGTTATCGCGGTTTTCATGGTCTATCCTCGTCGCGGTCGAGGTTCCGATGAGAGCAACCGCCGCCTCATCGTCCCAAGTCACGTTCAGCCACTCGCCAAAGCGCTCCATTCTCTTGACCGACAGACTGAGAAGTCTGAACTCCTCAACGGGCGGCACGTCCATATTCAGCTTTCTTCCCGTTCCCGCAACGACCTCAAAATCGCTGTCGGTGATAATGAAATCGGAAAGACGGAACACAACGTACTCATCCTCAACGTCAACGTCAACCCACGCACCAAACGACACAAGGTCGAAATATACCCTTATCCTTCCGTCAACAAGCTCGATGCTTTTCGCACCGAAAACGCTTCTTTTGTTCGGATACATAAGCTTTATCTCATTATTGTACGGGCGCTTTTCGGTAATCGAGAAGATCGGTATCGGCGCGCTCTTATCGATAAGCTCCCTTCCGTTTTTCTTAAGCACAAGGCTTTCGGCACGAGCATTTTTGCCGACCTTAAGACAAAAATGTCGGTTTTCTATAATTATACTTCCGTTTTGACCGGAATATATTCTTTTCGTATTGCTCATAGTCACGTTCTCCTTTTGTGAACACAGTAAACCGCGCCTCGCTATGATATTTGTATCATGGATCGATCGGATTTGTCAACCACTATTTAAGCTTTTTGAGATATTATTTTGACAATTTTCCGAAGAAATATTGACTAAATCCACTCATTTGATATAATAAAGTCAAAGAAAGCGAGGTAATCTCCATGAGTATAAAAGTATTGAGTTTTAATATCTGTTGCGGCGGAAATGAGGTAGGACATTCCCTGCCCGAGCGTGCGCCGCGCGTCATCAGCATTCTTAAAAAATATCAGCCCGATATCATTGGATTTCAGGAGGTAACTCCACGTTGGTTCGAGTTGCTCGGCGACTATTTTGAAGCCGAGGGCTTCGAGGTATTTAACAAATATCGCGCCGAAAGCAACAAGGAATCTACTCCTCTGCTTTGGAAAAAGGACCGCTTCGAATGCCTTGACAAGGGCTATTTCTGGCTTTCCGATACCCCCGAGATCGAATCAAAGGGCTGGGATAATTACGGCTGTCACAGAATCTGTATGTGGGCAAAGCTTAAGGATCTGACAAACGGCAAGGTGTTCATCGCGGCAAATACGCATTTCGGTTTCGGCGATCAGTGCCAGACCGACAGCGCGCGCCTCATTCTCAGCCGCGTGAATGCACATGATACCGACGCAGTTTTCGTAACTGCCGACTATAATTTCAATAATACAATGCTTGGCTACAAGGAGATGACGAAGGACTTCGTTGACGTTACAGCCGTAACGACAGGTGACAAGGCGCCGACTTACCATGGATATAACGATGCTAATGCATTGCCTGACGACGAGATTGAGCTTACAAAAAAGACCTTCGGCGGACATATCGACTTCTGCTTCGCTAACCCGAAGGGCATCATTCCGATATCGGGCAAGGTCTACCGCGATCACTTCGACGGAAAGTTCCCCTCCGACCATAATCCCGTCCTCTTTGAGCTTGATATTAAATAACTTAGCGAGGTTCACAAATGAGCATAAAAATACTTAGCTTCAATATTTGTTGCAGTGGAAACAGAGAAGGGCATTCCCTGCCCGAGCGAGCTCCGCGAGTAATAAGCGTAATAGATAAATACGACCCCGATCTGATAGGCTTTCAGGAGGTAACTCCACGTTGGATCGAGTTGCTCGGTCAGTATTTTGAGGACAAAGGCTACGAGGTATTCAACAAGTACCGCGGCGAAAATGACAGAGAATCTACGCCGATGCTATGGAAAAAGGATCGTTTCGAATGCCTCGATAAAGGCTATTTCTGGCTTTCCGACACGCCCGAGGTCGAATCGAGAGGCTGGGACACGCTCAATCACCCGAGAATCTGTATGTGGGCAAAGCTCAAGGATCTGACGACGGGACAGGTATTTGTCTATGCAAATACTCATTTCGGCTTCAGCGACCTGTGTCACTCCGAAAGCGCGCATCTCGTTCTTGACCGCGTAAGCTCTCACAATACCGACAGCGTTTTCGTGACTGCAGACTATAACTTCTATAAGGACTCGGTCGGTTATAAGGAAATGACGAAGCTCTTCGTCGACGTAACAGCAGTAACGACGGGCGATAAATCAGCAACCTTCCATAACTACGATCCCGCAAACGCGCTGACCGACGACGAGCTTAAAACGTCGGGCAAAACCTACGGCGGGCATATCGACTTCTGTTTTGCTAATCCGAATGGCATCATTCCGATATCCGGAAAGGTCTACCGCGATCACTTCGATGGAAAATTCCCCTCCGACCATAATCCCGTTCTCTTCGAGCTTGATGTTAAATAATATAACAAAAGGAAAACAGCCACCGCAGTGGCTGTTTTTTGTTGAGAAGGCAAGAGGCATTCCCTATGCTTTCATAATTAACGGATCTAACATATTTGTTATCTATTATCTGCTCTCTGTTATCTAAAAAGCACCTGCTATTGAAGTGAACCCCAAATAGTTCACTTCATATCGCAGGTGCTTTTTCTCTTATTTCATTGCCTCGTTAAGGTCGTAGAGTGCCTTAAGGAGAGTTTCCTGCTTCTCGCTCAGCGTTCCGCTCTCAAGTGCTACCTTGATGTAGGCGTAGAGAGAAGCCTTGATCTCGGTATTTCCGTTGACAGTAATAGTATCAGCAACGTGATACTTTCCTGCCTCGGGAGCTGCGTCGATATAGTAAACGTTTGCCGAACAGCCGTCATTCTTCAGCTCGACCGCTTCACCGTTAAGTGTAATGGTAACGTCGCCGGTAATGATAAAGTGATGGCGGAGGAATACCTTGCCGTTTTCATCAAAGTGGAGGTTAAACATTACGTACTTGAAGCCGTCAATATCAGCAGGCTTGATTACCTTGTAATCGTCGCTCATCGCGCCATCGGGACCGACTGCTTCTACCTCGTTTTCGCC
>JAZQGR010000021.1:0-15215 GCA_045540115.1 Eubacteriales bacterium
CTCGGTAGCTCGTCGGGCTCATAACCTAACGAGTTTGCCATTCCAGTGCAACTCTGGAAACCGCGGAAAACACCCTATCGCGGGGTAGAGCAGTCTGGTAGCTCGTCGGGCTCATAACCCGGAGGCCGTGAGGTTCAAATCCCACCCCCGCAACCAAAAAAGCCGTAAATTCCTTGATTTTAAGGGATTTACGGTATTTTTTTGCCGTTTTTACCCTTTTCGATCCCTCGGTTTTTTCGGTTTGACACCAACCGACACCAACGAGATTTTACTTTTTCGATTGCGAGGTTGTTCTTCTCTGCTTCGTTGGAAATACTGTTTTTTGCTTAATTTTTTTCTGTTTGACACCAATGTTTGACACCAACAGAGTTTTTGACACCAAATCTTATCTGTTATTATGCAGTTTTCACACCGTTCAAGAAAAATATTTTTTTGAGTTTGACACCAATTCGTTGGTGTCATTTTTTTATTTTTCGGGACTTGCGTTGGTGTCAAATCAGTTTTTCTCTCTTTTGCTCCACCGTATTGGTTGGTGTCAAATTAGCTTGTAGTATAAAATTCGCTCATCTTTTCCATACTCACTTTTTTGTGATCAGGAAGAGCGTGTCCGTACAAGTTCAATGTTGTTGAGGCTTGCGCGTGACCGAGAATGGATGATAAAACCTTTATATCCATTCCTGCCTCCAATGCCCTTGTAGCGAACGTATGTCTGAGTGCGTGAAAATTTGTTTCTTCAATCTTTGCCAGTGCCACCTTCCTTTTGAAAAGATCCTCAAACGTTCGCGGATCGTAGAGTCTGCCATCTACCGTGCTGAAGATATAATCTCCATCGTGATAGTCGCTCCCCAAGGCATCCTTGACAGCGTTTTGTTTTTCTCTGTATTCCATAAGGTCAGCCCACAACTCCGGAAAAATTGGAATGATTCTTGCCGAGGTTAAGGACTTAGGTGTTCTGATAACGATTTCGGTTGCGGTGGTTCCTTCACTCTTTTCTACAAGCTGTCCGTTTTCATCAACCTTTTTCAACCGACCGGCAGTTCTTCGCACTCTTATGGAATGATTATTAAAATTGACATCTTTCCATTGAAGAGCCACAAGCTCACCGAGTCTGACGCCTGTACTGAGTGCAAAGATAATTCCGTATGCCGGAAGTTCTTCCGCCATTCTCGTGACTGTTTGCAAGCTCTCTTGCTCGTCTGCCGAGAGAACACGTCGCTCTGCCTGCTGTTGCTTTGGAAGCTTAACGCCCAACAGCGGATTGCGAATCATTTTTTGGTTAACGATTGCTTGGTTGATAGCTTCGTGGAACATATTGAAAATGTTTTTGAGAGATTTTGGGGAAAGTCCCTTTTTACCCTTTTCACCTGCAAATTTCTTGTTGAAAAAGCGTTGTACCTGCTCAAGCGTCAATGCGGTCAACTTGATATCTCCAAGCTCCGGATTGATATGTAATCTAATGTAGCTTTCGTATGAGATATACGTCGATTGCTTAACGCTGGGAAGTGCATAAGTAACAAGCCATTCGTTCATCCATTTGCCAACAGTTTCTTTTGTCGGTTCAATGAACTCTCCCCGTGCAATCTCGACAAGCTTCTGATTGAGTTTTTCACGCACTTCACTATGCGTTTCGCCGTAAATACAGTGTCGCTTGCCGTTTGCGGTGTAACGCGCCATATAGCGCCCGTCTGAACGTTTTGTAATAGAGCCTTCGCCGTTTGCTTTCTTTTTGCTCATATTGAAATCCTCCTATATTTCACGAGCAAAAGCATTGTTTCCTAATAATGAGTTCGTCGGGTTCGTACTCACTTATATTTTACTACTTAAAGGTAGGCTTTTTCAACAGAAACAGCAAATTTGCTCATATTTTTATTTTTTATTCATCGTACAGATCACCAAAATTTTCGTCCATCCACTTTATAAAGTGCTTTTTGCTTATCACGATTCGTCTTCCGACACGATACTTTGGAAAATCAGGTTTGTTTGCTAACTCGTAAGCTTTATTTTTTGAAATACCAAGAATGACCGCCAATTCCATCGGACTAAAAGTAATCGGAATATCATCGAGATTTTTATACATAGCATTCCTCCTTTCCATTAAATTAAATTGATACACCATAGCTTCCGAAAAGTATTATTTAGGCGTTTTCTTATCCTCTGATGCCACCTGCGCTCTTAACCTTTCCATCAGTTGCTCACCGTCAACCTCAGTAAGCGTTTTGTACCAATCAGAACGGAAGAAATACTCAAGATCAGCAAGCTGGCGCACCGTTCTTTTTCCTTTTCCGTTGCTGCGAAGATGGCAAATGTACGCCCTCTTATAATCCTCGCAGGCTTGAATTACGATGGCATTTGCAAGTTCCTCGTAAGGATCGTAGTTGCCCTCATCAATCACGGTGTTTTTTTCTTTACCCATTTTTTCTCCTTTCGCATAGCATTTTCACAGCATTGAAGTTCTGTAAAACTCTCGGCACAGAACTGCTTCACTGAGGAAAAGACCTATTTTGTCCTCTCACCAATGAAAGACGGATGACCCCCCTCTATTTCTGCAAACAAAAGAGAAAAAATTTTTCTCGAACAAAAAAGACACAAGATATTGAGAAAGTACCTTGACAAAATCCATATCTTGTGGTATAATAATCGTGTAATTGATTTCTGTGCACCCGTCCGTTATGGACATTCATGGTTAAAACCGTGTCGCACATCTGGTTAGGATTGTATCTGTCAGTGCGTTATTGCCCTGGTATTTTTATGCTTTGGGGGACGTATTGGCTTTTTTAATTTTAATAGGGCTAACTCTGCCCAAAAGCGAGAATGAATCCGGTTTACGTATTAAGCGTAAACACTAATGCCGATCTATGGCTTGAAGGTTCATTCTCGCTTTTTTTATTTTGTCCAACAGCCGTATGGCTCTGGAAATAAATAATGAAAGGTGGTTCAGAAAAGAATGAACAACAAACCCAAGCGGCGTTTTCACAAAAAGAGTAACGCCAAGATCAAGCAGCAGATTCTAAGAAAGGAGCTGAAGAAAGAAACGAAGTATCCCCTGCGGACGGAGTACAGACAGGCTGTGTTCCTGAAGCAATGCAGAAAGCGAGGTGCATAAAGTGCCCGCAACTGCAACACAAAGCTACAAGCCGCACGTGCTTGTAGATACGAAGGACTTGCCGGAGAACGATTGGCTGGAATACCGCAGACGTGGAATCGGTGGCAGTGATGCCGCATCTATTCTCGGTGTATCGCCGTTCAAAACAGCGCGGGACTTGTATTACGATAAACTTAAAATCGTAACCTTCGAGGACCCCGAGGAAAACTGGGTGCAGAAAAAGATGGGACATTTACTTGAGGATTTGGTAGCCGAGATCTTCCACGTGAGGACAGGCTTTCACATCTATCAGGTCAAAAAGATGTTCTATCACCCGCTGTATCCGTTTATGCTGGCTGACGTCGATTACTTCATCACCCTGCCAAACGGTGAAACGGCAATACTTGAGATCAAGACCACTAACTACAACGCGACAGACCACTGGTGGGAGAACGGCAAAGAAGTCGTTCCCATTAACTACGAGATTCAAGGACGGCATTATATGGCGGTCATCAACGTCGATCACGTTTATTTCTGTTGCCTTTACGGAAACAGTGAGAACGAAACGATCATCCGTCATATTACACGCGATAAGGATTATGAGGAAGAATTGATTGCCCTTGAGTACGACTACTGGCACAATCACATTCTTGCGAGAGTACCGCCTCCATACTGTGAGGACGGTGACCTTATCCTTGAAAGCGTGAAGAACCATTACGGTACTGCCGATCCGAACGCTGCGGCTATTGAGCTCAGCTTTGCAAACGTCAACGGCGCTATGCGTTTCCTCGAACTCAAGGAGCAGAAATCAGCACTCAATGCTGAAATCACTCGCATTGATAACGAGATGAAACGGTTGCAGGGACGGATCGTGGATGAAATGGGACGGTGCTGTACGGCGACATACAGCCGAGACGGAACCAATTATACCATCACCTACAATCCCTCTAAGAAACCGGGTATCAGCAAAGAGGACTTATTCCGATTGCAAATGCAGTACCCCGACATCTATGAGCAGTTCGTAACCGTATCGGAGTCAAGAAGATTCTACGTTAAGAAATCGGCGGCGAAGGCTGCCTGAAAGGAGGAAATATGCCAAGATACAATATCTATTACCGTCAATTCAACATTATTGCGAGAGATTACATTCCGCACATTCAGGTGGTAGAAACCGATAACGTTTATACGGTCATCGGAAAGCTGATATGTACTTCCTTAGAGAAAATCGAACATATCCACTACTCACAACCGAGAGCTACGCAGGAACAATGTGAAGCACTTTGGCGTGAGCACGGGTACAGAAAGTATTCCGGTAATCTTTGGGTGCTTGACGATCCCAAATACAAGGACGTTGAGTTTGAGAAGCCTACAGAGCCGATTTCGATTGAGCCGAAGAAGCTTGCGGAAATGCTCTGCCTTGCAGTACGTCAAATGACGGATGATGAAGGTCACTGCGACCAGTGGGTACAGGGTGTATTAGATATATCAGAAGAAGATTATCAATACATCTATAACTATCTCCCCGAAGAAAAAGAAACAGAATAAGCAGAAAGGAAAAACATTATGAAGAACAACGAAACTCACGTAAGTGTTCTGACACCATTACTGATCGCTATGAGCGTATGCTTTGCGATTTTGAAGCTTGCCAACATCATTTCTATGAGTTGGTGGCTCATTGCAGCTCCGCTTATCGTTGCGGTCGGGATTTGGCTCATTATCATCGTCGTTTTCCTGATTACTAATTTGATTGAAAACATCAAATGGCGCCGGAGGTGACAGAAATGAGTTACACAGGTGTGTATGACAAGACGATTTACTACAATCCCGTGAGCAAATATTGCGTTATCAGCGTAAAGACCAACGACCAGACCGTACCTCAAAAGGCACGAAGCGCATTTCAGCACCGTGACCGATTGATACGCTTTACGGCGGTTGGCTACGAGCTGCCTCAAACCGATAGAGTCAGTATGATTCTCAGCGGTGAGTGGCAGAACGGAAAGTACGGGCCTCAGTTGCAGGTCGATTCCTTTGAGGAGATCGTACCGCAAACGAAAGACGGTGTACGCGGCTATCTTTCTTCTCGCCTTATCAAAGGCGTTGGAGAAAAGACGGCTGACCTTATCGTTGAACGCTTCGGCGCGGACGCTCTTCAAATCTTGGAAAAGCAGCCGGAACGTCTGTTGGAGATAAAAGGTATCACCCCTGCCAAGTTAGAGGAAATCAAGGCTTCTTACGACGAGAGCCGATGCCTCAGAGGTCTTATGCTTCTACTATCTCCGTTCGGCGTAACACCCGCAACGGCTACCAAGATCTACGAGCATTTTGGAGCAAAGAGCGTAGATATTCTCCAAAAGAACCCCTTTGAGCTGTGTCAAATATCGGGCTTCGGATTTAAGCGAGTGGATGCCATCGTTCGCAAGGGCGATTGCAAGCTCAACGATCCAATGCGAATACACGGCGCGATATACGCCGCACTCGATACTGGTCGCAACGAAAACGGACATCTGTATTTGGAGCTTGAAGCGCTGCTCAAGGAGAGCAACAGACTTCTCAATGACCGTCTTGCAAGTGATCAAGTCCGCGTAACCAACGAGGAAATCGTGGCAGTGCTTGAACAGATGGTTCTCAAGGGTGAGGTTGTCAGCAATAAGAACCGCGTGTACCAAACAACGAGCTTCGTGCAAGAGGATGAAACGGCGGTCAATATCTCAAAGATGCTTGCCGTGCCACCCGATAGCGTAGATATTACGGCTATTCTGGAAAGCATACGGCAGAATCTCGGTATTGCCCTTTCCCAACGTCAAAGTGAGGCAGTCTATATGGCGTTCCGCAGTAATCTTTCAATCATCACGGGTTCTCCTGGTACGGGTAAGACCACCGTTCTTCGAGCAATTATCGAGGTGTTCGGTAGACTCTATCCGTCAAAGAAGATTATGCTTGCGGCACCTACGGGACGAGCGAGCAGACGAATGGCTGAAAGCACGGGCCGAAATGATGCCAAGACGCTTCACAGTCTTTTGGGATTGCTCGGTGACAGCGGATACGTTAAGGACAAAAAGAAAGAACCGCTTGATGCGGATCTCATTATCGTGGACGAGAGTTCTATGATCGATATGTGGCTTGCCAATCACTTTTTCTCCCGTATCAGACCGGGAACAAAGGTTATCTTGGTAGGTGACGTAGATCAGCTTCAGAGTGTAGGCGCGGGAGATGTTTTCCGTGAGCTTATTAACTGTGGCAGAATTCCCGTAACCATTCTCAACGAGATCTTCCGTCAAAAGCAAGACAGCCTTATCGCGCACAATGCGAAAGCCATCAACGAGGACAGCACCAATCTGTATTACGGTGACGATTTCCTTTTTCTCAAATGCAAGACTCAAGAAGAAGCAGCGGATATTATCTGCAACCAATTCTGCGACCTTGTAAAGAAATTCGGGATCGAAAAGGTACAGATACTCTCTCCATTCAGGGCTGAGGGGCTTGCTGCGGTTGAACAGCTCAACAGAACCATTCGTGAGCTTGTCAATCCCCCCGAGGACGAGGATATTCCCGACCTCAAGATCGGCAGCCGCTATTTCCGTATAGGCGACAAGGTAATGCAGACGAAGAACAACGCAAAGGCATCCAACGGCGACATCGGATTTATCCGTAAGATCGAGGTAAACGACAAGCACGAAACGATTGTAACGATAGATTTCGGCACCGACCGCATCGTGGAATACGGTATGGAGGATATGGGTAACATTGAGCTTGCCTATGCCACCACCATACACAAAGCTATGGGATCGGAGTATGACGTCGTTATCATTCCCATTATCCGAAGTCACGCCATTATGCTGAAACGGAATCTCGTCTATACGGCGATCACCCGTGCCAAGCACCGCGTGATCCTCGTGGGAGAAAAAGGTATGCTGTTTATGGCGATACACAAGAATGACACGGGTGTACGTAATACCCTACTCGGTGAGCGTATCAATAAGTATATGACCGCTTACGATACCGAGCGCGAACAACTGAAAAAAGTAAGTTAAATGAGTTATTTTTGCAGAAGAAGCAGAAATGGCTCTTATTTTATTATTGAGAGGAGAATCAAAAAAATGAATGAAACCAAAACAATGTATCACGCAGTTCCCGTCGTATCCGAGCTCAATCGTGTAAAGGGCTTTGATCCCACCCGCTTCCTTCGCAAGACCAAGGAAGGTCCCAAGCTTGACCTGAGCGTTAAAAAACTCTGGTTTAGACTCAAGTATCCAAACGGCAGAATTAAACTCTCTGCCCTCAAGATCACCGACCAGCTTGCGATCATCGAGGCGAGGGTGTTCTTCGACAAAAACGACACGCAGCCCGTATCTTCCTTTACGGCGCAGACCAACAACCAGACCACACCGGGAGGGCTTTATATCGAAATGGCTCAACACAACGCCATTGACGAGGCTCTTTCCTCGGCAGGATTTGGTATTCAGTTCGTCCCCGCAAACGAGTCGCGCAGACCGCTTGTATCCGAGGACGAAGTGCCGAAGGTCGAGGCAAAACCGATTGCCGAAGCGCCTGCGGTCAAGGTTGAATCACCGCCCGAAAGAAAGGTCGAGACTGCACCGGAGATTGTCCGGCAGGTTGTAGAACCTATTGTAACGGAAACGGTTGCGGAGGAACCTGTCGTAGAACAAATTACTGTTCCCGTAGAAGAAGCACCCGCTGCTCCAACTGCCACGGTTGTTGAAGCGGCTCCCGTTGTGGAAGCACCTGCGCCCGCAGTGGTAACACCTACGGTTGCAACTCCCGTACAGGAGGTTACGGAGATTCGTGAGGACGACGGCGCTCTGCCTTACAACAAGAATATGTCGGTTGAAGAGATCTGCTCTCTTATGGGTGTGGATGAAGCAAGAAATTACGTCGTACCCGTTGGCTCCTGCAAGGGCTGGACGATGGATCAGGTCGCTGACAGACGCCCTCCCTCGCTCAAATGGTATCTTACGGGCTATACCGGTGATGATAACATTCTCCGCGCTGCTGCTACTATTATGATGAATCTCGTTGAGAACAAAGCAGCTTAAAACCCTGAGTTAAAATCCAATTTTGAAAGGAGGGGTTCGCATGAATAAATCGCATGATTTCCCGTTTGGTATTCTGGATGTGGCTGAGCTTCTGCATTTGCGCAGAAGACGTCCTCATTCCAAGGGCGGTTACTACGACTGCCCGATATGCGGTGACAACCGCGGAAAAATGAGCATCAACGTGGAGATTGATTCGTGGAGGTGCAACTACTGCGGTAATCACGGCGGTATGTTGGCACTCTACGCAATGACCAATCATATCAGCAATTCAGAAGCCTATCGGGAAATCTGCGAGGCATTGCACAGCGGTGAGTTTTCTGCTCACTATTACGAGCCGCAGACTTCTGCTCCACGTGAGCAGGAGTTTGCGGTGCAGTCGCCGCTTGCGGATATACGAACGATACACCAAACCTTCTCGATGATGTTGAATATGCTGACCTTATCCAAAGAGCACAGACGGCATCTTAATGAGGTTCGCGGACTTACCGACGAGCAGATCGACGAGCTTCAGTACCGAAGCACTCCGCCTTTTTACTCTTGTAAGAAGATTGCCAGGGTGCTTCGGGAAAAGGGCTGTACGCTTGAGGGTGTCCCAGGATTTTATATGAAGGACGGAGAGTGGACGGTCAAGTTCTATTCCAAAACGGCGGGAATACTCATTCCCGTTCGTGGAATAGACGGACTGATACGCGGTATGCAAATAAGGCTCGACATTCCCATTAAGGACGAGGATGCTGACGATGATAAAAGCGGAACCAAGTACATATGGTTATCCTCTGCGGGTAAGGAGATGGGTGTAAGCTCTGGTTCTCCCGTACATTTTGTTGGAGATCCGTTTGCTCGTGCCGTCTATCTCACCGAGGGCTTTCTCAAGGCAGACGTTGCACACTTCCTGATGAATCGCTCGTTTATTGCGATTGCGGGAGTCAACAACACGGCTCAGCTTGAGCTGATGCTGACGTTGCTCAAGGAAAACGGCACAGAGATCATCGTGGAGGCAGCCGATATGGACAAGTTCCGTAACAAAAACGTGGATAGAGGTGTTTCCAACATCTATCTGATAGCAAAGAAATGTGGGTTGGAGCTACGCCGCCTTACGTGGAATCCCAATTATAAGGGGATCGACGATTGGCAGCTCGCCCTGAAAAGACAACAGACCGGAAAGGAGGTCGGAGCAAGAATGAATTTTAAGAAACGCTTTATCTACGGACTATGCGATTTTGATGCGCTCGAAGAAGAGATTGCCGCGTGGCACGATTCATCCGAGCACGAAGGAACGCTGGAGGAGCATCTTGGCTTTACTTCCGAGGAATTCTCCGCATACGGTCAGGCAGACGACGAAACGTTCAGAAATGATCTGCTGACACAAAGACGCGAACAAGGATACCGCATCTATCAGCTTGATTTTTCCGACGGAAAGCCCAAGTCCTTCGCCTTTGAAGGCATCAAGGCTCTCCGCGAGGCGGGTTATGAACAACCGCCCGCTGCGGATTACGCTTTGGTACACGAAGGGGTGCAGTTCTGCTTTACCGATGATACCGCAAAGGTATGTCTGGAACTGATATTCAACAAGTTCAAGGACGGCTTACCCGAGGGGTACGGAGGCAGACAAACGGCGCCTTCCGACGTGATCGAGCTTTACGATGAAAACGGTAGAAGGTACTTTTACCGCGACAAGAATGGCTTTTGCGAGGTGAATTTCTCACCTATGCTTGCCAAGAAAAGAATGAAATAAGGCATTCGCCTACACATCAAAAAAGGGATACAAAGAGAAAAACTCTGCGTATCCCTATCTTTATTAAATTTTCAAATACGAAAGGAATTTATATTATGAAGAAAAATGTTATTTTAGGATTGGCAATTTTGATCGTTATTCTCACCGCTGTAATCGTACTCTGTGCGTTCACTTCCCCCGAGGAAGAAGGCGTGCTTGTTGTCGTTTCGGAATACTACGCTGACGAAGCTCAGCAGAACCTTCCCGAAGCAGAAAACAATGACAATGACGTTGAGGTTCACCTTGACGGCTCTCAGAAACCCCCGTTCAGCGAATAACAATTTAACATCAAAAAACACAAAGGAGATATACTATGGGATATTTTTCACAGCTTGACATAGAAAAACGCACCACACAGAACGCTGATGCGGACGGTACGGATGAAATGGATCTTCGAGCAAAAGCCGAGGAAAGAGACGATGCACGCCAAGCGGCTGAAGCAGAGGCGGCACAAGCCACTCTTGCTAAGCTCAACGTAGAATCGCCACCCGAGGACGAGTCCACCGATGAAGCTCCGGCAGAAGAAGCTCCACCCGAAGATAACGAGGATCAGAAGCGCAAGGAACACGAAGAAGCCGAGGCAAAGCGCAAAGCCGAATGGGAAGCAAAGAAACAAGCCAAAGAGGAAGAAATCCTTTTCGCTTGGGAAAATGCAACCGCACTCGATGATGAGGCTCTCGCAGCGGCGTCATCTAAACGTGTTGGTGACGATTCCGAACGCCTGACGCGCCGTAATATGAAGCAGTGCGTCACGGAAATGATACAGGTATTCTGCTATGAGGATCTTGACCTTGCAAGACAGGTCATGCACCCTCGCAAAAATATGGTCAACTGCTTCCGTTACATCACCCGCAAAGCAAAGGAATTTGTTATGCAGGAGATGAAGGACAACGACATCAAACCAAGTGCCGAGGGCTACGGCAGCGACGTTCCCGACGATCTCTGCTATCAGTGGGCGAAGGAATACTTTTTTGATATGGAAGCGCCCGAGGATAAGGATCCCAATGAGGAACAGTTCGTTCCCAAACCCTACGTCGGCAAAACCACCACGTCAAAGACAAGGAAAAAGACCGAAAAGAAAAAGCCGGAGCCGAAGAAAGCAGAAACTCCGAAGCCTGCTCCCGCAGCAAGCGAGGGACAGCTTGATATGTTCTCTATGCTTGGAGGTGAAACGGCTGCATGATTGCGTACAAGGGATTTAACAAAGGGCTTATTTGCCGCGGCTATCAGTTTCAACCCGGCGAGAATATCACCGAAGAAGCAAACTGCGCACAAAACGGCTTTCATAGTGCGGAAAATCCTCTCGACTGTATCACCTATTACGGAAATATCAAGGATTCAGTTTATTGCATCGTTGAGGTAACGGGAGATATGGACGAGGATGACCGCGACAGCAAGATTGCCAGCACCGAGCTTCGTATCATAAAGCAGCTCACGCTTGAGGAATTGTTCCTTCACGCACTTGCTTTTATGGTAGACCATCCCAAACGCACTTGGAGCGACCACGTTTCAAAGGACCGTGCAACCGCGCGTGGCGGCTTTGCCGTCGTGCGTGGCTCCGATCCGATTGCAAAGGGTAAGCTTGGAGACATTCTTGCGTTTGCTAAGGAATGTAAAGATAGTTCCGAGATTGAACAGGTTGCCTTAGCTCGCGTTGACGGAAAGGATATTCTTCCCGACGTTTGGTACGGGATAGATCTTCAGGAAAGGCAGGTGGAGTGCTTTGAATAAAAAAGAACTTCTTGCTATGCCGAAGCTCAAGGTCACACCTTCCTTATACCGTACTGCTATGGCGGATAAACCCGAGATCATAAGATACCACGGCAACTACGAAAAAAGATACCACAAAATCGCAGTCTATCTCCGATGTTGCACAAAAAACGGTATCTTAAAGGTTGCCTGCTTTACAACGGAAGATATTCGTACAGGAAGTAAGAACCCACTGTATGAGATCTATCTCAGCAAGGAAGAAAAAACGTATCTTACCTACAAGGTTGAGGAAAAGCAATGGCTTACCGCTTCCTTTTGGCGTTTGACGTGGCCCACGTATTTTTACAGCACCAAAATAAAATGTTGCCGTGAAACGAAAAAAGCTATACGAAAGTATTTCGGCAGCGAAATGAGGGATGCAGTTGAACTGATTTCCAGCTTTCAAAACAACATTATGAGTGAGCGACTGATGAAGAAGCACAAAAGAGTTACCGACCCGTGGGACGAGGATTTGAAACAAACTCCCGCCCCACCAAAGGATTTTGGCAAATGGGTAGCAAAGTACGGTATCAATGAACACTTTATCTTTTACCACTATACTCCCAAGAAGCTTCAAAAGGGCTATTGCTCTTTCTGTGAGCGTGAGATCGAGGTTTCCGCAAGGCACAATGATGTAGGAAAATGTCCGCACTGCAAAAAACAGGTCATATTCAAGTGTCTCGGACGCTTCAAAAGACATATTACCGAAAGGCACTATATGTATCTGTTGCAAAAGTGCAAGGAAGGCTTTATGATACGGGAATTTGTTGGCTATCGCTTATATACGTCCGAAACGTATCGAGATCCTGAAGTCAGATATTTCGAGGAACGGAGAGTGATCGGCGATCATAACGGTATTTTACAGCGAGCTTATTACTACGGTCAATATAAAACCGTTGGCTCCCGTTGGATCGCAACCAACGTCTGCGCCTACGACTATCGCGGTGAATTCAGCGGTCAGATCTATAAACGAACGCTTCCTTCCCTCTTCAAAAAGGAACTGAAAAAGACGGGCTTGCAGGAATATTATCAAAAGAGAAAGTACACAGACCCCGAGAAATTCCTTTCCGCATACAGCAGATATCCTTACATGGAAAAGCTTGCAAAGGTGGGCTTGGTGCGATTGATCGACGAGCTGACGCGCAACGGCAGTAAATACTATTATACTGCTTTTCTCGGCTCGGTAAATCTGGACACGGCGCAAAACAGCGTTATCAAGCTCTTGCGGTTAACACCTCAATCATTCAGACGTCTCCGTGAATATAACGGCGGCAGAGATATGCTTATTTGGTTGCAGTTTGAAAGTCTTACGAGGAAAGAGATTCCTATTGAAACGCTTGACTGGCTCATCCGAAATCGTATTGAGCCCGATACATTTAATTTTATCAATACCCGTATGACCGTGGCTCAGATCGTTCGATACATACAGAGGCAAATGGAAGAAAGCGGAATGAATCTGCGCGAAACCCTCACCACCTGGTCGGACTATTTATCTCTTGCAAAGCGGCTTGATTACGATATTGACGACGAGATCGTTTATAAAGTAAGAAAGCTGAAGCAACGGCACGATGAGCTTGTCGATCTTTGCAACAGCAAGGACGATGCTATCCGAGCCGGTGAGATACTTCAGACCTTCCCAAGTGTGGAGACAAACCTTGCATCCATCAAGGAACGCTACGAGTTCTCCGACGAGAGCTATACAGTCATCGTACCAACGAGGATCGAGCAGATACTTTCGGAAGGACGCGCTCTTCACCACTGCGTTGCCAACATCGACAGGTATTGGGATCGAATCGAGCGAAATGAGTCCTACGTATTTTTCCTTAGAAAGAGCGACAGTCCTCTGCAAGCGTATTACACCATTGAGGTGGAGCCGGGCGGAACGGTTCGTCAAAAGCGAACGATGTACGACCGACAGGAAAAGGACATTGATGCCGCATCGGATTTTCTCCGCAAATGGCAGTATGAAATTCGCTCGCGTATGACCAAGGAAGACAAAGAACGTGCAAAGACCAGCCGTATTCTGCGCCTTGAAAACTTCAAGGATCTGACGGAAAAGAACGTAATCATCAATACGGGACAGCTGCAAGGACAGCGCCTTGTTGATGTTCTAATGGCTGATTTGATGGAAGTCGCATAAGAAAGGAGCTTATATGAAGCAGTTAGGAAATTTAGCGGTCGTTTGCGCCGCAAAAAAGGACGTGCTGTTGCAGATACATAACGGCGTGGTATCCGTTCACTACGGTGAGGGACCGACACGGGAAACGGCAACGGTCAGATGGGACGATGATGAAGCTATCAGAGCCATCGTTCACAATCTTAATTTCGGCAAAGGCGCCGAGCAAAGAAAGGAGCGTGAAGCCGCGTGACGAATGAAAAAACCAGAAGGCAAGATATTTTTGCCTTAGCCACTTATATCAAGCAAGCAAAAGCAGATTGGGAAAAGTGCGATCTATCGGAGTTTTCCTTGGGAGATGTATCAAATCTCGGAATTCCGAACTATGCGATTGCAAAAGCCCTTTATGACACGGGATACCGACTGACAGCTCTTGATGAGGTTACGGTCATTGTAAAAGACGGCAGAGTTGCAAACGTGTATGCAACCAACGATAATCTTGCCGTTAACGTAATGGATTTTGACGGTCTTGACGAGGACGAATACACTGCTCTTGCAGCGGAAGAAGCCAGCGCACGTCAAAGACAGAGTTCTGTCTGGTAACACAAATTGAGGGAGGGGCGTTTGCTTCTCCCTCTCACAGAACGAAAGGAATATAAAAATGGAACAATTAAAAAATGCCTTTTACGAGGTAATGTATAAGTATCAAAAAGCCTTCTCGGAGGAAGGTGTTATGGAAAATTTGAGAAGCTGGGCTT
Source organism: Eubacteriales bacterium (assembly GCA_045540115.1). Lineage (GTDB taxonomy): Bacteria > Bacillota > Clostridia > Oscillospirales > CAG-272 > Colimorpha_A. Next base: position 14,534 of record JAZQGR010000021.1, read on the forward strand.
CGGGTAAAGCGGAGCTTATGGCGCTCCTGCGAAGACACCCCGATTGGAACGAGGACGCCAAGGCAGTCGTAATTCCGTTCAAAGAAGGGCGCGGTATAGAGCAGGACGTAATCGACGAGATCTCGTTTATGATGCTTGAGATAGCAGATGAGCAGATTGATGCCGAAAGAATAAATGCGTTTCGCGTGGCGTTTGGTGTTGCAGTCGGTGAGTATAGCCAAACTCTTTCGGACAACGCCTTGACAGCAATCCGAGAGAATGCACAGATCAAGTGTGCTACGGGTGAAAAGACCAGCCGTATCATTGGTAAGATATGCCGAAAGTTCGGTTTAGACAGCCACGCTCGCTACAACACCGTGTTTGCATCACTTTCCGATGCGCTCAATCCAATCCAGATAGCGAGAACCGCTGTGCTCTCCGTTCATCCCTGCGACTATCTTGAAATGTCTAACAAGGATAATTCCTGGACTTCCTGCCACGGCCTTGACGGTGGTGGTTATCAAGGCGGTACGCTATCGTATCTGACCGATGATGTAAGCTTGATCTTCTTCACGGTGGATCCCGAAGTAACGGAATGCTTTTACAGAGCGCCCCGAAGAACGCGACAGATGTTTTTCTTCAAGGATAATTGCCTGTATCAATCACGGCTTTATCCGGCTTCAGAAGTCGGATCGTAGCCATG
>JAZQGR010000022.1:0-3706 GCA_045540115.1 Eubacteriales bacterium
ACAAAGTTTCTCCCGTTCCTCTACATGATTGACGACATTGATAAGTGGAACGATATAAACGAGCTCCGGAAGGCGAATCCGAATCTCGGGAGCTCGGTCTCCGTCGATTATATGCTCGAGGAGATTGCCGTCGCGGAGGGATCGCTCTCGAAACGGGCGGAGTTCATAACGAAATATTGCAATCTGAAACAGAACAGTTCGCTCGCGTGGCTCGAGTCGAAGATCATCGACAAGACGACCGGCGATCCGCTGGATCCGGAACAGTTCCGGGGCTGTTATTGCGTCGGCGGGTTCGACTTATCCAGGACGACCGACTTGACGGCTGCGTGTGTCGTGATTGAGAAGGACGGCGAGCTTTACGTTCTCGCTAAGTTCTTTTTACCAGCTGAGCGGATCGAGGACGCGACGGCAGCGGACGGAGTTCCATATAACATTTACATTCAGCGCGGACTATTGACGCCGTCGGGCTCGAACATTGTCGATTATAACGACGTGTTTAATTGGTTCCGCGAGCTGGTCGAACAGTATGAGATCTATCCGCTCAAGGTCGGTTATGACCGTTATTCGGCGGCTTATTTGGTTCAACAAATGGAGGCTTACGGCTTTCATATGGATGACGTTTTTCAAGGGTTCAATCTTCATCCGGTCATACAAGAGACCGAGGGACTTTTGAAGGATGAAAATACATATCGGAGATAATGATCTTCTCAAAATTCACTTTTACAATTCAGCGCTCAAGGTCAGCACCGAAAAAGGACGGAGTAAGCTCGTCAAGATCAAACCGTCGGCTCATATCGACGGAATGGCTGCGCTCCTGGACGCGATGACAGTTCGTCAAAAGTGGTTCGGAGAGATAGGAGATCAGCTCAGAAATTCAGAGAGGTAAATAAATGGGTTTACTCGACAAAATATTTAGACCGACGGAGGCAAAGAAATCAGACGACGCTCTCCGGGAGGCTCGACAGTTTTTCGAGACGCTCACAGCTTACGCTCCCGTTTTTACGAATTGGGGCGGGGCGATCTATGAGAGCGAGATCGTAAGAGCAGCCATTGACGCCAGGGCGCGACACATTTCAAAGCTCAAGGTCGAGACCGTCGGGACAGCGAATCAATCACTACAGAAAAAACTCGCTCAGGGTCCGAATCAATGGCAGACATGGAGTCAGTTCCTATATAGAACGAGCACGATCCTCGACGTCAATAACACGGCGTTTATTGTTCCGGTATTCGATGAGCGAATGATTATAACGGGCGTGTTCCCGGTGCTCCCGTCAATGTGCTCGCTGGTTGAGTACGACGGCGAGTTATGGCTGAGGTATCAGTTCGGAAACGGTCAGTTTGCAGCGGTCGAGGCTCGTAAGTGTGCGATCCTCACCAAACACCAATACAGGAGCGACTTTTTCGGTGATTCGAATTATCCGCTTCGGGAGACTATGCAGCTGATCCACATTCAGAATCAGGGAATTGAGGAGGGCGTTAAGAACGCGGCGACGTTCCGCTTCATGGCGACGCTGAACAACTTCTCGAGCGCGAAGGATCTCGCCGAAGAGCGTAAAAGATTTACAGAGACGAATCTGTCGACCGAATCGGAGGCGGGCGGGTTCCTGTTGTTTCCGAACACCTACAAGGACATTAAACAGATCGACGTCAGACCATACGCAATAGACGCGGATCAAATGAAACAGATCCGCGAGAACGTGTTCAATTATTTCGGCGTCTCGGAGGCTGTACTACAGAACAGCGCAAAGAACGAAGATCTCGAGGCGTTTTTCGACGGAGCAATCGAGCCGTTTGCGATTCAGATCTCGGAGGCTATGACGAAAATGTTGTTTTCCGAGAGGGAACGAGCTAACGGATCTTATTTGATCGCGAACGCTAACAGGCTGCAATATATGAGCACGACTCAAAAGGTTCAAATGGCTAAGGAGCTCGGAGACCGAGGCGCGATCCTCATCGATGAGATCCGAGAGCTGTTTAATTACTCGCCGCTGCCGAATGGAGCCGGTCAGGTTGCTCCGATCAGGGGCGAATATAAAGCAACGGACGATTTGACAGAGGGCGAAGCCCAGGAGGGAGAGAATAATGCCAATTAAAGCAGAGAGAGAATATCGAAACATGACGATTCGAGCTCTATCCGATAATGACATAGCGGAAGAGGATAAGAGACTCGTCAGCGGATACGCGAGCACATTTGACGAGCCGTATGTCCTTTATGACGGGGACGGATGGAAATATCTCGAGGTTGTTGATCGCGGAGCGTTCGACAATACGGACATGAGTGACGTGATCATGCAATATGATCACAGAGGGCGAGTTTTCGCCAGGACAAGAAACAACACTCTTGAAGTCAATCCGGACGACAAGGGTTTGTTTATACAGGCAGATCTCGGAGGAACAGAGATCGGACGCGAGCTGTTCGAAGAGATACGCGGAGGCTATACGGACAAAATGTCGTTCGGTTTTACGGTCAACGGTGAATTTGAGGAATCAGAGAAAACCGACGAGGGTGTGAGAATCTACACTCGACATATTACGTCCGTAGCTAAACTATACGACGTATCAGCGGTATCAATCCCGGCTAATGACGGAACATCGATCGAGGCGGACGCCACGACTCGAAGTATTAGCAATCTGACCGACGGAGTGATCGAGAGGATCCAGGCGGAGCTACTTGAGGAGGAGAAGATCGCGCTCGAAAAACGTCGCTTAGAAGTGAGAGCAAGAGCTCTCGGAAAGGATATTTGATCATGACAAGAGAAGAAATCATGACTCTCGGGTTCGAAGATCTTGAGAAGAGAGCCGCAGAGATAGCAGCCGAAACCGCTGACGCCGACAAGGATCAGATCGAGGCGCTGAACGCTGAGCTCGATTCTATCGAGGAGAGAAAGAAAGCTCTCAAGCTCGAAGTCGAGAAGAGAAAGAAAGACGCCGAAGCCGTGGCAAGCGGAAAAGGCAAGGAAATCGAGAAGAGAAAGGAAGTCGAAAAAATGACTAACAAGGAAGTCAGAAATACGCCGGAATATATAGAGGCGTTTGCTAAGTACATCAAAACCGGCAAGGACGCAGAATGTAGAGCTCTCCTCACAGAGGACGCTACAGGCGGAGTCGTTCCTGTTCCGGAGCTGGTAGAGGGCAGAGTTCGCGCTGCATGGGAAAACGACAAGATTTTCAGCAGAGTATCAAAGACATTCGTTAAGGGAAATCTGAAAGTCGGTTTCGAGATCTCCGCAACGGACGCCGTTGTTCATGAAGAAGGAACCGACGCACCGGCTGAGGAGGAGCTGGTTCTCGGTATCGTGAACATGGTTCCGGAGTACATTAAGAAATGGATCTCCGTATCTGATAAGGTTATGGCTCTCGGAGCTGAGGAGTTCCTGGCTTATATCTATGATGAGCTCACATATAAGATCATCAAGAAAGCTGCGGATCTCGTTGTTACTGCTATCACAAGCGCACCAGCTACAAGCGACGCCGATTCTGTAGGCGTAGCTCAGATCGAGGCGGTTGTTGACGCTGAGGCTATAATCGACGCTATCGCAGAGCTCGGAGACGACGCTCAGGACAACGTATTTATTGCGTCCGGTTCTACGATCGCAGCTGTTAAGAAGGCAGCTCTTACCGCTAACTATGCGCTCGATCCGTTCCAGGGACTCGAAGTCATTCAGAAGGACGGCGTTACAGGCGCTATCGTTGGCGATCTGTCCGG
>JAZQGR010000023.1:0-9509 GCA_045540115.1 Eubacteriales bacterium
GCATATCGGGCTGATATTTGCCGTTTGCAAAGATGCCCCAGCTATCATTAGGATAATCGTTCTCATCCAATCGCTGTTTAATGACGACCTTCAGCTTAAAGTCGAAGGGAAACCACTTACCGTCCACCTGCCTATAAGTACAGCCTATACCGTGAAGCTTGCCATCCTTGAAGGTGCCCTTAAGCATCTTATCCTCATCATCAAACAAGCAACCTATACCGCAGGGAACGCCGTTTACTGCCTCGCCGATATATCTCTTGCCCTCATAAACGATTTCCTCTCCGTATGCATCGATATCTCGTCCGTCTGCATATCCAAAGTATTCTTCGGATTCCCCGTCAGCCGAGTACTCGTATCTATATCCAAAGACAAGCTCTCCGTCCTTAAATACACCGCTCTTTCTGATGTATTGACTATCGCCGTTGACGTCGGAGTCGTAACACGTAGTCCCCAATCCGTTCAGCTTTCCATCTACGAACTGTCCTTCGGTAAGGGTGTATCTGAAGTCTCCTTCGCGGAAGAAATCCATCTCACGAAGCATGCTGAAGCCGTCCTCGTCAACGCAATCTACGGGCATTTTCTGACCATTCTCAAAGGTATATTCTTCAAGGGGAATCTGCTTTTTTTCCAAGCCCAGCTCTTCCGCTTCCTTCTCGGTTACGTAACTGCCATGATTATAGTATCCAGTTTTGGCAAAGCGATCGTTAGTGTCGGGCAGAGCCGTGCAATATCCGTGCTTAACCCAGTCAACGTACGTACCGAGCATAACAACGGCGTCCGTTTCCAACGACGTACCGCCGATGCCGTCCCTGTCGTCTTCATCGCGCTCAATATATTCGTATTTTTTATAGTAAAAGGAAAGCCCTTCAAACTTATCACCGTTGAAATAGCCGTATTGGTACGATACGTGAGCGGTGAATTTACCCGCTTCGAGCTTCTTGATTTTAAAGGTTTTTTTGCCTTGTCTTACATAATTGCTAAAATAAATTGACATAATTTTCTCCTAAGCTTATTAATATAACACCCTTTTTGAGATAAATGCGTAGAGAATTTAAGATCCCCAAACAACGTAATCTGCGCCGGAGAACTTGTTTTCCTCGCTGTCACCGAAGAATACAAATGCGTATCCGTCACAGGTTGAAAGGAAGGGTACGTCAAAATCAAGCGGGTCGTACTGAAGAAGCAGACCGCCCCTGTCTCCGTTGTCGTCAACGTCGTTATTAGGGTAGCCGAGGAGCTTTGTCCCGTCATATCCGGCATCAACCTTTTCAAAGGTAATAACGTAGGTATCGGTTAATCCCTTGATGTTACACTCCTCGTTGTAATCGTCAAGAACATACTTGGGCTCTTCAAGGGTATGCTTAACCATCATATAAAGGTCATCGGAGGGATACATCTCGGCATCAAGGAAGAAGTAAAGATATCCCTCGTGAGGAAGTCTGTTGTCGGGATCAAGATCCTTGAGATCCTCACATCTAATTTGTGCAAAGAACACACCGTCATCGGGATATGGATCATCTGCCGTGGGAAGACAGGGACTGCCGAAGAACTTGCTACAGCCCTCGTCGATCTTTTCACCGGGCTCTACCTTTCTAACCTTCATTGCGATTGCGTAATCAGCGTTTTTGCGAAGGTCGATAAGCTCAAAGTCGAAAATCATATTATCGCCCTTGATCTCGCACTCTGCGTGCGCTTTTCCGTCAACAAGATCATAATATTTGTCATAAAAATATGCAATCTTGCCAGTGGAGGTATATTCGATCCACTTCATATTGAATCCGTCATCGCCCGCAAGCCATACGTTCGTGTTGAAAGGGGGAACATCGGGCAGACTTGCAGAACCACCCTTCTTATAAGGCACGATAGCGGTTGCCTCAGCTACGACATTACCGTTGTTTTCTACTCGTTTACCTGTTACTCTTAAAAACTTTTTTTCTTCCATTTTACGCTTCTCCTTAATTCTTTATGTAATCTTTTTTTAGATCCAGCATAGTTTCGGTGTAATTGCTTATCGCTTCATCCTCCCAAGAGATAATGAAGAAATATTGGTTATCGCTACTATCGCCGTAGTAGCCCGTCCAGCAATCAAACTCCACACGTTCGCCTTTCTTGAGGGGATATTTCTTGCCGTCTGCCTTGACGGTGATTTCATCCTTGGAAATTTCGACGATCTCTACCTCAATGTCCTCTTCTTTTTCGAGGACACCGAGCTTGATTTCGGCAAGGTCATCTCTTAAATAGCTGATAAGCTGATTTCCGGCTTCATCTTTTCCTACTTTCCAATATACGCTTACTCTGATTTTTTCCATATTCACCTCAGTCAAACATCATACCGGGATTCATAGCCTTGGGGCATCTCCACGGAGTATTTATTTCCGCAAAATATTTTTCCATCAGACTCCAGCGCTGATAAACCGAATTAAGATCTTGGGTCTTATCGATTTCCGCCTCAACCTTCCACATAACCGCTTGGTATTTTTCAGCGAAGTTTTCGGTAAATTCAATAGGATCTACCTTGCACGTGGGAGCGTTTATACCTTGCAATACAATCGGAGCGTATTTTCCGTATTCCGCCTGAATTTCTTCCGCGTTGGGTTTTATCTGCATTGGTTCGGGGAAACTCTGATTGACTCTGTAATACTTTTGCATAGCATATGCCGAGCCTTCAACGTCGCCACTTTCCTTGGCGGTGAGAGCTGCTTTTTTATAGCAAGACATTGCTTTATCTCTTTGACAAGATGTTAAGTAATAATCGCCTGCCTCAAGATAAAATTCCATACGGCTCTTCATTGGCATATTCGCCGAGTTCTCAATACACGAGACAAGCTCATCAGCCAAGTGAGGATATGCAAAAGCGTATCTGCCCTTTGCCTTTATTTTGATTAACAGATAGTAGAAAATTGCGTATTCATCTACGGATGAAAGATAGCATTTTTCCTTCGTGTTTTCACCAAAGAACAGTATGAGCTCGGGGGAAATTCTATCGTGCGAGGTGTTGTCCTCGGCAAGCGTGTAAAGATACGGATAGATTACGGCAAATTCTTTGCTGTCAAGCCTACCGTTTTTAATAATTGCAGAGAGGAGCTTTTTGTTTTCCGCTTCAAAGACGTCTATGTCCCCAATCAGCTTTTCTATGGTAGCCTTATGAGGTGTTGATTTTCTGATTTCATCAAGAAAAGCCGTGTTTTTCTCCGCTTGCATTTTTTCAATAAGCGCATCATTAGTCATACGGCGCAAAGCCACTCTCAAATCTCTTTGGGCTGCAAAATAGGTTTCTTGGTAACCAAGCAAAAACTTGACCTTTTTTATTGCAGCATCAATTTCGGGCTTCACATCTCGATATGCGTCAATATGAGGATACACCGTGCTGATTTTTTCGATCATTCCGCTACACCTCCTTACTCCCTCACGGTAAACGCAAAGGCAAATCCGTAAGCGTTGGCATCGTCCTTAAACCGTTCCTCACTCACGGTGGAAACGGTCATCGTTTTTTCATTTTTACGATACGCGACCTTTATCGTTACGCCGTCGCTATTCTTTTCAAGCACGGTTATTTTCACTTCGGTGTTTACGCTCTCGAGCTGTGAACCGACCTCAAACGAATTAAAATCCCATTCGCCGTCTACGGTGTTAGAGAGCATCATACCGCCGGAAAAACCGTGCACGGTATACTTATACGTTAATTTCATATCAGTTAAATTTTATCCTCGGATTCAACTCCTGGGGCGACTTCCAATCAATGCCGTAATCCTTCTTCAAAATTTCCTTTTTGAGAGGGGTGTACAGATGTGCGTTGCCTCTTGTCATTTCGCCGCCCATTCTTTCAATAATTTTTGCCTCAAGCTCGTCCTTTATTGCAAGATATTCGGGAGTATCCTCGACAGGATCGTATTTGTAATTTCTTTTGTTCTCCATTATGCGTCCTCCTAAATTTAGTCTATTTCATCGTCCTCGATGATGTTGTTTTCGTGATCGATAAGATTGCAATGATCCGCTTCAACTCCAAGATCAGAGGTGTTTTTTTGAGTTTCTTTGTAGTGATCATAATAGTCCGAGAATGCAACATACTGCTCCTTGTCGGGTGTGGTGCCGTAGCCCTTTCTCAGACAAAGCATAAACTTTCTGATCGCCGGGAGATAATAACCGTACGCGCTTTTCTTCAAAAGATCGTATATATACCCCGTATGTTTACTGTCATCCGATAAAAGTTTGGTTATTGCCTGGCAGTAATACGCTTCGGGAGTGCCTGCGCTGGCAGAATATCTGAACAGCAGCTCTGCTCGGCCGAGATTTTTCTCCACACCATAGCCGTGGAAGTAGCAAAGTCCAAGCAAATATCTGCTTGAAAGAAAATAGTAATCTATGGGATCGTCGTTATAGTTTTCTATTGTTTCGGTATATTTGACGAGCTCTGCTACCCTTTCATAATTCTTCTCGGTTCCGTAACCGTAATAATAGCAGAATGCGAGGTAGAACTTAATAATGTGACTATCGGGATACTTCTCAATCAACTTACTCGCTTCCTTGAAGATTCCCTCAAAATCGTCTTCGATCTCAAGGGCAAACAGTTTTGCAATCTCAATTCCGCCCTCAGCCGCCAAATGGAAGCACTCGTGCGCTTTATCAAAGTCATATTCTACTCCGCGCGCTGTGAAATTCGCTTTGCCGATAAGGAAATAAACAAATGCGTCCTTTTCCTCGATGCTTTCAAGTATTTCTACTATATCCCTCAAAAGCGACTCCTTGGTTACATAGAAAGCAGTCTCGTCAATCGTGCCGTATTTCTTGAAAAACAGCAAGGTTGCGATGGCATAAACGTCCTTTTCCTCAAGCGCCGCATCAACAGTGTAATTCCACGCCTTGCGTTCATCACGAACGACCTCGCTGTACTGACGGTGCTCGACCGGATCGAAACCAGTGCGTGTATATATCATATCATCGGTTCTCCAACCGTACTTTTCGCAAAGCTCTTTTGCAATCCATACGATGTCCTCTTTTTCGGTACGCACGTTATATATCGACAAACCGAGGATTTGATTTTTGATTTCCTCTTTCATCACACATTCTCCTCTAAAGATTTCAAAAACTTGTAATAATTATGTTTTTATACTGATAGTTGATATCAATTTCTTCCAATACCACTCATAAAGAAGTATCTTGTAGATTTTTGTTCATCCTTTTCAATACTACCAAGCCCCTCTTTATAAATTCTTGCAAGAGCAAGCATTGCAGGGATGTTTCCGTGCTCGGCGCACATTGTGTAGTAAAGCACCGCAGCGTTCTCGTCCATCTCGGTGCCGAGCGCATTTTCATAGCATTCGGCAAGATAGTAGGGGGCGAGATAATCGTCACCTAATTCCGTCGCCTTTGCAAAATAATTAAATGCCATATCGTAGTCACGGTTTACAAGATATCCTTGCTTATAGGCAATTCCGACGTAAACCATAGCGCGAGTATGCCCGAGCTCACTTGCCTTGAGATAATATTCAAATTCGGTTTTGTGATAGCCCTGAGGCAGCAGGGTTACGTCAAGCTTTGAATAGTTGTAATAATGCTCACCCGCCTCGGGGACTGCAAGCCTTGCAAGCTCCATATATGCCTCGGGCTCGCCACCCTGCGCAGCTTTTTCAAAATAAGCCTTTGCTTCTTCGACGTTGCCCTTCTTTTTCAGCTCCATTGCATAATCAAATTCTCTTGACATTTCTTCTTCCTCCTATGCTTAATCGGTTTTTCTCATTGACTTGATCCTTTCTTTCATCTCTGCTGTAAACGGATCGTCAATGTCAAGGTCACGCTCGGGGCATGGGAAAGGATGTATCGTATTGCGATTCAGTACGCGGATGCCCGAATCAAGCTCGTATTCGCGACCGCATTTCTGACAAACGAATCTTGGGGGCTTGGTATTAAAGGGATCGGCGCTTCGATCCACGAATACCACTTCAAAGGCACCGCAGTTTGTACAGCGAGATTTTTCTCTCTCCATGGCATTCACCTCCTGTTAAGAATGAGCCTGTGTGCCGGCATCATCATCAAAGTAATACTGCTTGAGCCAATCAAGCGCCTCCTTATGTCCAAGGTCGGCAGCCTTATTCATCCATTCGATAGCCTTTTCGCCGTCGGCTGTAACGACCTCACCTGCTTCATACTCAAGTCCTACAAGATACATTGCTTCTGCATCGCCGCCTTCAGCTTTTGCAAGTAAATTCTTAAATTCCTTCTTATCCATGTTTTTTCTCCTTTTATGTTTAGAAAAATTTTGTGAGTTTCAGTACGTATTCATGACCAGCGTCCATAGACCTGGGGCGATAGTAGGCGGATTTACCTTTTTCTACGGTAATTTCCTTTATGACCGTTCCGTCACGACGGATAACCGAAATCTGCGCCTTATCCTTTTCCACCTTGTCAATTCTGAACTGCACATAGTTAATTTCACGCAACTCGCCTTCGGCAAGGGGGATTTTGTGAGAGCCCTTTCTTTTCGTCCTGTGCCCGACTGCCCAGAAATAATCAATGATTTTTAATTTCATCGTAATCACCTCACTCTTGATCTAAAATCGCCTCGTCGAGCATCAGATCGTCAAAGAACGGCGCTCTGAAATCCTTTTTACAATCGTTGCAGTAAACGATATCGGGAGCGATATCGATCATAACGTCATTTCCGTATTTCTTTACAGTACCGCTACCGTCCATACGGGTTAGATTTTCACTACCGCAGTATGGGCATTTTAATTTTTCAGCCATAATAACCCTCCTTTAAGAGTATATCTGCATAATTCTTACGTCGGAGAAGTCCTTTGCCAACAGTTTTTCCTTGTCAATATAGAAGCACAGGAAGCCCTCGTCGGTGAAGTTGATGCAAATATCGTCGGTTTCAAGCGAGTCTAGCTGGAATAGCATCTGCCAGCCGTCAATGCACTCATAAAAGAACCCATTGTCCATAGAGGGTTCACCGAGAAGCAGGTGGGTTTCTCCTTCATCGTCCAAAAATCCTGCTTCTACACACTCGAATTCCACCTGCATTTCTCTGAAGGAAAGATCCTCTCCATCCTCGTCAACAAAGCGCATAGGCTCAAGGTTTTCATCGCTCTCGTGATAGATAACTCTGCAAGCGTTAAGATTATCGGGGCTAAAGGGCATTTCATCAAGGTCATAGAAGAAATACAGCATACCTTTCTTAGGAAGCAGACCGTCCTTATCGTACTTTGCAACCTCGGAAAGATTTATCTGCCCGATGAAGGAAAGGTCATACTCCTCACCATCCACCTCAATGTACGGCCACTCGAAGCCCCGAGGGACGTCGGGATTGCCGAAAAACTTTGATGCGCCTATTGGCAATTCGTTTTCTGCGTATTTTGTTTTAAGTCTTATACTATTCATAATCGTACTCTCCTTTACGCCTATATTATCTCACACCTTGGCTTTTACTTGGTCGCTTTTACGGCGACATTTACGATCTGTCCTGTTTTTTAAATGCGTCGGCATTATTTAAAAAACCTCAAATCCTAATTCATATAATAGCTCGTTAATATCGTTAAAATCAAATATTCCTCTTGATATGCAAAAGGCAATCGCAAGATCGTAATCATCCGACCTTGAGAGGCTGTATCCTGCCGAGGCAAGGAGTACGTTTGCATCATCTCTCGAAAGCTCAAGAGCAAGGCACAACGCAATGACAGTTTTCTTTGACGGAACGTATTTTTTACTTGAACGGATTTTTGAAAAGAGCCTGCGGTCTATTCGTGCCCTCTTATACACGTCGCTGTCTTTCTGTCCCGTTCGGTCTATCATCATAAAAAGCAGCTCGTTGAATGAAGCGTCCTTATTCTCCAACATATAGAGTTCCACTTCACCCATATTGATTTCTGCCATACGGGGCATTCTTCCGAACGCTCTTTTTATGATGGATTCGCCGCCTTTTGCAATGTATTCTTTACATTGTATAACTAAATCCTTCATTTTTTCTCACCTTTAGCGGCGAGGAACGCCTTAAAGCTTTCCTCATATCCCGATTTGTCAAAGGCTGTGGCAGAGATGTCCATATCTGCACGCAAATTAATTTCCCTAAGACCGTACTGATATCTGAATGCGCATCCATCAATTTGTTTTACGCTATCTGGCAGAATGATTTTTTTCGGTGTAACGTAATAATAGTCCTTGTCTTTCTCTCTTGAGTCAAAGGCGCAGGAGCATATAACCTCAACACCGTCGGGAATCTCCACCGTGTCGTCATAGCCATTGTAGCCGTAGAGGAAACGCTCTCCCAGTATGACAAATCTATCGTCCTTTATCCTTTTAAGGAATGGAGTTCCGCGAAAGACGCTATCGTCGATATATCGAAGGCTCCTCGGGAAATTGATCTCCTCGATGGCTGTATCAGAAAGGGCGTAGAATCCTAATTCTTCCAGTCCTTCGGGGAGCGTTACACGTTTCAAATAACGGCACTTCGAAAAGGCGAACGAACTGATGCTTTTAAGACTTGAAGGCAAAACTACCTCTTTGATCTTTGTCTCGCAGAAGGCCTTGTGTCCGATTTTAACAACCCCTTCGGGTACAACCGCTACCTCTCCTTTAGGACGAGCATTTATGAGCACTCCGTCTTTAATATCGAACTCGGGCAAGGATGCCTCGTACTCGTCAAGGCTCATATCCGACAGCTTGATCTCGTAGGTCAATCTCTCGTCGACCCAGTCACCGCAAGACTGATGTCCGTCGCTGTAACGGATCGTTGCGGTCTCGTTCAACCTAAGTATATACTCGCCCTTATCGGGAATATCAAGAGTTACCTCGTCATCGGTGAGCTTCGTAACGGTTGCTTTTTTCAGGTGGCAGATGAGCTTAAACTCATCACCCTCGTTTATCTCCACGTCATAAATGCCGTCATCGCCTGCTCTTGAACCGTGTTTTTCTCTTGTTTCATCCCATTTAATATGTAAATAGAGCTTCTTTGCCATAAGCATCACTCCTTTTTTCAGTTAGTTGCTTTTATTTTATGTATTGTTACAAGTTGAAGAATGCAAGGCACGTCACGTCTTTCGCACCACACAACAGATTTTCAACGACGAACTGCTCAACTGCTTCCAAGTCTCGCGGAGTATCCTCTGCTTTTTTCGCAACGGCAAGCAGTTGCTCTGCAGTTATATTCTGAGGGATGGGAAATACTAAAATAGCGCGGGCGGTATCGGTATCGATATCAAATCCGACACCAAGCTTGCCGTCCTTATAAAGGGTGTAGACAAACAGCCTCTCGGGATCTGCCTCTTTCGCATTTACCGTAAAGGTATATACCGATTCTGCCTTCATACCAAAAGCTTCCCATACGCCGTCGGGATCGTCGTCCTCCTTGCGATACTCCACAAATAAAATCTTGGACGCACTGTTCTTCATTCTCCTGGTTGTCCATTCCTCTTGGATGCCGCCGTGAGGTGGTACCTTTGAATCGTACATAAGGCAAACGTCTTTTTCTTCTTCGTCTAAGTCGTATATTTTTTCACAGTTAACATAGTAACTTC
>JAZQGR010000024.1:0-33992 GCA_045540115.1 Eubacteriales bacterium
ATCGTCCCCTAAAATTCCCGTGTTTTTCCCACATAAGGAGTTTGCACTACATAATCGTAGGGCGGGGGCTTGCTCGAAACCCCCAAAACTCGCGTTCGCTCGTTTCGGGGAACCCCACGCGCTCCTCCCGTAAAACGGGCGGCCAATGGTCGCCCCTACAAGAGAATTTTGAACGTCCTCGTAGGGGCGGCCATTGGCCGCCCGCACAAAAACGATGTTACTTTAGGCTCCCTTGTGTAAAGGGAGCTGTCGAGCCAAAGGCGAGACTGAGGGATTGTTGAAAATTAGAAATCTTTTAACAACAATCCCTCACCGCTTCGCGGAGCTCCCTTTACACAAGGGAGCCTAACAACGCCCCGATGCTTCGCCACGTTGTTTGTAGGGACAGGCGTCCTCGACTGTCCGCATAAAAACAATGTTACTTTTCTTTTACAACGGCGGGAGCAAGCCCCCGCCCTACAAAATCGTTCGCAAAAATTCCGCACCGTATATCGAATAACAAAAATGCCCTCCCCTTTCGGGGAAGGCAAAATTAAATTAAAACTCTTTTCGATCTCCAATCGGAGGCATCGGAGGACGTCCGCTTTGCGGAGGCATGGGAGGCATCTGTTTTCTGCTCTCGTTATCCTCGATATATCTTTCCGCCTGTGCGGAGAAGAGCTCGCAATACTGCTTGCCTGCCGCCATAAGCTCGGTATGCGTTCCGACCTCGACGACTGTGCCGTTCTGGAGAACGACTATCTTGTCGGCAGTCGTTGCGGAGGACAGACGGTGAGAGACGAATATCGTCGTTCTGTCACGGCGAAGCTCGTCGAACTGACGGTATATCTCCTGCTCGGCGATGGCGTCAAGGGACGCCGTCGGCTCGTCGAGAATGAGAATGTCGGTGTCGGAGTAAAACGCTCTCGCGATGGAAAGCTTCTGCCACTGACCGATCGAAAGCTCGATTCCGTTCGGCTCAAAATACTTCATAAGCGGAGTGTCGTAGCCGTCGGGAAGAGCTTCGATGAACTTATCGGAGTTGCTGTGATAAGCGGCGGTGCGTATATCGTTTTCGTTCGGCTCCTTCGTTATCTGACCGAACATTATGTTTTCCTTAACGCTCACGGCGTACTTGCCGAAGTCCTGAAAGATTATTCCAAAGGCGGCGTAAACGTCCTCCGGCTTGTATTCCCTTATATCGTGTCCGTCGAGAAGTATAACGCCCTCTGTCGGGTCATATAGACGCGTAAGAAGCTTGATAAGCGTCGTTTTTCCCGCGCCGTTGAGACCGACGAGCACGACCGTTTCTCCCTCCTCGATTACGAGATCAACATCCTTGATTACGTATTTCTCGCTGCCGGGATAACGGAAGGAAACCCCCTTAAGCTCAAAGCGGTGTGCGATGTGTCGCTCAAGAGTACGCGGCTGATCGAGGATCGATACGATCCTTTTCTTTTCTTCCATAAAGATTATCATATTGTCGATGAAAAGAGTTCCCTCGTAGATCGAGGCGATCGTCGAGATGAGCGTGGTTATTCCCGCGCCGATGCTGGTCAGCGCACTCGTGTAGAGGGAATAGTCGCCGACTCCGTAGCGCCCCTCTATAACGCCGTTTGCTATCATTATAAAGAGAATACAGTTAACTGCGGTCGAGACAAAGGATATTCCGATCTGCCAGAAGCCCTCTGTCAAGAACAGGCGCTTAAGACCCTTGAAATATTTAGAAAATACCTGCTTGTAGCGTGAAATAAATGTGTCGGAAAGACCGAACATCTTTATTTCCTTTACCATATCCTTGTTTGTAACGAGGGATGAATAGTAATTCATCTGCCGTCTGTCCTTTGAGCGGTGACGCATATAAAGGAAGTTTTTACGGCGGAAAACGAAGCTGATTATTGCCGACGGAATACTGACCGCCGCAACGAGGAACGGCGCGCCGGGATTGACCGCCCAGAGTATGACGATAAACGATACCATACTGATAAGCGTGCTGATGACGGTAAAATTAGCGCGTAGAATATGTATCGGACGGTGTCCTGCCTCGCGTGTCGCATTTTCGAGCTTTTCGTAAAAATCGGGACGGTCGTAGCCCGAAAGGTCGATATCCTTCGCCTTCGTCATTATCTTTACGTTGACGTGGTTTACAACCAGCTCGCCTGCGATATTATTGAGTATCGAGCTTATCTGCGCCATCAGGCGTGTAAGGAAAATATAAGCGAATTGGAAGATGAGAAGTGTCGTGATGCTTTTCAGTACAAGCTCGCTTCCGTCAACGCCTGCCTGCGAGAGCTTGTTGATTATTTCCTTTGAAATGACCGCGCCGACGACGGGCATAGCACCGTCGAAGATCGCCATGAACATCATTACAAAAAGAATCCATGGTCTTGTCTGCCAAACGAGCTTGAATATATAGAAAAGTCGGGAGAAGAATTTTTTTACAGTTCTACTCAGCCAAGAGGGAACTTCACGCAGGTTTTTCGGCTTAGGCTCTCGGTTTTTATCGGAAACCGAGCTCGGGGGAGGCCCCATCATAGGTCCCATTTCGTCACCGCCTTAAAGAAAATTGTTAGAATGCTAACATTATATCACGGTCATAAGGAAAAATCAAGAAAAATAACGAAATTTATATTGCATTGTAGTTAAACTTGTGTTATAATATTTGTAACAAAAAATACATAATTGCGAGGTATTCATCATGTTTTGTCCAAATTGCGGCGCCCAAATTAATGACGACTCCACGTTCTGCGGAAACTGTGGTGCTCCCGTGAACGCTCAGGCTCCTCAGCCGCCCCAGCAGCCGCCTCAGGCACCGAACGGCGCTCAGAACCCCTATCAGTATCAGGCTCCTCAGCAGCAGCCCTACGGCTTCGCCCCTCAGGCACCCGTGCTTCCCATGAAGTGGTATAAGTTCCTTATTTATTTCCTCCTCTTTGCTATGGGTATCATTAACATTTTCGGCGGCATCTCTGCTCTTACCGGCGGACAGTATACTGTTGACGGTGAAAACGTTTCGAAGGCAGTTTATGATCTTTGGCCTAATCTCAAAACGATCGATATTATTTACGGTATCGGTTGTATCGCTCTCGGCGGATTCCAGATTTTCCTTAGATTCCAGCTTTCTTCCTATAAGGCAAAGGCGCCGATATACATTCTCGTTATGTATGCTGCTACTGCCGTTGTTACCGCGGTTTACAGCTTTGTTGTAGTCGGAATCGTTCCTAACGACGTTGTTGCTCACAGCGAGCTTATCAGTCAGGGTATCGGAGGCATAGTTGGAGCGTGTGTTGCAGGATTCCTCAATAAGATCTATTTTGATAAGCGCAAGTTCCTCTTTATTAACTGATAACAAATTCGAAGATTCGTCCGAAAGGGCGAATCTTTTTTGTTTCCGGCGTTTTGAATGCGGAAGAAGCGAGAGGTCTTTGTACCTCCTAATAGTATCCCTTTACTGCACTTTTTCGCGAATTTTTTTGAAATTTCTTCATAATTTGGCAAAAAAATTTCCACAATCTATTGACAAATGCGGGGGGGGGGGGGTATACTAATAATAAGTTATTATATGGTCTGCCGAAGTGGTTGATAGCTTTATGATAACAAAATTATAAGTGAGGTATACTACCATGATTTGCCCCAACTGCGGTCACAATAATGCAGACGGTTCCGGATTCTGCGTTGAGTGTGGCACCAAATTCAATGCCGAGACCGAACAGGCTCAGGCTACTCCCCAGGCGACCGCTGCTCCCGCACCTTCCGCAAATTCCATTTTCGTATCCGAAGACGAATACGTAGTAGCAACCCTTAAGAACGGTATGGCTCTCAACATGATCTCCGGCGAAGGTCTTAAGACTGAAGACGCGATAATCACCAACAAGAGACTTTACTACAATCACAAGACCGGCGTTATCAACGTTCGTTCTCAGGAAGAAAAGGTCAATATTAAGGACATCACCGGTACCAAGATCGCTAACTACAACCCGATCGGTATCCTTATCCTCGGTGCTCTTGTACTTATCGTTGCTCTTATCGCTAAGCTTTGGGCTATGATCCCCGCTGCTTTGGTATTTGTTGTCGTTTACTTCCTCGCTAAGAAGTGCCATCTCAAGATCGAATATGCAGGTGGATTTATCTACTTCTCCGTTAAGAAGTACGGAATGAATAACATAAGAGCGTTCCAGAAGGCGATCTATACCTTGAAGGATTCGATCGACGAAGGAAAGTAATTCGTTAATCATAAAAAGAAAAGGCGTTCAGAAGTCAGTTTTGCTTCTGAACGCTTTTATATTCGTCGTAATAGCGGTAGTAGGGACATTCGTTTGAATTTCCCATCATAAAGTCGACGCTTTCGTCCTCGTCAAGGTCAATGATGCAGACATCCTCCTGATAGTATTCATCGTAGTCGAAATACATACAGCTTTCGCAGTTCTTTTTCATAAATTCACCTCAAAATTCTTCCTTGACCAAAACAAGCTCGTCACCGTGGTAGGAGAGCTTTAGCGAGAAAATACCTCTATCCTCAAATAAATAGCGGAGGAATACTCGGTCGCCCTCCCAAAGGGGCAGATTCATAACCTCGCTCTTGTCGATCCAATGAAGGTCACCCTCGTCGCAGACTATCTGATCGCCGTCAAAATCGTCTGACGTGTAGAGGAACATATACTCGGTCTCGCAAACGTCGGAATCGAAAGTCACGATCCCGCGGAAGCGGTAGGAGTTTATTTTGTAGCCCGTCTCCTCGTAAACCTCGCGATAAAGGCACTCCTCCGGGCTTTCGCCGTTTTCAAATTTACCGCCGACTCCGATCCATTTTCCGCCGTTTATATCGTTACGCTTTTTGTTGCGGTTGAGCATCAAATATTTGCCGTCTTTTTCAAGATAGCATAAAACGCAGTTTTTCATAATTATTCCTCCGAAGAATAAACGTCCTTTGCGTTGTCAAAACTTATGACATAACGAATGAAAGGACAACATAAAATGAAAAAATTACTTATACCGATTATTGCAGTTTTGCTTCTTACAGCGCTTACCGTCTTCCCGACGGCGTCCGATATGGAGATATACGGCAAGGTAATCCGACTGCACGTTATCGCCAATTCCGACAGCGAATACGATCAGGAGCTTAAATTAAAGGTTCGTGACGGGATCCTGTCGACCTTTGAAGAGCTGACTCGCGGCTGTAAAACGAAGGACGAAGCCGAGAGGGTATTGCGTGAAAACAGCGGCGAGATCAGCGACGCGGCTTACAGGGTTCTTGAAGAAAACGGTTCAGATCTGTCGGTCAGTATTGAGATAGGAGAGGAAAAATATCCGACAAGAGAATACGGCAACCTGCGTCTGCCAAGCGGAACATACTGCTCCGTGCGCGTTAAGCTCGGCGATGCCGACGGCAAAAATTGGTGGTGCGTACTCTTTCCGCCGCTTTGCCTTAACAGCTCGACAAAACAGGAGGAAGAGCTGCTTCAGGTTGGATTTACTCCCGATCAGGTTGGAATAATCACCGAATCAAACTCGCCGAAATATAAGATCAAATTCAAGCTCCTCGAAATAATCGGCTCGCTGTTTTCGTGATAGATACATCGTTTTTTGCGGGCGACCAATGGTCGCCCCTACGAGGGCGTTTGAGATTTTTTGTAGGGGAGAGCATTGCTCGCCCGATGGCTCCCTCCGCAGATGCCTTTGGCATCTGCTTGGAGCATCCGCGAAGCGGTGAGAGGGTAATGTATCAATTCTAAAATCGTTTTTATGCGGACAGTCGAGGACGCCTGTCCCTACAAGTAACGCAACTGTGTTGTATTAAATCTTCCGTAAAGTTATATCGTCAAGCGGTGTAATGCCGTTTCTGCTCAAAAAATCCGCGAGCTTTGCGTTGCCGATATGCTCGTAAAGGGCAGACGGCTCGTGTGCGTCAACGCCGAGGATCATATCGTTTCCGACGCTCTTTGCAATACCAAAAAAACGGTCGGACGGATAACGTCTGCCGGCAAGCAGACCGAGAATATTGACTTCAAGCGGTATGCCGAGCTTCTTTGCGCCCTCGCAAAGGCGTCTGTTTTCCGAAAGAAAAAATTCCTCGTCGCTACCAGTATAGTAGAAGAGATCAGGGTGGCAGAGATATGAGAACGATCCGGTCGAAAGTCCTTCAAGCACCTCGTCAACGTAGTGCGTGAGCACAGATCCATCCTCCCACGGCGCGCTTGTCCATACGTTCAATGGCTCGTTTGTGAGCGAATGTTGCCCCATTATTAGATAATCGACACCGTTATCGCGGCAGAACGAGCGAAGCCGATCGAAGATCGGCGGAAAATACTCCGCCTCGAATCCGACGAAGATCTCAATGTCGTTCTTGTATTCATC
Organism: Eubacteriales bacterium; assembly: GCA_045540115.1. Lineage (GTDB taxonomy): Bacteria > Bacillota > Clostridia > Oscillospirales > CAG-272 > Colimorpha_A. The sequence continues at coordinate 6,334 of JAZQGR010000024.1, forward strand.
GGCAAGCGCGCGGGCTTCCTTTATGTATCTCTCCGCCTCGGATGGCAGCATTCTCATGAATGAAACGAAGCCTCCGTCGAAAAACTGCGGCGCGTGATCGGCAAAGCCGAGCTTTTTGATTCCGCCCTTGATAGCCGCCTCAACGTATTCACGCATTTCGCCTTTTGCATGATGGCAAAGCGGCGTATGCGTATGATAATTTGCGATCATTTTGTCTACCTCTGATATAAAACTACCGATATTTTAGCACACAACGCTCCCAAGGTCAAGAATTGGGGGCGATTTATTTCTTGTATAAACTTTTCTTAAAAAACGCTTGACAAAACTCTTTTTGTGTGATACAATAATGGTCGCTGATTTTGTACCTTTAGCTCAGCCGGATAGAGCAACTGCCTTCTAAGCAGTAGGTCGAGGGTTCGAATCCCCCAAGGTACGCCAATATATGGTGAGTGTAGCTAAGTTGGTTATAGCGCCAGGTTGTGGCCCTGGAGGCCGTGGGTTCGAATCCCATCACCCACCCCAAATGAAAATCCTGTCGATTCTTGTCGGCAGGATTTTCGTTTTGTATTATTCACTATTCATTTTTCATTATTCATTATTCATTCGACGGGATTTCCAATGAATAATGAAGTCGCTTGCGCTGATGAATAATTAATAATGAATAATTTTGGTGTCGGCTTTGCCGACAGGCAAAATATTTCATAATCCGAAGGATTATTTAATATCACCGCAGGCGATACATCATTTACCCTAATTTTCCATTCCATGCAACGGATTTTGCAACGGATTTCATTACCATTCTGCACACCTGAGTGATAATTATCTTTACAAACTTGTCCAAACAGTAAAAATTTACTGATATTTTCATAAATCTCTTGATTTTGGGAAGAAAATCTATTATAATATTCTATTGGAAAATAAAAATTTCAAAGGAGACAAAAAATGAGCAATTGTCCTTACGCTGTTACTCACGAAGTTGAGAACATGACACACGTTGCTAAAGGCCCTTACCACGGTCCTGCTCCCATCCCGGAAGAGGGAAAATGGGTTCAGGTCAAGGAGATCAAGGACGTCAGCGGTTTCACACATGGAATCGGCTGGTGCGCTCCTCAGCAGGGCTGCTGCAAGCTTACTCTTAACGTTAAAGACGGAATCATCCAGGAGGCACTCGTTGAGACTCTCGGCTGCTCCGGAATGACACACTCTGCCGCTATGGCGTCAGAGATCCTCATCGGAAAGACTCTTCTTGAGGCTCTTAACACAGACCTTGTCTGCGACGCTATCAACACCGCAATGCGCGAGCTCTTCCTCCAGATCGTGTACGGAAGAAGCCAGTCCGCATTCTCCGAGAACGGACTTAACGTAGGTGCTTCTCTTGAAGACCTCGGTAAGGGTCTCCGTTCGCAGGTAGGTACCATGTTCGCTACCACGAACAAGGGCCCCCGTTACCTCGAAATGGCTGAGGGCTACGTTACACGTATTGCTCTCGACGAAGAAGATCAGATCATCGGCTACGAGTTCGTAAACCTCGGCAAGATGATGGACTTCATTAAGAAGGGCGACGATGCTAACACCGCACTTGAGAAGGCAAAGGGCAACTACGGCCGCTTCAACGGTGCTGCTAAGTACATCGATCCCCGTCAGGAATAATAAGAGGAGGACAAGATAATGGCTTTATTTGAAGGTTACGAAAGAAAAATAGACAAAATTAACGGTGTCCTCGCTCAGTACGGTCTTAACTCTGTTGAAGAGTGCCGTGAAATTTGCAAGGCAAAGGGCTTCGATCCCTACGAGATCGTAAAGGGCATCCAGCCGATCGCATTCGAGGACGTTGCTTGGGCATACTGCGTAGGCGCGGCTATCGCAATGAAGAAGGGCTGCGTAAAGGCAGCAGACGCCGCTGAAGCTATCGGTATCGGTCTTCAGGCGTTCTGTATCCCCGGCTCCGTTGCAGAGGACCGTAAGGTAGGTCTCGGCCACGGAAACCTCGGCGCAATGCTTCTCCGCGACGAGACGAAGTGCTTCGCATTCCTTGCAGGTCACGAGTCGTTCGCAGCTGCAGAGGGCGCTATCGGTATCGCACGCTCCGCTAATAAGGCTCGTAAGGAGCCCCTCCGCGTTATCCTTAACGGTCTCGGTAAGGACGCAGCGCAGATCATTTCCCGTATCAACGGATTCACCTACGTTCAGACTCAGTTCGACTACTACACCGGCGAGCTTAAGATAGTTAAGAGATGGAAGTACTCCGACGGCGAGCGCGCAGCAGTTAACTGCTACGGATGTGACGACGTTCGTGAGGGCGTTGCTATCATGCACCACGAGGGCGTTGACGTTTCCATCACCGGTAACTCGACCAACCCGACCCGCTTCCAGCACCCCGTTGCAGGTACCTATAAGAAGGAATGCATCGAGCAGGGCAAGAAGTACTTCTCGGTTGCTTCGGGCGGCGGTACGGGACGTACCCTCCATCCCGATAACATGGCGGCAGGACCTGCTTCCTACGGTCTTACCGATACCATGGGAAGAATGCACGGCGACGCTCAGTTCGCAGGTTCTTCCTCGGTTCCCGCGCACGTTGAGATGATGGGCTTCCTCGGCGCAGGTAACAACCCGATGGTCGGTATGACCGTTTCGGTTGCTGTTGCAGTTGAAGAGGCATCCAAGTAATCAGACGAAAAGCGTGTATTTACAGGGGTTTTAAGCAAGTTTTACGATACTTTAAGGAAACTTCCTGACTACTGTGAATCATCTTTTTAACAACTTCTGATAAAAAAGAGTTGGACACATCATTTAAGGGTTTTACCCGATGATGTGTCCAATATTTTTTTAGGAGTTTTAAAGATGAAAAAGCTGAAAATGTTACCAACAGAAAGCGTTACGTTTGAGGACGGCTGCAACAAGTATCTTGATAATTGCAGACAGAGAAACCTGAGGGAAGGGACGATCAATCACTACAGACAAAGCTACACGCAGTTTTATAAATTCTTCGATCCTCAGATGCCGGTAGAGAATTTCGATTTGGAGACGTATAATGCGTACGTTATTCATTTGAAAAGTACACTTCAAAACGATGTGAGCATCAATTCATATCTGCGCGATCTTATTACGACACTGCATTTTTTGATGGATGAAGGATACGTCGCTCCGTTCAAAATGAAATCAATTAAGGTCGATAAAACAAGTGTAGAAACGTATTCAGAGGACGAATTGCGAATACTCTTACAAAAGCCAAATGTCAGAAAGTGCAGCTTCATCGAATATCAGTCATGGGTAATGACGAATTTTCTTTTCAGCACCGGCGTTCGTCAAAGAAGTCTCATGCACATCAAGGTTAAGGATTTGGATTTTGATAACAATCTGGTATATGTGAACGTTACTAAAAACCGCAAGCCGCTAATTGTGCCGATAAACCAAACGTTAGTGCACATTCTTGAAGAGTATTTGAAATACAGGAAGCACAAAAGTAAGGAAGATTACCTGTTTTGCAATGTGTTTGGGGAACAGCTTGTAAAAAGCACCTGTTACAATATGCTTGCAGATTATAACAAGCGCCGAGGTGTCGAAACCACAGGCATTCACCGATACAGACACACATTTGCCCGACAGTGGATTTTGAACGGCGGCAATGTAGTCTCCCTCTCCCGCCTTCTCGGTCATAGTAGCTTGCAGATCACGCAGAATTATATAAACTTACTTGTAAGTGACGTGGCAAAAGAGGTGGAGACCATCAATCTTCTCGATAAATTCAGCGGTAGAAAGCGAATCAAAATGTAATACGTTAAGATAGTGGTATCATTGATCGTGATGCCACTATCTTTTTATATTATAAATATAAAAAGATTTGAATAGTGCTATTAAAATACATTATAGCGCGGTTGCGTGTGATATAATATAGTCACAGAGCAAGGGAAGCCGGTCAGCTCTGAAAAAATAAAAAGAATAAAAAATCCGGCAGAAAGGTAAATACCTATGGAAAACAAATATACCGTAAAGATTGATCACGCAAGAAAGGAGATTGTTATTGCCAAGAAGCTTGTAAAAAAATCGAGCGTTTATGGAAGTGATGAGTACAAGTATGTCATGAAACTCATGAATGAACATGCTGGGTATTCAATTGTGACCAGAGACTTTGCCCCGAGAAAAACAGGAGCTGACAGGACTACACTTAATGACATGAGAGCGTATATTCAAAAGCACGACGATGCTGAAGGAACATTGATTGCAGAGTTTGAAGCGATGGTGAACGAAAAGAAGGGCGATAATTTTAAGCGCACAAGCTTCTTTGTAATTAAGAAATGGTTCTTTGCCCAGTATCCCGATCTCAAAGCTAAGGCTGTTTGACAAAGGAGGCTGTGCGAATGAAAACAGTCAAGAATCCAATCAAGGTGAATTTTGAAGAAGGTATAATCGTTGTCAGTCGGCCATTTGCCATTCGAGCCGCAGATCCAGTTTCTCCGGAGTACCGCAGGTTAACTGATGTCCAAGAGTCATATCCCGAATACAAGATCGTTGTAAGAACCATAAGAAAAGCAAACAACGAACACTACAAAGGATTGACCTATTCCTATATGGAGTATTATATTTCTACACACGAGAATGCCGAAGCGCGTATGAGTGAATATAATGAAATGCGCTTGCGTGCGGAATGTCACTCGATGAAATACGGTCATATCAAAAAATGGTTCTTGTCCGCATATCCTCAAATCGATGACTTCACGCCCGAAGATTTCCAAAAGAAGTGCTGTGAGAATTGCTCCTCGTCAGAACAAATTGGCTTGATTGCCGAAGGAGCTGTCAATGAAGCTCGTGCCGCATAAAATTGAATAGAAAACGCTTTCTGAACAAGGAAGCGTTTTTTTGTTGCGGTGACGGCAAAATATTTTCCTCTCTGGGATTTTCGAAAGGCCACACCGTTCGATTATTCGGATCGCAAATCTTGACATCCTGAAACATACCCCCTCTCGTCAGGTGTCAACGAAGGCCGCATGCATGGCGCAACGCTTTGATTTTCATAAAAATTTTTTGTATAATATATATGTAAAGAAAAAAGAAATTAGAAAGGAGGAATCCGTATGATTAGTGGTATTCAAAGATATTTGGAAGCTCAACGTCAGGGCGGAGATGCTATATAGAATTACATTTACCAAAAGGAACAAATGATTAATCGCTATCGTGATCGTCTTGACGAAGAACGTTTGGCTCGAAAGATTGCTGAATATGTTGCAGCCCGTATTCAGGTTTCGGCAAATACAAAGGAACTTGCCGCTCTCGTAAAAGAGATGGATCGACTGCTACAAATGTTACAATAAAAAAATGTGGGAGAGCTTCCCTCTCCCACAAATCAATTATCAATAAAGGAGAATTACATTATGTAGTATACATTTCCAAATCAAAGAGCTATCAAGATTCACAGGATTCCTTGCAGAACAAACTTTCTTGGAATCCAAAACGAACATTGGCAGAGTGCCGCGCGGGATTTAGGAGCTCATGCTCTGATGTTGTATTTGTATCTTGCTTCAAATGCCGACGGATTTGAATCAGCCCTCTCGCCTGCTGCAATAAGAGGAGCGATCGGGATGGCACCTTCCACATACAGAGATCAGTTTGCCAAGCTGGTCGATAAAGGATATCTCGTTCAGCAACGTGAAGGGAGCAACATTTATCATTTTTATGAAGTGCCTAAACGCGTGACACGTTCAGACATAGAAGAAACGGACGCCATTGAACCCTCTTAGGTTGCCGTTTACATGAATGAGCCAGCCGTTTGCCAAACAACGGCCAATAGCAGAGAAATAAATAATATAAATATAAAAGATAAAATATATAATTGTGGCGCGGAGAAACAAGTTTCTCCGCTGCCAACAGAAAAGTTTGTGTTTTAAGGAGGACGGACAAATGATCCAAAAGAGAATGAACGAAAGAGAAATGCTCGACTGTCTGTAGGCAGTATGGGAAAATATGAGCTGGTACAAAGACCGTGAGGCATGTGAAGAAATGCTGGTGTTACTTGAAGATATGGTGTATTTATTACGATACGAAATGGGGTGCGGCTATCCCTCTCGGTCATTTGAAATTCCAAAAGAAGGAACGTTTACGTTCTGAAAATGACAAAAGCGGAAGGAAATTACCTTCCGCCTTTTCTTTTGGTCGTGTTTGCATTCGCTGATAGACGCGTTTTTCACTGTTCAAGAAAACAGATGCTTTCGTGTGCACATTCGTAATCGCCGAGAGATACCGAAAACGCCGTCAAAACGCCGTATTTCTGTTCACGAAAATCGGCACACCTTTTCGCGGTCAGTTGCTTTCCTTTACGTGTTCGAGGAGATCGCCAATATTACAGTCGAGGAGACGGCATATTGTGTCAATGGTTGCCCACGATGCAAGTTGATTTTCTCTCAATTTTTGAATGGTTGCTTCACCCATTATTTTGTCTTTTCTTAAGCGTGACGTATTGTATCCGGCTTCCTTAAGTGCTTTCAATACATCCATTTTATAAACGATTGGCATACAAGAATCCTTCCTTCCGATCAATATAGCTTTACATGATAAATTATATCATATATTTACACCAAAAACAAGTGTACAAAATACACAAATAATTAGTGTAAACTTCGTGCACTTTACCAATTGAATTACACTTGATTTTAGTGTATAATATAATCAGTGAAAGGGACAAGAGCCCACACAAAGAAAGGAAAAACAAAATGTCAAAAAACGAACTCATCACCAAGATCGAACAGCTCAAAGAATGGGAGGCAATTCTCGAAGAAGCACAGGCCGAAGCTGACGCGCTCCGCGACAGCATAAAGGCACAGATGCTTGAAGAAAACACCGAGGAACTTGCGGTCGGCGCTTACATAGTAAGATGGACTGCAGTGCTCTCAAACAGATTCGACAGCACTGCGTTCAAGAAAGAGCACGCAGACCTCTACAAGACCTTCACAAAGCAGGTTGCAAGCAGACGCTTCACGATCGCGTAAAAGAAAAGCCCTTTTCCGAAGCCGGCAAGCAAAACGGAAAAGAGCAACCCACTGAGAAAGAGGGCGTGAATATTATAACACGCCCTCTCCAAAAAAACAATATAAAATGGAGAAAAAGTGTTATGAAACAACTCACAAGCTACAACCGCGTTGCCGGTTATCTCAACAAGGTTTTCGATCTACTCAATGCAACCTATTTTGAAAATGCACTTTCAAGACCGACGATCACCATACAGAGCACGCCACGTGCATACGGCCATTTTACACTCAACGATGACACGTGGGTTTCGACTCTTGGCGGAAGCCACGAGATCAACATAGGCGCGGGAACGTTGGCACGTCCCATCGAGGAGGTTTGCGCAACGCTGCTTCACGAAATGGTTCATTACTTCAATTACGTGAGCGGCGTTCAAGACTGCAGCCGAGGCAATACATATCACAACAAACGCTTCAAAGAAGCGGCTGAGGAAAGGGGACTGACTGTTACGCACAGCGACAAATACGGCTGGGCGCACACAGCACCGACGGAAGAACTGCTCAACTTCGTAATTGACAACGGACTGACCGATATTCTGATTAATAGAAACGATGGCATGAGCTTCTTCACCGGCAAGACCGGAACTCACAGTGGCGGAACGGAGATCGGAATCAAACCAACCAGAACGTCAAGCACTCGCAAGTATGTTTGCCCTTGCTGTGGCATGAGCGTGCGGGCTACGAGAACAGTTCGGATCGCATGTATCGACTGCGACGAGCAGATGGTTGAAGTGTAGAATTCAAAAAGGAGGGCGGCATATAGCCGCCCTCTCGGGAGGACAATTATGATTTATGGATATGCAAGATGCTCCACAAATGAGAGCAAACAAGATATAAACAGACAGCTAAGAGAACTGAAGGCCGCAGGTGCGGAAGAGGTTTACTTTGAATATGAGCACGGCGATTCGGCGGTCAAGCAAAAGCAGTTAGCGCTGTTTGACGTTGCTACCGAAGGCGATACGATTATCACGCTTGAAGTCCCGCGACTTGCCAGAAGCACGAAGCAACTATGCGAGATCATAGATATTGTAAAAGCAAAGAAACTCAAGCTGATAATCAAGGGGAGCATAACCGTTGACTGCACTCTTGGCCGTCTCGATCCTATGTCAAACGCCTTTATTCAGATGTCCGGCGTGTTTGCCGAGCTTGAGCTCGGCATGATCCGCGAACGTGTCAAGTCCGGCATGGCAAATGCCAAAGCAAAGGGCGCACGCATCGGCAGACCGCAAACCACGAAGGACGATATACCGCCGATGTTCTATCGCCATTATCCGGCATATAAGAACGGTCAGCTTAACGTCTCCGAGCTTGCAAGGGTGTGCGGGAAGAGCAGAACGACGGTGTATAAGTATATTGAATTATTGAGATGAATCGCACCCGCACTAAATAAGTGCGGGTGCAAAATCATTTTAGTCATTCAAAAACGGATTTAACTAGAATTCTTTTGTTGAAACGCTGTAAGAAGATTTAGTTAGTTTATTGTTTTCATCTTATTAGGTCCTTGTGGACGCCTTCTTTTACGATGTCTAAAATTGCTTGATAAAACGTGGTTCCTATTGTAGTTACCTTTTCTTTTGCATTCTCAATTGGACACGTAAGAAATTTTCAATTAATAAGTAAAAAATGAACGGAGTCCGTTCCTTTTTATTTGAACTTTTTTCTGAACTCGAGGGGAGTCTGTCCCGTTCTTTTTCTAAAGAAATCAGCAAAATATGTAGCATCACAGAAGTTTAGCTGCTCGGAAATATCTTTGACTGATAGGTTTGTTTTTTTGAGCAGCGACTGCGCGATAGCGATTCGTCTGTTAATGATGTATTCGCCGGGAGTAATTCCGTAGCGCGCATTGAAAATTCGGATAATATATTGCTTAGAGAAATGGAACTTATTAATGAGATCGTCAAGCGTCACATAGCCGTCGGGTTGTATGTCGATATACTTTTTAATTAGTTCTGCGGGCGTCGGTTCGCGCTCGTTGTCGCGTCGGCGTATCTCCATGCTGATTTTTTGTACCAATTCAAGAAATAGACGCGGACCCTCTCTGTCTACAGTTTCGACGTCTGTGTCTTGTTTAATAATTGAATGAATTTTAAATATATCGTCCTTTATGTCGAAATCCGGAATATGGTTTACTTTACCTATATTATATGCACGCAAAATGTCATATGCAGCAGGGCCTGATACCTGCACCCAGATCTTTGTCCAGGGATCGTTTGGGTCGCTGAAATAATCGTGATACTGATCGGCGTGAAGTATGAAGACGTCGCCCGCTTTTACGTTAAAGGTGTGGTCATTTTCAGTAATTGTTCCTCTGCCTGCAATAACGTATTCGATTGATCCGACGCCGAGAGGTCTTGTTATTCTGCCGTCGTTTCCCTTGTCGCATTTTGAAATGCCCGAAAGGTCTATTGCGAACGGTGCATTTGTTCTACGGAGATTCTCGGAAATTCTTTCGTTGCCCATTGTTTCAAATTCCTTAATAATAGTTTAAAATCACTAAATAATTGAAGAACATTATTCATTTACACCGACATTGTACCATAGTATAATTAATTTGTAAAGATATTTTAGAAAGGAGAACTTTAATATGTTTTTAAGACGCGGACTTTCCGCACTTATTGCAGTCAGTATTTTAGCATTGCACTCCGTCTGTACACTTGCTGTTTCGACTGCACTAACTGTTAAAGGTCAAGGCACAGACATTATGGATATTCAAAAGCAAGATGATTTCGTTTACACAGAATCTTTTGAAAACCATGACAACACTGAGCGTCGTATGAGAGTCAATATTGACTATAACTGGCGCTTCATTCAAAAAGACGTCGCAGGAGCTGAGGGAAAGGGCTTCAATGATAGCTCGTGGCGACTTCTCAATCTTCCTCACGACTGGTCGATTGAAGGTGAATACGATCAGTCGAATTCGACGGGAGGAGCTTGCGGCTTCTTGCCTGCAGGTATCGGTTGGTATCGCAAAACTCTTACCATTCCGACTGAATACAGGGACGGAAAACAGGTCTCGCTCTATTTCGACGGAGTATTCTGCAACAGCACTGTTTACGTTGACGGTGTAAAGGTCGGCGAAAGCTACTATGGCTGGCTTTCCTTCTCTTGCGATATAACGGCGCAGGTGCAGGGAAAAGAATCTGTTGATATCGCAGTCAGAGTAGATAACTCTATTCAGCCGTCTGCTCGTTGGTACACGGGTTCGGGTATCTACAGCCACGTTTGGCTCATTTCCACTGATGACGTTCATGTAGCTGAAAACGGCACCTACGTTGTTACCCCAGCTGCCGGTGTTAAGCAGGCACCCGACGGAACAGTTAAGATCGAAACGGTTGTTGATAACGACGGTACGGCCGATTCGACTGTCAAGGTTCGATCATCTGTCGTCAATAAAAAGAACGGTTTGGTCGTAGCGCAGGTCACCTCAGGCAGCGTTACTGTCGCTGCAGGCAGTTCTACGACTGTAAATCAGGAAACCAAGGTTGATAATCCTCTCCTTTGGTCGACGGATGACCCCAACCTCTATACGCTCAAAACCGAAATCATTTCGGGTGATGAGCTTATTGACGATCAGATTACGAGCTTCGGCTTCCGTTCTATCTATTATGAAGAAACAGGATTCTATATCAACGGACAAAAAACGGAGCTTAAGGGCGTAGCTAATCACTGGGCTATCGGTGCCCTCGGCGCAGCACAGTCGGACAATATGATCCGTTACGCCGTTCAGATTATGAAGGATATGGGCGTTAACTGTATCCGCACAGCGCACAATGCGCGTCCGCCCGAATTTTACGAGATCTGCGACGAGCTCGGTATGATGGTAATGGATGAGCTCTTTGAGGGACCGCAGGGTAAAGCCCCCGGCGACTACGGAACTCTATACTATCAGACCCGTTGGAAGACTGATATGGAGTACTGGGTCAAGCGCGACCGTAACCATCCTTCTATAATTATATGGAGTCTTGGTAACGAGACCGGATACGGCGATAACGGAATGACCGCGCATCTCAAACAGTTTGATACAACCCGTCCGACAACCGGCGGTCACATATTTAACGGCGTTGACATTCCCGGTGCAAACGGTGCAAGTGAGCAACCGAGCTTCTCACGTCCCGTTGAAGGCAAGCCGATGATTGCAACCGAAGCTCCTCATACTCATGCGGTTCGAGGAGTCTATCGCACTCAAACATGGTATAGAGGATACGCTTTCACGGGCAACACAAAGTGGCCGATTCCAAACCTTACTGAAAGCGAGATATTCGAATATGACTGGGCAGATTTCCAGAATTCTCAGAGAATCTGGCCCTCGTCCTACGATAACGCAGTAAGCCAGAACTCGGTTCGTAAGAACTGGGAGCTTACACGTGATATTGAATGGCGTATAGGCGAATTCCGTTGGACCGGATTTGACTACCTCGGCGAAGCGAACTACGTTCTCGGCGGCTGGCCGTACAGAATGTTCCATAGCGGCGCTATAGACGTTGCATACTTCCCGAAGGATATGTATTACCTCTATCAGAGTATGTGGCTCGATACACCAATGCTTCACGTTCTTCCTTCCTGGACTCACCCGATAATGGAAGAGGGAACTGAGATCCCTGTTTGGGTATACTCGAATTGCGAAGAAGTTGAGCTTTTCTTCTGCGCAGAGGGATCCAACGAATTCGTATCTCTCGGACGCCTTGATCACGGACCCATGTCCAAGCGTCTTGAAGCCGAAATGCAGTTTGAGTGGCTTGTACCGTGGAAACCGGGCACGATAAAGGCGGTTGCATACGATAATAACGGTAACGCTATCCTTGAAGAGTCGCACACAACTGCTTCCTCTCCTGCTGCTCTTAAGCTTGAAAACACCACTGGTGAAGAGCTTCCTGTTGATCCATCGTGGATCGGTCAGGTGACTGTAAGCATCGTCGATAATGACGGCAACTTCTATCCTTACGGAGAAAACAGAACCTATTATCACGTTTCGGGACCCGCATTTGTTAAGGCACTAGAAAACGGTTCTCCCACCGATACAGAAGCTCATGTAAATGGCAACCGTAACGCATTTATGGGACTTGCCAAAGCGTTCATTCAGCCAACTCAGGATAATGGCGACATTCTTCTTACTGTGGGTGCAATTCTCGGTGAAAAGCGTCAGCTTACGACTGACCTCGTTTATATCGACGTTGAACAGCTTGCCCTGCGCGGCAATCCTTCTAAGGACGAATTCGAAATATTCTATACGACTGACGGTACTGCTCCTAATAGAAGCTCGACTCCTTATACAGGTGCATTTTCCGTAGAGCTTGGTACAACCGTTAAGGCGGCAGTTTATTTCAAGGGCGAGACCTCTGCTATTTTCGTAATGGAAGAGGCGTTCGGAGAAAAAGAGGGAATGTTCTGGAATATCAGTGACCGTGAGACCGCCGATAACGTTGCAACAATTGACAATGCTGTCCTCTCCGAAAACATTAAGACAATGACGTACGGTTACGGAGAAACCTATGCTAACTTCAATAATAAACCGGGTAGCGTAACCTACAAGCTTAATGCTGAAAAGGCCGGCTCGTACTACGTTGCGATCTGCTACAACAACGGATCGTATGAAACAACTACAAATACACCGCTCTTCAAATGGATGGACATATCCGTAAACGGCACGTTCGTCAAGAATTACGGCTTCCCGTATAACGGCGAATGGGATAAATTGTGGTCTTACGTATTCATAAAGGTCAATCTTAAGGAAGGCGAGAACACTTTAACGGTCAATTCACCTAGAACGAGTGGCGCCAACCTAAAGGAAGTCATTTATTGGCACGACGACGATATATACACGGCAGATACCGCGACTGTAACGGGCGACGATTCAGTTCTTACATACGATACTGCCCCGGACGGCATTGGTGTCGATGTACATCAGGGTGGTATTGTATCCTGGAAGATAACAGACCGTCCCGCAGGAAAATACACGATCAAGATGGTATTTTCTTCGCCTAACCCCGGAACTCATCTTACTCAGTTCTTCGGACTTATAAACGGCGAACAGAAGGCAGTTTGGATGACTGATAAGGTGTCGAATGACTACGGTTCATCCTGGGGCTTCTATACGGCAGAGGTTGAGCTTGCACCGGGCACTAATACTGTTTCGATGAATATTCCTCGAGGCGGAGCGCTTGTCAGTGCGCTGATTATCGAGCCAGTAAGCGAAGCAACTGTTACTTCTGTTACGCTCAATTCTGCTTCTCTTGATGGCATAAAGATAGGTGTAGAGAATAACAGTAATCCGACTGTCGTTTCAGATGAATTTGTATCCGACTACTCAACATGGGATATGGTATATACGACAAGCGGTGCTTTCTATCTCGTCTGCCGCGCCAACGGTAAGCTTTTAGCGTCCGGCGGAGAAAATCTCTATCTCACAAGCGGAGCTAATAACGGCAATGCTCGTTGGGTGACGAGAGGCGAAATGGAGAATTATGACTTCATCGCTCACCTTTCTTCAGAACTTGTTCTTGCTGTAAATGCACAAAACGAGCTCATTCTCGATGACGCTGATAACTACGATATCGGTGATAGAGACAGTAGAGCTTATTGGACTCTTAAAAAGGCAACTGTTGATTTCGTGTTTGACGCAAACACACCAAAATCCGTAACTGTTGATAAGGCGCCTTTTAAGGTGTTGGCTAAATCCATTACATCCTCCGGCACAGTAACCTACTCGATAGTTTCGGGCCCCGCAACTATCGATACAAACACCGGTCTGCTTACCCTCACAGGCGAGCTCGGCACCGTAATTATCGAGGCAACTCTTGACCCCGACGGTGACGAAAGCGGCGCGAGAGCGAGCTTTATAATGGAGGTGACCGGCTCCGAAATTGCCAGGCAACCGGGGAGTGTTTACCCGGCGATCAACGCTACTTATCCTAGCGGCTTTAAGTCTGGTACTTCTGACGGTGGGGTTGGTTACGTCGATTTTAATAATCAAACGGGCTCGATCGACTTCGAAGTAACCGTTCCTCATGACGGTGAGTATTATGTGGCAGTTCGTTATAACTGCGCAAATATCCGCTATTTCAATCTGACGGTCAACGGCGTTGATACCGGAAGATATACCTGTCCGCCGACCGGTACTGTTTGGTACGGCGATTGGTCATACCAGATGTTCAAAGTAACACTTAATAAGGGAATAAATACCATCGGCATATCTAACACCCTTAAGAATTCTCCTGTTATTTCCGAAATAGTTGTATATCCGTCGTCCGAATGGCATCTGCCTTCTGACGTTGACGCTTTTGAAGGCGGCTCTGTTGTAGCCAAGGATGCGTATAATACTTTTAATAAGGAACACATCGATTTTGGTCAGAAGGGCGCTGTATCGTGGAATATCAACATTCCGACAGGAGGAGAATACAAGCTTGTCATCAGCTATTCGACTGGTGCTGCTTGGACTCCGAGATTGAACGCTTACGCTGACGGCAATGCTGTTGGCAACTGGACAGTTAAGGCAACAGGTACTAATTACGGTGATTCCTTTAACTTCCTTACTACAAGCACGTTTATGCTTATCGAAGGTATTCACACGATCAAGCTTGAAGCACCAAGCGGCGGAACGTTTGTTGACTCGATACGCCTTGAGCTTGTTAAGGAATACAATCTACCTACAAGCGGCGTTGACGTCTATTCACCGCACGACGCAGTTTATCCGTCGGGCTTCAAGGCGGGCACGACTCCAGACGGCGTCGAGTACGTTGATTTTAATAACAAAACAGGAACTATTGACTATACGGTTAACGTTGAAAGAGCAGGCGAGTACTACGTAGCTGTGGCTTATAATACCGCTAATGAGCGTAGATTTGAGCTAATCGTTAACGGTAAATCGTATGGCGCGTACGTATGCCCAGCAACCGGAACAGCATGGTACGGTAACTGGTCATATCAGATCATAAAGGTAACCTTGAATGCAGGCGATAACACCGTTTCGGTAGGTAGATATTTAACGTACGCTCCTGTTGTAGCTGCAGAGCTAAGAGTTTCTTCCGTATACGAATGGTGGCTGCCTTCTGATGCTGATTCCTTCAGCGGAGGTGCGGTTGTCAATAAGGATATCTACTATAATTTCAACGGAGAGCATATTGACTTCGGTCAGAATGGCTCCGCAACCTGGAACGTAGCTGTTCCTTATAATGGCTCTTACCGTCTCATATTCACATATTCGAGCGGAACTAATTGGAATCCTCCTATTAAAGCGTATGCCGACGCAAAGCTTGTTAAGCAGTGGAATGTCGTTCCTACGGGCGGATACGGTACGGCAAGCGGCTTCGTTACCTCTCCCGAGTTCTACCTTGAAGCCGGCACGCATACTATCACGTATGAAGTACCGCAGGGTGGTGCATTTGGAGACGCAATTCGCATTGAGCTCGTAAACGAATGTAACAGTCACGTGTTCAACGGCGATGCGGTATGTGATAACTGTACTTACGTATGTACTCACATAGGCGGGGAAGCGACCTGTAATTCTCCGGCTAACTGTACAGTTTGTGGAACTCCATACGGAGACGTAAATCCCGATAACCACGTTGATAAGAACGGTAAGTACACATATAATGGAGATGGAACACACAGCTTTGACCGTACATGTTGCGCTTCAACCGATTTCGCAAACGCTACCTGCGAGTTTGGAAACGATAACGTTTGTGATCTTTGCAGACACGACAGAGCTCCCGAAATAGCTCAGGATAACTTCGATAAGGCGTTTGACGTTCTCTTCGGAGATGGTGAGTACACAGAGATCGATGCCAAGGGTCCGAATGAAGGAGAGCTTGACGCATACGAGGCAAAGAAGTCAGATAACGTTATTGACGGATTTGAATATAAGCAGTTTAATCTCCGCCTTGAAAATAAGATCGTGACGCTACGCCATCACATCAAGCTTGTTGATGCCGATTCTCTTACTGTACTTGTTGACGGTAAATCCGTAGAACTAATAAATTACGAAGGAACCGACTATTACTACTTTGAGACTGTAGCTGATATGGGCGAGCTTCACCGTGCGCATATCATAACTGTAAGCGACGAAACTACGACCGTTACCGTTGAAATTTCGGTGTATTCTTATATCAAGATAGCGCTAGCAAACAAGATCAAGGATGAAGAAAGAACGGCTCTTATGTCGCTTTATGATCTCAATGAAATAATGAGAACTGATAAGGAGTGATTATAATGGAAACGAAATTTGAAATGCCTACTGTATCTGTAGTAGTATTTGAAAACGAAGACGTTATTACCAGCTCTGGATTAAAATTCAGTCTCGGCTCATTTGCGTTCCCCGGATTTAACCCCTTTGGCGAATAACGTATATATAATAAAACCGCCGTCCAATGGACGGCGGTTTTATCTATTTGTAAATATTATGTGCCTAAAAAACATGTATTTCTATTGAATTATACACTTCAAAATGATAAAATATCTACGGTGAAAGGCGGTGAAACTATGGCAGGGACAAAGGAACACAGCGGGCGCAAGCACGACCAAAAGATGAAGCCGTTTCTGATATATCAATATTTGATGCGCGAAACCGATTCGGAGCACTTCGCTTCTACGGATGATATAAAGGAATACCTTTTTGAAAACTTTGGAATCGAATCAGAACGAAGATCAATTTATCGTGACATTCAAGAAATCAACAAGACGATAATTGCTCTGCGCGAGGAAATATCTCTCGAAGAGGCCGAAGCGCTTATGGAGGAAGATGATGAATGTAAGCCCATAAGACTTTGGAAACGCAAGGGATTCTATGCGGCGCAAAGAACATACGACGAGGAAGACATTCGATTGCTTGCTGAATGCGTTTACGCCGCACAGTTTGTTGACGAGAAGCGCGCAGAAAAGTTGGCGAACGTAGTTTTTCAGTTGGTTAGCACACATCAGTCAGAGCGCATGAATCATCGCGCTATTGTGAAAAACAGGGTAAAAACCTCAAATACCGCAGTCTATTATACTGTCAACACCATACATGAAGCTATCGGGAAGGGCGGTTCCAACAGCAGAAAGATAAAGTTTCAGTATTTGAAACATACGCTTCAAGATGTTAAGCAGCAGACGAAGCGTAAACATGGAGCTTTTTATATTGTTACACCCTATTCCTTGATAATTGATAACGGAAACTATTATCTGTTGGGCTTCGATGAAAGCGCACACGATCTGCGTACTTATCGCGTCGATCGTATGATGTGCACGCGGATACTGAACGAATATGCACCAAATGATGGTAGGTTTGATGGCATTGATCTTGAGCGATACACTAAAGAGCATTTCGAAATGTTTGGCGGAGACTTGGAAACGGTAACGCTGAACTGTTCTGCGCGGTTGCTTGATGCGATGATCGACAGATTCGGTACAGACGAAGTGTCTTATATACCTGTCAGTAAGAGTTATTTCAATATTCATGTATCGGTGTATGTCAGCGATCAGTTTTTCGGTTGGGTTTCCGGCTTTGGCAGACAGATTCAGATAGTATCTCCGCTTTCTGTGAGAGAGCAATACTCCGAGTATTTGAATAAGATTGCCGAGTGGCATTCGGGTTCGGTGAAAGGTGTTAAATAGTTGTTTGTAAGTTGCTTGCAACTTCTTTTGGAGTTGATTTGATGCTGCTACAAAGTTGGTAGCTTCTATTGACAAAAAGCTGAGAAAGAGATATAATGTGGACAACATATCAAGTAAATGATGTGTTTGGTTATTAGCTATTTCATTTCGACATTTGCGGTTTTGCCTGCAGTAAAGGACTGTTGCTTCTCGGTTGGTAATTCCAAAAGTGCCGCAAGGCACTTTTACGTTGAGATGATGGGCTTCCTCGGCGCAGGTAACAACCCGATGGTCGGTATGACCGTTTCGGTTGCTGTTGCAGTTGAAGAGGCATCTAAGTAATCTGATACGCTTGAATTTGAAGGCTCCCGAGCATCGCTCGGGGGCCTTTTGCTGTTTGCGGCTCGATTTACGTTTGCGGAAAAGTGATAATCAGGCAGAAAAAAGCGGCAAAGCATTGAAATCAAGTCGCTTTTATGGTATCCTTTATTTATATAATACGATTCGATCTTATCGCCGTGTTTTGCGCAATTGCACGCACGCGCAATTGACATTCAGAAAATGTATGGAGAAAATTATCATGAAGAAAAACCACAATGTTTTCAAGCTTATATTTGTTTTGATGACTGCGATGCTTATGCTGATCGCTTTTGCGATGGTTAGTCTTGCGGCGACTGACGTTGAGACGCAGATAGCGGGGATAAAGACCGACCTTGACCACTTGGAGCAGATCGCATACGGAAATTCGGCGGACATTGCCGCTGTCGATGCCGAGGTCAGTGAAATCAGCGCGGCAATAGCGGCTCTTGAGAACGATATGCTGCAATATGCGACGAAGAGCGAGGTGAATGCACAGATCAGTGCGCTTCGTGCCGAGCTCACCGACACGCTGAAGGCATACGTTGATAAGAAGATAAAGGAGCTGAACGATGACGTTCAGAACAATTCTGCCGATATCGCGGCGGTCAGCGCAAGGGTGACTGAAATGAACAAGGTCATTGAAGCGCTTTCAGCCAATATGTCTCAGTACGTGACCGAGAGCAGCGTTAAAGCAGAAATTACCGCGCTTCGCGCCGAGCTTACCGATACGCTGAAGGCGTACGTTGACGAAGAGCTTAAGGATCTCAGGTGGGACGTCAATTATAATACTGCTGACATCGCGGCTATCAATTCTAAGGTGAAGGAGACAAAACAGCTTATTGAGGCGCTTGCCGCAAATATGTCGGAATATGCGACTGCAAGTGCTGTTCAAACCGAGATCTCTACGCTTCGCGCTGAGCTTACCGACACTCTGAAGGCATACGTTGATGAAAAACTCGAGGACCTCAAATGGGACGTTAATTATAATACTGCAGATATTGCGGCTATCAGGGCTAAGGTGACGAACATAACCCAGATGATCGAGGCGATCTCTGCCGATATGTCCGAATATGCTACGACAAGCGCTGTTCAAACCGAGATCTCTACGCTTCGCGCTGAGCTTACCGACACTTTGAAGGGCTATATCGACCAGAAGATCAAGGATCTTAAAGGGTTCGTTGATGATAACACGACCGGTGTTGCGGCTCTCGAGACCAAGGTGAAGCAGACGAAGCAGTTAATTGAGGCGCTTGCTGCAAATATGTCGGAATATGCGACTGCAAGTGCCGTTCAAACCGAGATTTCCACACTTCGTGCCGAGCTCACCGATACTCTCAAGGGTTATGTCGATCAGAAGATAAAGGATCTGAATAAGTTTGTCGATAATAACAAGACCGACATCGCGGCGGTTAAAGCGAAGGTTGATGCGATCAATGCGGCAATCTCTGTTCTTGAATCCAATTTGTCGGAATATGCGACCAACGAGGAGATGAACACGGCTCTGAGCGGGCTCAGAACTGACGTGACCTCAACTCTCAAGGGCTACGTAGATCAGAAGATAAAGGATCTCTATCAAAACAGCACGGGTGATCTTGATATAGCTGTAATAGTGTACCGCATAGATACACTTGAAGAAGCCATCAAGCTGCTTGAGGACAGCCTGCCGAGCTATGCGACGAACGAGGAGCTCAGCACGGAAATCGCGGCTCTCAGGGTGGAGCTCAGAGGTCTTATCGAGCAGGAGATCTCGAAATTGACCGAGCGTGTCCGCAAAAACGAGGAGAGCATCAAGAAACTGAACGAAAGCAATGACAGCAAGAATACTCTTGCGATAGTTGGTATCGTTGTCGGCGGGATCGGTCTTGCTTCCTCGGTTACATTGGGCATAATTGTGATCCTTGATAAGAAAACAGCTAAGCGCTGAAGCTAACTTTTGGGGAGGGAATAACTATGGCAAATAATTATCCAAGCTCATGGAAAAACTGCGCAACCTGCGCGTACTGGATGGGAGAGCGCGACTGCGACTACTTTAATCAGCATTCGATCGTTTCGGGTCCGAGCGAGAGGGGCACCTGCAAGATCCCGAGCGGACCTTGGAGAAACAGCAACAAAGCGGCAAACGAATCCTGCTCGTCGTATATGAAATGGCCTGTTTTGAAATGATGCGGAACTTTGGTTGAAGAAAAGGAGAGTATTATGAAGAAAAGAGCTGCTCTGAAAAGAATTGTTACGGTGTTTATTCTTGCGTGTTTGAGCTTCACGAGCTTTTCGTGCGGAAAAGCCGAAAATAAAACAAGCGTCTCCCCCTCTGAGAAGGGCGTATTTCTTGATATAACCGTTAAGGCAGGGAAGGCGGAAAAATTTGTTTCCGACCGTCCTTATGACGAAAGCAAGGAAAACGTTTCGATCATCCTCGTTACGGGACAGTCGAATTTCGAGCGTTCGGCAGGGTACGTCTGGCAGCTTGCGGGTTACAATAATGGCGACACCGACGTGTATCCCGACGCACCGACTACTGTTCCCGAGGGTATAGCGTATACATTTACCGTTCACGAGACCTTCACGGGACTTGATGCCGAGCACGACATGAGCTACCGCTCAAGCGTTGAAAGAGGAAGCTCGACGGTCGGCGGAGTAACGCCTTCCTTTGCCGTGAGGTGGAACGAGCTTACGGGAAGCAAGGTCGTGTTCATACAGGCGGCAGTCGGCGGAAGCGGTATACACGAATGGGTGCCGTATCCTGTTGAGTATATTTGTGTCGGCTGCAAGCACCACGGTAAGAACGTGTGTTATTCAAACGCTGTAAAAGCCTTCAGAAATGCTTACAGAAAGCTTTCAGAGGAATATAATATCGTTTACAGCGGATATATATTCAATCAGGGCGAGCACGATGAAAAGCGTCCCCTTGGATGTACTGTTCATGACGGTCAGAGCTATTACGACGCATACATGAAGATGCATAACGGCTTCAAGAAGGATCTTGGGATCGATTTCGGAGGTATTTCCGTTGTCAGAGCCAACGTTGCCGGAGGAAGTGCGCGCAACAGTCGAAGCTATACGATAGCGAGAGGCGGGCAGTATCGTCTCGCGAATAACGAGGACGACATATTTATGCTTTCAATGATAAGTGAGACCTGCACGAGATCAATGATGGATCAGGGCGGGGCACACTATATGCAGGGAATGTTTAACGAAATGGGCAAGGAGATGGCTGAGAATCTCTACACGTCGCTCGGGCTTTCGGATGCCAAGGAGTATGACGGCATCACTGTCTACGGTAACGGCGGACATATTCTGGCTGCCTACGACAAAAACGGAGCCCTTACTGAGGGCGATGGCGTCGTTGAAGAGCGTCTGTCGTCAGGTGGAATTCAGGTGAGGTTTAACGTGCTGGGCGGTGCCTATACGGTTGATTATACAGTAACCGTCGACGGTAAGGCAAAGCCGAAATATATTGACGATTTCGGACAGATCGACTGGGACGCCCTCATAAAGGATACCGGATATGATAAGATCACCGTAAGAGTGACGGTGGAGTAAAATTGTGATATAAACATACCCCCCGAACACCTCAGGCGTTCGGGGGGGTATGTTAGAAGGACGTCTCCTCCGGATATTTTTTATCAAACTCTTCGTAGCCCATTACAAAGAAATCGCTGAAGATGCAATGGAAATTAAAGTTATACATATATGCTACAAAAGCAGCCGCACCGCCTATCGCGTCTTCCAAACTGCGACAGTTTTGGGTAAATCCAACGCTTTCGGTCAAAGCCCATTGACTCAGTCCAAAGCACTTCAAGCGACCAACCTCCGGCTTAATGCTACCACTTTTTTCGCTGTAATATGCCAAGCATACCTCGTCAGGCATAAACTTATATCTTGATTGTTCTTCGGTTCTGATAAAGTATATCATTTCATCTGCCAGTTTGGCAAGCACTTGCTTTTTAGAAGGATCGAATACTCTGTATACATTTCTATTACTATCCAGAACGGGTGCTGTATCATAGTAACCGAGAATGTCTGTCGGTGCATCGCCCCACTTTTTATAAATCACTCCATTTTCAAAATCCACATAAGAATTATGTTCTGTTTTGGGACGTTCTTCCCCATAATTAGGAATCACAACAAGATGATTGTTTGTATCATCTATCCTAATGAACATGCTTTTTGCTTTATCGCTGGGCTCGGTTGCGTTGTTGGTTGCAACAGGAGTTTTATTATTATTTTCCTTTTCGGTTGATTTAGGTGGAGCGGTTGGCTTGGAAGTAGTCTTTATTATAGTGTTATCAATATCAGGGTTGCTGTTGACCTTGATATATCTTTTAAGACATTTTCCATTGGACATGTAGTATTGATCCGTGAATATTTTATAAATATCATAAAACCAGCCGAATGCAAAGAAGTTTGCGGTAAAAGTTTTCAAAATGCCTATTCCAATGTTACCCAAATAGTATTCGTGAACGCCAAATAACCCTGTGTACGGAAAAACCGTCAAAAAGGCCGCAATCTTCCATGTTCTATTAGTCTTTCGCGTGTAATTACTCATATTTTTTCCTTCCAAATATTATGGTTAAAGCAAGTATGTACTCGCTAATGTTTCCACGTAATTCTTATATTTTGAATATGCTTCCTCGTTATTGCCGTTATCAATAAGGTTTACACAAGGAATTACCAATTCATCATAGATCTTCTCGAAAACATCAAGTGCGTTCGGAAGCTTTTTAATATTTTCCACAATAGTCGGAGCGGTGTGATAATACTTGCATATATCAGCATTTCCTGTTTCGGTGCTCTTCATATAGGTGTCGCGGAAGCTTCGAAGCACGGTGAGCTCTCTGCAATCATCAGCAAGTCCCTTAGCCTCAACGCAAGCCGAGGTCAGGAAGCAACCGCCGCCTGAGCCGTTGGGATGTTCTGCATGATAGCGCGGGCATTCTGAGTAATTATATCCCCAGCAATATTTGTGAACCGTGTCGCTGTCTATGCTGGAATAACCCTCCTTTTTGCGCTTAAGAGCACAACAATATCCACCTTCATAATAATAGTAAGCGCATTCTTCTGCCATTTTTTGTTCCTCCATGATAATAAGTTGAATTGAATAATTTGTCGAAATAATTATAGCACTATAAAACTAATATGTCAACACTAAAAGACTAATAAAACGTGATTCTTTGTGCTAACATATTCTTATAAGACTAAAAAGAGGTATTATTATGGATGTTAGCAAGCGGCTGATAATGTTGAGAGAACAATGCGGGTTCACTCAAAACGGCTTGGCGGAAAGGGCGGGAGTATCACAAACGCATTTGCGACGTGTTGAACTTGGACAGGCGGATATAACGGTTGGACATCTGCAACTTCTGTGTGACGCTATGAGCATATCTCTAAGAGACTTCTTTGAAGAAACGACAGATAATGATGAAATTGCAGCGGCTTTATCCCATATTTCCCCAAATCAAAAAAGACTGTTGATCGCATTTCTTGAAAGCATATAAAAAAATTCCCGAGCGTTGCTCGGTAATTTTTTTATTATTCCGTTATCTGAGAAAGGAGCTCTTCTCTTATTCTCATGACCTCAAGCGTCTGAGCGGTGTCGAAGGAGACCGCCTTTGTGTTGAAGAAGCGGAGAATGTCTGCGATTAGGAGCTTGAAATACGGGGAGGAGACGGACTGCTTGTTTCCGTCCGCGGAGATGGTGAAGGGGGTATCGGGGTTATAGTTGATCTCCGCCTTTTTGCCGTTTTCAAATCCGAGGTAGAACTTGAAGCCGTTTTCAAGCGTTTCAGCCTTGGTTGAAACACATTTTGAGTTCATAGTCTTGACGACCATCTCGATCTGATGAACCGAATACTCGTTGAAGGTCGCGCCATAGCCCCAGGTCTCGAAGAGGTCGGGATTTCCGACAGAATCAAGCTCGGTCGCGTAACGGAGCGCGGAGGTCGAGAAGAAGGGTGTGCCGTACTGCTTCGCAATGTCGAACATTTCGACAGCCTCGGCATAGTTCGGCGAAAATGTCTTGTCAACGTAGGTCGGCTTTCCGCACTTGAACGCCTCACGGACGTATCCGAGGTGCTTTTCGGGGTTCGAGGGAGAAAGAATGATGATGAAGTCCGACTTTTCGCAGATCTCGGCTATGGTTTCGCATTTTTCGGCGCCAAATTCCTTGCACCACTCGTCGGTGCTTCTTCCGTCTACGGGAGAAATATCAAGCTCTGCCCACGCGTATGCCACAGTGAATTCATCACCCGTCTTTTCGCATATCTCTTTCATCCAGATCGGATAGTTATTAGCGTGCCATTCGCTTACGTAATAGTCAATAAAGCCTATCTTTTTCATCAGAACTTGATCTCACCTTTCTTTTCAGCGGATTGATAGAGGTAGTCGAGGAGCTTTGCGCTTTCGAGGATGTTGTCGATATGGTTCTTGTTCTTCACGCCGCTGTCGATGGATGCAAGGAAGTCCTTATCCTCACGGGCGTACATATTGGGAATATCGTACTCGGGAGAAACGCTCTCGAGCGTGTCACCGTCCCAGAAGGTGAAGTGGTCGCCGTAGTCAAGACGGGCGCCGCCCTTGTCACCGAGGAAGTCGATGAACATCTCGCTCTTGCCGATATTCTGCGCCCAAGCACCGTTGAATGAGATACTTGCCTTGTCGGTACGGATGTAACCGGAAATGAAGTCGTCAACGTCGTTTGTGCCGTTTTCGATGTCTGCGGTATCCTCTGCCCACATCGAGCCGTTGTACTTGTACGCCTTCATGTCCTTAGCCATCTCGCAGTAAGCGTCGCAGGTAACGTCAACGAGCTTCGCTCCGCCGAGAATGTAGAGAATGAGGTCGAAGAAGTGAACGCCCCAGTCGATGAGAACGCCGCCGCCCGACTGCGCTTTGGTCGTGAATGCGCCGCCGAGACCGGGGATATTTCTGAAGCCGCGGAATGAAGCGTAAACGTGATAAAGCTTACCAAACTTGCCTTCTTTAACATAATCGTGAAGCATTTCAACGGACTTGTGATAGCGGTTGCAAACGCCGATATTGAGCATAAGTCCGCGCTTGTTTGCCTCCTCTGCCATCTCGCAGGAGAGGGCGTAGTTTACGGTGATGGGCTTCTCGCACATAACGTGCTTGCCTGCCTTGAGCGCATCCATTGTAACGGTGTAATGCGCGTAGTTGGGAGTGAGAACGAATACTGCCTCAACCTCGGGGTCGTCGAGCGCGATCTTGTAGTCTGTGATAACGTTTTCGATCTTGGGGTGAGCTTCTTTCATCGCCTCTGCTTTTTCGATGATGAGGTCGCAAGCGTATTTGATACGAACGTCCTCTAAGGTGTCAAGAGCGGGGAAATGCGCGTTTTTTGCAATTCTTCCGCAACCGATAACTGCAACTGTTTTCATTTTCATAACCTCCAAGGTATATAGTATAGTTAAATTATAGTGCCTTCAGGCGAAGAAGTAAATAGCGAAAATTTGTATTCATTTAGCATTTTTTTGCATTTTTAGTGTTTTGCGCACTTTTTATTTAACATTTGCTTGACTGATTTTGATTTTTTAGGTAGAATGTAGTTATAACGAAACAGAAAGGTGCTGTATGGAAAACTTTTTTCACGTAAATAATGAGCATCGCGACGATCCGCTTCGTTTTGGAAGCACGCTTCTGATACAGATGGGAAGGATATATTGCAAGGGTGATTCGGAATTTCCCGAGCATCTTCAGACCGACTTTTTCGAGCTTACCGTGGTAACGGGCGGGCGCGGGATCGTTGGCGTCAGAGGCGTCGATATTCCCGTCAAGGAGGGGGATACCGTCGTATCCTTTCCTGCGGAAACACACAGGATAGTTTCCGACAAGAGCGAGCCACTGAGCTATGATTTCTTTGCCTTTAATTCCGATGATCCGACGATCAGGGCGGAGCTTGATGCGATCACGACGATGTTCAAGGATCCGTCTGACCGACTTATACGGAATCACCGTATCGAAAAGCTTGTCGAGGCGGGGATAAACGAGCTTTGCGACCGAAGTGCAACACTTTCCGACAGACTGCTGACGAATATTCTCGACGAGATAATCATTCGTCTTATCCGCGTTTACGGAGAGAAAAAGAGCGCGGTTATGCATACCGATACGACGAACAGTGAGCTGTTCTGCTATCGGATAATGAATTATATCGATACGCACGTTTTCAGCATAAAGCACCTGACCGACGTCGCAGATATAACGGGCTATAATTACAGCTATCTTTCGGCGCTGTTTAAGAATACGACGGGAAGAACGCTTTTCGATTATTACAAGAGCGCGCGCCTGAAGGCGGCGAGAACGCTTGTCAGAGAGAACAAGCTGAAGGTCAGCAGAATCGCCGAGATGCTGAACTATTCGTCGGTCTACGTTTTGTCAAGAGCATATAAAACTGAGTTCGGCGTTTCGCCGACGGAGGACAGGGGATAACAGAAACCCCGCTGTATAATGGCGGAGGATTCGCTTACAACCAAGAAAAAACGGCTGAGCTATCAGTCGTTTTTTCTTGTGCCCGTTTTGTGCAAATTAACGAACTTGCGCCGTGCACCGCGCCTTTCATTGACAAATACATCAAAATATGGTATTATGTTATCAAAGGAGAAAAGGCGTATGAAGGTCACGATATTATACCTAAGTAAAAAACAGATACCCTTCGCGGAATACTACCCGAAATTCGTCAGTTAAGCCGCAAGGGATAAGAACCCTCGTGTTGACGTATTAGGCCTTTAGGATTTTGACAATGAGGGTTACTATGAAGACTAAATAGAGATTTATATCATCATTTGATACAGTCAGTATTTTACTTTCATTATTCAGCATTAATAAAGTTGTTTTTTCTGAAACTCCGAATAATATCAGGTACCTAACGGCGGATACGGAGCAACGATCACGCTGTACGAAATATCTTAGTTGATGAAAGGAGCGTCTTATGACAAAACGAATAATAACGATATTATTGACCTTCACTCTGGTGTTCGCCTTGGCATCGTGCGGTAAACCTAAGGGTGATTCTCAAAAAAACAAAGAAATAGATTTCACTAAAATTGACAAAATAGAAGTGTCATACTTTTCCAGACATTTTGATCTGACTGACGAGCAGATGGCATACGTAATATCGCTATGGCAGGAAGGGCAGTGGAAGACGGGGGAATGCAAAACGTATCGTCCTTACCAATTCGAGGCGGGCGACCTTGTTTTAACGTACGAAGTGAACTGTGGGGAATTCTATGACGAAACCAACGACAGAACCCTTTTCTTGGCCGATGAACAAATTGAAGTGATAAGATTGTATATAACGACCGTAAGCGCCGATGCCATCGCAGAGATCTCTGTTGGAATGACACTTCAGGAGGTGGGTCAAATTCTTATGGCACCGGGAAAGGGTGTCGAATCAGAAGAAAGCGATGGACAAATAATAGTAGTGTATCAGTATTATTGTGAGGACGGTTCAAAATACCATATAAGCTTTGTACTCGACGATGAGCACGAATTTCCCACAGTTACTGATATCACAAAAGTCGAAGCCGAATCATCCCCCGAAGCATGACAAGAATCCCACCGTATAATGATATGCACCCCAAAAGTTAGACACTTTTGGAGGTGCATATTTTTTATGGGCAAAGCAGGAAGAAAAGACAAAAACTACTCGCCAGAATTCAAAATCGGTGTTATAATGGATATGCGAGAACACTTTTTAGCGTATCG
>JAZQGR010000025.1:0-10971 GCA_045540115.1 Eubacteriales bacterium
ACCGCTTGGCCTCCGACTTCATCGTGCATAAGATTCTCGCCACCTGTCTTGGAGTACCCAATCTGTGGATACTCAAAACCAAGCGCGACGAAATAAACTGTTGCCTATCGGCAGCGGGCAGTACGCATTATCCCGATTACAACAGATACGGTAATCTGTCCTTTATAAAAGGGACACCCACCGTTCCGAAAATGACAATAGGTAACAGACCAATTTGCGTCTGCTGCGGAGAGGAATTTTCCGATCATCACGCCCTCAAATGCGGTTGTCCCGAACTGGTCGTATGTCAAGATTGCGGACAAACCCTGCCAAGACAGCAAACGAGGTATCTTGAGGGTGCATTTCACTGTAACGCCTGCCTGCATATCTGCGGCTCTTGCGGTAACATCTGTCGGGAAACAATGTATCCCGCTTATGACCGCAGGGGTAGATTGATAGAGGTATGTCAGCAGTGCTACAACGCTTCCCAGGAACCCTGCTTTGCTTGCAGCGTGCGCAACGTCTGTGCCATTATCGGCAATATGTTCTGCCATCAAGCAACACTACGCCCGGTACAACAACAGGAGGTAACGTAAATGAATTATGACGTAAAAGAATTGAAAGATATTATCCAAATGAAACAAGCCACTTTGAAGGAATACCTTGAACTGCATATGCAAGACTTAGGCTATTCCACGTTCAATAAAAAGGGCTTTCTTTATGCCGAGGGAGATATTCCCGTTCTTCTTGTGGCACACCTTGATACCGTTCACAATGAGAAAGCGGAGATCATCTGCTTCTCGGAGGATATGCGGTACGTAATGTCACCGCAAGGTATTGGCGGTGACGACCGTTGCGGAGTCTATATGATTATGCAACTGATTCGGGACTTCAAGTGCCACGTACTGTTTTGCGAGGACGAAGAAATCGGAGGTCGCGGCGCCAATAAGTTTGTCGCATCCAAGCTCAAGCCCAGAGTCAATTTCATCGTTGAAATGGACAGACGCGGGAGTAACGACGCGGTGTTCTACCGTTGTGATAACCCCGAGTTTACCGACTTTGTTCTCGGCTTCGGCTTTGAGGAAAATCACGGAACCTTCAGCGATATATCCGTGATCGCTCCCCCTCTCAATACTGCGGCTGTTAATATCAGCGCAGGCTACTACAACGAGCATAGACTGTTTGAATACATTGATATGCTTGCCGTTGAAAACAACATTCGCCGTATCGGTGAAATGATTATGGCTGACAGCGAGCATTTTGAGTTCATCAAACGAGTTCACGATGATCGGCAGTTGTCTATGTTCGGTAGCTTCGGTTGGGTGCCGATGGAATTATCTGTTGCAGACGGCACAGGCAAACGAAAGGCGCTGATGAAGCTCCCCGATGCCTGTCACATCGTTACAAATGGGTGCGAGATTGCGGGGGAGTCAAGATACTATATAGACCGCGAAAATAACGTCTATAACTATCTTGCCGAAATCAATGCTGCCGTAGAGTCCGAGCATACCTTTGCTTGCGACGATAACGGAGAGCAGATTCCATTTGTGGCAGCACTCGCAAAGCGTGTACCCATTATTGCTATGGAAGAAGCGGTTGAGAAGCTGGCTTCGGTACGTCGCTGAAAGGGGGCTCTATGTGCAAAATGATTGAAGAGCTGTGGTATGGAAACATCATACCGCAGGATATGTGCAAGGATAACGATCCTCGTATTGATGAGTTGCGAGCTTTAATGACGCGAAACCGCGCAGAGCTTGCACCTACGTTGAGCGAGGAACAAAGAACAATCCTCGAAAAATACGACGATAACAGCAACGAGATAACAACTATCATCGAAAGTCGTATTTTTGAGCAAGGCTTTAAGCTCGGCGCAAAACTGATGCTTGAAATTTTGCAAGAGGATAAAAAAGGCACTTAAAAGAAAGACGGGAGCATCGCATTGATGTTCCCGTTATCTTACCGCCTAATTAAATCTTTAACAAGTGTTGCAATGGTCTCAAGTTGTTGGTCGTTCAGTTTTTTCATATCCTTGATGATTGCATCAAGCTTGGACGGGTTAGAGGATTCCATATCGAAGAATTCGCTCGGAGTCACACCCAAGTATTCGCAGATGAAGAAAATGCCATCCAAGGACGGCTTGGACTTTCCCGTCTCGATGTTGTTGATATATCCCGGATTCTGACCGATTGACAAGCTCATATCACGAGCCGAAACACCCTTTTTCTCACGCAAACGCGCAAGTCGTATTGCAAAGTCCTTTTCGTCCATTTCATCACCTCACAGCCCATATATAATATTTTAACCCATACACTGCTAAAAATTATTTGTTGTTGGGCTGTAATTATATTGATTTATTGGCTGATAGATGTTATAATATGATTTGATAACGGAAATGAACCTACAAGACAATTTTAGAGCATAGTCAGGCATTCACGCTTGAAAAAAGACTACGGTTCGGGGTATAATATTATCATGCCGAACCCGACAATAGCACCCTAAAATTCGGAGGAAAAATAAATGCTGATATATGAAAACGGACGCTTCTCCCTTGGAAGCGTATCCTTTAAGTTATCTAACGGTATCGGAATTGATACCGACAATGAAGAAATCAACGGAGAGGGGCTGACCTTGGTTGCACTTGACGAGAGCTTTACCGTTCAAATAGCCTTTGAAGAAAACGATGGCGGTGCTCATGAAGCATTCGCACATATCTTTGATGGCGAGTGTTCCTATGAACTCATCGGAGAGATCGAAAAAATCACCGTGAACAAGTTGAACGGATATAAGGCAATTTATGAGGACGAAACCACACTCAATGAGGAATACGCCCTCGACATTGACGGATGTGAGGAATACAACATTCTAACCATCTACGTAATGATCCGCAAAAACAGCACAACCTACGATGAAGCCTATAAGAGAAGAATCGTAAAAGAGATACTTGATAGTATAAAGGCTAACTAACAAACGGCGGCAAGGATGTAAAAAATCCTTGCCGTTACTTTATACTGTTTGATTGAAATATTCATAAAAATATGATATAATAAACTCACCGAATAAGAATTTGATGGAGAACATAAATCGTAACCTGTTATGACACTAAAAGATAAAGCAAAACAACTGAAAACCGATATTCCGGCGGTATTCCTTGCCTTGAAGGATAAGAAAACACCGTGGTACGCAAAGCTGTTCGCAGCATTGACCGTGGCGTATGCCTTATCTCCTATAGATTTCATCCCGGATTTCATACCCGTTTTGGGGTATCTCGATGACTTGATCATACTGCCGTTGCTTGTTGCATTAACGGTAAAATTCATCCCCAAGGATGTATTTGCCGAGTACAGAAAGCAAGCCGAGGGGATGTGGCAAGACGGAAAGCCGAAGAAGTGGTATTACGCTATACCAATCATTCTCGTGTGGGCGTTGATTATTTTCTTAATTGTAAAGGCAATCGTATAGTATTTTGAGATGAGGTGACAGTATGATGTGGCTTATGGCGGCAATCCTTTCCGCAGTTTTTGCGGGAATGACATCCATACTTGCTAAGTGCGGTATTAAAAAAACAGATTCCGATCTTGCCACAGCGTTAAGAACGGTAGTGGTTCTGGCGTTTGCATGGATCATGGTTTTTGTGGTCGGCTCTCAATCTACAATTGCCGAGATCGATGGAAAATCACTTATATTCTTAATTCTGTCGGGTCTTGCAACGGGAGCTTCGTGGATATGCTACTTCAAAGCACTTTCCGTGGGCGATGTCAATAAGGTCGTTCCGATAGATAAATCAAGCACAGTGCTGACGGTTTTGCTTGCCATCATCTGCTTTGGAGAAACTTCAAACCTTGCAGTCAAGCTGATTGCAACAGCTATACTCGCCGTCGGTATTTTTTTAATGGTGGAGAAAAAGCAGACCGCGCAGAAAAGCGAGAACAGGTCTTGTATGATATATGCCGTACTGTCGGCAGTTTTCGCGGCGTTGACCTCCATTCTTGCCAAGGTCGGTATTTGGGGAGTGGAATCCAACCTTGGAACTGCAATCAGGACAGGCGTGGTTCTCGTTATGGCTTGGATCATTGTTTTGCTCAAAGGCAAGCAAAAGCAGATCAAGATGATTGAGAAAAAAGAATTGCTGTTTATCGGACTATCGGGTATCGCAACAGGTGCTTCGTGGCTTTGCTATTATTACGCCGTTCAGAACGGAGTCCTTTCCGTAGTTGTCCCGATAGACAAGCTGAGTATACTTGTAACGGTTGTATTCTCTTATTGCGTCTTCAAGGAAAAGTTATCAAAGAAAGCGTTGCTCGGACTTTGTTTGATGGTAATAGGAACGTTTCTTATGGCTTTTTTTAAGTGAAAAATGCAAAATAACATCCATAACATCGACATTGTTCTTCTTAGGCCTTGACAATGTGACAAAAATATGATATAATAACAAAAGTTGTGAGGGAGTAGCAAGCGCAAATCCTCTGCGTAGCAAGTCAACATACTGACCGATTCGGTCTGGCTTGTTTCAAATTGCGAGACTCATGTATTAGTGTGATGCTATACATGGAGTCTTTCTATAATAAGAAACATTCGGGTATGGTTTTCACCGTACCCATTTTTTATTATTGACGGAGGAAGTAGAAATGAATTTAGACTTCACATTCTTTTTTAACAGCATTCTACTCGGCATAGGTCTTGCCATGGATGCATTTTCGGTGTCTCTTGCCAACGGACTCAACGAGCCGTGTATGAAAAAAGGAAAAATGGCAGGGGTTGCGGGAATATTCTCTGCCTTTCAGTTTGCAATGCCGATGATCGGATGGATTTGTGTATCAACCATTGCGCAGTATTTCGAAGCATTTGAAAAGTGTATCCCTTGGATCGCTCTTGCCTTGCTTGGCTATATAGGCGGCAAGATGCTTTATGAAGGTATCACCAACAAAGACTCTTGCGAAGAAAAGCCGTCCGTAGGTTTTACGGCACTTTTGGTGCAGGGCGTTGCTACCTCAATAGATGCACTTTCCGTAGGCTTTACTATTTCGCACTATAATTGGCTTGAGGCATTGCTCGCTTGCTTGTTGATCGGTGTAGTTACTTTCTTTATTTGCTTTGCTGGACTTGCAATCGGTAAAAAAGCAGGAACTAAGCTCGCAGGTAAAGCCGGAATTTTCGGCGGTGCAATTCTGATTTTTATCGGGTTGGAAATCTTCATTACAAGTTGGTTCTGATTTAGCAATCATAGCTACATAAGGCGGCAAGGACGAAAAATCCTTGCCGCTATATTTAATGGTCTCGATTTTCTTTCTCATTGAACATTTTGGGCAAAAATATGGTATAATGGTTCAAACGGTTAAACAAAGGCGGTGAGAGCTTGCAAGATATTAAGAAATTAGCGGAAGAATTCAAGTCGTGTCAAAAGATACTGTTGGCACTCGGTGACGAGAACCGTCAGCATCTGATCCTTGAAATGATGCAGATGGGAGAGTGCGGCGGTGTGCGTGTTGGTGCGATCACAGAAAGAACCAACCTATCCCGTCCTGCCGTGTCCCATCATCTTGGGATACTCAAGGATGCAGGACTGATCAAGGTACGGCGAGAAGGAACGAAGAACTATTACTATTTCGATGCCGACAGCGAAGCGATGACAAAGCTTTTGCAGATGCTCACCGATGCCAAGGAAATCATGGAAAATCTACCCGATAGAAGCGGAAAGGAATAAGATTATGGAACTTATCGAAGCAATCAAGCAAAGACACAGCGTTCGTCAGTACACGGACAAAAAGATCGAGGCAAATATACTTGCCGAACTGCAAACCGAAATAGATGCTTGCAATAAGGAAAGCGGCTTGCACATTCAGCTCGTTACGGATGAGCCGAAAGCATTTGACAGCTTTATGGCACATTACGGTAAATTCAGCGGTGTTACGAATTATATTGCCCTCGTCGGCAAGAAAAGCGACAAGCTTGACGAGCTTTGCGGATACTACGGAGAACGCCTCGCTCTCAAAGCACAGCAACTTGGACTCAACTCTTGTTGGGTAGCGATGACATATAAGAAGATCCCCAATGCCTTCAAGGTAGAAAAAGGAGAAAAGCTCACCGTAGTGATCTCCCTCGGCTACGGTAAAACGCAGGGTGTAGATCATAAGATCAAGACCGCAGAGCAGGTCAGTAATATCAGCGCGGAAACTCCCGAATGGTTCAGAGCAGGCGTAGAAGCGGCACTTTTAGCACCCACGGCAATGAATCAGCAGAAATTCAAGCTGACATACGAGGGAGGCAAGGTTACCGCAAAGGCAGGTCTTGGCTTCTACTCAAAGGTCGATCTCGGCATCGTGAAATATCACTTTGAGGTCGCTTCGGGAAGAAAAATATAAATCGAATACCTCTGAGGGCTGACGGAACACAACCGTCAGCCCTCTAAATTTGCATCACAGTAACTGAAAACGGGCTTTGCGTAGTATCTATGCAAAGCCTTTTCCATTCGACACAACAGACATTTTCATGAAAAGATTGTCTAAAGAAATTTTCTTAATCCAACACTTGTTGCGTTTTGTGTTGTTGTTTTTCCCTGCTCAAAGGCGTATAATGTAGTCAGTAAGTCAACAAGTGTCGGTTTCAATGCCGAAAGCTGTTGAAAAAATATAAAAACAAAAAAGGAGAAATCACAATGGCGAATTTTATGAAAAAAGCATTTTCCGATATGAAGGAAAGCGCAAAGGCACAGCACGAAGTTGACAAGGCACAGTTTGAGCAGGCAAAGGCTGAGTCAAAAGCTAACTTCGAGGAAAACAGAGGTAGCAATACGTTTGCTAAAGCAAAGGCAGATGCTAAAAAGAGTTGGGATGACGCTCACATGAGTCCTTCCGAAAGAGCAGCAAAGGCACAGGAAGAACGTGATGCAAAGATTGCCGAGGCAAAGAAAAAGACCGAAGAAGCAAATGCGCGCTATGATGCGGCTAAAAAATAAAATAAACGTGGAGGTAATATATTATGCAAATTAAGAATCCTAAAGTAACACTTGCCGATGACGCAAGAATCGGCGTAAAGGAAGAAGTCCGTCAAGGCTTCCTTGATTGGCTGTTCCGCGCAATCGTAACCGGTGATGACGGTGAGCTTTATTCCGTTGGCGGCAGTATCCTTTCAATGCACGTAGAGAAAATGGACTTGGTTGACATTTTCCTTGAAAAAGGACGCGGCGACGTTCGTCAGCTCCGCAACTCCATTTACAAGGTCGGTGAATATCCCGGCGAGCATATGAAGCACAAGTTCTTCCGCAATCCGCAGGGTACTCTCAAAATCGAGCAGTTTGAGAATCACATCACGGTTGACTGCGGCCCTCAGTTCCACCTTGTGAGCAACGCTGACAACAGTTGGCATCTTAACATTGACACCTGCGACGGCGTACTCTGTGCAGAGTTCCATCACACTCCTTCAGGCTATCCTCTTTGGTACGGTCGTGAAGAGCCTTCCGCGCTTACACAGCACTCCATCACCTATGGTTATAACTGGGCAGGCCCCGTTGAAGGTAAGTTTACCTATCAGGGCAAAGTTGTAAACTTCAAGGGCTTTGCGTTCAGAGAGCGTTACGTTGCCGTTGACTCTTCTGCTGCCGAGCTTGGCGCTTGGGAGGATTGGGGTTGCGTATGCTTCAACGAAATGCACTCGTCTATGTACGATATGCGTGCAGGTATGAAGGACTATTCTCTCTATGACCTTGAAACAGGTAAGCACTACACCTCAAAGGGCAATCTCAAGGGTGGCGACAGAGATACCACCGAGCTCGAGATCATCCACGAGGATTGGATGTTCCTTCGCACACTTGACGGATTCGTTCCGAATGTTTACCGTATCAAGATTAAAACCGAGGACGGTGTGTACGAAGCGAAATTCAAGGTTGCAAACGCAGTTCCGTGGGGTGTAACCTACACCTATCCCGATAACCCCGTTATCACGCTGATCTATGATAACGCCGAGGGAACATTCACCTACAACGACGGTCGCGTTAAGCAGCTTACGGGTGGTTACGGCTTTATGTCGGTTCGTCAGTGGCATCAGTATCCGAACATTCTTCCTCGCGAGCTTTACGCCGAGGAAGCGCATGAGGAATCCGAATCGAAGTTCGATACTCTTTAATGAAAAGGCAAAACGAGGTGAAGCAAAATTCACCTCGTTTTGTTCGTTATGATATATGATTATGTCTGACGCATAAGGTCAGGATTTCACAAATGAAAAGAATATCGTCCTCACAATCCTTTTTGATCCATTGCATAATGATAGAGGTCATACCGTTCAGGTAGAATCTTGCCATATAGTCTATGACGGTGTTGTCGGTGATGCCTTGCTTTTGACAAGCGGGTATCCATAGCTTTTTCAGCAGAATTTCATAGATCTCATCGGTATCAAAGGTGTTCAGATTGCTTACAAAAATCTTGAAAATCTTTTTATGCTTTTTTACCATTTCGAGATACGGGATCAAATGCTTCGGAGAGATGAAAGCCGTTTCATCCGCACCAATACTTTCAAAATTACTGTAACCGCTTGAATAATCGTTAAAAAAATTTTTTATAAATTCAGTACGAGCCTCTTGAAGTAACTCGTAGGTGTTATCGTAATGGGCGTAGAAGGTGGAACGGTTCACACCCGCTTCCTTGCAAATCTCCAAAACGGAGATCTCGCTGAAATCTTTTTTCTCTAATATTCTAAAAAGGGCTTCATTCATTTTTACAGCCGTATTATGAAATTTTGCCTCGGATTTATTCATATTTTTAACTCCTTTTTCTTGAAAACAACACTCGTTACGTTTTGTGTCGTTGCTTTTTCACTATTATTATACTATAATTTTATTAAGAAATCAACAGTTGTCGATTTAATTTTGAGAAAAGAGGTGCTTCTATGAAATACAATGCACAACCCCTTGACCTAATGCAATTCATCAATACCAAGTATCACGATCCCTTCATTCACGAGCTGATTGAATTTGAGGACGGATTGGACACGGAACGGCTTCTTGGAGCAATCGAGCAGCTTGCCAATGCCTTTCCGCTTTTGAAATGTCGGTATGACAGCAAAAACAACACCTACGTTGAGAACGATGGCTTTACCGCACGCGACCTGTTAAGAGTGGACGATAATGCAGACAGAACGGCCCTTTTGACAGAAGCATTGGATATGAACAAAAAGCTCATTCAGTTCACTCTCTCAAATAACGATCTTGTGATTACAATCAGCCATTTGATTGCCGACGGTAACGGCTTCAAGCAGCTTATCTTTCTTCTGTGTGACCTCTATAAAGGCAAGGCAGACGAAAAGCTCGATTATCTGATGCAGAGAGAGTTCTCACAGCTCACAAAGGAGCTTACGGGAACGGGAGCAATAACCTTCAAAATGCTTCTTTCAATGATCGGCAATTACAAAAGCAAAGCGATATATGAAAAAGCCGATGATGAAGCCATCTATATCATTGAGCGTAAGATTTCAAGCGCAACAATGGCGAAGGTACACACACTTGCAAAGAAACAAGGCGCAACACTTAATGATGTGTTCCTTGCGGCATACGCAAGAGCGTTGGGAAAGCTGTTAGGGATTAACAAGATTATGATCCCTTGCACCGTTGACCTGCGCAAATACGCCAAGGGAAAGACAGGTATCGGAAACCTTACGGGTTCTTATAATTTCAATATCAAGCTAAAAGACGGAGAGAAGTTCGGAGATACCTTGGCTAAAGCATCTGTCGTGATGCAGAAAAACAAAAAGACAAAGAACGATATTGCAGGTCCTATGCTGCTTGTATCCAAGTATGAGAAATCTTCCTTGGAGGACTTCTTGAAGCTGTACGGCGGTATGAATACAAGCGCCTTCACCGATTACACCAACCTCGGTGTGCTTGACGATAAAAAACTTGTGTTCGACGGTGCGAAGGTTAAGAATGCGGTGGGATACAGCGGTTTGAACAAAGCCCCCTGCTTCCAAATTGCCGTGTCCTCCTTCCGAGGTGAAACAACCGTTGCAACTCTTGTCAGATGCAGCAAGGAAGGAAAAGCAAAAGCAGACATCATCTTAGATGAGATTGTTAAAGAGATTGAATCCTTTGCGTAAAACATAAAAAACAACACTCGTTACACTTGTGTTGCCGAAATATATAAAGAAAGTTGTCAGATAGGTTTATATGGAAATCAAGGAAAAGCAGGCAGAAAAAGACGATGCAAGCCTGCACAAAATCACGCCCGAGGAATTTGAGGAATTTACACAGGCAAAAAGCTATGAGGAACAGTTAAGAATATTGCTTGCTCATGCCGAAAAGAACAAAAAAAGAATCGCGATCAAAAGAGCCAAACAGGAAGGGCGTATAAAAACGCAAGAAGAAATCGAAAAAGAAATGCTGGAGCTTAACAGACAGTTCAGCGAGTTTCTTCATACCAAAGGTATCAGGGCGCGATTTGATTTAGCTTTTAGTAATATTGGGGAATCTGCTCGGAGGCAACACGAAATAGACAAGGCTAATTTTGAAGCTGAGAAAGCCAAAGCCATTGAGGAAAACAAGGATTTTGTGGAGTTCCTTCACGCAAAGGGCTTTAAGGCTAAATATCGTGTTGTAATTGAAAATATCAAAAAAGGCGTAAGAGAAGCTCCTGCAAGAACGGCTGCTCAAATTGCCAAAGCACAAGCAGAGTCTCAGGCAAGCATTTACGGTCAGCCTCATCACTCACCTTCGCAAGCAATTACGGCTGAAATGATTGTGGACGAGTTCAATGCTTTTCTGAAAGCAAAGGGACTTGATTCGCAATATACAGTTGTAATTAGTGATGAATAATTCGCTTGCTCCGTGCAATAGTCAGACTATTTGCGCCAATGCTTTAGGATAGGTGTAAGCCTATCCTTTTTTGTTGAAAAAAACACTTTAACAAAACACAAACAAAATTCAAACCTTTCTAAAACAAGCCGTTGCTATAATAACGGTGTAAAATCGGCAAATTGTGTTTAGAAGGTGGGGCTATGAAAAAGAAATAC
>JAZQGR010000026.1:0-4682 GCA_045540115.1 Eubacteriales bacterium
ATCTTCTCTGCTCATTTCTCCGCCTCCTGTTCCGCTTCATTCTCATCGATCAGGACCGTCCCCGTCTGAGCGTAAATGATATGACGCTTTCCGTCACAATCGAATTTGATTTTGACGACTCCCTCCTGAGACGACTCCTCAACGTCGAAGCGTCCTGTATATTTTGCGACCTCTTCGCCGTTAATATCGTAGACCGTAACTGTTCGATCAATGCCGCCGGACGTTTCGCTTTGCCACGTCTTTAGGCTTCTCTTACCTGATTCCGTTTTCGTATGATATGCAGCGCAGCCTCCGACCATCGCCACGATCAGAACGACCTCGATGATCAGCGCGATGATTTTATATTTCGCCTCAACCTTTTCTACGATCATGTAGATAATCACGCCGATCATACAGGCGAGCACGATACCGAATATAATCCAATCCAATAGCGTAAACATTATTTAACCTCCTCTGCAATTACCTCGTTCGTCATCCGGATCCCGTCCTCGAGTCCCGCGTCATATCCGCGAGCGTAGCCAATGCGTCCTGATTCGAAGAGGACTATCTCGAAAACGGCAGCCATTAAAACGAGGATCAATATTAATACTTTCATGTCGTCAACCTCCCGAGTCTCTGATCTATGATCTCAATGTTCTGCTCCCTGATCGCCTTCTGATCTGAGAGCGCTCTGTAGTTATCCCAATCGCCTTTGATTCCTCCGGGGCCGTCTCGGATTATCTTCATACGTCCGAGGATCTCCGCGAGTGACTCTGACTCGCTCTGTCTTTGTTCCTGGAGCTTGATGATCCGCTCCGCCTTCTCCTGTTCCTTTTCGATTTCGACCGGCACAGGAGCGTTGACATACTCCTCGAACTTATCTCCGAATAACGTCCTCGGTCTCAGATAGGCCCTCATCTTGTCGCTGTCTTTCCACTCGGCGACCTTCTTATCGATGACGAGCCTCATATCTGTCGAAGTGTAACCAGCTGCGAGGAGCTCCCCGATCCGGTTCTTTATTTCGTCCGTTACTCTGTATCTGCCTCCGACTTGTTTATTCAGATATGAAATCAATGAAGAGGAGAGAAACGAGGCGTCGTCCGGCTCAGCTGTTAAGCTGTCGGACACATTACCATTTACATTTACATTTACATTATCATTTACATTTACATTAACAGCTTCGTTTGCTTCGTTGATAATTTTATCGGTAAACTTGTTAGGCGAAGCATTTGCTTCGTTTGCTTCGTTTTCTGCCTTTGCTTTTCGGACCTCTCCCGATCTGATTCCTCCCTTGCGTCCCGACTCGGTTCTCTTCGCCCTTGTCTGTTCCCATTTGGTATTGTCGCGGTCCATCTGCTGACGGATCGGAATAAATGCGAATTTGAGCTCTCCCGAAAAAACAGGAGCCTCGCCGGTAACCTGATAGTCGACCATCCCTCGGAACAGTTTTCCGACCTGTTCGTCCGTCATATCGTCCAGCGTCTCCTTAATGTCGGCAGCATAAACGAGAAAACTATTCTTGTTGTCAGCCATTTGATCACCTCTGATTCTGCTCATTTTCGCCGCTGTAGAGAATTTCAGCGATTCGACGACCTGTCTGTCGTTTGTCGCAGAATTCGACTCTCAGCGGATATTTTGCGGTCCATGAGGCTAATACTCGATAAACCTTCTCACCCCTGACCATCGTATGAGGCGAGGACCATCTGAGGAGATCCTCGATAGATCTAACCTCTACCCACTCGCCCCGGTCTTTATATCGATTCTGTTCGACCAGGACGACGAGCACCGCGCCCGCCTTCCTTGCCTTTTCCATCTCCCGCCTAAACCTCTCATGTTCGACGGTGCAATTCTTCGCCAGCTCCGCGATATTCTGTTTACGATCAACTACGATCTGTGGGCGATTCCAATCCATGTAGTCGCCAAATAACAATTTACTAATTTCGAACTCGATGCCGTGATCGCGAAAGTATTGCAGCGTTCGCTCGATTGCTTTCGGTTTCTCGCGGGAGTCGACGATTATATACTTACTCACTCGCTAACCCCCTAAAACGGAATATCTTCCTCAGCTGCTTCGAAGGTGTCCGGCAGATCCTCCAGCGTGACCTGTGCCGGTTCGCTGAATGTCGGCTTTTCTGTCACCGACTTAAATGATCCTGACGAGCTGCCTGTCGAGGATCCTGATCCGACGAAATCGAAACCGCTCATCTTAACGATCCATGAAGTCTGATCAGGATTATTCTTCGGCTTATAGGATTCCATCCTTCCGGAGACGAGGATCTCCGAGCCCTTGCTGAAATACTTATCGATGACCTCGGCACGTTTGCCGATCATTACGCAGTAAAACCA
Organism: Eubacteriales bacterium; assembly: GCA_045540115.1. GTDB lineage: Bacteria > Bacillota > Clostridia > Oscillospirales > CAG-272 > Colimorpha_A. Next base: position 2,326 of record JAZQGR010000026.1, read on the forward strand.
ATCGCAGCCATCACCGAAATCGCGATCGACAGCGAGGGAGAAATTAACTCTCTTATATGGTCCGTTCTGTCCTTGCCTTGTTTCGAGCTCAGGATCGCGTCCGAGGCGACCATGCAGCTTTATATCGTTTAACATTGTTTATCCTCCTGGTATATGAAGCGGGACGAGTAAATGAAGAAAATAGCGGTAATGTATTGTTGAGTAGTTCAACGGGAGACATAACCCGCCCCGCTGCATATCTGTTATTTCGCGATGACCGTCAGCTCCGCATTGAGAGCAGCCATCACTTTATTAAATGATTCGACCGACGGGATCCGCTTTCCCGATTCCCATCTTGAAATCGCAGCGGATGACAGCCCCGTTTCTGTAGCGAGCTCCCTGATCGAGAGTCCTCGCGCCGTCCTGAGGTCCCTGATTGATTCCCCGACGGATTTGTCTCCTGTCTGTGCGAGTGTCTTAATCATTCCCTTTGTTCTCCTTCTTTCTGATCTCGATCTCCCATTTGATATAGACGATTGCCTTCCTGAGATCCTCGATCGTGTTACCTTTATCGTCCGCCCTGGCTAAATACTTGAGAGCGTTTCCGCGACAATATCCTTCGAATCGTTCCGGACCGAGAACGGCATAAATAATGTCGATAGTCTCGAGCCCTTTGATGTTTGTCTGATAGTGCGCCGGATGAATTACGTTGTCCGGCTCCGATTCAAACATTGGTTTATGCTTTACCGGAGGGATCCCCGTGATATTGAGATCCGCGGCGACAGCTTGATCTAACGCGTTTCTCAGATCACGGAGACGCTTTTCGTTATCAATCCAGGAGTCCATTATTCCGCCTCCTTGATCTCATACTCTTCCGGAGCCGTGAGGATCTTCGTCTGCTTGCAATAGTCACATTTCTCGCAGCGGATCGGTTCGACGTCTCCGCTCTTGATCAGGTCGAATCTCTCGATCTTCGCCTCGACCATTCCGAGAGCAGCGTCGAGTATATGCTGCGGAATATGTATGACTTTGATGTCCGGAACCTTTTCCTTCGTGACAGCTGCTATATAGAATGGGAGCGGTTTGTCTCGCCCTGTGACGATCTGCTCGATTTTCTGATAGACGGCTCCCTGTATGTCGTAGCCCCAATACTCGATCCATGAGCGCCAGCCATAGCCTTTATCGAATACGTCCTCAAAGTCGCGGACACATTTCAGATCTACGATCCTCTGCTCGTCGTAAACGTCAAATTTTGCTTTCCACGGAACCCCGAACAGATCCGCAGACATTACGGTCTGATGCTCTCCTGTGAGATAGTCCATCATGAGCGGATCAGCTTCGACCCTGTCGATAATGTCGTTCGCCTGTTGGAACTTCGTCAGGAGCCCGCCGCCACGCTTCGAATACATTTTATCGCCGTTCTTAACGATGAACTTGTCCAGCTCTTCCGGGCCGGAGAAATAAGCATCGACATAACTCCCAATCAGGAGCGCGTCGGTCTCTTCGCGCTGGAACTCTCCGCGAGCCTCAGCGAGTCCGGCAGCCTCGCACTTATTGAAAGTCTTAAAATGTGACACGCTCCAATATTCAAGAGCCGCCTCAGGGCTGAAATAATTGTCATTTGTTAGTTTCATTCGGTATCATCCTCCTCGATTTCGACCTTTATGTATTGGCTCCGGTAACCGTGACTTTTCGCGTGAGACACGCACGAATATATACATTCCTTTGAGGTTCCGACCATGTTCGCAAGCTGTGAAGCTGAATCAGCTACCGCGAGGGGAAATTCGTATTTGTCAGCGGTTACCTTGAGCCATATGTTCATTTGTCACGCTCCTCATTGTTCAGCGTCTCCGCGAGCCTCTCAGCTTCTTCCCTGGTCTCATACCAGCCGCCGCGAGTCTCACGGTTTCCGCTGTGATCAATCTCGTTTACGTCTCTGATTCTATAGACGCCATAGAACATTTTGCCGGCGACGGGATTCGACGAGACGCGCCACTCACTCGGGTTTTTATTCGTCATCGTCCTTAGCCTCCCCGCGATGCTCCGGTATTATACCGATACCGAACATATCTGTCTCAGCGAGTTTAGCGAGAAAACGGAAAAATAGGGGCTGGCTTGTCTGCTCTATCTGTTTCGGGAGCTGCTGCATAATGCAAACGGCTTCGTTGACAATGTCCTCGCCGGTTCCGTTGATTTTGATTCCGAGCTGTGTCTGATCGCCTTTTGATTCTGCTGTGATCTTAATCATCTGATTCGTCCTCCTCTTCATGTTCTTTCTCCGGCTGAAATACTCTCAGGATTACGCCGGTGTCCTCTGTGTGTCCGCCTCCTAAGTTCGCGATACCTTTCGAATCGTGAAAATATTCTTTCTGCTCGAG
>JAZQGR010000027.1:0-20667 GCA_045540115.1 Eubacteriales bacterium
ACCAACCGAACGGAGCGCTCACATAGGGATAATTTGCCCGAAAAAGTGAATTTTTGCGGTCTAATGTGTTAAAAAGGCACGGTATGCGTCAGCATTACCGTGCCTTTTCGTCTGTTATCCCACTAAAAATTCATCTTTTTCGGGTGCGCGCAGTTTTGTAATTTTAAAAATTGTTCTATTATCGAAGCCGCAAAACCGCAGATATACTGACGTATTTCAATGCTTAAGGCAAAGATATAGGGCAATTTTTTATTCCAAAACCAATTTCTCCCTATGTGAACGCTCCGAATAGGTTGGTTCTTTTAGTTTAGCAAAAGCTTTTTACATATTCAATTTGCGTATCTATTGAGGCTTTACCCGTTCCACCTGCCGAAATACGCTTTTCAACACAGGTTTGAAGGCTGATTTCAGTATACAGGTCATCGTCAAACAGTTGGCTGAACTCCTTGTACTTTTCCATAGGTACCGTATCAAGAACAAGGCCGTTTTCGATACAGAAGCCGACAATCTTCCCTACGATTTTATAGGCACTGCGGAACGGCATTCCACGGCGCACAAGGTAATCGGCAAGGTCGGTAGCATTGATAAAGCCCTCTTGAGCCGCCTTATACATATTTTCCTTTTTAACCGTCATGGTCGCAATCATAGGTGCGAAGATAGAAAGACACTTCTTAACCGTTTCGATGCTGTCGAAAATTGCCTCCTTATCCTCCTGCATATCTTTATTATAGGCAAGCGGCAGACCCTTAAGCATTGTAAGTGTAGCCATTAAATTGCCGTAAACACGACCCGTCTTACCGCGCACAAGTTCGGCCATATCCGAATTCTTTTTCTGCGGCATAATGCTTGAGCCCGTAGTATAGCTGTCATCAAGCTCGATAAACTTAAACTCCCAGCTTGACCAGAGTATAATCTCTTCAGAAAAGCGGGATAGGTGCATCATAATGGTTGAGTAGTCCGCCATAAGCTCAATGCAGAAATCTCTATCTGACACGCCGTCAATACTGTTAAGGGTTATACCGTCAAAGTCAAGCGCCTCGGCCACCATCTCACGATCTGTCTCAAAGGTAGTGCCTGCAAGCGCACAGCTACCCAGCGGTGAATAATTCATATGCTTCAGTGCATCATTAAGTCTTGTAATATCACGTGTAAACATCATAGCATATGCCAGAATCTGATGAGCAAAGGCTATGGGTTGCGCACGCTGCAAATGGGTATAGCCGGGCATAATGGTTGTTTTATGGAGTTCGGCCTGCTCGGCAATAGCGGCGATAAGCCCCTTTAAAAGCTCAATTATTTCGTTTGTTTCATCCCTTAAATATAGCCTTATATCAAGTGCCACCTGATCGTTACGGCTTCTTGCGGTATGCAGGCGCTTGCCCGTATCGCCGATACGCTTGGTAAGCTCTGCCTCAACAAACATATGTATATCTTCGCCACCCGCTGAAAAGTCAAGAGCACCCGAATCAATATCATCAAGAATTGCCCCAAGAGTAGCTATAATAGTTTCAGCGTCTGACTCGCTTATTATATTTTTAGCCGCTAACATGGCGGCATGCGCCATCGAGCCCTTTATATCCTGCTTGTACATTTTACAATCGAAGTGGAGTGACGAGTTAAAATCGTCAGCCTGCTTATCCAGTTCCTTTGTAAATCTGCCTTCCCACATTTTTGACATTCAAAAAACCTCTGTTAAACTAAACTTCTTTAATATTATATACTCTATATTACAGATTTGCAAGTTTAATCGCTCTGCTAAGCGTATTTAATACACGTTTTTTATCCAAACTCCACTCGGGCGCTATCAAAAGACGCTCTGGCCCATCCCCTGTAAGACGGTGAATCACCACATTTCAGGTATTATCTTAAGACAGGCTATAACCGTATCAACATACTCTTCAATTTCCATAGTAGAAAACTTTCCGTCAAGATAGTCTGCCTCTAAATCGGTATCTTTTAGAACGTGTAAAAGCTGTAGCTTTATACCGTTTGTGCATGCATCTAATGCGTACATAACGGATGAAAGCATATCGTTCCTTGTCTCACCTGGCAGGCCTAAAATAATATGGGTAATAATATGCACACCTATGCCCCGAAGTTTATTTACGGCATCGTTATAAACCTCGTTTTTATAACCACAGCGTATATACTCTACCGTTTCAGATTTTGAGGTCTGAAGCCCCAATTCTACCCAAACAGGCTCAATTTTATTTAGTCTGTCAAGTAACTCTATTCATCATCGGCTAAACAATCAGGTCTTGTGGCTGATTTTAGCCGCATTTGGTCTATCAAATGTAATGGTGTCGGTCTTCGCCGATGTGGGCGTTTTGATAATAGCAATACTTAATTCAATAAGAACACTTAAAAAGTAAACTAAAAAGCACTCGTACGAGTGCTTTTGAACAAGTCCAGTAAAAACGGACAATAGAAAAAATCCCCCTCCTATGGTAGAATTTAAACAATTACCATAGGAGGGTATTTTATGTCACGAATATATCAACACACATTAGAATTGTTGCCGCAAATCAAAGAAATGTTAGCAAAAGGTAAAACACATAAAGAGATTGAAAATGCATTGGGTTTAATTGGTAACCGTCCCATTCACAATCTACTTAAAAGAGAACGCAGGAAAGAAAAAAGAGGTGTAACCAAATCAAGAGGTCGAAAACCTGCAAAAACATTTAGTGAAATGTGTCGGTTCTTTGGTGTATCGCAAAGTGGATATTACGGATATTTATCACGAATGTATATACCTGCAGGGGATTTACCGTTAGCGGAGAAAACACAAGAATGTCAAAACGAGTGCGGTAAAACCTACGGATACCGCAGAGTACATATATGGCTTGAAAGAAACGGTATTTATCTTAATCCTAAGACAGTACTAAGAGTTATGCAGAAATATGGGTTGTTATCGGTAATCCGAAGAAACAAATACCGCAACTATGGAGATTATCTGCACAAGTATCCTAACCTGTTAAACAGAGATTCGTATTCCTTAATTAAAGACATACGAAACACTGCATTGTTTTTATATTCAGTTAAAATTCGATTTTGCCTATGAAGCAGTAGAAGATTTCAACCTCTTGGTCTTTGAAGCCGTCGGGGCTTGTAACACCTTGATGGATAACGATCTTCTCAATCAGCTCGTGAAGCAGTGGGGCGGACAACTCCGAGATTACTGTGTATTTCTAGATCAGAGCAATCCACCGTTCCGCGTTACGCTGTGTTTCCACGCTTTGGGCAAGTCTTGCATTTAAGGCAGTGATCTTTTCATCCAGATCTCTTTGCTCGTCTTGATAGCGTTCCCAAAGCATATCGTAATTACGGCTCATATCTCCCTCATCGTCCTTGCAATCTACAAAATGGAGCTTGTCTTCTCCAATATTCAAAATTTTTATTCTTTTTCTACCCATCCATTATCCCCCTTGTTTGTTGATCTCGTTCATCTTGGCTCTTGCCAAAACTTTATGTTCCTCGGTGTACGGCTCGGTGATGCGTTAGGCAAACCTTTTCTTGTCGATCTCAAAGGAAAGGTATACAAGCTCGTCATCGTCGGTCAGCAGGCAGAGGTCGGGAAACTTCTCGGCAAAGGCAAGCAGCCGTTTCTTCAATGCGGTATTATGCGTCCGTATCACTACGGGCGCGGATGGTTCATCAAAATAGGTCTCTGTTGTCTTTTGGCTTTTGGTTTTGTTGATTATCGTTTTTTCTCCTAATTTCATAAAGTTTTTGAAGTAAGGCGTTTTTCACTCAAAAAAGCTCGGTCAAGAGCGTAAGAAAATGCGAGTTTTCCAAAAGAAAACGTCTTTTTGATGTGGGATACGATTTTGGCTGTCAGAAACGGAAATTTTCGTTTTTCCTCGGTCAAGACCGTATCCCCATTTTTACCTATCCCCGCGGTCATCGCGGGACTTCTTTTTGCCTCTTGCTTGCAGACGGGCAAGGCGGCGTTCCTCGCGTTCATGTTGCCGCGCCTCTCGCTCGGTTATGATATATTATTTGCCGTCCTCCGACCAATGTCCGTATTCCTTGTATTCCATATCAGCTCTCCTTGTTTTCGGTAAATTGAAGTGATGACATCTCCGCTATCCTTTCCGGAATATCCAATCGCTTGTCGCAATCGTACCAGCCCTGCCATTTTCCGCAGTTAAACTCCTTGCGAAGATCCAAGATCTCTTGCAGATAAGCGGCTCCTCGTCTTTGATTTTCCATAACATCATTTCCTTTTTTGATTTCACAGCAGCACACTGCCCAAAGGCAAAGACGGAGCATAAGATCGGTCTTGTGGCGTATAGCAAGACGGTAGTTCGCAAGAGCGTTTGCGGGTATCTTCTTTTCGGTTTTATCAATGTCGGGGAGCAAAGCAGCAAAATCCGTTACACATTGCCTAAATATACCGTAAACATGTTGGAAGTTTTCTTCGTTTTCGGTATACACCCTCCATGTACCGATAATACGTCTAAAAAAGCCAATCATTCCGCAACCCATACGCACAATAGCACCGTCGGTCAAAGGATAATAAGCAAAGGGGAGATCGGGAATGCTGTAATAGTGGAAATCAGTGAGGTCAACGATCTGTCTGCCTATCCTGTCGCCTATGTCTCCAATCGCATCGAAATAGCGTTTTTCAAGCTCTGCCACCTCCGCTCCCGCTTCGCCGTACAAGGTAGGATAAACTGTGGCATAATAAGCATCAAGATCAAAATTTGCGGGGGACGTGGACAGTATTGCCGCGTTCAGACGAATGGACGAGCACATCTCTCGGATATTCGCAACATTGAGAACAGAAAAATAGAGCGAGCTGTATTTTTCGGCATCACGGTAGCAATAAACCATTTTGCGCGGATCTGTGCCGTCGCAGTAGTGAGGTCCCTCTACAAAGAAGCCCGCGTGATAATAGATGCCGTATTTTGCATCACTTCTGCGGGTCACGCCGTAAAAGTCCCCACCGAAGAGTTGTGTATCACCGATATCGCTGAGAACCGTAATAGTGTTTTCAGGCATTTTAAGGAAGCCCTTGTCGTAAAGTTCCGCCCCCTCAAGCCACAGCGTGGAGGTGGACAGAAAACCGGTATGTCCTACGGTCTCGGCAATGATGTTGTGCTGTTTGGAGATAGCTGAGGAAATAATCGCGCCACGCTTTTCGGCAGAAGCGTCCACGTTTTCGTCAGTACGCCAAACAGCCGTATCGCCCTTGCCGCGAAGTCCTAATTGCCAGATCACCTGCGGTTCGTATTTTGCCCATTTTTTGATGTAGGTACGCCATATCTCCTCCATCTCCTTAGGATTTTCCACATAAGACACGGATTTATCGGGATAGTGCTCTGTCATATAGTTTTCAGCAACAAAGTAAGCAACGCCAACAGGCTCTTGATGGTGCTGAGAGACGTAAAGACCGCGCTTTACCGCCTGCGCTACAATTGCTTCCTCGGCAGGATTGAGAATGTCGATAAAAGAGCAAGGAATGATCACATTCATTTCACATCGCAGAGCACTTTCAAAAATCATGTCCATCATATCCACGGAAATGACTTCCTTGAAAAAATCACTGTTATATGTTATCTTTCGTTTTGAGCCGCTTGCTGCAAATCCTGACAAAAAATCCTCGTCGTTAATAAACCATCCGCGAAAGCGAGTAGTTTTTTCCTTGGAAGCAATATGGATATTGTTAAGCTTTATGTATTCCTTTTCTTCAGGGAAAATATCGGTAAATTGATACATGGGATCGATACCAAGGCACTGTGTAGCAAAGTGATAAATACCGTACACCGTGCCGAGCGCATCGCTTCCCGTGATTCGAACGCCGTCATCATTCACCTCTATTGAGTAGCCCTCAATATGATTTGGCGCGGATACGGGATCGGTTGTAATGGTAATGGCGTTATTCTGTTCTTTTGTGACGAACTCAAATCCCTCTGTTCTTCCCGAAAGAGAAAGTAAATTTTTACGCAGATCAGCAGCGGCAAGCTTTACGCAAGCCTCCGCATTCGGTGACAAAATAATTTTTGAAGTGTGATTCTTTGAAAATAACGCAAACATTGTCTAACCTCCTTCACAGTGCCGTCTGCGTATCGTTCGGGTCGCCGTTTCTTGCAAGATCGTATTCCTTCGACCAATCAAGATCGCGGTATTCCTCACCGCGTGGGTCGTTCTTGATCCAATCGAGAAGCATATCCAGCATCTCCTCAGACCAAGTATTTCTGTCGATCTGCGCCGTGGTGAACTTTCCTTGACATATCATCTCAAAGCCGAAATCGTCCTTGACGTGTGTCTTTGCCGCGCCCTCAACCACGTCGGGAACGAGATGCGCGGGGATAAACAGAACTCCTCCCCCCGCACCGAATACAACGTCACCGGGGAGACAAACTGCCCCGCCGAAATTCGTGATGTCGTTCCAATCCTTCATAACAAACTCACGGATAGGAGTTGGATCGATTCCTCTGTAATATACCTGAACATCGGGAACTTTTTTCATTTGCTCAACGTCACGGATACCGCCCCATATGACCGCTCCGCCCGTCTTTGTTCTGTTATGCAGCGCGGTAGTAAGGTTGCCGCCGAGGAACGTGCCTTTATAAATTTTATCGTACATATCGCAGACTACAACGTCACGCTCGACAAGAGAGTCTATGACCCATTGGTTATAGTTACCCTTAAGTCCGTCCTCCGCGCCACGATTGAACTGGACCTCGTGCAGATCGGGTCGGGTGGGGGCGTAGGTACAGGTCACGGCACGTCCTACAAGCTTTCTGCCGTCATTGTGAAGCGTGTGCATAGGGGCAACTCCTCCACCCACGAACTGATGCTCATAGCCGAGGACAAAAATGGGCTTCCATACCTCCTCCAATGTCATTCCGTAAAGCGCATCAAGATATTTATCGGGAACTTTCGGACGTCCATCGGGAAAACGCTCCCCTTTCCACAAGGGTGTCAGCGCGATTATTTTTTCTCTGTCATTGAAATTCATTATATTTCTCCTTTATTCTGTCACTGTGATAAGATACGTACAGTTTGGCGTCAGACTCAATACAAGAGGATCATAGCCCTTTTCCAAAAGGTAGTCGAGACGCAGGTCGCTCACACGGAAGTCATAGCAAAGATTACCGTTCTCATCGGTGTAAACGATATCCTCGAACATGGAATAGATTCTATAATGGTCATGATAGCTCCATCGTCGGACATACGGTCAAGGATGCGCTTGCCCCAAGGATCTTCAACAGCGTCAGTTGGATGAAACAGCGCATGGTTCCAAAATTTTGGTTGCTTCTTTAAGATTTTATTTTCAATCTTGATCATGATTTATCTCTTTTCAATTGCATCTAAAATACCTTTCAAATATCCTATCGCGAAAAGTCTGCCCATTGCGTCATACCCGGGAAGCGTAGATACCTCCCCCGCCATGGTCGGAACGTGATCCACACGGATCGGCACGTTGACACCGTTTTTGACGTATGCTCTCATGATTTTTGCCATATCGATGTCGCCATTGTCGTGATAGGTCTCCCTGAAATGCTCGGGGGTTCCCGTTGTGTTGCGAAAATGCACCATAAATATCTTATCCGCAAATTCCTCGATGGTCTTTTCCAAATCCTCGCCCATGATAAAATAATTTGCCTGACACATGGTAATACCGAGGCAATCACTCTTAACGATATCATAAACTGCTTTTTTGATATTTGCCTTTGATATCATTATCCTCTCAACGTCGCCAAGGCGAGGAACGGGAGGATCGTCGGGATGAAGCCCAAGCTTAATTCCGTATTTTTCGGCATGCGGTATAACTGCCTTTATAAAATACTCATAATTAGTCCAAAGCTCCTCTGCCGTGATTTTCGCGCCCGTCGGCTTGAAGTCTGACATATTGAACTCGGTCACTCTCGCGCCGCCGCGCTCGGGAAAGTTTGAGTTTGTGCGAAGCCAACCAATATGCGCCATAAAGTTAAAGCAGATGGTGTCAATGCCGTTCGCTTGCATATTGGGAAACATTGAAATTACCTTTTCAATGCACTCGTCGCGCAGCCCGTCTCCAAGCTTGATGTGGTCGTGAAGCTCATTCGGCATGGGCTCGATCGCCACGGGAGTGATACCGAAATCGGTAAATTTCTTCGCAAGCGCATCCCAATGAGCTCTGTCCGCGTAATCAAATTTTCCATCTTCAGGAAGTCTTATCACGCCATGCTTTACTCCCGAGGCAATCGCGAAGTCCCACGCGGTATCGTGCTCTGAACGAAAATAGTCTGTAAGTATCATACCTCAACCTCATTAAACACCGGAAAGTGTAAGGAAGCCGCCGTCAACGGGAACGGTTATACCCGTGACAAAGCCTGCCGCTCGATCGTCGATGAGCCAACGTATAGCTCCGCACATATCGTTTGCCTGTCCGAAGTTGCCCATAGGCGTATGCTTGATAACGTCCTTGCCTCGCTGTGTAAGACCGTCCTCGACCGTACCAAGATATGCCTTGCTTCTCTCGTTTACGATAAATCCGGGAGCTATCGCATTGACACGAATACCGACTTCGGCAAAATATGCCGCAAAGCCTTTGGTAAAGTTAGCAACAGCCGCTTTACTCATAGCATAAGCAAAGTTGCGAGTGAGAGGACAATAGGTGTTCATAGAAGCAAAGTTTATAATGCTTCCCCCGCCCTGCTTTGCCATATATTTCGCAAAAGCAAGAAGAGGATATACTGTTCCCATAGTGTTCAGGCGAATAACACCCTCAAATGCCTCCATGTCGATGTTGTAAAGTCCCTTTATATCCTCGGGGCGATCCGCATCAAGCTCTCTTGGGTCAAACTTCGTGATATTCGGCATCGCCTTTATATTATTTCCGCCCGCACCGTTGATAAGAAAATCGCATCTGCCGAGATCCTTGATCACACTCTCGGCAAGCTTCTCAACCGACTGCTGATCCGTAACGTCACAGGTATAGCAATTGCATTTGCCGCCCGCGGAAAGTATCTCCGACTCGACTTTTTTCAAATTTTCTTCATTGCGGTCTACCAACGCAACACTAACCCCGAGACCTGCCAAGTCCTTTGCTACCTGCGAGCAGATCACACCTGCCGCTCCTGTTACGACAGCAACCTTGTTGTTAAAATAAGTATCCATTTTCATTTCTCCTTTTTAATTATATTTTAAGTTTGTTTTTTGAGTTCTCATAACATATTTTGCGAACTATATCGCCTTGAAGCTTTATAGGAAGCTCCCATTCTCTGACAGTATTTTGTTTGTCCAACCAAGAGCAAAGCAATCGTCTGAAATAGTCGTGCCGTACAAACGAGAGAATACTGCGTGAATCCGTAGTCATACCTATAAACTGCGACACAACGCCAAACGAGGAAATACAGTTCAGGGTGTTTTCTATTCCGAGCGCATGATCGCACCACCACCAAGCGGGGCCAAGCTGTACCTTTGATGGGGTGCCGTCCTCGGAAAACGATCCTTGCATCACGGCAAGTGGCGCTTGATCGTTCATATTCAGCGGAAACAAAACGGTATCGGGAAGTCCGCCGCCCTCCTCCATATCGTTCAAGAGATCGCAAATGGCGGAAATATTGAAGTTTCCGCCCACCGCCGCGTATCCGCCTGCGGCTCCCGCAAGACGGGCAAGGCGCGTACTGGTCTTTCTCTTTGCGTCAAGGTGCAAAAGAAGTGTCCAGCCCCGCTTTGCATATTCAATACCGAGCCGTTTGAATATCTCTATCTTCTTTCCGTCGGTATCACGCTCAAAAAATCCCGCATCAAGAGCGTGGTCGGCAAAACAGCATCCCTTATCCGCAAATCTGTCAAGCATCACGGAAACCGCATTTATATATGATATGTCGTCTGTAATATCTATACCGCTTTTAATTTCAAGTTCCTTCTTTAACTCTTCGGTGGGATCAAGCAGATCATCTCCTCTTAGAGACGGAGCAACAGCTATTCCGTCGAAATTGCTGACTTCATCAAGCAAAGCAGCAATAGGCGATTGATATTCGATATTAAAATGTGACAGTATTCTGTTGTTGGAGAACTCAGACGAAGAAAGCATTTCATTTGCTCTGTCATATATCCTTTTCGCATTATCTCTATTTATTGTTTCGTCAATACCAAATACAGTGAAAAGCTCCATGCGTGACCAGTCGTAAACGGGATTACCCGCAAGATACGGAAAGATCTCACAGTATTTTTCGAACTTTTCAAACGGTTCTGCGTCTCCTGTGATATAGTACTCATCTACTCCGCATATTCTCATAAGACGGTGCTTATAAGGATCGCAAGTAAGCCAAAGCTCGTTGAGATTTTCAAACCGTCTGTCGTTTTTAATATCCGCAACCGAAATGTGGTTGTGAAAATCTATGACGGGAAGCGATTTGGCATATTCAAAATAAAGTCTTTCCGCGTTTTTCGTATTAAGCAGATAATTTTCTTTCATTTTTTATTCCTTTATTCTTTCTATCGCATCTTTCGTAAGCTTCAAAAAACCTATAATATCGTGCTTCTTCTCTCCTCTGTGCCAATTTTCCCAAGCGCCAAGTTCAAGTATCTTACGCTCTTCCAATATTCCATCAAGGCAAGTGCAAGCGGCATATCCCTGTGCCAGACGGTCCTCAATAGGCAGCCTTTCGTCCATAAGTCCCATCCCGTTTATGCACCATTCGGTAAGAAGCTGCATATGCTTTATCTGATACTTAACAAACTGCTGAAAATATAGCAAGGTATTTTGGGGAACATAGCGTTCCGCCATCTCGGCTTTTTTGTAAAGCCGTGAAAATTTCTCCGCGCTCTTTTTAAGTTTGAAGAGCGTTTCCTCGTTTTGGTCGGGGAGTTTTTCATAGGTCTCGCCGTTATACAAATATCTTCCGAAATACGCCAGTTGACCGTCGGTAGCGGCGTTACGGATAAATGGCAGATCCTTGTATTCACGGTAATAGAAATGCCACTGGGCAGCCGTTCTTTTAAGAGGTTCGTCGCCAAAGTCGGCAAACGCGGCATAGTATTCTCTCCGTATCTCGTTTACCATCTTGGCAGCATCTCCAAATATCTCGCGGTCAAGCCTCAAAAGTTCGTCGCGGGCAGAGAAAGACAGAGGCGCACTAATTATCCTTGCGTTCATTATTGCCGATATATGCAGAGGACGAACATTGGAAATGTTCAATATGGAGTAGTAAAGATTGTTCTTCTCTGCCGCGTCACGGTAGCAATACGCCATTTTTACGGGATCACAGCCTTCTGTCAAGTGAGGACCGAGTGCCCAAAATCCCGCGTGATAATAAATGCCGTATTTTCTATCCTCTTCACGCCTTGTAGTATAAAAATCATCGCCGAACATTTGATCAAGACCGAAATCCGAAAATACGGGGATCGTGGTCTTTGGCAGCTTCAAGTATCCCTTTCCGTAAAGTTCTGACCCCTCGTTCCAAAGAGTTGCGGTACTGTAAAAGTTCTCTGTACCCAAGGTTTTGCGGACAATATCGTACTGCGTTCCAATGGCATCGGTAATAATATATCCTCTGTCTTCCATCGAGCTTGAGATACTTGGGTCTGCTTTCCATACCGCTTCGTCAGCCTTTCCCCGAAGTCCCAACTGCCACACTACACGGTCTCCGTACTTCGCCCATTTTTTTGCGTAATAGTTCCATATTTCTTCCATACGAGCGCGATTGCTTATAAAGGAAACCGCCTCGTTTTCGTATCCGCGCTTTTTCATATAATTATCCGCACCGAAATAGGAAACGCCCATAGGCTCTACGTGATGCTGGGAAATATACAGTCCACGCCGACAGACCGCCTTTACAAGCTTTTCCTCGTCGGGATTATCAATATCCACAAAGGATGACGGTATCACCAGATTTATTTCGAGGCGCAGAGCTGTCTCTAAGACCATATCAAGAACCTCTGTATCCATTACGTTCTGGTAAAAGCTATAGTCTATATGTCTGTGACCGCCGCTGATCTTGAAGTCGGAGAGCAAATCCTCGTCATTGAGAAACCAGCCGCGAAAGCGGACAGGACGGTCACCAGAGGAGAAACTTTGCGCTTTTAAGATCAACTCTTCCGTCCTTTCTGGAAAAATATCGATCAAGCGGTAAACAGGAGAAATATTCAGACATTTGGTCGCAAAGGCGTAGATACCGAATACCGTTCCGAGAATATCCGAACCGACGATCGTTACCCTTTCTTCGTCAACGTTAACGGTGTAGGCTTCATGTGCTCCGTTTTCCACCGATTTGATCAATATACCATACTGATAATCGCCATTAACGATATTAAATCCTTTAGCCTTTCCCGATAATTGGCGAAGGTTTCTTTGCAGGTCAACAGCGGCAAGACGAATGGCTTCATCCGTATCATTTTCCATAATTATGTAAGTATCATGACTTTTGTCAAAAAGTTTCATTTAGTAAAACCTCCTATTACATTACTTAAACAAGTGTAGCACAAGCCACTCATGCGAGCAAGGACAAAAACAACTATTTTTAACACAATTCGATCACTTTTGTGTTGACGGCGGAACAAGAAAGGTGTAAAATATATCCGAGGTGAGAATATGAAATTTCAGCACAACCTGCAGGAACCGAATTTCAGAGTCGGCAACATAGACGTTCAACGCGTTTCAAGACCGAAAAATTATAAGCATTCCTTTCGGAACGGACGCGAAAAGCACGGTTTTATCTATATCGTAAGCGGAAAAATGCTTGATACCTTTCAAAATCACGGAAAAATAAATTTAAGTGCAGATAAAGGAGAACTCATATTTGTTCCCAAGGGCAGCATCTATGCAGGCATGTATATGGAAGATCATACGAAGATAAAAATTGTTCAATTTGATCTTGTTTCGGGAGAATTGCCCGAATATTTATCTTCGCCAGTAAAAATAGACCTTCCTCAAGCGCATAACTTGATCAATGCCTTCTTTGAGCCAACCGAAAATCACGCCTCATGTCACCCCTTTTATTATTTGTCTTGTCTGTATGAGCTGTTATGGAAAATTGATGAATGCTGCGCAAAAATACCTAAAAAATACAAAAAGCTCCGACCTGCCCTATTTGAGATATCGGAATGCTGGAACGAAAACAAAAGAGTATCTTATTATGCAGAGCTTTGCGATATGAGCGAGGCAAGTTTCCGCAGACTATTCCGCGAATATATGGGTATATCTCCCATTGATTACAGAAACGATATTCGTCTGACCTACGCAAAAAACAAGCTTCAAAGTGGCGAATATAATGTGTCCGAGGCTGCGTACGAGTCTGGATTTACAAATCTCTCATTTTTCATTCGACTATACAAAGAAAAGTATGGACATACCCCTAAAAAAGAGTATACTTGATGCGAAAACGGGCACCTCAAATGAGGTGCCCGCTCTTTTTGATTATGCTTGTATTAGTTCGTTCCAAATTACTTCTTCCGCGCTTGCCTTGATATTGTTCATCTCGGCAACCCAACAGAGCATATCAAGAGCTTTCAAATTCTCGTCGATACCTCTTTCGGCAGCAAGGCGGGGAATGATGGTTTCAATCATTTTGTTTGCTTCAAGGTCAATTTCGTACAACCGAGCGTTCAACTTGCCTTCGATCAACAACGTGTTGTACCTTCCCGCCACGGTGCTGATTGATGTAATCAAGGTGCATCCGTCCGTACTTGCCGATCTGATAGTCGGTCTGCGTGGGAAGCGCAATATCGGGAATAAGATGTTCGTTTCCCTCGCGGTATGTACCACCGAGCTTCTCATAAAGATTATCAAAGTTCTTTTTCATTTTTCGTTCTCCATTACATTAAATTTTTATAAGCAAGTATTGTAATGGGTTGTCTTTGTGTCTTTAATCAAGTCAGTGCTTTCTCTGCCGAAAGACCGAATCAAAAGTGGGTTACAGATATTTCGTACATACATACCAAACAAGGTGTCCTGTATTTATCTGTCATTAGAGATTTGTATGACAACAGTATTGTTGCATACAAGACTGGCACAGAGCAAAATATTAACCTTGTACTCTCTACCATAAGAGCAGCAAAGAAAAAAGAGAAGGTCATCGCAGAGCTGCAACTCCATAGTGACCAAGGCTTTCAGTATACCTCTCAAGCGTACTTCAAGCTAACACCATCATACGGTATTACACCGTCAATGTCAAGACAAGAAAATCCGTATAACAACACATTAGCTGAAAATTTCTTTTCAATTTTCAAAACCGAGTGTATTTACCGAACAAAACTTCAGACCTATGAGGAGGCGCGCCTCCTCATAGGTGAATACATCCATTTTTATAACAACGAACGCATACAACTAAGTCACAACCTCCGGCTAAGCCGGAGGCTTGAATAAGCCCTAGAAGGACATTTTACAGGCCACACCCCTAAAGGGGCTCCGAAAGGTTCTGCCAACCGCATTACTTCTTCGGGCAACCCCTAAAGGGGTGTTTTATTTAGCATACTTTGTCTTGCTACCCGTAAACGGGTCTATGTATTCTTGAATACTCATCTGGTCTGCTATTTCATCTTCTTGCAATTGGTTTCTTATGCATTCCGCAATTTGCTTTTTTATTGCGTCCTACGGTATCTACATAGTATCCTCTTGCCCAAAAATGGCGATTTCCATATTTATACTTCAAATTTGCGTGTCTGTCAAAAATCATTAGACTGCTCTTCCCTTTTAGAAATCCCATTATTTGTGCTACACTGGAGTTTTTATTATGTCCATAGCTAAAGCTTTTTTGCCCACCGGCAGAGCCAGTGGTTGTTCTACGAAAACAAAACTGACACCACTTGAAAAGCGATGTCAGTATTTTGCTTAAAATTTAATATAACCTACCATAGGGGCTTTTTGTACTGTCTGCACAAATTGGGGCAGTTCATTTTTTATTTTACGGGATTATTGTATTTAATATTGACCAGATGCGCTACAGACGGTATGCTCTCTCCCTGCTGTGTTGAGGTTGGTGAAAGCAGAGCGCCCGTTGCACAAAACAGAATATTTTTATACTGCCCCGATTCTACCCTTTTAAGAATATAGCTTGCCAATATTGCCGCCGAGCATCCGCAACCCGAGCCGCCCGCATGGGCATCCTGCTTATCAATATCGTACATCATCACACCGCAATCCTTATGCCGTTTTTTAATATCGATATTATCTTTGAGCAGAATTTCATATAAAAGAGAGCTGCCGACAGTGCCCAAATCACCTGTAAAAATTCTGTCATAATCGGCGGGCTTAGTGTCGGTATCTTCAAAAAATCTTCTGATGGTATCCGCAGCAGCGGGGGAAAATGTCAAGAGAACACCATATATTAATTTTAAATAGTCAAAAATTAATTTTTCAAAAGTAAAAACTTTCCAATTTGTTAACAATGTGCAAGAAAGCTTTAATTAGTTGGATATAATAACGAATTATGGTCTTTATCTTCCAATAGGGTTAAAAAATCAAAAAAGACAGAAAGCGCATCGGCTAAGGTGCACTTCTTGTCTTTTTTATGCCTATTATTTTGGCTCGCACAAAAACTGTTCCACATTCAAATACTGCACATCACCGACAATTGTATCTTCACCACGGTAAAGTACATATTTTCCAATAATTGTGCCAAATTTAGATTCTATGATTTTGCACTTATTCGCATCGTTAAGATAGCGTGTCTGTTTCTCTGCAATCTCCATACTGTGTTTGACCTCGTAGATCCGACAAGTGCGCTTCTGCTTATCATAGATCACCATATCGTATTCACCGCCGTTGTCAAATTTGAACTTGAACACTTCTTCATTACGAGAAACGAACTTTTGGACTTCAAGGAGGACGATATCTTCCAACATTCTGCCTTTTACATCATCAAGAATTTTTGCCACAATGTATTCCTTGTCAAGCTCCGAAACGGATCGGAAATATTCATCCTGCATTAAAGAATAAACCAAAGCTTTTGCAATGGCATAGCGCATTCCCGGTTGAGAGAATACGGTATGCTCTGACTGCTTGCCGCTTTCGTAGCGTTCGGAACAGTTCACAATGAGATCTAGCATCAGCAAATACTTTTTAACCTTTTCAATGTGCTCCTGCGTAATCGCAATTGTGGTTTCACTCTTTTCCTTTACCTCAATTAGGGCTTTTAACTTTTCCACCACCATCTTTTCGTCGATATCATAAAGCACCGTGGCACGCTTGGCAGGAAATTCGTGGAGCAATAGCTGCTTTGCCGAACCTAAGTCATGAGATTTGAAGTTATCCTGAACAACACGCAATAAGAATTGGTGGTTTATACTTTCTACAATCCTATTGATTACGTTGGTCAACTCGCCCTTTTCATAAAGTTCACGAAGTTGATTGAAGTATTCGCCGTAGTGATCGTTTTTCAGCGTGTGCTGAATGTTACGACTGATAGCAGTGTCGATATACTTTCTTGTGCTTTCATCGTCACGGAAGGAAACCTCATCAAAAAACGCATCGGGATCGTCAAAGCTCATGTTTTCCATTTTCAGTGTTCCGCCGTATTCAATGTAGCGATCGATAGACTTGATATCCAGAAGCCTTGCGTATTCCCGGAACGGAATAAACGAGGTATGGATCATAATACTGCGATCATAAAGCTCGTCACGGTTTGCCATAGCAAAGCCGAGTGAATCGGTGCCCGAAACGACGATCTTCATACCCATCATACCAAACACATCTGACAGAACGGCAGCAGTGCCTATAAAATCCTCCATCAAAGTGATTTCGTCAATAAAGACATATCTGTAACCGTTCTCAAAAAGACGGTCGAGATCCTTAGTAAGCCTTGCCATATTGTCGGTAGTCTGAATTTTAATATAGGCAGTCTGTTCAACAGGAAGCTCACCAAGCATCTGGAACAGAAGCGTTGTCTTACCGGTTCGGCGCAGACCGTACAAAATGCAGATCTTTCCGTCATAATCTTCACGCATAAACTTTTTCAATTTTTTGTAGCAATCCCGCTTCTTGTACTTGGCTACTCTCTTTGAAAAAGCCTTTAGACCAGCACCGACTACAACATTGGTATGAAAATCCGTACTTGTCGAAGACGAAGACGCAGCGGAAATATCGCTTTGATAAGACTCCAACTGCTTATATATTGCGTGGTATTTGGCGGTGTTTGTCTTCTTTATATCGTTTTCGTAATTTTGATAGTTTCTTGTGGTCATTCCAAGGAAATCGGCACATTGGGCTTGGTTCAGTCCCTTCGATATTCGTAATTCTTTAAGTGTCACATTAATCACCTCGCTTATAGTATACCACCAGTCAACGAAAATTACAATAGTTTTTCGCAAAACGTTCGTATTTATTTCGTGTTTTGTTCGTGTGTAATTTAATATAAATATATCATTAATTTGCTTGTCACACTGTTTTATGTTATAATGTCGATATAAACAACTAAAAGCGAGGTAATCAGTATGACTTATGATGAACTTCAAAAGAAGTATATTCAGGTATGCAATGAGAATATGAGATTACGAGCCGAAAATCAAGATTTACGTAAACAATTAGGTATATTAGATTCTCCCAAAGAGTTTGATGTTCCAGATTCCGCCGTCAATAAGCATAGTTCGGTTGATGAGAAGATTGACCTTTATATGTCATTGTTTATTGGCAGAGATGACGTTTATGCAAAACGATGGTATAGTGTGCAAAGCGGGAAATCCGGATACCAACCAGTTTGTCGAAATGAGTGGAGCGAACTTTGTAATAAACAAAAATACAAATGTAATAACTGTCCTAATCGTAAACTTTTACCGCTTAATAGTAAAGCTATATTCGATCATCTTAGCGGAAAAGATAAATATGGTAGAGATGTTGTTGGCATATACCCTATGCGTAAGGATGAGACTTGCCATTTTTTAGCAGTTGATTTTGATGATAAAGATTTTGAACTAGCATCACTTACATTTAAAAACACTTGTATTAAAAACAATATCCCAGCATATATTGAGCGTTCCCGTTCAGGTAGCGGTGCTCATGTTTGGATTTTCTTCAGCGAACCAATAGAAGCTGCCTTTGCAAGAAAATTAGGCAGCGGTCTATTAACCTTAGCAATGGAGAATCAAAGTAAAATCAAGTTTACATCTTATGATCGTCTTTTTCCAAACCAAGATACTATGCCAAAGGGTGGTTTTGGCAACCTTATAGCTTTGCCTTTACAGGGACTTGCCAGAAAGAATCACAACAGCGAGTTTGTTGATGATAATTTCATTTCCTACCCTGACCAATGGACATTTTTGTCAACCATACAAAAGCTTAGCTCAACCGAAGTGACGAATATTATAAATAAAATTTGTCCTCATAACGAACTTGGTAGCTTAGTAAAAGACAACGAAGAAAAAACAAAGCCTTGGGAAACAAAAGAAGAATACCATCTTAGCTTCTTGGATTTTTCTGGTGATGTAAAAATCATCAAGGCCAATATGCTTTATATTAAAAAACAAAACCTATCTCATAAAGCGATAAACAAAATCCGCCGTCTTGCCGCCTTTAAAAATCCTGAATTTTATAAAGCTCAGGCTATGCGATTACCAATTTATAATAAACCTCGTATTATATCTCCTGCAGAAGAAACTGATGAATATTTAAGTCTTCCACGAGGATGCGAAGAAAATCTTATTGATTTATTTAATTCAGCAAATGCAACTTATACGATAGAGAATAAAACAAATTGTGGAGACACAATCGATGTATCCTTTAATGGAGATTTAAGAGAAAATCAAATTCCTGCTGCGAAAGCCTTGTTAGCACACGACAACGGTGTATTGGCAGCAACTACTGCATTTGGAAAGACTGTTATCGGATCTTATCTAATATCCGAACGAAAAGTTAATACATTAATTTTAGTACACACAAGTGCATTGCTTACTCAATGGAAAAATTCATTAAGCCAGTTTTTGAATATTGAGGCTACTCCGCCCGAAAAGCGAACAGGCAGAGGTCGACAAAAACAATGGTCTCCTATCGGTATGATAGGTGCGGGCAAAGAAAATACGTCAGGTATTATTGACATTGCAATTATGCAGTCACTTTTTGACGGCGATGATGTTAAAAAACTTGTTCGCAATTACGGTATGATAATTGTCGATGAATGTCATCATGTACCCGCAGTTAATTTTGAAAAAATCTTAAAGTTTGCTAACGCAAAATATGTTTACGGTCTTTCGGCAACACCATCACGGCAAGACGGTCATCATCCGCTTATATTTATGCAATGCGGTCCAATCAGGTATTTAGTTGATGCCAAATCTCAAGCGCAAAACCGAGATTTTTCTCATTATATTATTCCGCGTTTCACAGTTTTCCGTTCACTTAATTCTAAAGAAAAAACTATAACACAAATTTATACTGAAATCACAGAAAATGCAAACCGAAACAAACAAATCATTAGCGATGCTTTAACTGCGCTTAAAAGCGGAAGAACCCCAATAATTATTACAGAACGTACAGAGCATATCGAATTATTAAAAAATTCACTAACAAACAAATGTGAAAACATAATAACGCTTATGGGGAAAATATCCGCCAAAGAAAAGCGCGAAACTATGGAGAGGCTTTCTAATATTACCGATGATGATAAACTAATAATTATAGCAAGCGGTAAATATATTGGTGAAGGTTTTGATTATCCACGATTAGATACTTTACTTTTAGCAATGCCAATTGCATGGAAAGGAAAAGTTGCACAGTATGCCGGACGATTACATCGCAATTACGAAGGCAAAAATGAAGTACAGATTTTAGACTATGTAGATATACGTGTTCCAGTCTTAGAACGTATGTATCAAAAGAGACTAAAAAGTTATGCTTCAATAGGTTACCAAACAAAATCGATTGAAAACACTCTCGATTCACCTAACATTATTTATGATGGCAAAAGCTTTTTACCTGTTTACTATAACGACATAAATAACGCCACTAACGAAATTGTCATCGTAAGTCCCTTTATGCGCAAAAATAGGATATCACAATTTATGAAAATTCTTTCCCCAATTGTTGCCAAAAAAGTATCTGTCACAATTATAACTCGGCCTCCCGAAAATTTTAAAGAGGTAGAGCGTACCACTGTTAATGAAAATATATCCGCTTTGAAAAACGCTGGAATTACTGTTAATTTAAAATCTGAATTCCATCAAAAGTTCACTATAATAGATAACGCCACCATTTGGTATGGTAGTGTTAATTTCTTGTCTTTTGGCTCTCATGAAGAAAGTATTATGCGGTTCGAAAGTACAGATATTGCGACAGAATTGCTTGAAAGCCTTTAAAATAAGCATATTTTCGACTTTTCACATCTTAATAATAATGTTATTTTATATCGAAAATTGGAAAATTATGGAGAACCCTGAAGCTGGGGAAAATGTCAAGAGAACACCATAAAATTCCTTGAAAAATTTTTTCAGACCTTAAAATTTGGAAAATTATGGGTGCTGCCATGGGAGCCCATAATGTTTTACACCATAAATAAGCGTGTGACAGTTACTGTCACACGCTTTATCATTATGCCGATTTTTTCTTTTTTGTGGGCTTTTCGGGTTGGATAAGTTGCTTGTTGAGTTCGATATATTCACCTGCCTGTGCATATGCATCTTGGAATTTGAATACAACCTCAATGTCTCCGCCCTCGTGTACGAAAATCTCTTGTACCAATTCGGTAAGCAATGGTCTTGTAAGGCGTTCGATATTGCCGTACTTTTTGAAACGTGCCACAA
>JAZQGR010000028.1:0-18948 GCA_045540115.1 Eubacteriales bacterium
AAGGAAAACAAACTGATTGTTCCGAACGAAAAAACGCCTCTCTGTATTTGGGGTGTCAAAGTCTAAAAAATGTTGCCGAGAGTAACCGTTTGGCTACTCTCGGTGGCGTGTTTCAATATGCGTAATCAAAATAAAAAACAAACCCGAACAGTTCCAATGTATTATATCATAATTCGTTATTCAAATCAATGCTTTGCGAAGCAAAGCTACCTTTTCTCTTCTCTTTTCTCTCTTATCTTTTATCCTGAAACGACAATTTTAGAGAAGAGAGAAGAACGAAAAGAGAAAAGAGAAAAGTGAAAAGAACAAAAAGAAACGACAATCTTCCGAAAGAAAATTGTCGTTTCTTTTTGGTGGGAGCGGGTGGATTCGGACCACCGAAGTCACTGACAACAGATTTACAGTCTGCCCCCTTTGGCCGCTCGGGAACGCTCCCATATTGGAGCTGGTGATCGGAGTCGAACCAACAACCTGCTGATTACAAATCAGCTGCTCTGCCATTGAGCCACACCAGCATTTAATGTCGCTACCCGATTACCCGCAACGTTTGGTATTATAGCATATTCCTTTCAACTTGTCAATAGTTATTTTCAATTTTTTTGAATAATTTTTTTCGAAGTGAATATAATCTACTAACCTTACACATTCGGAGGAAGATATGTTCGTATTTTCGATAAAAGCATCAACGCTTAAGATCGGCGTCATCGTTTGTGCGTCTGTAATAGCCCTGATCGTTCTCTTAACAATGATACCCGTTACCGAGCCGACAGCAGCGTCTCTTATGTATTCGCCCGTTTCAAGCTACAACTTCAATAACGTAAAAACCAACGACGACAGAATCAATTTTCTGAAGCAGTTCGGCTGGGAAACCGAAGCTGAGCCGATTGAAGACGTTAAGGTCACGCTTCCGACAAAGTTTGATAAAATTTTCGTCGGTTACAACGAATTACAGAAGCAGCAAGGACTTGATCTTGGTAAATACAAAGGTAAAGAGGTAAGTCGATATACGTATAAGATCACAAATTTCGAAGGCTATAACGGAACCGTCTATGCAAACGTAATTGTCTATCGCGGTAAGGTCATCGGCGGAGATATCTGCTCAGCCGATCTTAACGGATTCGTGATGACTCTCGACGGAACTGTAAAGTTACCATAAAAAGCGGCAACAGCCGCTTTTTTTCTTTACAACTTCGCAAAATTATGTTATAATAGAATTGAGGCGGTGA
Organism: Eubacteriales bacterium; assembly: GCA_045540115.1. Classification (GTDB taxonomy): domain Bacteria; phylum Bacillota; class Clostridia; order Oscillospirales; family CAG-272; genus Colimorpha_A. The sequence goes on from JAZQGR010000028.1 coordinate 1,227, forward strand.
TTTAATGATTTTTCACAAAGAAATTGAAGAGGTATATAAGGCACAACTTTTTGTCCGTTGTGACGATATTGGAATCGCTCATTACTTTTCCTATAAGGATTTCCCGGGGCTGAACGCTGTCAGATACGAATTTACATCTTCAAAAAGCAATAGACTCGTTGGATATTTTTACAGCTATGACGGTTACGACTCGTCAAGATTGATCGTTTTCGATCACGGATTCGGCGGCGGACACCGCTCTTATATGAAAGAGATCGAAAAGCTCGCTTCCTACGGTTATCTTGTTTTCGCCTATGACCATACAGGCTGTATGGAGTCTGACGGAACCGATACCGGTGGGCTTGCGCAATCCTTAAGCGACCTTAATGACGCCCTTTCGGTCCTCAAAAATGATCCAACCGTCGATACCGAAGATATAACTGTTATCGGTCACAGCTGGGGCGGCTTCTCGACGCTTAATATTTCAGCACTTCACCCCGACCTCAAAAAAATAGTCGTTCTCAGCGGGTTTACATCCGTCAAGAGAATGGCCGATCAGAATTTCAGAGGATTTCTCCGCTTGTACGTTAATGATATAGTCAGGCTTGAGGCATCATCGAATCCGTCCTTTGTTACTTATGATGCCGTTGATACCCTTAGTAATTCAAATGTACGCGCACTTTTGATCTATTCAGACAACGACCATCTTGTAAATAAGGATATTCACTTTAACGCCCTTTACTCTGCTCTTAAGGACAAAGAAAACGTTGAATTTATTCTTGAGCACGAAAAGGGACACAATCCCAATTATACACGCGAAGCAGTCAAATATCTGGCTGAATATTCCGAGGCGGCATCGGGCGCCGCTGATATGACGATCGAGGAAAAGGAAGCATTCAGAAATTCCTTTGACTGGGATAAAATGACCGAGCAGGATGAAACCGTTTGGAACCGGATAAAAGAATTTCTTCAAAGGTGAGTTAGTCACAGTTATTTTCATGACAAGAGTGATATAATAATAAAAAAAACAAGAGGTTAATTATGAAAATAGCTTTCTTTGACACAAAACCTTATGACAAGGTTGCTTTTGATAAATATTCGGAAAATACAGACATTGAATTTAAATACTACGAGACAAAGCTTAATCAGGACACTGTTTATCTTGCAAACGGGTTTGACGGCGTTTGTGTTTTCGTAAACGATACTGTAAATGCCTTCGTTATCGACAAGCTGACCGAAATGGGCGTAAAAGTAATTGCGCTCCGTTGTGCCGGCTTCAACAACGTTGATATGAAACATGCCTTTGGCAAGATACACGTTGTAAGAGTCCCCGCATATTCACCATACGCAGTTGCGGAGCACTCAATGGCGCTCCTTCTTACCTCAGTAAGAAGAATACACAAAGCCTATATTCGCTCAAAGGAGTTCAATTTCAGCCTTAACGGGCTGACCGGCTTCGATCTTTACGGAAAAACCGTCGGAGTCGTCGGAACAGGCAAGATCGGAAAAATATTCGTAAATATCTGCCGCGGATTCGGAATGAAGGTTCTTGCTTACGATAAGTTCCCGGATTCATCTATTGAGGACAGACCGTACGTCAAATACGTTACCCTTGACGAGTTATTTACAAACAGCGACGTAATATCTCTTCATTGTCCGCTAACCGAAGAAACGTATCATCTGATCGACGAAGCGGCGATAAGCAAATGCAAGAAGGGTGTTGTTCTTCTTAATACCTCAAGAGGCGCACTCGTCGATGCAGAAGCGCTGCTGAACGGCATCAAATCAAGAAAGATCGGCGCGGCTTGTCTTGACGTTTACGAGGAGGAATCCGACCTGTTCTTCGAGGATAACTCAGGGCACATTATGGAAGATGATACGCTCGCTCGACTCATTTCGATGCCAAACGTAATTGTTACCTCCCATCAAGCATTCCTAACGGAAGAAGCCCTCGAAAATATCGCGAGCACAACAGTAAACAATATCATTTGCATGATAAATAATAATCAATGTGAAAACGAGCTATGCTTCCGAGGTGGAAACACCGAGGACTGCAAAAGCGGAAAATGTTTTTAAAACAAAGGAGATATATTAAAATGCACATCACAAACGACATTAAGTACATTGGGGTTAACGACCACAAGATTGACCTTTTTGAAGGGCAGTACGTTGTTCCTAATGGAATTTCCTACAATTCCTACGCGATTATTGACGAGAAGATTGCGATAATGGACACCGTTGATGCGTCCTTCACTCATGAATGGCTTGACAACCTCCAGAATGCGCTCGGCGACAGAAAGCCGGATTACCTTGTGATCCAACACATGGAGCCTGACCATTCCGCAAACATCTTCAATTTTGCAAAGGCATATCCCGATGCAATTATCGTTTCTTCCTCTAAAGCGTTTGCGATGATGCAGAACTTCTTTGGAACGGATTTCTCGGACAGAAGAATCGTTGTCGGAGAAGGAGATACTCTCTCACTCGGTAAGCACGTTCTTACATTCGTAACTGCCCCCATGGTTCATTGGCCCGAGGTCATCGTGACTTATGACAGCACCGATAAGGTGCTCTTCTCTGCCGACGGATTTGGCAAGTTCGGAGCCCTCGACATAGAAGAGGAATGGGCTTGCGAGGCAAGGCGATACTATATCGGCATCGTCGGAAAATACGGCGCTCAAGTTCAGGCGCTGCTCAAGAAGGCTGCAGGCCTTGATATTCAGATGATCTGTCCCCTTCACGGACCGATCCTCAACGAGAATCTCGGCTACTATCTCGGTCTATATAACACTTGGTCGAGCTATCAGCCCGAGGATGACGGAATAGTAATTGCGTACACATCCGTTTACGGCAATACAAAGAAGGCTGTTTATCTCCTTGCAGAAAAGCTCAAGGCTAACGGTTGTCCCAAGGTCGTCGTGACCGATCTTGCGCGCTGTGATATGGCTGAGGCAGTCGAAGACGCCTTCAGATACAGCAAGCTTGTTCTTGCAACAACAACCTATAACGCAGAGATTTTCCCGTTCATGCGAGAGTTTATCAACCACCTCACCGAGCGCGCATACAAGAACCGTACAGTCGCATTTATCGAAAACGGAAGCTGGGCTCCTCTTGCTGCGAAGGTAATGAAGGAGATGATGGAAAAGTGCAACAACATTACCTACACCGATACAACGGTCAGAATCCTTTCTGCGCTTAATGATGAGAGCAAGGAACAGATCGATACTCTTGCCGCAGAGCTCTGCCAGGACTACCTCGCAATGCAGGAGTCAACCGCTAACAAGAATGATCTCAAGGCTCTTTTCAATATAGGCTACGGTCTCTACGTTGTCACCTGTAATGACGGAAAAAAAGACAACGGTCTCATAGTCAACACTGTAACTCAGGTAACAAACACCCCCAACCGCATCGCCGTTACTATCAACAAGCAGAATTATTCTCACCACGTAATCAAGCAAAGCGGTGAAATGAATATCAACTGTCTCAGCACTGAAGCTCCCTTCAGCGTATTTGAAAACTTCGGATTCACAAGCGGAAGAAACACCGATAAATTTGCAGGCTGGGAAACGCTTCGTTCTGACAACGGTCTTCCCTTCCTTACGAGGTATATCAATTCCTTTATGTCGCTTAAGGTCGAGCAATACATTGACCTTGACACACATGGTATGTTAATCTGCTCTGTGACCGAGGCAAGAGTCCTTTCCGACAAGGAAACGATGACCTATACTTATTATCAGAACAACGTCAAGCCCAAGCCCGAAACTGAAGGAAAAAAAGGGTTCGTCTGCAAGATCTGCGGATATATCTATGAAGGTGATGTCCTCCCTGATGATTATATCTGCCCTCTCTGCAAACACGGGGCTTCTGATTTCGAGCCTATTCAATAACAGCTATAAAAACGGTCCCTATCACGGGACCGTTTTTGCGCGAGTTATAAAAGATAATAAACTGTTTCATGAAATTAATTCTGATTAAAAATCAAACTTACTATTGACAATAATAATCAAATATGTTATAATGTTGCCTGTTATCGGGGTGTGGCTCAGCTTGGTAGAGCGCTTGGTTCGGGACCAAGAGGTCGGGTGTTCGAATCACCTCACTCCGACCAAAAGAACGGCAGATTCCGAATGGGATCTGCCGTTCTTCATCTTGATCTACAAAAACAAGGAGACAATCATGAATATTGTATTTACAAGCAATGCTCCCGCTGCTATCGGACCGTATTCTCAGGCAATAAAGGTAGGTAATCTTGTTTACACCTCCGGACAGATACCGATCGATCCTGCAACTTCAAACGTACAAGCGACGACGATCGAAGGGCAGACAGATCAGGTCTGCAAAAACCTCGCCGCTGTTCTTTCAGCGGCAGGGACGTCACTTGATAAGGTTGTAAAAACTACCTGCTTCCTACATGATATGGCTGACTTTGCCGCGTTCAACGGCATCTATGCAAAATACTTTGTTAACAAGCCCGCACGCTCTTGCGTTGCGGTTAAAACGCTTCCAAAAAACGTTCTCGTTGAGATCGAAGTAATAGCGGAAATATGATATAAGCCCTCGGCTGAGCCCAGGGCTTTCTTTTTAAACGTTATCGTATGCTTCAACGAGATCAGCCTGAATCTTGTCAAACTCTTTTACGTCAGTAATGTAATCGTCAAAGGAATGCAAAGCACGGCGGCAGAGCTTATTTGCGGATTCCATGTCTGAAAGTGAAAGGGCGCGCAATATTTCGTAGTCCTGAATACCACACTTCATCTGCATAAGCCTGAGCGATCGAAGAACCTTGTCACCATATGGGTATACGATATGAGTATCACCTGCGGGAAGACCTCCGTTACCGCTTGTTTCCTCAAACGGATCCTGACCATCTCTCAGATGATTAAAGCCCCAATGCAGATAGCCCGTTAGGTTGTAGCGGTAATTACCCCAATGAAGAAGTCGGGTGTTGAGAAGCGGAGAATCAATAAATCTGTTAAGCCAGCGTCCTCCCGGCATATTGCAGGTATAGAACCATATTTCATTTCTGTCGTCACGAAGATCCTCAAAATCGTTACGGTTCATCTGGAAGTAATGATTCTTCGGAACGTAAATGTCAAGTGCGTCCTGAAGGAAGAATATCTCTATCGCATCAATAAGCTTAATTCCCGGCAAATACTTTCTGACAATACCGCACAGTATACGGAAATCGGAAGCACAAAGCTCCTTAGGCTCGTCACTTACGTGAACTATCGAAATATCTCTCCATCCTTTTTCGGTAAGCATCTCGTTGAACTGAGAAAGGAAGGCGGTAAAATATTTTCGTCCACCTGTTGACAGAACGTTCGGGCCTCTTGTATCGTTACGATAATCCCAAACGAGGAATGGTGGATCCTCCCACGTCGGTCTGCTGATTATTGGCGCCCACTCAAGAGTCTTTGCACCGTTATCAAGGGCAAACTGCGCTCTTTTCATCGGTTCGGTAAAATCGAAAGTAATCTTTCCGTTTTCTTCCTTTGCCTTCGTCAAGTCAAAGGTACACCAGAAAACGTTATTTCCGCACTCGCGCAGCAAATCGAAATACTGCTTAGCCATTTTAATATGATCGTCAGAACCATAACTAAGCCCGTGATGACGCGCCATATTATAGAAGCTGAACCAGTTTGTTACGTTAAGCGTCTGCTCAGGGAGCATTTTATTACCGACACGAAGTCCAACAAGGAAGGATATAGACTTTTCTCCAAACACAAACGTTATGATACCTTCGTTGTTTCCGCTTTTAGCAGACTCACTCGGGCATAGAGTAACGTAATAAACCTCCTGAGATGCCTCAGTCACAATTCCTTCGAGTGGAACGAGAGCATCGTAGGTTCGATACGGTGCCTTGCGAACACGATCACGGGCGATATCCTCCCAATTATCCGTCGTGAGCGGACCGTTATGAACATCGTTTGCATTTCTGTTAACGCAAACCTCTTTTTCCCTGTATGCATTAACGGTAATACCGTCGAGCCCTTGAATGGCTATATTTATCGGTTGACCGAGAGCTATGTCGGTAATTATTACCTGAAAAGCACCGATCTGATTCTTTAACAGATACAGATCAACTCTTTTGTTCCCCGCGTCAACACGGGAATCCGGAAACAACCACTCATTCTGACTGAAAATTCCGCAATTCATAATAAATTCTCCTTACTGTTTTCACCGTAAAAGTAACGGTTTATTACTATTTGAATTTTATCATGGGCGATACATTTTTGTCAATGCATTATGTTATTTTTTTAAAATATTATCAAATCTTTTATAACAGTAAGTTTACATCAGGATAACAATTATTAGGGCTATTCGGTTGACAATTTGGTTTTGTTGTAGTATAATATAGTTTGAATTATTATGATAAATTGTTTTGACGTAAGGCGTCGGAAAGGTCATTATAAAATGAAAATGAAGGGTAGCTTACTAATACTGATTTTTACGTTGCTTCTTGCTCTCACCCTCTCGGTTACTGCATTTGCGGATCCGATAATCGGTACCTGCGGCAGCTCCGGCGTAACCTACGAGATCGGCGATAATCAGACGCTCACAATAGCCGGTAACGGGCAAATGCCAGACTATGTGGTGTTAAACACCCCGTGGTCTGCGTATGCGACCTCAATTTTTAACATATCAATAGCTGAAGGTGTTACAGCTATTGGTGACAACGCGTTTGTAAACGTTCAGGCGGATGAAGTAAAGATTCCGACTTCTGTTGACAATATCGGTCAGTATGCGCTTGGATATTCCTATTCAGAAGGAACCTATACCAAGATCACAGGCTTTACGATCGTTGCCGCCTCGGGTTCTGCCGCTGAAACGTATGCGAACAATAACGGTTTTACTTTCAAATCAACAACCCCCAAGGCCCTCGAGGGTATTTGCGGCGACGGCGTTACGTACAAGCTTACCGTTGACGGAGTTCTTACTATAAGCGGTAACGGCGCTATGTACTCATTCGCGTCCGGCGGTAGCATGCCTTGGTACAAATACGTAAGCGGGAACAAAGATTACGTTATCAAGGAGGTCAAGGTTCTTGACGGCGTTACTAATGTAAGTGAAAATGCTTTTTACGGTTGCACTTCTCTGACAAAGGTAACTCTCGCTCCTTCCGTTAAGGAAATATGCAGACGCGCCTTTGACGGTTGCACGGCCCTTACAACCGTAAATCTTTCGACGGGTGTTACGTTAATTGATGAAGAAGCTTTCTCCTACTGCTCCTCTCTCAAGACAATAGTTCTTCCCAATTCACTTCAGGCTCTCGGAAATAAGGCATTTTCTCAATCCGGCCTTACCGAAATCATAATTCCGCAATCACTCACTACAACGGGAGAAACCGTATTCTATAATTGCACGTCTCTTACTGAAGCAACTCTTAACTGTGCTACGGTTCCCCCGAGATTCTTCTCTGAATGTACCTCACTCAAGACTGTAACGCTCACAAATAACGTTGAGTCTATCGGCGAAGCCGCGTTTGAAGGATGTACGGCTCTCGCTACCGTTAATACAACTGACTCTCTTATTTCTGTTGGTCCTTACGCATTTAACGGATGTAAGTCCCTCATCGATATCAGATTCGAAGAATCAGTGACCGATTTCGGATACTATTGCTTCAAAGACTGCAAAGGTCTTCTGACCTTCGCGTTTACCGACACAGTTAAGATCATTCCCGAAGGAATGTTCTTCGGATGTACTTCCCTCTCACAGATCTCTCTTGGCGCAAACATTGAAAGCATTGGCAACTATGCATTTGTTGATTGCCCGGAGATCGCCACAATATTTATCTCCTATAAAGTCAAATACATCGGTCTCAACGCCCTTGGCTATACCTGTATAGACGGCGAATACTATCCTATCGACGATCTCGTTCTCGAGATCGAGGGCTTCACTCCCTCCGTTGCCGAGCTTTATGCCAAGGAACACGAGCTTAAATTCCTTTCCTACAAAACAGTCGATACCGACCTTGGTAACGTTACCGATACAATCGTTTGGAAATTCCGTCCGTCAACGGGTGTTCTAAACATAATAGGTAACGGCTCAATGCCCGATTATCTCACGTTTGAGGAAACCCCATGGTACGTGTATAAGACATACATAAAGCAAGTAACCTTCTCTAACGGTATTCTTAACATCGGCAGCTGCTCGTTTGAGGGTTGCTCGACGATTGAGAAGATCGATATCCCGGGCTCCGTCGAGACTATTGGAACCTCCGCATTTGCGGGAACCGGAATCGTATCTGCAAATATCCCAAACGGAGTTAAGGTAATTGCAAACAGCGCTTTTGAAGGATGTAGATCCCTCTATATCGTTTCTCTTCCCAATACTCTCGAATACGTTGGCGAGGCTGCTTTCCGCGGTCCCAACATTATGACAAGCGTGTTCATACCGCAGAGCATCCTTGAGATCGGAGCAAACGCATTCGGCTTTAACGCCAACAATACTCCCGTTCACGGATTCTACGTCAAAGGCATCGAAGGTACCATTGCGAGCACTTATGCAACAGAAAACGGTCTTGAGTTTATTGTAAACGGTTATATAGAGATCACTGACGAGAACAAGAACTGCTCAATATCTATCCTTGGTGATTCCGTTATCGGTTATACCCTTCAGTTCAACAAGCTTCAGGCAATATTCAATCCAACTCTCCTCATTCCCTCCGATCAGACGATCATTCAGTACGAGATCAAGCTTCTTTACAATAACGCCACTGCGAGATTCGACGGAAGCGCTGACATCTCCTTTAATATTCCCGAGGGCATGACAAACAAGATACTCTACCTCTATGCTATCGATGCAAGCGGCGAATTCGTTCCGGTAAACTTTACAAATGATAACGGTCGAATGGCATTCAGCAGCTCCTCTCTCGGTAAGCTCGTTGTTTCAACCGTTGATCTTACAAATCTTTATCAGATCACAGTAAACTACCTGTATTCTGACGGAACGCCCGCGAAGGAAACGCTTTACGTTCGCGCGACAGACGGCGCGCAATATCGCTTCACTGCTGAAACGATCAAAGGCTATAACCTTAATGAGTACTCATTTACCGGTATCGTTAACGGTGCGGATCTCACAATTGATTTCATCTACACAAAGAGCGTATCCGGCAACGTAGGCTCTTCAGAAAATGACAACGGTGCAGGCAGTGCAAGCACTAAGGTACTCCTTACCGTATTCCTTATTATCCTGATAATTGCCCTGATTGCCGCTGTAATACTTCTCATTTATCTTAACGAGAAAAAGAAGAAACAACAAAAGGAAACAGGAAAGACGATAAACGCAGCAGCCAAGAAGCCCGCTAAGCCCGACGCTATGGCTGAGACGATTGTCGTTCCCGATTTCGCGACGCGCGAAATTGATATCGAGTCGCTGTTTGCGGATGATCCGGAAGAAGATCTCGATGCAGAGGAAGATCTCAGAAATAAATAAATTTCTGTTGACAATTCTCACACTCAGTGATATAATACAAATGCAATAGAACATGACAGGGGCGCCGAAAGGCTGAGATGTCGGTTTACACCGCGGTCCCTTTAACCTGATATGGGTAATGCCAACGTAGGGAGATCATTGTTGCTTAACAGCGCATACGGTGCCTCTCTGTTTTGACGGAGAGGCGCTTTTTATTCGTTCAGAAACGCCATGTTCGATTGTAATATACGGTCGTAGACCGAAATCAAACATGGAGGGTTTTATGCAAACAAAAACCAAATTCTCAAAGAGAACTGTCGCAATGACCGAATGTGCGGTTATGATAGCTCTCGCAACAATTCTGTCGCTCATAAAGGTTTACGAGATGCCTTGGGGCGGGAGCGTTACAGCAGCTTCAATGCTTCCCCTTGTCATAATCGGATACCGACACGGTCTCAAGTGGGGCGTGCTTTCTTCGATCATCTACAGCCTTATTCAGATGATCCTCGGCGGCGGAACGATTTCTGCAGCATTTCTTCCCGGTGAGGATCAGATGAAATGGTATCTTGCGGTTATAATGGTACTGCTTGATTACTTCTTCGCGTTCTCCCTCGTAGGACTCAGCGGCTTGTTCAGGAACAAGGAAAAGCCTTCAAAGTCTCTCGCAATTGGTGCACTTGTCGGCACTTCAGCAAGATTCGTAATGCACTTTTTATCCGGATGGATCCTCTGGGGAGCATGGGCAAGTTGGTTCTTCGAGGATCTTGACGCACGCACGGGCGGAGGCTTCGGCAAGTTCGTTCTTACCCACTTCGACGGACAAATGCTTTCTTGCATGTATTCGTTGATCTACAACGCGCTATATATGATCCCCGAGATATTGATTACTGTTGTTCTTGCAATATTTATCGGTAAAATTCCCTACGTGTCAAAAGAATCAGAATAAAAATAAGCTGTTGCGATTTTTCGCAACAGCTTATTTTTTAAATCTGTTTGCATATCCGCAGCTTTGACATAGCTTCTCAACCGCTTTATGCGCCGAGAAGCCGTCGTAAAGCGCTCTTGCGCGCTCGGATGATAAGATATCGTCAAGATCATCTTCGTACAAATTACCGAGACTTATGCGACCCTCGGCGTCAAGACAACAAGGAACGACTGTTCCGTTCGAAAGAATGCCTATCTGATTTCGAAGCGCGTGGCAGAAGGTAACGTCATTATCGCCTTTGCCTTCCTCGGGCCAATCAAACCTTTCACCATATTCAAGGAAAACGTATTCGGCTATCTTATAACCGCTTCTGATTTCAGTCCATTCTGAGCCAAAACGCGAGCGTAAAGCATTTAAGACAGTCTTATTTTGGCTGTTTTCAGCACCTAAATTCCAGAGTCTCAGCGCGCAAACAGTATTATTCTCCGCCGCAGCTTCCGCGAGGTCAAAACACGACGATAGATAATCGTCAAGAGTGATCCCGAGAGTATTTGCCTCGTGTGAATGGAGTGAAATGCTTATCTTGCTGATTGCACCTGTGTTTACAAGAGGTATTCCAAACTCGCGACTCAAAATGCCATTAGTCGTTATCATTACCTTGAAGCCGTCATTGTGAGCTTTAACTGCAAAATCAGAAATCGACGGGTGAAGAAGCGGCTCGCCCATCAGATGAAAATACAGATACTCGATCTTTCCCTTCAGCTTCTTTAGAACAGTATTAAATTCATCGTCCGTAACAAAATGCGCTTTTCTTGTATTGCCGGGGCAAAAGGTACACGCCGCATTACACACGTTTGTTATTTCGAAATACGCCTTCTTGAAGGCACCGTTCTGCAAGCTCATAAGCCGAGACGCCGGCAGACAGACAAAACAGCCGCCTGTGTTTTACCGTCGGGAACGTTTCCTGAAATTATCTCATCAGCCAGATCCTTGATCGGTACTGTATCAAAAGTCAAAAATTCGTCATCGTCAAGAGACTGCTCCTCAAAGCGTATTCCTTCAGCAAGGTACATATATATTACTTCATCGGAATATGCAGGCGTCGGATAAAACCTACCGAGAAAAGTATATTTATGCGCAACTGCGCCCGTCTCCTCACGAAGCTCGCGTTTTGCCGCTTCAAGCGGGTCTTCATCCTTGCTATCAAGTTTACCTGCAGGGATCTCGAGCGTGATTTCCTGCATAGGATAACGGTACTGACGCTCAACTATGACCTTTGCATCATCAGTTAATGCAACGACACAGACCGCGCCGACGTGCTTAATATATTCCCTGCCCGCCTTATTGCCGTCGGGAAGCATTATTTCATCGCTGAATACCTTCAGAAGCCGTCCGTCAAACACCTGCTCGGACCTTAGCCTTGTTTCGTCAAGATTTTCAATCATTTCAATATTCCTTTTTTGGTAAAGTTTCGATATGCAATCAGAAATACGATAACGTTACCGACAAGTATTATCGCCCAAGATATCGGGTAACACATATAAACCGTTGTTATCTCGTGCCACACAGGATATACGAACTCCATCCATATCATTCTGAATCCGAAGATACCGAAGATAGAAATTGCTGTTATAATAAACGAATAGCCGAACACCTGAGCAAGTGCGCTGAATACTCCCGATATTGCAGGAATAAAATAAGTTGTAAGCATAACGGATGCACGCTCTCCCGCAAAGGAGACAGCCGCGTCATCCTTTGGAACGTAAAGACGGTACAGCGGGTCTCCGATAAGGAATATTCCAAGACCGAGAATCAGCGCAAAAGACACGGAAATAATAAGACAGGATGTAATGATCTTCTTGAGTCGCTCCGGTTTTCTTGCTCCGACATTCTGACCGCCGAATGCCATTGCGGCAGAGTTGAATGCTCCGACGCACGCCATAACGAAGCCTTCAAGACTTGATGAGGTAGAGCTACCCGCAACGGCGCTTGGTCCGTACGAGTTGACAGCAGCCTGAATCGTAATATTAGAGAGACTGTATATTGCATTCGATATTCCGCTCGGCAGACCGTAGCGAATGATCGCGATAAATTCATCCTTACAGATGCGCAAGCGTCTCAGATAAACGCGCGTATCATCGTACTGATGAGTCAGGCATCTCAGAGTTAAAAATGCGGCAAGATACTGTGTGAGCGTTGTGGCAAGTGCAACTCCGTCGGCATCCATACCTAAGTATTTTACGAATATATAGTTAAGAACAACGTTCGATACGCCTGCAATTATAAGGAAATTGAGCGGGCGGCGCGTGTCTCCGTTGGTCCTCAGGATCGCACTACCGAAATTATAAAGGAAAATTCCGGGGCAGCCAAGGAAGTAGATACGTAGGTATATAATGGCCTTTTCTCTTGACTCTGGCGGACATTTTGTAATATCCATTGCATAAGGGCTTATAAGGAGGCCGATTATCGCAACAAGTGTTCCGCAGACAAGAGAAAGAAGAACCGCGGTATGTACAATTCTAACTGTTTTGTCTTTTTCTTTTGCGCCAAGTGCTCGGGAAAGTGCAACGTTAACACCGTTAGCAAGTCCCATAACCGTCTGAACGATAAGCGAAATAAACGCGCCCGTTGCACCGACAGCAGCAGTTGCAATTGTTGCATCTTTTCCCGCGAAATTTCCTACAATCGCAAGGTCGGCTGCATTGAAGAATATTTGCAGAATACCCGCAATAACAAGCGGAACAGCATATTTAATGATCGGCAAAAACACCGGTCCTTCGATCATATTAACAGTTTTACTTTTAAACATAATATGCCTCTGACATAAAAAATCGGCTTTACTTAACGTATCCTTTTTTCATATACTTGTTATATGCGTAGAGAAGAACAGCGCCGTTTGCGATCAAAATGAACACCCAGGACACGGGGAAACACCATATTACGGCTTCTATACTCTTCGGAAAAGCTTTAACGACGGTATTCATCCAAACAGTTCGCAATCCGAATATACCGATGATTGATATGATCGTTATATGCATTGAATAACCGAAAGCTTGAGAAACGGCTCCGAAGTTCTGCGATGCTGAAAGAATAACGTATGTTGTGAACATTATACTTCCCTTAATTGCCGCAATTTCAAGTGCTTCGGGATCATTGGGAACGTAGATCTTATACAGAGGCTCGCCTATAAGGAACATTCCAAAGCCCATTATCAGCGCAGCTATCGCGGAAATAGTCAGACATACAAGAATGACCTTCCTGATGCGCTTTTTGTTGCCCGCACCAATATTCTGACCGACAAATGCAACCGATGCTGCATTCATCGCAACGTACGTTGCCTGTATAAATCCTTCAAGGCTCGATACGGCAGAGTTTCCCGCGACCGCACTTGCGCCGAATACGTTGATTGCGGACTGAATTTGAATATTCGCAAAGCAATACATAGCGTTTGTAAGTCCGCTTGGCAGTCCGTATTTTACAATACTGAAGAGCTCAGCCTTAACGATGCGCAGCCTCTTCACGAACAGTCTCGTTGCATCCTCCTGAACTGTAAGACACTTAATGGTGAGGAACGCGGCAAGGTACTGCGAGATAGTTGTAGCAAGCGCGACACCATCCGCGTCCATATTGAACTGTAATACGAACAGCAGGTTGAGTGAAACGTTTGTTATACCTGCGATGATAAGGAAGTACAGTGGTCTTTTTGTATCGCCCTTGGTTCTGAGGATAGCCGCACCGAAATTATAAATAAATATGGCAGGACAACCCGCAAAGTATATCAGAAGATAAGCAACTGCCATATCAAATGATTCGCTTGGGCATTTGGTTATCTCCATCGCAATTGTGGAAAGCGCAGCTCCTATAATTCCAACAAATATTCCGGCAATAAGAGATACTGTCATAGAAGTATGAACTATATCTGAAGCCTTCTTTCGGTCATCTGCGCCAATAGCTCGCGCAAGCGTAACGTTGACGCCGTTTGATAGTCCCATAACCGTATTTACAACGAGACCGATAAACGATCCCGTTGCGCCGACAGCGGCGGTAGCGGCAGTTCCAGCAAACTGTCCGACAACCGCAAGGTCTGCTGCGTTAAAAAGGATCTGAAGTATTCCGGAAAACACGATAGGTAATGAATACATTATCATGTTTTTAAATACCGGTCCGTCAAGCATATCGATTCTTTTTGATCTCATCAGAATGCTCCTTAATTAGCTAAGCGGAATCAATTTTCCTGTGAGCCGTACTCCTCAAGAACAAGTCCTTCGTTATGCTCGAGAGTGTATCGGATATTCCATTCGGAGTTAAAGAGAAGATAGTTCTTGCCCCTTACGTCCTGTACCCATTTTACCTCGTAAAGATAAAGCTTGCTCGGATCAATTCCATCGGGAACGCGCTTGATGAGGGTATACGACTGCGCAAACTGACGGTATTCGACTCCGTATTCATTCTTCATTCTCGATTCGAGTACGTCGAACTGAAGCTGACCGACAACGCCAACGTAGACGCGTTCAAATCCGGAATTAGGCTCGAAAAAAATGCGGATAGCACCCTCTTGAGCTATCTGGTTTACACCTTTCGAGAACTGCTTACGCTTCATGCTGTCAATCTGCTCTATGACGGCAAAGCATTCAGGAGCGAAGGTCGGGATTCCCTCAAAGGTGATTCCCATGCTCTTATCGCAGATCGTGTCACCTATAGAGAAGATGCCCGGATCAAATACGCCGATAATGTCGCCCGCGTATGCCTCGTCGACAATCGATCTCTCCTGAGCCATCATCTGTTGAGGCTGCGAGAGCTTTATCATCTTGCCTTCCTGAACGTGGAAGTACTCGCAAGCGCGCTCAAATTTGCCCGAAACTATGCGCATAAAAGCAATTCGGTCTCGATGTGCCTTGTTCATATTTGCCTGAATCTTAAAGACAAACGCCGAGAATCTTTCGTCACAAGGATCGACCATACTGTCTCCTGCCTTGCGAGCGAGGGGCGTCGTTGTGAGCTTTAAGAAGTTTTCAAGGAAGGTCTCGACGCCGAAGTTATTAAGTGCTGAACCAAAGAATACCGGGCTGAGCTTACCGACGCGGACCTTTTCGAGATCAAAATCAAAGCAAGCTCCGTCAAGAAGCTCGATTTGTTCAGTCAGTGTTTCTCTGTCATATTCACCGATAAGAGAATCAAGCATATCGGTATCAGTAATATCGCACTCGATAGCTGAAAGACGGTCGCGTCCGCGATGTGCATCGGCATAAGAAAGCACCTGCTTGTTTACGCGGTCGTAAACTCCCTTGAAGCCGACACCGCAACCTATCGGCCAGTTCATCGGATAGGTTCCGATACCAAATTCACTTTCAAGCTCGTCGATCAAATCGAAGGGATCACGCGCCTCATGGTCGAGCTTGTTTATAAAGGTGAATATCGGAATATTTCTCATAGCACAGACCTTGAAAAGCTTTCTCGTCTGCGGCTCGATACCCTTTGCGGCGTCAATAACCATAACGGCGCTGTCAGCCGCCATAAGCGTACGATACGTATCCTCCGAGAAGTCCTGATGACCCGGTGTATCAAGAATGTTTATGCAGTAGCCTTCATATTCAAACTGCATAACGGAAGAGGTTATCGAAATACCCCTCTTTTTCTCCATTTCCATCCAGTCGGATACTGCGTGGCGATCTGATGCTTTTCCTTTGACCGATCCGGCTGTCTGTATTGCTCCTCCATATAAAAGCAGCTTTTCTGTCAGTGTCGTTTTACCTGCGTCGGGATGCGAAATTATCGCAAACGTACGGCGACGCTTTATTTGGTCTATGATGGGCATTTATTCTGTCCTCTCTGATAGAAATAATTATAAATTACATACAGAGTCATTTTATCATATAATGCTCTTTCTTTCAAGACAATTAAGAAAAAAATATTAACGAAAAAACCTCCGCCGAAGCGGAGGTTTTTATGCTTGTTAATTACTCTCCGAAGGGGTTGAAACCCGGGAAGCTAAAGTCACCGAGATTAAACTCGAAGCCGGAGCTTGTTATAACGTCTTCGTTTTCAAATACTACTACTGTAAGTGTAGGCATTTCAAAGTTCTTTTCCATTATTCTAGCTCCTTTCAATTATTTAACGTTCAAAACGACCTTGAGCGAGTTGAAGCCTGTTTCAGCCTCAAGTGCCTCCCAGTCGATAAGACCGAAGGCGTTAATGTACTGCGAGCAATCAACGCCGTTGATAGTAACGGTATAAGATACGGTGTCCTCACGTCCGAGAGCGGAATTCTTAATGATAACTCTGCCCGCGGTGTTTTCTGCAGTCAGAATGTTGGTTCCGAGTGCAAGCTCACCGTTCTCATCGATGTGAGTAAGAGTTACGCCGTTCTTGGAGATTATCTTGATTCCGTCAAAGGCATTAGCGGTGCCGTAGCCGAGAGCGGAATAGAGGTTATCCGCCATTTCAACGCCCATTATGTTATGTACCTTCTGCGAATAGTGAACGATACTTCCGTCGAGCATATCGTGCGAGCAGGTCTCACTGACGGTAGAAAGCATATAGAGGTTGTCAAGCTCGTTGCAGAGACGGTACTGACCGACACGTGCTATCGTGTAGGAAGCGCTGCCTTCAGCGGTCGAGCCGGAGAGCTTCGAACGTACGACGGAGATTCCGCCGAAGTCGAGATCAAGCTCGCTTACAAGGCTCTCATGCATGCTCTTGTATGCATCGTAGTAGGTCTGATCGTCGCGAACGGTTCCCGTATAGGTTTCCCATTCGTCGCCTTCGCCCTGGTTCCAGATGTAACCGGAAAGAACAACGTTATAATTCTTGGAAAGTGCCGCATACGCGTTCGTGTAAGCTGCTACTGCCTTGGAATAGCGGTAGGTAGTACCATGCTTGTTACAGCCGCAGGTATAGTCTTCGGGATTAGGTACCCATTCGTCAATACTCGTACTGCCTTCCGCAACCTGAAGGAATACTACCTTGGTTCCGGTAAGCTCGTGCCATCTCGTACCGAATGCGGCAGGTGTACCGCTGATACAGTTGGATCCGCGGGAAGGATTTGCAAGATAGTGCATATCTGCAGAATCGTCAAGGACGAAGTCCTCCTGTGCGAACTGACTGATCGTGGTCGCGTCGCTGAAGAAGGAGTAAACTGTGCCCTTTTCGGGAACGAGAGGAGATTCGGGAGGATTGGGGTTCTTACCCTGGTGATAGTAGAAGCCGTATTCCCAAGCGTAACCCGATCCGACCGTAAAGTTCGACTGTCCCATTACGAGAATGAGGGTTATATCTTCCTTTGCGGGATCGTAGGTGCGGTCGCTTACGTACTTCTCAATATCTGCCGATTCAACGGTGACTTCAAGGAGTGCTCTGTCGCCGCTTTCGGTGTAGATAGCCTCGTTTGCATCGTAAAGCGCCTTG
>JAZQGR010000029.1:0-4081 GCA_045540115.1 Eubacteriales bacterium
AAGGTTATCGATTTTATGCCCGGGCAGAGCGACGATATTGGCAAAGGGGGCACACTTCGTCTCGGTGCATATCCGTGTGAGATCAAGCCCGGAACAACGATGGAGCATTGCTACGAGACGAGTCACATCAGCGAGCGACACAGACACCGTTATGAATTCAACAATGACTACCGAGAGACACTTGCAAAATGCGGCTTGACGCTGAGCGGTACCTCTCCCGACGGCAGACTGATCGAAACGGTGGAGCTGAGCGACCGTCTCTTCCACGTCGGTGTTCAGTATCATCCCGAGTTCAAGAGCCGTCCCAATAAATGCCATCCACTTTTCAAGGGCTTTGTTGGTGCAGCGTTTGAACACGCCGAGGGAGGAAGAAAATGAGCATAGATCAAGCAATTCACGAGGAATGCGGTGTGTTTGGCGTAATCGCTCCCGAGGCGACTGACGTCGCAAACCATTGCTATTACGGTCTTTATGCCCTTCAACACAGAGGTCAGGAGGGATGCGGAATCGTAGTCAATGATGACGGCGTTTTCGTTTCCCACAAGGATCTCGGACTTGTCGCAGAGGTGTTTACCACCGAGAGACTATCAAAATTTCCGACGGGCACAATAGCAGTAGGTCACGTCAGATACGGTACGACGGGCGGAAACAACCGAAACAACTGTCAGCCAATCGAGGTCAATCACCAAAAGGGAAGGATGGCGCTTTGCCACAACGGAAATCTTTCAAATGCAGTGGAACTGCGTTCCGAGCTTGAAATGACGGGTGCTATCTTCCATACCACAAGCGATACCGAAACCATAGCTTATATCATCACCAAAGAACGCTTACGCACTTCTTCTATCGAAGAGGCAATATCGGCGGCTATGAATACGCTTGACGGTGCTTATTCCTTGGTGCTGATGTCGCCGCAAAAGCTGATCTGCGCACGCGACCCTTACGGCTTCCGTCCCCTCTGTTACGGCAAGACAGCCGACGGTATTTACGTAGTAGCATCAGAATCCTGTGCGCTTCGGGCGGTCGGGGCCGACTTTATCCGAGATATTGAGCCCGGCGAGATCGTTGTGTTCGGCAAGAACGGAATAGAATCGAGACGTGAGCACTGCGGCAGGAAAAGCAAAAAGCTATGTGTATTTGAATACATTTATTTTGCCAGACCCGACTCCGTGATTGACGGTATCTCGGTTCATGCTTCTCGCGTAGAGGCAGGCAAAATTCTTGCGAAGACGCATCCTGTGAATGCGGATATTGTGATAGGTGCTCCTGATTCGGGACTTGATGCAGCACTCGGCTTTAGCCGTAAATTGGGTATTCCATACGGAATCGGGCTCATCAAAAATAAATACATAGGCAGAACCTTTATCTCTCCCGGGCAAGGTGCGAGAATTGACGGAGTGCGTATCAAATTGTCGGCGGTTGAAGAAGCCGTGCGCGGCAAGAAAGTTGTTCTTGTGGATGATTCCATCGTTAGAGGAAATACTATGGGGCGTGTAGTGGGGCTACTTCGAGATGCGGGCGCTGCCGAGGTGCATATCAGAATATCCTCACCGCCTTTTCTTCATCCCTGCTATTACGGCACGGATATTGATTCAGAGGAGCATCTGATTGCTTGTCACCATTCGGTGGAGGAAATCACGGAGATGATCGGTGCGGACAGTCTCGGTTATCTGCCTGTGTCGGCACTGGATGCGCTTGTCGGTGGAAAGGATTATTGCAGAGCTTGCTTCTGCGGTGATTACCCAACAAGTGTGCCAATCGACGTAAGACGCGACAGATTTGAACAAAAGCTGTCGGAAAGAGGAAAGCAATGATGGAAAAGTATGACAGAAAAATTATCTTGGAGGATGGAGCGGAGTATTACGGATACGGATTTGGAGATACCTCGGATAAGGTGTGCGAGATCGTATTCAATACCTCAATGGTCGGCTACCAGGAGATCGTGTCCGATCCGTCCTATACCTATCAAGCCGTGGTTATGACCTATCCCCTCATCGGTAACTACGGTATTTGCGATGACGATTACGAAACGAACACACCGACGATCGGTGCGCTGATCGTTCGTGAATATAACAATGAGCCCTCAAATTTCCGAAGCGTGGCAACGCTTGACGAAATTATGAAGAAATACAGGATTCCCGGCGTATGGGGAGTTGACACAAGAAAGCTGACACGTTCCATTCGTGATCACGGTTCAAGAAAAGCACTGATCACGGATGCCGATACGCCGATAGAAAAAGGAATTGAGATACTGAGGACGAGCACGATTCCCACCGACGCGGTATCGAAGGTGAGTTGTAAAAATATATGGTACTCCCGCGTGCCCAAGGAACGGTATCACGTGGTTGCCATCGACTGCGGAATGAAGCAGAACATCGTTCGCTCACTTGGTAAGCGAGGATGTTCGGTAACCATCGTACCGTGGGATACAACGGCAGAGGAGATTGAGCATTTGTCACCCGATGGGATCTTCATTTCCAATGGTCCGGGTGACCCCACCGATGTGCAGCCCGTGATCGAAACCATTGGAACGCTTTGCGGTAAGTATCCTATTTTCGGGATCTGCCTTGGACATCAGATCATCTCTCTTGCCTACGGTGCAAAGACCTATAAGCTGAAATTCGGACACAGAGGCGGTAATCACCCCGTCAGGAACGTGGAAACGAACAAGATCGAGATCACCTCGCAGAATCATTCCTATGCGGTTGATACCGAAAGTCTCAAGGAAACCCGCCTTATCCCCACCCACATCAATATTCTCGATAACACCATTGAGGGCGTGGAGTGCAAGGAAGATCACGTGTTCAGCGTTCAATATCATCCGGAAAGCGCACCGGGACCACAGGACAGTGCATATCTGTTCGATAAATTTATTGAAATCATGCAGGAGGAGAAGAGCAATGCCTAAGAGAACCGATATTAAAAAGGTCCTTGTGATCGGCTCCGGTCCTATCGTTATCGGTCAAGCGGCAGAGTTTGACTACGCGGGAACGCAGGCGTGCCTTGCTCTTAAGGAAGAGGGCTACGAAGTCGTCCTTTGTAACTCCAACCCCGCAACGATTATGACGGATACCTCCATTGCGGATAAGGTCTATATGGAGCCGCTGACACTGGAATATATCGCAAAGATCATTCGTTATGAGCGTCCCGATGCGATCCTGCCCGGTATCGGCGGTCAAACGGGACTGAATCTTGCTATGCAGCTTGAGAAGAAGGGAATCCTTAAGGAATGCCGTGTTGAGCTTCTCGGAACGAGCAGTGAATCTATTGAGAGAGCAGAGGACAGAGAGCTTTTCAAGGAGCTGTGCGAGAGCCTCGGCGAGCCCGTTCTTCCCTCGGATATAGCCAATTCGATCGAAGAAGGACTGAAGGTCGCAGGAAAGATCGGATATCCCGTTGTGCTTCGTCCCGCATTTACTCTCGGCGGAACCGGAGGCGGCTTTGCTGATAATGAAGAAGAATTCCTACCGCTTGTGAAAAACGCCTTGTCTCTTTCTCCGGTGCATCAGGTGCTTATAGAGAAGAGCATCAAGGGCTTCAAGGAAATCGAATACGAGGTCATGCGGGATCATAACGATACCGCCATTACCATCTGTAATATGGAGAACATCGATCCGGTTGGTATTCACACGGGCGACTCCATCGTGGTATGTCCCTCGCAAACGCTTACCAACAAGGAGTATCATATGCTCCGTGACAGTGCGCTCAAAATTATTCGCGCACTCAAGATCGAAGGCGGATGTAACGTACAGTTTGCACTTGACCCATATTCCTTCCAATATTATCTCATCGAGGTCAATCCCCGTGTGTCACGTTCCTCTGCGCTTGCGTCTAAGGCAAGTGGGTACCCAATCGCGCGTGTATCGGCAAAGATCGGTGTGGGTATGACGCTGGACGAGATCAGAATTGCCAACACGCCCGCATCCTTCGAGCCAACGCTTGACTACGTGGTAACCAAGATGCCGCGTTTCCCATTTGATAAATTTGCCGATGCCAATAACTCGCTTTCCACGCAGATGAAAGCAACGGGCGAGGTCATGAGTATCGGAAGAACCATAGAAGAAAGTCTCTTGAAAGCGATCCG
>JAZQGR010000030.1:0-50441 GCA_045540115.1 Eubacteriales bacterium
ATCGGTCAGGACGGAACGGGCGCATATAAGGCATCCCTATCCGCAACACTTGACGAGTTCATGATATTCGACGGAGCATTTACTCAGGACGATATAGAAAAGCTCGCAAAGTATTACGGCAGAGACTAATTAACAGCAAACATCCCCCGCTATGCGGGGGATGTTTGTTTTTCATTTATAACAAAAGCGTCCTGCATAGCAGGGCGCTTTGTGTTACGTTATTAATTTTTATGCCGCGCCATCTCTATCTCCCATAGCTCGTCGATGCTCTTGTTGCAGTCGGGGAACCAATAGATCGAGGTATGACGGTAGACGGATACTGTGCCTTTGCCTTTTTCATCAAGCTCGACGGTGTGCTTGTTCCAGATCACGAGCTTGTAGGTCAGCGAACGGAAAACTCTCGTTCCGCCGTCCTTGTATGCGCCTTGAGGAAATGGAAAAAACAAAATAAAAACTATAGAGAGTGTCACGATAATCGTTGTAATGACAGCCTTTTTCATTTCCGTCCTTCCTCTTAAGTCAATATTCGTTTATGTTTATTTTCTCGACCGTTCCGTTTATCTCGCCGCCAAGGAAAAGCGAAGCGGACGATATAAACATCGTAGGATCGTCACTCACGTAGTAGCTGACCGAGCCGTCGCCGTCCTTCTTTTTGCCAAGCACCTCGAGTGCCTTTTTTGCCGCCTCGGCACCGGAGCTTATGAGAGTGACATTCGGCAGAACCTTCGAGATAAATCCCGAAATAATTGGATAGTGCGTGCAGCCGAGGATCAGCGTGTCGGCGCCGCTTTCTCTGATCTTTGAAAGATAATGCTCAGCGGCAAGACGGGTGATCTCGCAGTCCTCCTGCACAAAGCCGTTTTCAACAAGCGGAACGAAAAGCGGACACGCCTGAGTTATGACCTCGCAGTTGGGAGAAAGCTCCTTGATAGAACGCTCAAACGCGCCGCTGCGAATTGTCGCGGCGGTTCCGATAACGGCGATCCTTCCGTTTTTTGTAGCCTTTACTGCCGCTTCGGCGGAGGGCTCAACAACGCCGATAACGGGTATCGGAAGCGTTTCTTTGAGATGCGAAAGGGAGGTCGTACTAACCGTTCCGCAGGCAACGACAATGGCGTCAACCTTCTTGCTCATCAAAAACGCGGCGTCCTGACAAGCATATTTTGTTATCGTGGCAGAGGAACGGCTTCCGTAAGGGACGCGTCCCGTGTCGCCGAAATATATCAGCTCCTCGCGCGGGGAGAGCTTTATCATTTCCTTTACAGCGGTAAGTCCGCCGAGACCGCTATCAAAAATTCCTATCATAATAACCTCAATTATAGCTCATCGAGCGAATAAGAAAACGCATCGAGCAGATTCTCCCTGAAATAGCGAAGCTCGTCGCTGTCAATACCGTCAAGGATAGCCTCGGTCGATTTGCGGGCTGCAATGAAATCACGGTTGCCCGCCGCTTCTTCGGTAAGACACTTGATGTAAGCACAAAGCTTGTCGGCTATCTTAACAAGCTTAACGCTCTCGAAATCGACTTCGGTAGGTGTAAGAAGCTCCTTGTAGGCAGATCGAAGCTCGTCGGGAAGACGCGAGATCAGACGCTCGATGGAGTGACGCTCAATTTCGGAGTAATCACGCTTTGTCTCGGGGCTGAAATACTTTATCGGCGTCGGAAGATCCCCCGTAAACACCTCTGCGGCATCGTGAAAAAGCGCGATTGCGGCAACACGTTCGGGATCGTAGCTTTTGCCGTACACAGTATTGCCGATAATGGCAAGCGCGTGCGCGATGACCGCCGCCTCGGCTGTATGCTCGGCAAGCGTCTCTTTGGTGACGGAGCGCATAAGTCCCCATCTCGTTATGTATTTTTGTCTGAAAAGCAATGCGAAAAAGCTGTTCATTTTTTTGTTCGTCCTTGTTTTGCATTTTGCTTCCTTATTATATCATTATATGCGCCTGTTGTCAAGGCGGTGAAGGGGGCGGTTTTGGGCTCAAAAAAACGTTATTGTCGGATATGTAGAAAATTCAGGACGAATTTTGTGAGGGTTGCACAAAGCGGCAAAAATGTCGTTTTTATTGTGAAAAATGACAACAAAAACGCAAAAGGTAAATGTAAATTACTTATAACAGCCAAAAAACGCGTCGTTTCAAGCTAAAAACGTGCCAATCAGACACCTGAAGGTAAATACAAATTACCAAAAGAGATTTTTGAATGCCGAAAAAACGATTCAAAACGTGCCCGAAAACGCATTTTACGCGCACAAAAATGCCGTTTTTTGTACCGAAAAACGTCCTTCCTCTTGAAAACGCGTGTTGCGTGCGCCTTGACAGTATGGAAAAAATATGTTATTATATTATAGTATAAAAAACAAAGGGGATATTCTGCCCTTTTTCAGGGTTTTGAGTGTCTCCGGGGGCCCCCTTTCGGATGAAATTTCTTATCCTGCCTCCCGCCGCGATTCTGTCGACGGCAGGGTAGAAGAGGATAGTGATAGGAACGGTATTGATGCCGACCGGTTCAGAGGAACAAACGGCAAAAAGGTCACTTTCGGTGCTTTCCGAGTTGCGAACGGAAGCCAAAGCGCATCCCCCGTCACAGCAAAGCCGCACAGGAGCGATCCGAAGCGGCAAATTCTCACAGGAGGAAAAGATTGATGCAACATTCATTCTTCACGAAGGCACTTTCGGGGATTCTCTCGTTTGTCCTTCTGTTCGGCGGTATCTCCGTTCTGCCCGCAAGCGCGGCAGAGTCGGAAGCAGAAGTAATTGCCGATCTGCTTACCGACATACCGTTCCACGATAATATTGCTATCGGCGACGCCGGTCAGCCCTATCTCTCGTATATCGAGAAGCATAAGGCGGATGTGGCTGAAGCTGAAAAGGTGATCGACGTCGTTGGTGATCTCGATTCGGGAAACACAACGGCGAACGTTGAGGTCATCGCAAATCTCGACGGCAAGGAGAACGTTCTCTATATGCCGGAATCGGGAAGAACCTCGTGGAAGGTAAACATTCCGAAGACCGCAAAGTATGCAATAAAGATCGAGTACTACCCGATAGCTGAGAAGGACGGAACCAAGGTTTCGACTCTTACCACTATCGAGAGAACTCTCTATATTGACGGCTTTATTCCTTTCTCGGAGGCAAGATATTTCTACTTCCCGAGAAACTGGGCGTATACCGAATTTGACTATCGCAAGGACGGAACCTGCATATTCCCGACCGACGCGGCAGGAAACGATATCCGTCCTATCCGTTACGAGAAGCCCGAGTGGCAGGAGTATTATCTCCGTGACTGGCTCGGCTATACGATGGAGCCCTTCCAGTTCACGCTGACTGAAGGCGAACACGTAATTACCTTTGAGGCAAACCGTGAGCCGATCGTTATCTCGAAGATCACCCTTTACCCCTACGAAGCGCCTCCCACGTACTCGGAATTTATCGAGCAGAAGAAGGCGGAGGGCGTTAAGGTCATCGAAAAGGCACTCGGCGGAAAGATCAAGGTTCAGGCAGAAAACCCGACGCTGATCTCGAACGCGAACCTCTATCCGCAGAACGACCGTACCTCGTCTCTTACCGAGCCGCAGGACCCTCAGCAGATCCGTTACAATATCGTTAACAGCTCGACTGTAAACGAGTGGATGAAGTACACGGTCGAGGTTCCCGAAACCGGACTTTACCGCATCGCGATCCGCTTCCGTCAGAACTCGCTTATCGGTATGTTCACGTCGAGACGAATCCTCGTCAACGGCGAGCTCCAGTTCCAGGAGGCTTCGAACATCCGCTTCAAGTACAGCTCGTCATGGCAGTCGTCCTACGCGTCGAACGGCGAGCAGAAGTTCCTTTTCTATCTCGAAAAGGGTACAAATGAGATCACCTTCGAGACCGTCCTCGGCGACATGACCGAATACGTTTACGAGATCGGTAATATGATCGATGAGCTGAATATCGCGTACAAGAAGATCCTTCAGCTTACAGGACCTACCCCCGACGCTTACCGTGACTACGGCTTCAAGCGCCTCGTTCCCGACGCTATCGAGACCATCGTTCAGGCGTCGAAGGACCTTTACCGCATCGCTGACGAGCTCGAGGCAATTACGGGCGAGCTTGGCGACCAGGTCGCAACACTTAACACTATCGCAATGCTGTTTGCGAAGATGAAGGACGAATATAAGATCGCTCCTAACTTCGTAACCTTCAAAAACTACATAATCGCTCTTTCAAACTGGTTGTACGCGTCCCTTTCTCAGCCCCTTAAGATAGACTACTTTACCGTACAGGGAACGAAGGACGGTCTGCCTAAGGCAAAGGCAAACTTCTTTGAAGTTATCTGGTTTGAGATCAGAGCGTTTATCGGCTCCTTCTTCATGGACTACACAACGGTAGACTTTAAGGTCAAGAAGGGCGAAAAAGTCGATAAGAGCATGGTTATCGAGCAGTGGATCACCTCCGCTCTCGGCCGTGAGGACGCGCTTATAACGCGTGGACTTATCGACGAACACTTTACATCTCAAACGGGAATACAGGTCAAGATGAAGGTCATAACCGTAGGACTTACGGAGGCAATTCTGGCTAACATGGGACCCGATATTGCCCAAATGTCCTCCGTCGATACGATAACCTGGGGTCTGCGTGATGCGGTCAAGGAACTTGACGGAATGGACGGCTTCGACGAGGTCATCGCAAACCTCGACCAGGCGGCAGTAACGCCTCTGCAGATGCAGAACGCGAAGGGTGAGTTCCATACCTACGGAATCCCCTCCTCCATGGACTTCTACATGATGTTCTACCGCGCTGACGTTCTTTACGAAAACGGAGTTAAGGCTCCGAACACGTGGGATGAGCTTTACGATATCCTTCCCGCGCTTCAGAGTGCCGACCTTGAGATCGGTATGCCCGGAGCGGTATCGGGAACGAGCGTATCGGTCGACGGTCTTACCGGACTTAAAATATTCCTTTATCAGATGGGCGGCGAGCTCTATGAAAAGGACGGCTACCGTGTAAGCCTCGATGGAAATATCGCGCTCGACGCGTTCGAGACACTCTGTAATATGTTCTCGAAGTACAAGTGCTCGGTCAACTATGACCTTACACGTTTCCGTACCGGTGAGATCCCGATCTACTTCGGAACCGCAGTCGGTACCTATAACACCCTTATGTCCTACTACGATATTCGTGGACTTTGGGAAATGGCTCCTCTTTGCGGCGTTGAGCAGCAGAATGAGGACGGCACGATAACCATCAACCGCACATCCTTCGTATCCGTTTCCTCGAGAGTTATCCCGAGAGGCGGCTCGAAGAAGGCTGTTCAGAACTCTTGGGAATACATCAAGTGGATGGCACAGCCCGAGACTCAGACACTCCTCGGCCGCGAGACCATCATGGTAAGCGCAAACCCGACGACGAAGTATAACGCTCCGACGATCGACGCGCTCCTCGGTCAGGCTTGGACAGATAAGGAGCTTGCGGCACTTAAGGAACAGACCAAGTGGCTTGCAGGTATTCCCGAGTATCCCGGTAACTACATTATCGGCACTTACGTAAACTCCGCGTTCATGAACGTGTATAACACCTCCTCCGACGCTGCAGAGCAGCTTCAGGACCGCGTTGTTTACATCAATAAGGAAATCGCCCGTAAGAGAGACGATTTCAAGATGGACTATATCGATATCGAGGGTAAGTATCACAAGGGCAGATACTACACGAACCCCGAATATGCGAAATAACGGCTGCCCGAATTACATCGAAAAGGAGTAAATCATTATGACCAAAACTGAAAAAGATGTAAAGCGTCAGCAGCCGAAGAACCAGAAGTATGCCGGAAAGGCAATGACAAGAGGCAGATATATCCGCACTCAGATGAAAAGAAACTGGGTTGGCTACGTAATGGTAGCGCCGTTCCTTGTCATGTTCATTGCATTTACCGTCGTACCTGTCATTCTCTCGATACTTCTCAGCTTTACGTCCTTTAACATGCTTCAGTTCCCCGAGTGGAAGGGACTTGACAACTACGTTCAGCTCTTCCTCGCGGACGATCTGTTTATCACGGCATTCTCAAATACGATGCTCTTTGCGATCACGACCGGCCCTGCCTCCTTTATTCTGGCATTCATCGTCGCGTGGTTCATAAACGAGCTTTCGCCCCGACTCCGTGCATTCGTAACGCTCATCTTCTACGCACCGTCCATCGCGGGTACCGCGTACCTCGTTTGGGGTATCTTCTTCAAGGGAGATATTTACGGTTACGTAAACGGATGGCTGCTAAAGATGGGTATGATAAGCGAGCCGATCGTCTTCTTCAAGGACGTTGACTACATAGTACCGCTTTGTATCGTCGTTGCTATCTGGACGTCGCTCGGTACTACCTTCCTTTCAAATATCGCAGGTCTTCAGGGTGTCGACCGTTCGCTTTACGAGGCGGGCGCGATCGACGGAATCAAGAACCGTTGGCAGGAGGCGTGGTATATCACGCTCCCCTCGATGCGTTCGATCCTTCTCTTCGGAGCAGTCCTTGCGATCACCGGCTCCTTCGGATTCGGTGCCATAGTTAATAACCTCTGCGGAAACCCCTCGACAGACTACGTCGCATGGACGCTTCAGCATCACCTGACAGAGTACATGGGAACACGTTTCGAGTACGGTTACGCGTCTGCGATCGCCGTCGTCCTCTTCGCAATAATGATGGGCGCGAACGCGCTTGTGCAGAAGTTCCTTTCGAAGGTGGGTGAGTAATATGGCGATAAAGAAATTAAGAGTCCGCGGTCACCGTGTTGTTCTTAACCGTTCGAAGGGCGGCGACGTCGGAATTACGATCCTTCTCATTCTCCTCGGAGCACTCATGTTCCTTCCCATGTGGTACCTTCTCATTGAGTCGGTTAAGCCTCTGGGTGAAAGAAACATAACACCGCCGCTTCTCTACGTTATGAAGCCGACGGCGCAGAACTTTATCGACCTTTTCTCGAACATAAACAGCACCTGGGTACCGATCTCCCGTTATCTCTTCAATACGATAATTATATCGGTTGCGGCGACCTTCGGATGTCTCGTATTCGGCTCTCTTACCGCTTACGCGCTCTCGAAGATCAAGTTCCCCGGACGCGTTGCAATGTTCAAGATGATCCAGTGGTCTCTTATGATAAGCTCGACCATCACCGGTATCACCAACTTCTTCATCTTCATCTGGCTCGGTTGGCTTAATACCTATTGGATCTCAATTATCCCCGTATGGGCATCGACTCTCGGTCTTTACCTCATGAAGCAGTTTATCGACGCTAACGTCTCCGACGAAATGATCGAGGCGGCGCGTATAGACGGCGCGGGAGAGTTCAGAATCTATTGGCAGATAGTAATGCCGCTCGTTAAGCCTGCATGGCTTACCCTTCTCGTTACTACCTTCCAGCAGGTATGGAACGCAGGAGCATCGGGCTACGTTTGGTCAGAGCAGCTCAAGACCTTTAACTCTGCAATCGCAACGATCAGCGGCGTGTCCGCGGGTGCATCGAGTGCCGGCTCCGTCGTAATGATGAGCGTGCCGATCATTATCTTCATTATTAACCAGTCCAAGATCGTCGAAACAATGGCTTCGTCGGGTATGAAGGACTAAAAGGAGGTCGCAATGAAAAACAGATTTACAAAATTTATTGCGGTTCTCGTCGCAGTTCTTACACTTCTTCCGATGGCAGTTATGGCAGAGCCGTATCAGACCTATACGTACAGTATAGACGGAGAGCAGCTTTCCTCTCCTCATGCTTATACGCCTAACGCCGTATTCGATTCGTCCGATATGGGACTCCCCACTCCGCTCAAGAAGGTAGCGGATATGGTCGTCGACAAAAAAGGCAACGTTTACCTTGCCGATAAGGATGCCAACAGCATCGTTGTCCTCGATAGAAACCTCAAGTACCGCTTTACTATTGATACCTTTATTAACAGCAACGGTATTGAGGACTCCTTCAATCATCCGAACGGTTGCTTCGTAACCGAGAGAAACATCTACGTTGCGGACACCGATAACAAGCGTATCGTGGTCTTCGACCTCGAAGGTAACTATGTAAAGCACCTCGAGGAGCCGAAGGCGGATATTTTCGAGGACGATGCAAACTACCGTCCGACCGCTATCGCAGTCGACGCGTCCGACCGTATCTACGTCGTATCCCCCGATATCTATCAGGGTATCCTTTCGCTTGATGCGAACGGTGAGTTCCAGGGATACATCGGCGCACAGAAGGTGTCGTATAACGCTTGGGAGATCTTCTGGAGAACCTTCCAGACCGCCAAGCAGAGAAGTCAGGGTGAGAAGAATCTCTCAACCTCGTATAACAATATTACGATCGACGACGAGGGCTTCATCTACTGTACCTCCTCCGCTATCAAGGCAGACGACCAGCAGGCGTCTATCATGAGCAAATCCGCTGATTATTCGCCGATCAGAAAGTTCAACGCCGCAGGTAAGGATATCCTCGGACGTAACGGCTTCTTCGGCCCCGGCGGTGAAGTCAAGATCATGGGCGGCGGACTTTCCAGCAAGCCCTCGAGAATCATCGACGTTGCCCTTGGCCCGTCCGGCTCCTGGTCAATAATCGATGCAGACCGCTCGAAGATCTTTACCTACGACCAGTACGGTAACCTCCTTTTCGTATTCGGAGACCGCGGAGACCTTCTCGGTAACATAAGCGAGATGGCAACCGCTATTGCTTATCAGGATACAAACCTCCTCGTATTTGACGGACTTCTTCAGACTATCACGCTCTATATCCGTACAGAGTACGGTGACGTTCTTATCAGAGCGCTTCAGAACGAGATCGACCGTAAGCACGGCGAGGCAGTAAACGACTATCAGGACATCCTAAAGAGAAACAGTAACTTCGACGCCGCTTACATCGGTATCGGTAAGGCTCTTTACCGTCAGGGTAAGTACGAAGAAGCTATGAAGATGTTCGCAAGTGCATACGAGACCGAAAACTACTCGAAGGCTCTTAAGGAGCTTCGTCAGAATTGGGCTGATAAGTACTTCATTCTCATTCCGATCGTAGTTGTCGCGTTCCTCTTTATTGTCGTCAAATTCTTCGGATATGCCGGCAAGATAAATAAGAAGACGGCGCTTAAGAAGGGCAAAAAGACCTTCAAGGAAGAGGTGCTGTATGCATTCCATATTATCTTCCATCCCTTCGATGGCTTCTGGGATCTGAAGCACGAAAAGCGCGGATCTGTCCGCGGCGCGATCTTCTGGCTCGTGCTTGCGCTCGTTGCAGTTTGCTACCAGTCGGTAGGCCGTGCATACGTATTCAATCCCCGTGCGTCCTATACCTCGATGTTCGGCTCGCTCCTTTCGCTCCTCGTGCCGGTGGCACTCTGGGTAATCGGAAACTGGTGCTTGACGACGCTCTTCGAGGGTGAAGGTAGCATAAAGGATATCTTTATTGCAACCTGCTACTGCGCAGTACCTCTCGTACTGCTCGTCATTCCCGCAACGGCAATAACAAACATTCTCACGCTCAGTGAGGCACAGATCTACGATATGCTCGTATCGATAGCTTGGGTTTGGGTAGGACTTCTTCTGTTCTTCGGAACGATGGTTACTCACGACTATTCTATCGGTAAAAACGTCTTGACCTGTATCGGAACGATCATCGCTATGGCGGTCATCATATTCTGCGTAATACTCTTCTCGACGCTGATAATGAAGATGGTAACCTTCATTACGGGTATCGTGGTTGAGTTGTCGTATCGGTAACTACTAAAGAAGGAGAAGATGAAAATGAAAACTTATAAGAAATTTTTATCGGCTATAATGGCCTTCTGTATGTTGCTTGGTACGCTTTCTGTTCTTTCGACAACCGTATTCGGTGCCGAAGAAACTGAAACCCCGCAGGAACCTATAAACGCTGTCGACTTTTTCACCTACGCGTATAACTCCAAGGAAGAAAAGGTCGCATCGATGGACCTTATGGCAGAGCGCTATGGCTACAAGCTTTATGCCGAGCCGCTTACCGGCGAGGTCGCTATCGTTAACACGATAACAGGCGATATACTTATGACAAATCCCTACGGCGTCGGCTCGCTTAACGCATCCGATTCCGTAAAGAGAAACCTTCTTTCGCAGGTCATAATCAACTACCAGAGCGTTGACGGAATCGTCACCGCACGCGATATGACCAGCTTTGAAAGTGCTGCCGAGCTCAAGCAGATAAAGGTAAAGCCGATCAAAAACGGCACCCGTGTTGAGTACGTCATCGGTAAGCAGGAAACTCGTTACCTCTATCCCGAACAGATTGAGAAGACCCGTTTCGAAGAAGAGCTTCTCGGAAAGATCCCGTACGATCCCGATACATACGATGCAAAGAATGCTACCTATGAGGAAAAGCAGGCTCGTCTTCACTATAATAAGCTGAAGGCATCGTACGTTCTCAAGGACCCGAACGATGAGAGTCTTCCCGATTCCCTCCGCGTCGGTATGCTCAAGCAGTACCCTGTTCTTGACAAAACCTCCGACGTCGGTAAAAACAGCCCGGTAACCGCTCTCTACGTATTCGATACGAAGGCGGGTATGAAGCTTAAGAATGAGATCGAGTTCATCATCAAGCAGTACTGCCCGAACTATACCTACGAGGACAGACAGTACGACCATGAGCTTTGTGCTTATGAAGAAAAGAGACAGAATCCCGTTCAGTTCAGAATTTCCCTCGAGTACTACATCGACGAGACCGGTCTCCGCGTAAGAATACCCGCAAACGGTATCCGTTACGACCAGAGCACTTACCAGCTCAATAAGATGACCTGCCTCCCCTACATGGGCGCAGCTGATTCCAATTTCACCGGTTATACCGTATTCCCTGACGGATCGGGTACTCTTACCCGTTTTGAGGACGTAAAGGAAAGCGGAGGCTCCTTCAGCTTCTTCGCTACTCCTTACGGACAGGACTACGTTTACCGTACGATGAAGATAGGTAAGAACCTCATGCCGATGCGTATGCCGGTATTCGGTCTTGTTGAGGACACTCAGTACACGACCACCGACGAAGCAACCGGTGAGACCTCTACCTATATCCGCAAGAGCGGCTACTTCGCAATTATCGAAGAGGGTGACGCGCTTGCAATGATCCGCGCCGTACACGGCGAAAAGGGACATGAATATTACGGCATACAGATCGAGCTTGACCCCCGTCCTAAGGACACCTTCTCGCTCAGCTCGATAGTATCGGTCGGCGGTAACGGTTCAATCACGGCAGTTTCCGACCGTAAGTATACGGGTAACTTCACGATCCGTTACATAATGCTCACCGATATGGAGTATGCAAAGAACAACGGCATCGACACGACGGGCTGCTATGACGCAAGCTATCTCGGCATGGCACTTGCATACCGTCAGCGTCTTATCGCAACAGGGGCTCTCAAGGATGAAAAGCTTGAGGCGGGCGATATTCCGCTCTATCTCGAAATGCTCGGCGCAATGGACGTTCAGGAGAAATTCCTCTCGATCCCCGTAACCGTCAAGAAGGCACTTACTACTCTTAACGACATTAAGAGAATGCACACTGAGCTTGGCGAAAAGGGAATCGATAACCTCGTATTCAAGCTTACAGGCTTCATGAACGACGGTCTTAAGAGCACACTTGCAAATCAGATCGACGTTGAAAAGGTCGTAGGCGGAAACAATGGCTTAAAGAAGCTTCAGAAGTACGCAAACGAAAAGAACTTCGAGATCTACCTCGACACCGACTTCTCGTATACCTATAAGGATACCCTCTTCGACGGCTTTAACCGCCGTAAGGAAGCGGCTCGTGCTATAGACGACCGTTTCGTTCAGAAGCAGGAGTACGACGCGGTTCTTCAGAAGTTCACAAGCACAGGCATGCTCGTAATCGCGCCCTCCTCGTTCGAGAGCATCTTCGCAAAGCTTAATAAGGATGCGAAAAAGCTTAAGCTCGAGGGACTCTCGCTCGGCGCCCTCGGCTCCGACCTTTCCTCTGACTTTGACGAGGATAACCCCTTTAACCGTGAGGACTCCAAGCAGCAGGTTATCGATACCCTTGAAAAGGTTCGTGAGGCAGGCTACGACATTATGATGGACGGCGGTAACGCTTACGCAGTCGGATATGCAAAGCATATTCTCAACATCCCGCTCGTATCCTCCCGCCGTGCGCAGGCATCGGAGGCTATCCCCTTCTTTGCACTCGTCTATCACGGCTATATAAGCTACGCAGGCTCGCCGACAAATATGGCAGGCGATATGCGTTATGAGATGCTTAAGATCCTCGAAAACGGCGCTAACCCCTACTTCCTTCTCGTTTACCGTAACTCCGAGAAGCTGAAGGAGGATAAGACGCTTTCGAAGTACTTCTCGATCTCCTATCAGAACTGGAAGGAAGACCTTATTGAGACCTATACGGATCTTAATGCAGCTCTTGCTCCCGTCAAGAACTCCCTTATGACTTACCACGGCTTCCTTACCGGTATGAGAGTGCCGACTGCCGAGGAGCTCGAAGCTGACCGTCTTGATAAAGAACAGGCAGACAAGGAGCAGGCAGATAAGGAGCAGGCTGAGAAGGACGAGGCTGAAAGAGAAGAACAGCTTAAGGATCATCTCGGAAATAACTATATCAAGAACGAAACCGAAACGGAGGCTCCCGAGCTTAACGCTCCGATCGATACCGCTTCCAAGTATTTCGTTGATAACGGAATGATAGTCAAGGTAACCTTTGAAAACGGCTACAGCTTCATTCTTAACTACAACTATTTCGACGTGACTGTTGAAGAGCTCGGCGATACCGTTATTCCGAAGCTCGGATACGTCGTTACAAATCAGAACGGCGAAATAGTAGTCAATAGCGGAGAGGAGGCGGCAGCATGACAGCGGTTAAAAAGAGAAAAAGCGTAAAGAAGCGCAGGAAGGCTATCTCGCTTGACAAGAAGAAAGCAAGAGCCGGCTGGCTGTTTGTCCTTCCCTTCATTATCGGACTTGTTCTTATATATCTTCCGATAGTAATTGACTCGATCAATTACAGCTTTACCAAGATCGTTCCGATCCCCGTATCAAAGGGCGGCGGATACCGTCTTGATCCCGTTGGCTTTGAGCATTACCACAATGCGCTGACCTCGGATGCAAAATTTACGGAGGTTCTTGTCTCGGGTATTAAGGATCTTGTATTCGACATTCCCGCGATAGTAATCTTCGCGCTCTTTATTGCGGTTCTTCTTAACAAGAAGATCCTCGGACGTGCGGCGTTCCGTGCGATATTCTTCATTCCCGTCATTCTTTCAACGGGACTTATAAATGAAATTTCGGGCCTTGCATCCGCAGGACAGAACTACATGAGCCAGACGGGAACCGTCGACGACGGATCAGGTCAGGCAGCGGCTGACGGAGTTTCGCAGATAGTTTCAGTAACCGACTTCAGATGGCTTTTCCAGAATATGCAGGTCGGTAGCGAGCTTCTTGAATACGTTACGGGTATCGTAAACGATATTTATAACATAATCAACCGTTCGGGCGTTCAGATGCTTATCTTCCTTGCGGGACTTCAGTCAATCTCCCCCGCAATCTACGAGTCCTGCTCGATAGACGGCGCGACGGGATGGGAGACCTTCTGGAAGATAACCTTCCCGATGATAAGCCCGATGATCCTCGTAAACGCGATCTATACCGTCATCGACTCCTTTACGTCGAGCGACAGCCAGATAATGTCGTATATCTATAATAAGTCGACCGACATTATGAACGGCGGCGGACGAGAGATAGCGACCGCGATGTCGTGGATCTACTTCCTCATCGTTATTGGAATAATTGCTCTGGTAGCCGGTGTGCTTTCCGCATACATCTTCTATCAGAGACGTGATTAAGGAGGGAAAACGATATGAATAAAGTTAACTCTCCTAAGATCAAGAGAGAATCCAAGAACAAGATCAAGGTCGATTTCGAGAGAACGAGCTGGTGGACCAGATTCCGCCTCCGCTTCCTTACCGGAACGGCAATAACGAAGGGCCTTACGTGGCTGTTCAGATTCCTCCTTCTTCTCGGAATCTCCTACGTCATCCTCTTCCCATTCTATACGAAGATCGCATCCTCGTTCATGGGACGTGACGACTTCATTGACGTAACGGTTAAGCTTATCCCGAAAAGACCTACGCTTGATACCTATAAGGCGGTAATCGAGCATCAGAATTACCTCGACGGACTTGTCGGAACGGCAACGCTTACCACTATCTGCGCAGTTCTCCAGACTCTGGTCTGTGCGATAATCGGCTACGGCTTTGCTAAGTATAAGTTCAAGGGCTCTAAGCTTCTGTTTGCCCTCGTCGTATTTACGATGGTAGTTCCGCACGAAACCCTCCGTCTTTCGATGTTCATGAAGTTCCAGAACTTCGATATCGGTATCGGTGAATTTGGTCTTCTGAAGCTGTTCGGTTTGAAACCGATAGATCTGACTCAGAGCTACACGCCTCTTATCATGCTGTCGGCAACGGGACTTGCGTTCAAGAACGGACTCTTCATCTTCATGATGAGACAGTTCTTCGCGGGCGTGCCCGATGAGCTTGAGGAGTCGGCGTATATCGACGGCTACGGTCCCTTCAAGACCTTCTTCAAGATCATCATACCGATTTCGATCCCGATGCTTATTACGATATTCCTCTTCTCGTTCGCATGGCAGTGGACAGATAACTTCTACGTTAACCTCTTTAATATGAGACTTAACGATAATATTTTCCTTCTTAACGATATTCAGGGTATACCTGCAGTTCTGAAGGTCAAAGGTTATCCCGGTGAAGCACTCTTCACCTCCGCAGTTTACAGCACCGAAGCAATTCTCGTAATGCTTCCGCTCGTAATAATCTACCTCTTCTGCCAGAAGTACCTTGTTCAGGGTATCGAACGCTCCGGTATCGTCGGCTAATAACAAAAGAAAATCGCTCGTATGGTTTCATACGAGCGGTTTTTATGCCTTGACAATATTAAAGCGACAGTCTGTATGAACTGTCGCTTTTTGTGTGTTTTATGCAGTTATTCAGTTATCAATAACGTTGCCATTCTCATCGTAATGGATAACGTCATAGATTTCTCCGTCAGCATTATAAAAGGTTCCGGTCTTTACTTCACCGTTTTCGTGGTAGTCGTAGCAGACCTTTTCGTCGGGATAGTAGTAGGTTTCGCTCGTGCGGATCTCGTTTTCATTATAGTGCGTTTCAATTTTGAGATTTCCGTCGGCGTCGTACTGATTTACCAATTTAAAATTGCCGTTATCGTAGTATGTGAAGACGTTTCGGCTTCCGTCCTCAAATCCTCCGGTATACTCAATTACGTAAGATTCTTCTTCCGCGTTATTGAAATTACGCGTTATGTCTATGATGCGTTTTTCTCTAATATTTCCGTTGTCAAAATAGCTTTCGAAGGTGAAAATATTGCCGTCAAGGGACTCTTTTCGCGAGAGCACTCCGGGTGAGCCGTATGTTTCTCTGTATATTACTTCTGTCCGTTCGGAATCGTTCTCTGAAGGAAGGGTGATTCGCTTTTCAAAAACACTTCCGTCGGAGAAATATTCAATACTGACCTCGTTTCCGTCCTCATTATGATACATTTCATATTCAATAGTGCCGTCGTCACGATATGAGCGCTGCCAAAGGCGTTTTCCGGTAGAGTCATTAAATGTAACGTACTCTTGCTCTGACCATATCTGATCTGTGTATTCGTGATAGCTGATGTCGTGGCACTTTACTGTTCCGTCGGAAAGATAAGTGAATTCGTAATTTTCGGTGATCCACTTAACGCCCGCGTCGTCAACCTTATAGTAAACGCGCTGCTTGACTCTGCCCGAGAAGTCTTTGACTTCGTAGCTGTATTGGTCGTACATATCGTCGTATCGAGGCTTTCCGGTGTGCCAGAAGGTGCCGAGCTTTTCGTCGTAAGTAGTTTGGACAGTCTCGTTTACCTGCGAATACATATCCCAAACTTCGCTTCCTGCTTTTATCGAAACCTTTTTCCCTGCAATGAGGTCATTCATTATGGCTTTCTGAGATTCGGATAATCTGAGATCCTCAAGCTGATCCAGCATTTCGGATTTTACGGCGTCTGCATTTTCGGATTCAATTGTCATCTTGATGTTCGCCCCGGTGAATCGGAAATCGCATTGGTTGCCCTTTATTTCGGAGCCGCCGAAATGAAGTATCTCAACGGTGAATTTGTAGGTAAGCCCTTTGGGTGTTTTGGAGGTGTTTTCGGATCTTGAAAGATAAATAACGACGCCGTCTCCGACGATAAGCTCGGTGGAGTCGGCTGAGTTATCATCTTTTTCGGTTGAAACGATGACATCGTCGCTCAGCTTTTCCTTGATTATTTCTACGTCGATCGGAAGTTCTTTTACGTCGCCGAAAACCTTTTCAAGATTTTCGTTTGCCTGCTTACTTGACATAACGGGATCGGAACAAGCAAAGAGTGACAGTGCAATAAACAGTGATAAGATCAAATACGGAAAACGCTTCATGGCAGTTCCTCATTTCTGAAAAATTTTGTTGTACGGAGGTATGTTTTTTCATTGCGATGCTTTGTATAATGCCATTATATCATAGATTTCAATGATTTTCAATTAAATCGCGCAAAGCGCGATGAAATCCGAGCGATGCTCGGATGAAATCTGCTAACGCAGATGAAATTAAATCCACCCACCCGCCGTCGAGGCGGATTTCATCCCCATAGGGGATTTCATCATCGGTGATGATTTCACCCACCCGAAAGGGTGGATTTAGTTGAAAAGGAACACCATTTGTCTAGTAGACAAATGGTGTTCCTTTTCTGGTGCGGGTAGCAGGGGTCAAGAACCGGCTTTTCGGGGAATGGTAGTATGATTTTGTTCGTTTCCGTACGAAAAGCTGTCTTTCGCCAAGGCGAAAGAGAGAACCGACCGTGATAGCTCTCATGATAATTAAAAGAGAAGGCATTCGCCTCCTCTTTTAATTATGGTGCGGGTAGCAGGGGTCGAACCTGTATGACCGTGAAGTCACTAGAACCTGAATCTAGCGCGTCTGCCAATTCCGCCATACCCGCATATTTAATTAATTTTTTGTTGTTTAATGTCCTCAAGACTGTGCCATATTTGTCAGCCGCGCGCGCTGTCTGTAGCAGAAAACAAGTTTTCTGCACAAGAACACTCCGTGTTCTTGCTTCGCCGCTTCACGGCTTGTTCCGCCATACCCGCGTATTATTATTTGTAGATAACGGTATGTATTATATCATTTGAACACAGATTTGTCAAGAGCAAGAAAAGAAGTTTTGTTTATTCAAAGAAACTGCCAAAATCGAAAGGGGTTTCCAAAGGGAAAACGTTTGAAAATTTGCAAAAGCAAATTTTCATCGGTTTGCCCCTTGGCGTGGTTTCTTTTGGGTAGGTTTGCGAAGCAAAACTACTCGTTCATTTGCACGAGCAAAGAAAAGTGAACATTCTGCTACCCGCACCAAAGAAAAGCCGCATCAGCGGCTTTTCTTTTTACCTTCCGCTGGCAACAAATACCTGCAATGATATAAAGAAAAAAGAAAATGGAGACTTGTTCTACGTTGTATGTTTTAACAACTCCCCCAAAAACATCGCCTGGATATACAGCTCCAAAACGCACGTTTACAAAAATAACTAAGCAAGATAAAGGGTGTCACATACCGACGCCCTTTCTTTATCCGGATTTTTCAGTCTTTGCACAAAAAAATGCATTATTTCTTGCATTTTTGTAATATATGTGTTACTATATTACTGTCATTTGAAAACACTATCCTTAATGAAAAACAATTTTAGAAAAGGAAGTTTATTTATGAAAAAAGAAAAAATTCTTGATGCAAAAGGCCAACGCAAATTCGGTATCCGCGACAAGCTGGCGTATGCGGCGGGCGACCTCGGCTGTAATATGAGCTTCTCGCTCAAGAATACGGTTCAGACCTTCTGGCTCGTTTACATGATGCTCGAAACGGGACTTCTTTCGATTCTTCTGCTTCTCGTTCAGATATGGGACGCGGTAAACGATCCGATGATCGGATCTCTTATCGATAACGACAGAAGAAAATACAAGATCGGCAAATTCAAGACCTATATTTTAATCGGTGCTTGCGGTCTGCTTGTCGGAGGCGCGGCGGTATTTCTTCCGTTCCCGGGCGCACCGAAGGTTCTTAAGGCGATCCTCTTCGTTCTCGGCTATATCGTATGGGACGCATTCTATACGATCGCAAACGTGCCATACGGCTCAATGCTCTCGCTCGTTACAGAGGACGTCGGCGAACGCGCACAGCTCTCGACTTGGCGTTCGATCGGCTCTATGATCGGTAACATTCTTCCCAGCACCATTCTTCCCCTTCTCATTTGGCGCAAGGTCAAGTTCGACGGAACGACTGACTTCTTAAGCAAGATCGAGATCCCGAAGGACGCGGCTGACAAATTCAGCCCCGAAAACATCGTTATCAATCCTTTGACAAAGGAGCCTTACGAGATCGGTGACGAGGTTCTCAGCCCGCTTACAGGTAAGCCACTTGAGATCCTTCTCGGTGACAGAGTATTCTGGGCGGCGCTTATTATGGGAATCATCGGTCTGCTCGCATTCTTGTTTATGATTAAGAATATCACTATTCGCGTCGACGAAAACACCGTCAAGACGAACGAAAAGGGTGAGAAATTCAATATTATCAAGGCATTCGGCAAGTTTATGAAGAACCGCCCTGCAGTCGGAGCAACAGTTGCGGCTATGGGTATGTTCCTCGGTATGAACGCCGCTGCAACCGCAACAACGATAATGTTTGCGACCTATTTCAATATGGCATCGCTTTCGGGACTTGTCCAGATGGTCGGCTTCCTTCCGATGTTCTTGTTTATGCCCTTTATTACGAAGATCGTCAAGAAATTCGGTAAAAAAGAGGCGTCGGTATTGGGAGCGATCGTTTCGCTTGTCGGCGCGGTCATAATGGTTATTTTCCCGATGATAAGCAGCGTAAAGACATCTCTTGTCGTGTATATGCTCGGGCTTGTCATCTACGGTATCGGTATGGGCTTCTACACCTGCGTATCGTGGGCAATGATGGGTGACGCTATCGACTACAACGAATGGAAATACGGTACCCGCGAGGAGGGAACCGTTTACTCGCTTCACTCCTTCTTCCGAAAGCTCGCGCAGGGAATCGGTCCGTCTGTGGTCCTCCTCCTTATGGGTTGGCTCGGCTACGAGGCAAAGTACGGTACTATCGGACAGTCGGCGGCAACCTCTCACAATATGTGCTGGCTCGTAGCGGGACTTTATATGTTCAGCGCGGTGCTTCAGTTTATCGGTATCGCGGTCATCTATAACCTTGATAAGAAAACGCTTGAAAAGATGAATACTGAGCTTGCAGAGAGAAAGGCAATAGAACAAGGAGAATAAAATGAGAAACAAAGTATCCCTTAACAAAGATTGGTTATTTGTAAAAAATACGGCGGATATCACCGCTCGCGACGGCGAGAAGGTCGACCTGCCTCATTCCTGGAACGCTATCGACGGTCAGGACGGCGGTAACGACTATTTCCGCGGCACCTGTCTTTACGTTAAAACACTCGTAAAGGCAGAGCTTCCGACGGCGGACAGATACTATGTTGAGCTTCGCGGAGCGAACTCCTCAGCCGACGTCTACGTCGGCGGCAAAAAGCTCGCGCATCACGACGGCGGATATTCGACCTTCAGAGTCGATATAACGGAGGAGCTGACCGACAAGACCGAGCTTGCGGTTCTGGTTGACAACTCTCCCTCCGATACAGTCTATCCGCAGATGGCGGACTTCACCTTTTACGGCGGTATCTACCGCGACGTTAACCTCATTTGCGTAAACGAAACGCATTTTGATCTCGATTATTACGGAGCACCCGGAATCGCGATCACGCCGAAAGTAAACGGTGCCGACGCAAGCGTCGAGGTCGAGGTATACGTTAAGAACCTCAAAGAGGGACAGACGATAGTATACACCGTCTACGATAAGGAAGAAAACGAGCTTTACAAGATCGAATCGGCTGAAACCAAGGTCGTTTTCGACATGACGAACGTTCGCCTCTGGAACGGACGCAAGGATCCCTACCTCTATTGCTGCGAAGCGGAGATAATGGAAAACGGCGAGGTCATCGATAACGTATGTAATCGCTTCGGCTGCCGTACCTTCAGGATCGATCCCGAAAATGGCTTCATTCTCAACGGCGAGGAATATCCGCTCCGCGGTGTATCGCGCCATCAGGACAGATGGGGCGTCGGCAACGCGCTCCTCCCCGAGCATCACGAGGAGGATATCGACCTCATCTGCGAGGTCGGTGCAACCACTATAAGACTTGCTCACTATCAGCACGATCAGTATTTCTACGACCTCTGTGACGAGCGCGGTCTCGTTATCTGGGCGGAGATACCGTATATCTCGAAGCACCTGCCCGGCGGACGTGAGAATACTATCTCGCAGATGAAGGAGCTGGTATATCAGAACTATAACCACCCCTCGATCGTCGTATGGGGACTCTCGAACGAGATCTCGATAGGCGGCTCCGATGAGGATCTGCTTGAAAACCACCGCATCCTTAACGACCTCGTTCACGAGCTCGATAAGACGCGTCTGACGACCATCGCGGCGGTTTCGATGTGTAAAATGGACGATCCGTATCTGCTCATCCCCGACGTCGTTTCCTATAACCACTATTTCGGCTGGTACGGCGGCGATACCTCGATGAATGGCCCGTGGTTCGATAAGTTCCACGCGACACACCCGAACATTCCGATCGGATGCTCCGAGTACGGCTGTGAGGCGCTGAATTGGCACACGTCCGACCCGAAGCAGGGCGACTATACCG
Source organism: Eubacteriales bacterium (assembly GCA_045540115.1). Classification (GTDB taxonomy): domain Bacteria; phylum Bacillota; class Clostridia; order Oscillospirales; family CAG-272; genus Colimorpha_A. Next base: position 20,811 of record JAZQGR010000030.1, read on the forward strand.
AGGAATATCAGGCGTTCTATCACGAGGAGCTTATAAAGCAGCTCTTTACACGTAAGTATATATGGGCAACTCACGTATGGAATATGTTTGATTTCGGCGCCGATGCGAGAGCTGAGGGCGGCGAAAATGGACAGAACCATAAGGGACTTGTCACGATGGACAGAAAGTATAAGAAGGACGCCTTCTATGCTTATAAGGCATGGCTCGTTTCACCCGAGACCGATCCTTTCGTGCATCTCTGCGGAAAGAGATATATTGACAGAGTCGAGGACGTGACGAAGGTCACGGTCTACTCGAACCTTCCCGAGGTCGAGCTCTTCGTCAACGGCGAAAGCATCGGCAAAAAGACTGCTGCCGACCACTTCTTCTACTTTGAGGTCAAAAACGAGGGCGAAAGCAAGATCGTCGCAAAGGCAGGCGAGCTCACCGACGAGGGAACTATCCGTAAGGTCGACACGATGAATATGGATTACGTCCTTGTTGAAAAGGGCGCAGTTCTCAATTGGTTCGACATTACCGCTCCCGAGGGACGCTTCTCGCTTAACGATAAGATCTCCGATATCATAGAGACCAAGCGCGGTAAGCTCTGGCTTGTCGGTATGGGACTCAAGCTCAAAAAGAAAATGAGCGCGAACAAAAAGCAGAAGGATGGCGAAAAGAAGTCGGGCGGCTTCGACGTCGACCTCAGCGGCGGAGCAGAAAGCGGCATTATGCAGATGCTCGGCGGCTTCTCGGTGCTTCGTCTTTCGAGTATGATGGGAATGATGAATATTTCCTTCACCAAGGAAGAGCTTCTCAAGATGAATAAGAAGCTCAACAAGATCAAAAAACCGAAGAAATAATGCAAAAACGTGCGGATTGGGCTCCTTCTCATAAGGAAGTTTACCGTAGGGGCGACCATTGGTCGCCCGCAAACAACCGCAAAACCAAAACTACAAACAACGTGCCGAAGCATCGGGACGTTGTCTTGCCTTCCCCTCAGGGGAAGGGGGACCACCGAAGGTGGTGGATGAGGTGTAGGTTGCGGAGCAACTGTGTTTTAAAGGCAAAGTAACATCGTTTCAAAACGGACAGTCGAAGTGAGGGGTTCCCCGAAGCGAATGAAATGAGCTTTGGGGGTTCCGAGGTTGCCTGTCCCTACAAACAACGTGCCGAAGCATCGGGACGCTGTTAGCCTTCCCCATCAAAAAAGCACCTGTTTTCACAGGTGCTTTTTATCATTTCTTATCCTTTTTCGACTTCTTTTCCTTCTTATTTTTAGCCCTCTTTTTCTTGTCTATATCGGGATCCTCAAAGACCTCCTCGGGAGGGCAGTCAAGAAGCCACGGATTGGCAAGATAACGGCGGAAGGTCTTGAAGGCGGACGCGTAGGCAAAGCCGTCGCAGATGCGCTCATCGGTTACGACCGTGTAGTCAATATACTTGCGGCGTACGGGATTTCCGTCGAGGTCAAGCTCGCAAACGTGTCGCTTCGCGCCGAACGCGATAAACAGCGGAACGTTACCGAAATTGTAAAGATGATGATAGATCGGCGGAATGCCGAGCGAGCCCATCGAGGTGATGAACATCGAGCCGTGGAAGGGGCTGACCTGCGTAAGACCTCCGGGAAGAAGTCCAAAATAGTCGAGCATCTTGAGAACCCAGACGATGAACTTTTTAATCAGACCGGGAACGTAGTTAAGAATACGCGCAACGCCGTCAAAAGCGTTTTCACCGCCCGAAAAGGCGTCGTTATAGGTCTTGGTAAAGCGCTCATAGACCTGTTCGGCTGTATCGGTCGGCTCAAAGACCGCTTTGATGACGGTGTTTGTGTTATCGGATGAAAGCTCCTCCTTTACTGCCATATTCACCTGAATATTCTTGCGGGCGAAGATCTTCTGTCCCGAAAGAAAACGGTTAAGATAAGGCTTCTGAGAAACCGTGCGAACATAGGAGGCGAGAATAACGTGCATAATTCCGAAGTTCTTAAGCCCCTGATCGCGCTTTTCCTTAACGTATTTTTCAGCTTGAGTCGTTTCAAATTTGTCAGAGAAAAAGTTTGTCGCGTCGTTTCGCTCAACCATTATGTAGGGCGAAACATAATCGTACGGATCAAGTCCGCGAACCTTGAATCCGTCAGCACGGTCGCCGAGCTTTCTTTTTCTTTTTTCGTACATCAATATAATCCTTTCAAGGGTTGTATGGTGACATCCCTTAAATTATACCAAATTAATTGGCGCAAGGCAACAGTTTTTTTAATTGTTTATGTGAAAACTTTCAATTAATTCGGCTATCACAAAATCGTTCGTCCAAAATCATCGTCAAAAACGAAACTGCGTCACGGTTTTATCTTTTTTTCGCGCGAAAAACAAGTTAAATATAAAACCACCCTAATATCGCCAAAAAGAATTAAAAGGCGATTGAGCGACTTCGACAGACTGCGCGTCAAAGGTGGTGTAAAATGTGACTTACTAAAGAAAAGGACGGACAAAGCAATGGAAAAAACGGACACAGGGAAGAAAAAGGGACTATTCGGCGGGCTGTCAAAATGGCTCGGCAGGTACGTAAAAGCCGAAAATAAAACGGAAAAAGCGCAAGGCAGGGTAGCGGAAGCGGGAATGAGGGGAATATTCGCCTTCATTTTTGCATTTACGCTGTCGCGCGCCGAGGTTATGGGCGGAACGATGCCTTTTGGACTTTCGTATCTGTGCGGAAGCGAAAAATACGTCGGCTGGGCACTGAGCGGAATACTGTTGTCAAGTATTTACGGTGAAAAACGGACGATATACTTCGTCGCGGCGCTCCTGATCGCGATATTGCGCTTGACGGTTTCATACATACTTGAAGGAAGGCGCGAGCGGATATTCTCCGAGCCGCTTTCACTTCGCCTCGCCGTTGGCGCGGCAGGCGGATTTGTCTGCGGAATTTATGGGATTTTTGCAGGTGGCTTCAGACGGGAACAGCTTTTTCAGGCGATATTTCTGATATTTGCCGTGCCGCTCGCATCGTATCTCTATTCGGGAGCAATAAGCGAAAAGGGAATCGGCGAAGCAAGGCGCGAGCTTGGTTCGTTCGCTATCTATTTATCCTTCCTTATCGGCTTAAGGAGTCTGACCTTCCTCGGATTTTCACCTGCCACTGTTGTCGGCTCGCTTATGACCTTGATAATTGCCATAAGCGGCGGAAGCCTCAAGGGTGGACTGATAGGTATGGCAGGAGGACTGTGTTTATCAGCTGAGCAGGCGATCATGCTGGGGTTGACAGGCGCGATTGCGGGAACTCTGAGGCGATATTCGCAGATCGCGGCGGTTGGCGGAGGCTGTATCGGTGGGGTGATATTTGCGCTTCTGACGAACGGAGGCGCATCGCTTATAACAACTGTTCCGGCACTTTTATGGGGCGGAGCGATCTGCCTGCCGATAGTACGCTTCGGAGGAGCCGGGAAGCTGAACTTCCTCGGAAGCCGAACGCTGATGAGTGAGGAGGCGTCGAGTAACACGATGCTCGTCACCAAAAAGGAGGAGGCGATGAGCGCCCGCCTCAACGCTCTCTCCGACGCGATGACGTCACTGTCGAGCGTATTTTATGCACTCTCAAACCGCCTGACCTCGCCAGGCGCGTGGCAGGTGAAGGGAATATGCGAGGCGTCCTTCAAGAAATACTGTAAAAGCTGTCACCTGAGCACAGTCTGCTGGGGGCGCGAGTTCGAAAGGACAGCCGACGCAATGAACAAGCTGGCGAACGCCGTCGTGCGCCACGGAAACGCCGATTCCTCCTACCTTCCGAGCCACTTTATCGATATCTGTCCGAACGTGATAAAGGCGCTGTCTGAGGTCAATCTTACTCACGCGCGGCTGCTTGAAAGCGCCGCCCGGCAAAATAAGACGGAGGTATTCGCCCTCGACTACGAGGCGATGGCAAAGCTGCTTTCCGAGGCGTCTGAGGAGAACGCGCAGGAATACGTGCTCGACGGATCGCTTACCGAGAGGGTGCGAAGAGCGGCGCTCGATATGGGAATGGGCTTTCACAGCATAGCTGTTTATGGGAACAGAAAAAAGACCGTCATCGGCGGCGGTATCGACCTTGAAAACGTGCGTCTGACAACGGAGGAGATAGGTAAAACGCTCGGCGAAGCCTGCGGGATCGAGCTGACGGCTCCCGAGTTTAAGCTCGAGGACGGCTACACAACGATGCTCACAAGTGCAAAAAGAAAGGTAGGCTGTGAATCGGCGCGCGCCTCGGTCAAAAAGAAGGGCGAGGACGTGAACGGCGACAGCGCGATAGTGTTTGAAAACCGCGAGGACAAGTATTATGCACTGATAAGCGACGGAATGGGAAGCGGCTCCGATGCCTCGATGACCTCGAAAACAACGGGGATATTCTTAAGCAAGCTCCTTTCTGCCGGCAATAAAAAGCACACCGTTCTCAAAATGCTGAATAACTTTATAAGGAATAAAAATCTTGAGTGCTTCGCGACCGTCGATCTGCTTGAAGTTGATATGCTGACGGGTGAGGCATCGTTTATCAAAAGCGGTGCGGCGGCATCGTATATAATAAGAAACGGTCGACTTTTCAAGATCGCGTCAAAGTCGCTCCCGATCGGAATAACGCGCGAGATCGCCTCCGAGGAGGTTCGCTTCAAGCTTGAAAAGGACGACCTTATAGTGATGATAAGCGACGGCGTCAGCCAAAGCTTCGAGGACGGCGCGTGGCTTCTTTCGATGCTCTCGGAGGAGATAGACGCGGACGGCTCGCTTGCAAATATCGCCCGCTCGATCCTTGAGCAAGCAAAAAAGAATAACGAACGAAGCGACGATATGACGGTTGTCGCCGTCAGAGTTGCGTAATTAACATTGTTATTATGCGGGCGAACGCAGTTCGCCCCTACTTTGCCTTCCCCGGCGGTGGGGAGTTAAGAGGCAGAGCTTCGGATGAGGTTTTCCAAAAGCAAACTAACTTCGTTTTTACGTGGCGGGTGCGCAGGATTCCCCGAAACCGTTCCGCCTAAAAAGCACTTGTAATTTATGACAAAAAAACACATCCGGTATTGGCATAAATGAACAAAGTTTTATCAAACGGTGAAAAAAGTATTGACAAAATAGGCGGGGGGGGGGTATACTATTTATAGTTTTTAGCGGTTTGTAGTTAATCGATAGAAATGAAAAATTTATGTTCTTGGAGGACAATAATTATGACAAAGCGTATATTCTCAATTATCGTAGCTTGCATGATGGTTATGTGCCTTGCACTTTCCGTTTCTGCAGCCTCGGCAACGACAGTAAGACTTGAAGCAGAGCAGGCAGTACTCAGCGGCACCTGCGCTGTAAGATCTAACGGTACTCAGATCAACGGTTTTTCGACTACTGATAGTGACCCCGATAGCAACGCAAAGTTTACCCTCACGGTTCCTACCGCCGGAACTTACACAATAACTGTTAACGTACAGGTAAGTGGAGACGGAGCATACCGTATCAAGGTTGGCTCGGGCGAATACGTAGGTTCTAACTGGAAGGTCACCGCTACCGGTACGCCTGAGGACGTTCAGATCACTCTTGATCTCGCGGCAGGCGAAAATGAAGTTTATATTGCAGTTGCTGAAAAAGATAAGGATTATGACGGCAACGGCGTGAGGAACAACTGCTATTTCTTCCTCGACTATATTGAGTACGATCCTCAGGAGCTCAGCACAGGTACGGGTACAGGTACAGGCTCAAATCCGGAAACCTCCGACAGCCTTGTAGCTGCGGTTGCTGCTCTTGCGATCGCTTCCCTCGGTATCGTTGTTGCAAAGAAGAGAAGATAATTTCAGCTCAATAAAAAGCAGAGGAATTTTCCTCTGCTTTTTTGTTGCGCGCCTGTGCTTTTCTGCGCCAAAGAGCATTCGTTTCGGGGAACCCCACGCGCTCCTCTCGTATAAACCTATGTTACATTCTTTTCGAACACCTCATCCGAGGTTTACCTCTTACCTTCCTCCCGCCGGGGAAGGCTAACAGCGTCCCGATTCTTCGGTACGTTGTTTGTAGGGGCGACCATTGGTCGCCCGTTTTGGTCTTGGGGTGTTTGGGGGGCGCCTAATGCTGGCCCCTACGGGAACATTTGGATTTTTCTCGGTAGGGGCGAACTGCGTTCGCCCTCGCAAATGCGATGTTTCATCCATTTGGAACACCTCATCCGAGGTTTACCTCTTACCTTCCTCCCACTGGAGAAGGTATAACGCCGTCTGCGACGGCTACACCTCATCCGTCAACCTTTGGTTGACACCTTCCCCTGAGGGGAAGGCAAGACAACGTGGCGCGTCTTCCTTAAGCCGAAAGGGGTTTCCAAAGGGGAAAACGTGTGCAGAATTTTGCGAAGGCAAAATTCAAACCGTTGTCTCCTTGGTGCACTTTCTTTTGTAACTTTTCTTTGTGCAAGCAAAGAAAAGTGGTAAAACAACACCTCATCCACCGCAGACGCAGCGTCTGCGGTCCCCCTGTCTCGCTTCGGCTCGGTCACGCGTAGAAATTGCAACGCAATTTCTACTTGGGTCATGACTGCCACCGGCAGTCATTCACTACCGCGTCGCCGCTTCGCTACCCGCCGGAGAAGGTATAACAACGCGGCAAACATTTCCTTTAATGTGGATAATTCTATTTTAATTCAAAAGTTATCAACATTTTTCCCCAGCTTATCAACACCTTATCCCCATGTGGACAACTTTTAAAAAAACCAACACGTTTTCAACAGACATTTTTCGACATTTACAGCCCGAAAAGTAGTATGACATAAGGGTTTTCCGAGTTTTCCACAGTTTCGACAGCCCCTACTGCTTTAACTACTGAAAATATTATTATTTATTTCTTTTTACCGCGCGAGCGCGGGTTCGTGGAAAGCGAACGGAAAGGATCAAAAATGAAAATAAAGGTCATGAAAAACGAGATCCTCGAGGCGGCGATCCCCTCGGTAGGATTTGCATCAAATAAAAATACGATCGCATCGACCGAGGGTATTCTTCTGAATACCGTCTCGGACAAGGAATGCGAGCTCACCGCTTACGACCTCGAAAAAGGTATGAAAACGACTGTTACATGTATCGTTGAAGAAAGCGGTGCGGGAATCATAAACTGCCAGAGATTCATTCAGATAGTTAAGGCAATGCCTGAAGGACTTCTTACGATCGAAATTAACGAAAGCAACCTCAAAGCAAGAATTTCGGCAGGAACGTCTGAATTTGAGCTTTATGCGCTCTCGGCGTCCGACTTCCCCGATCTCCCCGAGCTCCGCGGCGACCGCGGCTTTAAGATCCGTCAGGACGCGCTCCGCGCTATCATTCAGAAAACGCAGTTTGCAATTGCTGTCAACTCCGTAAAGCCCGAGCTTAACGGTCTTGACCTCAAGGTCGAGGACGGTGTCCTCTCGGCAGTTTCCTGCGACGGAAGCCGCCTTTCGGTCGTTACCGAGACAGATCCTATGGAAAGCGTCGGCACAAGCGAGCTTGCATTCGACGTAATTATCCCCGGAAAGAGCGTTTCCGAGCTTATGAGATTCATCTCCGACAGCGATAAGGAAATGGAAATTTACGTAGCAAGAAAGCACATCATCTTCTTCGTAGGCAGATTTGTCCTCTTTACGAGAAGAATTGACGCGCAGTATATAGATTACGACCGCTTTATCCCAAAAGCGCCCAAGATCTTCGTAACTCTCGATACAGCCGACCTCCTTTCGGCGCTTGAAAGAGCACTTCTCGTTACCGAGGAAAGAAGAGCGGGACAGATCCCGAGCCCCGTCATCTGCACGGTCAAGGAAGGACAGCTTACGATCGCCTCCTCCTCCGTCACCGGCAGGGTTAACGACGTAATTTCGGTTCACCACGAGGGCGAGGACATCGAGATCGGCTTCAACTGCCGATTCCTCTACGATGCTATCAAGGTATGTGACTGCGAGAGGATCAAGCTCTGCCTTACCTCTCCTCTTATGAGTATGACGGTTGAAGAAGCGTCTGAGAACCCGAGTAAGTTCCTCCTTCTCATTCTCCCCGTCCGTCTTAACGGATGATTATACGTAAGATCGTCTATAAGAATTTTCGTAACGTCGAATACGCCTCCGTAACTCCGTCGCCTACCGTTACCGTTTTTAACGGCTTAAACGGGCAGGGAAAGACGAATATTCTCGAGGGAGTGTATTTCTTCGCGGGAGGGCGTTCCTTCCGTACAGTACATGAAAACGAGCTTGTACGCTTCGGAGCCGAGTACGGACAGATCGAAATGACCTTTTTCGACGGTAAGCGCGAAAACGAAATGCTTTTCCGCTTTGTTCCGAGGATCGGTAAACGCTTCTGCTCCTTAAACGGAGTTCCGATAACGAGATTATCGGAGGTCGTCGGTAAGTTCCGTGCCGTGCTGTTCTGCCCGGAGCATCTGTCTATCGTCAAGGACGGCCCGTCGGTGAGACGAAAATTTATAGACCATGCGCTGTCGCAGACAGATACCGAGTATCTGAAGTCACTCCAGAAGTATAACGCGCTGCTTTCACAGCGAAACGCGCTCATCAAAATGGCGCGTGACCGTCGGGACGACAATATTTTCTTACTATCCGATGTCTACGCAGAGCAACTCGCGACCGAGGCGGAAATTATATCGGAAAAGCGCGATATTTACGTTTCGCGCCTGAGCGTCGTAAGTGACGAGATAATAAACGATATGACGGGCGGCAAGGAAAGCGTTAAGCTTTCTTATCAGACTCGGAAAACGAAGGAAGAATACCTGTCTCTACTTACCGAAAACCGCGACCGTGAGCTGCGCTTCGGCGCAACTCTGTACGGTACGCATAAGGACGATATCGAAATTATGCTGAATGGACGTGAAGCACGTGCATTCGGCTCGCAGGGACAGCAAAGATCGGTTGCGCTTTCAATGAAAATCGCCGAGGGTGAGCTTTCACGCGAGGTCAGCGGAAGCTATCCTGTATTTCTGTTCGACGATATTCTTTCCGAGCTTGACGAAAAGCGACGTGAATACCTCCTATCCGGCATCGACAAAAAGCAGGTTATCATTACCTCTTGCGATAAAATTGATACACCCTGTAAGGTTTATAACGTAAATAACGGGGTTGTTAATTGATTTTTATACGGCGGCGTTGCCGCCTACACCTCATCTGTCGGCTGCGCCGCCACCTTCCCCTGAGGGGAAGGCAAGACGACGTGGCGCGTCTTCCTTAAACCGAAAGGGGATTTAGGAGGGGAAAACGTGTGCAGAATTTTGATTTTGCAAAATTCAAACGGTTTGCCCCTTGGCACGTTTCTTTGCGAGCGTTTCTTTTCGTGCGAAAAGAAATGCGAAAAAAACGAAAGGCCTACGCAGTATGTTCTTACATGCAGGAAACAATAAAAATCTACGCTTAAAAAATATAATCGGTATCTTCGACATGGATACCGCAACAGTATCGGTAGATACGAAAAAATTTCTTAAAGGTAGAGAAAAAAACGGTATGACCGAAGCACTTTTTGAAGAAGTCCCGAAGTCATTTATACTTACAAACGACGGAAAAGTGTACTTTTCCCAGATCTCAACGCAAGCCCTCATCGGCAGAGTTGAATAATTATTTATAGAATTAAAGTGAACGATAACTTGCCTTCCCCTCAGGGGAATGGTGCAAGGTGGCAAAGCCACGGACAGATGAGGTGTAGCCGTCGCAGACGGCGTTACTTTAACAATGTTACTAACTTTTAACAACGGTTGCTTCGCAACCTACACCTCATCCGAGGCACTGCCTCTTGTTTACCTCTTACCTTCCCCCTGAGGGGAAGGTAAGACAAAGTGGCAAAGCTTTGTTTCCATTATGGAAAGCAAGAATGCGGAGAAATCTCCGCAAAGAAAGGAAAAAAAGATGACACAGAATCAGACCTACGACGAAAACCAAATACAAGTTCTTGAAGGACTTGAAGCGGTAAGAAAGAGACCGGGTATGTATATCGGTACTACCTCGATCCGCGGACTTCACCATCTCGTTTACGAGATCGTCGACAACAGTATCGATGAGGCGCTCGCGGGCGAATGTACCGACATCATAATTACGCTCCATAGTGACGGAAGCGCGTCGGTTCAGGATAACGGACGTGGAATACCCTCCGCTATACACCATAAAATGGGAATCCCGACTCCCGAAGTCGTATTTACCATCCTTCACGCCGGTGGTAAATTCGGCGGTGGAGGATACAATATCTCGGGCGGTCTGCACGGCGTCGGTGCATCGGTCGTTAACGCTCTTTCCGAGTGGCTTACTTACGAGGACTGCTATAACGGTGAAGCGTTTACCGGCTCGTTTAAGAGAGGTAAGACGGACAAGCCCTTTGAGAAGATCGGTCAGACCTCAAAGCGCGGTCTTTACGTCCGCTTCATGCCCGATTCCGAGATATTTGAAGAAACTGTGTTTGAATACGATACGCTTCTCAACCGTATGAGAGAGCAGGCGTTCCTTAATCCCGGTATTCGTATCGTTATGCGTGATGAGCGTGGCGAGGAGGTCCGAGAGGACGTTCTCCACTACGAGGGCGGTATCAAGAGCTTTGTCGAGCATATAAACAAGCAGAAGCACTGCGAGACCGTCGGTGACGAGGTCATCTATATGAAGGTTCAGAAGGGCTTCCAGTCGGCTGAGGTCGCGCTTCAGTATACGACTCGCTACGACGAGACAATGATGTCGTTTGCTAACAACATAATTACCCCTGAGGGCGGTACTCACGAAGCCGGATTCAAGGCGGCTCTTACCGACGTAGTTAACGAATTTGGACGCCGTCATAACTTCTTAAAGGGCGACGATAAGCTCACGGGCGAGGACGTTCGTGAGGGACTTACCGTTATCATCAGCGTTAAGCTCAAGGACGCGCAGTTCGAGGGTCAGACGAAGGGTAAGCTCGGTAACTCCGAGATGCGTTCCTTTGTCCGTCAGCTCGTTGTTGAGAAGCTCTCTGAGTATTTTGAAGAGCATCCCGCGATAACGAAGCTCATTCTCGACAAGGCTACCTCCGCAGCACACGCACGTGAGGCTGCTCGTAAGGCGCGTGAAACGGCTCGTAAGGGAGTTCTTGATAAGGGCTCGGCTCTCCCCGGAAAGCTCGCAGACTGTCAGGAAAAGGACGCAGAGCATACTGAGCTCTACCTCGTCGAGGGAGATTCCGCGGGCGGTTCTGCGAAAACAGGACGCGATCCCCGCTTTCAGGCGATCCTTCCGCTCCGCGGCAAGGTTCTTAACGTAGAAAAAACAAGACGCGATAAGGTTTATGCAAACCAGTCGCTTATCCCGATAATTCAGGCGCTTGGCTGCGGAATCGGTGAGGAATTTAACCCCGATAAGCTCCGCTACGGCAAGATAATCATAATGGCCGATGCCGACGTCGACGGTTCGCATATCAGAATACTTATTCTTACGTTCTTGTTCCGTCACATGAGAAAGCTCATTGAGGACGGACACGTGTATCTTGCACAGCCTCCGCTTTACAAGATTTACCGTAAGAGCGGTAAGGGCGAGGAGCTTTACGCCTTCTCCGACGAGGAAAGAGACGTTTGTATCGAGAAGCTCGGCGGCGGAGCAAATATCCGTGCCGACAGATATAAAGGTCTTGGTGAGATGAACCCCGAACAGCTTTGGGAGACCACTATGGACCCCGAGAGAAGAACGATCCTTCGCGTTACAATGGAGGACGCAATGGCGTGCGACGCGATGTTCTCGCTTCTTATGGGCGACGCAGTTGAACCGAGACGCGAGTTCATCGAGCAGAACGCAAGATATGCGGAGAATTTGGATATTTGATTTTCCCACTTTTCTTTGCTCGCACAAAGAAAAGTTCCAAAAGAAAATGCGCCAAGGGGCAAACCGATGAAAATTTGCGAGGGCAAATTTTCAAACGTTTTCCCCTTTGGAATCCCCTTTCGATTTAACGAAGCTTTGTAACGTTGTTCTGCCTCGCCCTCTGGGAGATGGTGCAAGTGGCAAGCCACGGGCGGAGAGGGTGTAGGGACAGGCGTCCTCGACTGTCCGTTATAAAAGTAAAGCATTTTCATTTTGAGATTTTGAGTATTTGCGTTACATCGTTTGTTTTAGACAATCTAATTGTGGCATTGCGGACAGTCGAGGACGCCTGTCCCTACAAAATCGTGGCGAGGTTTTCAAAACGATTTGATAAACCCTAACCTACAATTATTCATTTATTCACAACGCAAAAACATAAATGTGGAAAAATAAAAAGAGTTTTCCACAATATGACCGTTTCTGTGGAAAACTTTTGAGGTATACCCGACAAAACAGTGCGTAAAGCCGATAGTTTGACACTTTACAACACGAAAAAACAAAATTTTATGTTGATAAAACTGTGGATAACTCGGAAAAATGTGCAAAACTTTTCCACAGTAAAGTGAATTTTCCACGCATAAAAGGCAAAAAAATGCAAACGGCGGTAGTTTTCCACAACTGACACCGCAATTTTAGAGCCGACGCAAAAGTTATCCACAGGGGAAAACCTGTGGATAACTCAGATCAACTTGTGTAATCAGATGAACGCAAATTAGCCTTCCCCTCAGGGGGAAGGTAAGAGGTAAACCTCGGATGAGGTGTAGGACGCAAAGCGTCCGTTACCAAAACAATGTTACATCAGAAATGTAACGCCGTCTTCGACGGCTGATTCGGGAACCCCAAAAGCTCATTATATTCGCTTTTGTGAACCCCGTTCACCTCATCCGTCACCTTTGGTGACACCTTCCCCTGAGGGGAAGGCAAGACAGCGTGGCAAAGCTTTTGCTACTTCAATATCAAGCTGGAATGTGAAAAACTCAGATCAATTTTCAAAGTCAGATGAGACGAAAATTAGCCTTCCCCTCAGGGGAAGGTGGATGCGCGCAGTCGCAGACGGATGAGGTGTAGCCGTCGCAGACGGCGTTAAATATAAGTTACATTGTATTGGTAACGGACGCTTTGCGTCCTACACCTCATCCGCTTGAGGTATACCTCTTGCACCATTCCCCTGAGGGGAAGGCAAATTCAGCATCTCTTGTTAATGTAATAGCTTATGAAAAATATCTATAATCCTAATCTGGTAAAAAACTCTCAAAAGTTGCGTACCGGAATGACTGACGAAGAAAAGCATCTATGGTATGATTTTCTAAAGTTTTTGCCTGTTACAGTTAACCGTCAAAAAATTATTTCGAATTATATTCTCGATTTTTTCATCGCCTCCAAAAAGCTCGCAATCGAGCTCGACGGTTCCCAACACGGCAGAGAAGAAAATCATTTAAAAGACAAAACGCGAGACAAGGTTTTACAAGATCTTGGAATTAAAGTATTAAGATACAAAAATCACGATATAAACACAAATTTTGATTTGGTGTGCCGAGATATTCTAAAAAATCTTGAAATCACTGAAAGCGAATACGTAATAAACAAGCAAAACCTATCTTGAACAAGGAAAGGACATAAAATGAGCAAAGAAGAAAAGAAGTCAATAATCTATCCCGACCAGAAGATCGTTGACATTGAAATGGAAAAGGAAGTAAAGACCTCCTTTATCCAGTACTCGATGAGCGTAATTATCTCCCGTGCGCTTCCCGACGTCCGCGACGGTATGAAGCCCGGTCAGAGACGAATCCTTTACGCTATGTATGAGGACAATCTCACACACGACAATCCCTTCCGTAAGAGTGCGACGACCGTCGGTAACGTTCTCGGACGCTACCATCCGCACGGTGACGCCGCAGTTTACGGAACAATGGTAAGAATGGCGCAGTCCTTCTCCTACCGTTATCCGCTTGTTGAAGGTAAGGGTAACTACGGTTCGATCGACGGCGACCCGCCTGCAGCTTACCGTTATACGGAGGCGCGTCTTGCTAAGCTCAGCGACGAAATGATGCGCGACCTCGGCAAGAACGTCGTTAAGATGAACAAGAACTTCGATAACACACGCGATGAGCCCGACGTGCTTCCCTCACGCTTCCCGAACTTCCTCGTAAACGGCGCTGTCGGAATTGCCGTCGGTATGGCGACGAACGTTCCGCCTCACAACCTCGGCGAAGTAGTTGACGCGACGGTATTCCGTATGGAGAACCCCGACTGTACCGTTCCTCAGCTCATGGACTACATCAAGGGCCCCGATTTCCCGACCGCCGCAACCGTTTACGGCGTAAACGGAATCCTTGAGGCGTATACGACGGGTAAGGGACGCGTTATGGTCCGCGCAAAGGCGGATATTGACGAGGAAAAGCGCACTATCACGATCACCGAGATACCTTATATGGTCAATAAGAGTATGCTCGTTGAGGCGATGTCCGACCTTGTACGCAATAAGCGCATTGATGGAATAACAGACATTCGCGATCTGTCGAGTAAGCACGGAATCAAGATAGTCGTTGACTACCGCCGTGACGCTAACGGTCAGATCATACTTAATCAGCTTTATAAGTATTCACAGCTTCAGGATACCTGCTCTATAAATATGCTTGCTATCGTCAACGGCGAGCCGAAGATACTTTCGCTTCCCGCAATTCTTGACGAATACATCAAGCATCAGGAGAACGTTATCCGCAACAGAACGGTCTACGATCTCGCAAAGGCGAAGGCAAGAGCGCATATTCTTGAGGGTTACATTATCGCAACCGACAATATCGACGAAATAATCGAGATAATGAAGACCTCCGAGAGCATTCCTGCCGCTAAGGAAACGCTTTGCGAGCGATTCGGACTTACAGACGTTCAGGCTCAGGCGATCGTTGAGATGACTCTCGGTAAGCTCACAGGCCTTGAAAGACAGAAGGTCGAGGACGAGCTTAAGAAGCTCGTTGCGCTTATCGCTGATCTTGAGGATATACTTGCAAACGAGTGGAGAATCAAGGAGATCATCAAGAACGACCTTCTTGAGATCAAGAGCCGCTATGCCGACGTTCGCCGTACCGATATCGTTCCTGCTGAGCAGGAGATCGTATACGAGGATCTCATCGAGCGTCATACATGCGTTATTACCCTCACGAAGGACGGCTACATCAAGCGTATTCCCTCCGATACCTACTCGGCACAGAGACGAGGCGGTAAGGGAATTATCGGCATGACGACGAAGGAAGAGGACGTTGTCGACCAGATGGTCGCTGTCAACTCCCATTCGCACCTGCTTATGTTCACGACGTCGGGTAAGATCCACGTAAGAAAAGCGTATCTTATCCCCGAATCTTCCCGTACCGCAAAGGGAACGGCGGCTGTCAATATCGTCGAGCTTGAAAAGGACGAGAAGATCACGGCGCTCGTGTCCGTTGATAGCTTTGAGGGCGAAAACTGCCTGACCTTCGTTACCAAGAACGGTATCGTAAAGCGCACTCCTATCTCCGAGTTCGCTTATCAGAGAAAGGGCGGTAAGCGTGCTATCACACTCGACGAGGACGACGAGCTTATCTACGTTCGTCTGACGAATGACGAGGACGAGCTGTTCTTGGCGACCGCACAGGGTAACGCAGTCAGATTTGCCGTTAGCTCTATCACTCCGACGGGTAGAAACGCACGTGGCGTTATCGGTATCCGTCCCGGTGAAGACGATTACGTTGCCGGCGTAACGGTAGTTGACGAGAGCAAGATGCTCCTTACAATTACCGAAAACGGCTTCGGTAAGAGATGTGACTTTGCCGATTTCGCTGCACACCACCGCGGCGGTAAGGGTATGAGATGCCATAATATTACCGATAAGACCGGTAAGCTCGCCTGCATCGCGGCGGTCGACGAGACCGATGATATCCTCCTCATCACCGACGAGGGAATCGTTATCCGTACCCGTGTAAGTGAAATCTCCATCTACGGAAGAACCGCCTCCGGCGTCATCGTAATGCGAACCGACGCTAAGATCTGTAACTTCGCAGTCGTTGAGGAAGAGGAAGAAGAATCGGAAGAAGAAACCGAAACCGAAGCTGTCGAGATTGAAATAGAAGAGTAAAAAAAGGAAAGCAGAGGCAAACGCCTCTGCTTTTTAAATGCTATTAGTTCTTAATATTAGTATATTATTAATCAACTAAATCACCGCGCAAAACAGATCCCCAATCAGTAACAGTTGTAGTGTATCTAAATTCTTTTGTTATTTTATTTTCTCTATATTTATCACTAAATTTGTATCCGCTCATTTTTCCTTCTAAAACAATAGTCCAGTCGCCATCACTATTTTTCTGAGCAGAGGAATACGTATAAATTGGTTTTTCATATGACGAAAAACCAAGTAATAAAGACAATTGGTCAGCTGTTTCATTGGAATATTTTGCTTTGGAAATTGCCTCGTTTTCATCAATAGTATCTTCTTCGCTACATGCTACGCAGAGAGTGAGACATAACACGAGCCCTAAAATTAAGATTAGAACCTTTTTCATAATTATATATCCTTTTATTTTATTTTAGATGCACGTTTCTTTTCGCATAGTTTACAAAATCCTACCGCGCGCCCATCGTAAGCTAATGCTTCTTTTTCCGAGTAAAATGATTTCATATTTGGATTTCCGCTTATAGCATTATGACAGTATCCTTCAATATGAAGTTTTCCAGTTCTGGTATTGTATAAATATTTTAACAAGATTTTTATTACTCCTAATTATAAGATACACAATGGATTAAGTTGATTATTTATCAGATTTAGTAAGGATTTTACCATTTGTCGTAATAAGCTTTCCCTGTTCATAGGTTAACTCCATAGTAACATCTGAAAAAACGCAGATCAAAGTATTATCTTTTATTTTCCAAGTTCCATCATCACTCTCCATTGCTGCGGTGTTCATATCTAAAATTAACATCGAGCATTTACCATTTTCTTCAATTGAAAGAGTAACAAAATAATCTTCTTTATCTTCTTCTTGGGACATCCACACTCCAATAACATCCTTTTCTGACAGCTTACCACAAGCCGTAAATAAAGTAACGAACATTATTGCGCATAGAATAATACTGATTGTTTTAATTGTTTTTTTCATTTGTTTTTTCCTCCAAAAAATTAAATACTTAAATTGTTGAATACTATTCACCAATTCTTTGCTAATTATAGCATAGAATAATAAAAAAGTAAATAGTGTTCAACAAATTTTTTTATTTATCGGGGGAAAAATGTTTAAGATCAAAGCATCAGATGGGAAAAATAACATTACAGGTCAAAAAATAATGCAGATACGCAAGGAAAAGAAAATGTCGCAAAGAAAATTAGCGGCAAAAATGCAGCTTCTCGGATATGACGTAGACCATTATTTTATCCGCCGTGTAGAAAACGGAGAGCGATTCGTTACCGATATTGACCTTGTGATTTTTGCAAGAACATTGGAAGTGGATATTGCGCAGTTAATCTCTGTTGATAGTGATTTGATATAATATTATGGGCGATGAAATGGATAAGGAACTACCGAAGAGGAAACATCCTCGATTAAAAAAATACGATTATAGTTCAGCGGGCGCATATTTTATAACAATATGCACTGAGGGACGAAAATTTCTGTTATCACGTATTCAAGATTTTAACGACGTTTCCGTAGGGCGGGGGCTTGCTCCCGCCGTTACCAAAGGTATTGAATATACAAAATACGGGCAAATAGCTGAAGAACAATTATTGTCGTTAGAAAAACGGTATCCTTTTTTGAAAATTGACAGATACGTTATAATGCCGAACCATATCCATGCCGTCATTATATTGGGAAACAGAACGGCGGGAGCAAGCCCCCGCCCTACGGTTGTAGACATCGTATGTGCCTATAAATCATTAACAACGCGGGAATGCAAAAAAATAGGATTATCCAGTAATTTGTTTCAAACTTCATTTTTCGAACATGTTTTACGAGATCAAAAAGATTATGAAAAGATAGTCAAATACATCCACGAAAACCCCGCGCGTTGGTACTTCGACGAGCTATATTCCGAATAATAAAAAGCAGAGCCGAAGCTCTGCTTTTTTAATACAGTTCTTTATTGCATTTTCTCATATAATACACGCTGAAGATTGTGACGAGCACTTCTGTTATCAGCATCGCGTACCAGATACTGCTTGCGCTGAAGATGAGGGGCAGGATCAGGACAAGTATGCCGCTGATGACGATTCCGCGCATTACTGATGCGGCTGTCGACACTCTCGGCTGCATAATCGACTGGAAATAGTAGGTCGCGTAGATATTGAACGGCAAAAGCAGGTAGGATATACCGTAGGCGCGGAGGATCGCGGGGGCAATCTTCACGACCTCGGGCGTCGGCTTCATAAAAAGCTTTACTATCGCGTTCGGGAACATAAGCGTGAGAGCCGCCCAGAATATTCCCATAATCACGCAGGTGAATATTCCGTATTTTAGAAACTTTCGTATTCTGCCGAAATTCTTCGCTCCGTAGTTCTGCGAAATAAGAGGCTGAGCGGCCTGTCCCGTGCCGTACGCAAGGCACTGTGCGAACGCCGTGATGCAGGCGAGCACGCCGTATACCGCCAAGGCGCTCGTGCCGAGGTGCTTCATTATCTGTCTGTTGAAAAGTATCGAGATAACGCCTATCGCGAAATCGTTTATCGCGGTCGAGAAGCCGTTTTGTGTTATTTTCCCTATTTTACTGAGCGGTCTTTCGGTCTTTACGAGGCGCAGAGTGTTCTTCTTGCGGAAAAAATGAGTAAGCATTATAAGGATCGGAATAAACTGTCCGAGCGCCGTCGCCAGACCTGCACCGTAAATGCCCATATCGAGGGTGAAAATGAAGAAATAATCCCCAAAGCAGTTGAAAACTCCGCCGATAATGACTGCAACCGTTGCAAGATTCGGGTTATCGTCGTTGCGGAGATATGAGGAGAGGATCGTGTTGAAGATACAGCTCGGGATCGAATACAGAATCGGTCTTAAGTATAGCTTGCATAGGTGTAAAAGCTCATCGTCCGCTCCGAACAAACGGAAAAGCGGGTCCTGAAAAATGCCTATCGCAAGCATCGCGATGACCGACAGTATTGCGCCGAAAACGAGCGACAGCGTGAAAAATTGCTGTGCGTTCTTTTCGTCGCCTTTTCCTCTGCTGTTTGCAAAAAGCACCGAGCCGCCGATGCCCGAAAGCAGTGCGAGGCAGAATATGAAGCCCCAAAGCGGGTTGAACACCGCGATCGCGGCGCTTCCCGACGGACCGTGATAGCGGCCTATCATTATTCCGTCGATTGTTCCGAATATGCAGGAAACCATCGCGCTTCCCGATGCGGCGATCAGATATTTTATATATAGCGGTTTTTCTTTGCCTGTGAGTATGTTGTCCATTATTTGCTCCGAGTGAGGGATATTAAGTAACATCGTTTTTGTGCGGGAGGGGAAACCTCTCTCGTATAAAAGGCATATTGAACGTTAATTTGTAGGGCGGGGGCTTGCTCCCGCCGAATATAAACGATGTTACTTTCCTTTGGAAACGGCGGGAGCAAGCCCCCGCCCTACGACAACGCGGCGAAGCTTTGCCACGTTATTTTGCCTTTAATCCGCGAAATTTATGCCCTGATATGAATCTCTTCTTCTGAACTCCTTATCGATCTCATTCAGAACGCAGAATTTCTTCAGCGACCAGAGCGGCTCGACGAGGTTTTCCCTTTTTCCGTCGCCCGTCAGTCGTCCGATGACCGTTTCGGGATGGAAATACTCGAGCTGAGTGACGGTAATATCGACGTATTCCGAAAGAGAAAGGATATGAAATGGCTCTTTTTTATATTCCTCGGTCATTTTCGTGCCATTTTCAAGGTAAAGCATATGTAATTTCACCGAGTGCGGACTCAGTGACGCGACAGTTTTCGCGTTCTCTAACATCATTTCGCGGCTTTCGCCCGGCAGACCGTTTATCAGATGAACGCATCTGTTGATGCCATGTAGCTTTTCGTAGCCGTTAAGAAACTCCTCAAAGCTGTGTCCGCGGTTGATACTCTTTGCCGTCTCCTCATGAACCGTCTGAAGCCCGAGCTCGACGGTGAGGAAGGTTTTTTCGTTTATTTCGTTCAAGAGGTCAACGACCTCGTCGTTCAGGCAATCGACTCGCGTTGCTATCGAAAGTCCGACGGTATTCGGCAGCTCAAGCGCCTCGTAATAGAGCTTCCTCAGCTTATCTATTGGCGCATAAGTGCCCGAAAATACCTGAAAATAGGGTATAAATTGCTCCTTTATGCCCTCTCTGCCCCATTTTTTGATAAGCGGCTCGCGACCGAGCTCAAATTGCTCGATTATCGGCTTTCCTCGGTAAGGAAGCGCCTCCTTCGTACAGTAGGTACAGCCGCCTCTTCCTTTCGTGCCGTCTATATTAGGACAGGAAAATCCCCCGTCAAGGGGGATTTTTATCGTTTTTGATCCGAATTTTTCCTTCAAAAAAGCGTCGTACGTGTAGTAGCGCTTGTTATTCGCATAGATCATTCTTTGCTTTCTTTTCTCTGATTATTTGCGGCAGATAAACTATCGCAAGATATATGAAGATTATCGGGAAAACGAGGAACATATACCAGTAGCTGTGCGGAATTATCTTCCAAAATGTGCTTAACAGCGGGAAGCCCTCATGCTGAATTGAGTACATATAATTGATGTGCAAGGGGTTTCCGTAGGTATCGGTTATTTTGTTTACCGTCGTGTACTCGATAAGCCCGAGATTTATAAGATGCACTGCCGTGTAGATAGCCGCTGTTAAAATCAGGATACGCGGTATCGTTTTGTAATCGAGCTTGATGATACCGAGCTTGAATGCGATTACCGGTATTCCGAACTCCAGGACGTGCGGCAAATAGAAAAACATAAACCTTGCACTGAGCACGTCGCTTGCCGATTCGGCATAAAAATTCAAAAGCACTGCCGCAAGTGCGCCGAGGCACCAGAGAACCAACATATTGCCTATCGTCTTGCTTTTTGTTAAGATCGCTATCGGAAGAATGATAGCATTTATTGAACAAAGATGCAAGGGCAGGTATTCAAGAGGTGTGCCCCATCTGAGAAGGTTGTATATTATAGCAGCTATTCCGCTGAGCGAAAGGACGAAAAGCACGATTCTCTGCGTCTTTTCGTTTTTGTTTTTGAGAAGAAAATAGAGCGCCAGAATAATGCCTGCTGCAATAGGCCAACTGATAATATGCGCAATTCCAAAGATGCCCCACATAAATATGTTATGCTCCTATAGGTTTCTATCAGGCAGGCGTCTGCGTTCCGCTTTCATCGGGAGATTCCGTATCATCGGGGCTTTCGGGGGTATCGACACGGACGATCACGCCGTTTTCAAAGACGCCCTCATATACGCGTCCCTCTGCCCAAACGTATTTTCCCCAACCGTGCATAAGGTTATTGTAAAACTCGCCCTCATAAACGTCGCCGTTTGCCCAGGTGTATTTTCCGTCGCCCGAACGGACGTCGTTTATAAACTCGCCCTCGTAGGTATCGCCGTTGGCAAAGGTCAGCTTGCCGAGACCGTTTTTGACGTCATTCGTATAGCTGCCCTCATATCTTGTGCCGTCCGCCTGAACGAAAACGCCGTTACCGTTTTTGGAATCGTCAACAAAAGTTCCCTCGTAATAGGAGCCGTCGGAGGCGAAGGTGTATTTACCCGTTCCGTGCTTTTTGCCGTTCTTAAATTCTCCCTCGTAAATGTCTCCGTTATCGAAAACGTATTCGCCGACACCCGATATCTTGTCCTTTTTGAACTCGCCCTCATAGGTATCGCCGTTTGAATAGGTTATCTTTCCCTTGCCGCTCTTCTGAAGGTTGACAAGGACACCCTCATATACGCTTCCGTCGGAATATTTGACCGTCGAGGTCTTGGAGTAGATCTTGCCCGTCTTGCCGTCGGAATAATAGAGCGTACCCGACTCAAGTGCGCCGCTACTGTCGATACGTCCGATGAACTTGATCGTTCCGTCGGAGGTCGTTACCTTGAAGTAGCGGAAGCCGAAAATGTATGCGAAAAGAACGGTCACAAGAATAAGCACCGCGGCAAAGCCAAGCGCGTAGAGAACGAGCTCATACGGCTTGTGATATTTCTTTTTCAGGTTTAATTTATTCATTATTTATCCTCAAAAAAGACCTTTTACGATATTGACGATACTCGGAAGCACGTTTAAAAGAGAGCTTCCCGCCACGATCAGCAAAATTGCCGACAATATCAGTGTCATCGGCGAGAGCTTGCTTTGCGTGAAAACGACTTCTGCGCGGTACTGCTGATCCTCCGGAATATAGTATTTGCCGTCGTCCGTGTGCTTTATAATATTTGACAGAGTCGAGCTCGGACGGAGCGCATAACGGAGCGAGCTTTTCTTGCCGAAGCCGATCTCTTCAAGTGTTACGGCGTTCTCCTCGTTATCCGCAGGCAGAGCGAGGAGCTTATCTACAAGCCTGCCAACGGTTTTCTTATTTATATATGTTATCACGACCGCGATGAATACGCCGAGGATTATCGGCCATATTACCGATGCCGCGGTTGTGCTGCCGCCTGTGAAAAGCTTAGCGAGCGTCATGCTATAGGCTCCTTTCAGTTACGTTAAAAATTTGAAGAATGCTTTCTTGCCTTCCCCTGAGGGAAAGGCAAGACACAAAACTCATTTGTCTATAAAGTTAACGCTTGTTAACTTATTACTTTCCGATTACGTCCATTCCGATGTACTTCTTGAGAACGTCAGGCACGTTTACCGAGCCGTCAGCGTTCTGATTCTGCTCCACAAGAGCGGGGAGAATACGGCTGGTTGCAAGTCCCGAGCCGTTGAGAGTATGAACGTATTCGATTCTTCCGTCGTCGCGCTTGACTCTCATCTGTCCTCTGCGCGCCTGATAATCGCGTGCGTTGGATACCGAGGAGACCTCCTTGTAGCCGTTCATCGACGGGATCTGGATCTCTATATCGTAGGTGCGAGCCATCGAAGCCGAGCAGTCCTCAGCTGCGAGCTTAACGGTGCGGAAATGGAATCCGAGACCGCTTACAAGCGCTTCTGCGTGAGAAACGAGCTCGTCGAACGCCTCGTCGCTCTTCTCGGGAAGCGTGTACTGAACCATTTCTACCTTATTGAACTGATGTCCGCGAACCATTCCACGCTCATCGGAGCGGTAGCTTCCCGCTTCGCGGCGGAAGCATGGAGTGTAGGAGATGTACTTCTTAGGAAGATCAGCCTCGGTCAGGATCTCGTTTCTGTGAAGCGAAACGAGCGCCGCCTCGGCGGTCGGAAGCATATAGTGAATGCGGTCGTCGGTCGGGTTAGCGATCTTGTAGACCTCGTCTGCAAACTTCGGGAACTGTCCTGCAGTGAAGCCGCACTCGTACTCAAGCATGTGAGGAACGAGAAGGAACTCGTAGCCGTTGCCGATATGAGTATCGATGAAGTAGTTGAGAAGCGCCCATTCAAGACGTGCGCCGATGCCGGAATAGATCCAGAAGCCGCTTCCTGCGAGCTTGGTTCCGCGCTTGTAGTCGATAAGACCGAGATCGGTGCAGAGATCGACGTGGTTCTTCGGCTCGAAGTCGAACTTGTGAGGCTCGCCGAAGTAGCGGAGGGGCTCGTTGTTTTCCTTGCCGCCGGGCTTTAGGTCACGGTCGGGAAGGTTGGGAAGTGCGTACATAAGGTCGTTGAACTGCTCCTCAACGGTCTTAAGAAGCTCGTCGTTTGCCTTGGTCTTTGCACCAAGCTCCTTCATCTGCGCGAAGATGGGGGCAACGTCCTTGCCCTCCTTCTTATACTGCGGGATGAGCTTGTTCGTTTTGTTCTGCTCTGCCTTCATAAGCTCGTTTTCAGCTATGATAGAACGGCGCTGAGCGTCGAGGGTGAGGATCTTTGCGATTTCTTCCTTTGCGTCTCTGCCCTTTTGAGCAAGTCTTTCTATAACTTCGTTGGGGTTTTCTCTGATATATTTGATGTCAAGCATGATTTTTTACCTCTTTTTTGCCTTTTTTATTAGTCGTCGAAAATATTTGCTCCGCAGAGCTTGTTTACGAGCTCATCGAGCTCCTTGTCGTCGGAGAAGCTGATCTCCAGCTTTCTTGCCTTGCCATTGCCTCTAATTGTGACCTTTCTTCCGAGTTTTTCTGTCATTTTCTTTGCCAGCTCTTCGGAATAATCAACGATCGGCTTTTCAATCACCGGCTTCGGATCGTTCAGCTCCTTTTCGATGCGGTTAAGCTTCTTGACAAGCGCTTCGGTCTCGCGAACCGACAGATTTTTATTAACAACGGTATTTGCCGCGCCAATGATCCTTATCGGGTTTTTAAGTCCGAGCAGGGTTCTCGCGTGACCTGCCGAAAGCGTTCCTTCCTTGACGAGAGCCATAACCTCGTCGGGAAGCTCAAGTAATCTTAAAATGTTCGCAACTGCGGGACGGCTCTTGCCGATCTGCTTCGAAAGCTCATCCTGAGTCATTCCGTAGTCCTCTATAAGAGATCGGTACGCCGACGCCTCCTCGATCGCGTTCAGATCCTCTCTCTGAACGTTCTCAATTATTGCGACCTGCGCTGCCTTTCGGTCATCGATTTCCATTATAATTACGGGAACCTCGGTAAGTCCCGCCATTTTTGAGGCTCTCCAGCGGCGCTCACCCGCGATTATCTCGTAAAACTCACCGCTTCCGGTGCTTCTTACGACAATAGGCTGAATAAGTCCGTGGGTAGCAATCGATTCAGCGAGCTGAGAAAGCGATTCGGGATCGAAATCTCTGCGCGGCTGATCGGGATTCGGCTCTATTTCGCTCAATCGCAGCATCGTTACGCCGCCGTTTTCCTCTGCCGAATTATCGAGAAAAATAGCTTCAATGCCGCGTCCGAGACCTGTGTTCTTCGGTTTTGCCATGGTTTTTCCTTTCTTTGGGTATTTTTGCGATCAGATTCGCTCCAAGATCTCGTCCGTGACCGCGTAATATGCCTCTGTTCCCTTACAATGCTTATCGTAATAGATGATCGGCATTCCGTAGCCGGGCGCCTCGCTCAGTCTTACGTTACGAAGGATCGTCGTCTTGAAGAGCTTCGAAGCATAGTATTTCTTGAGCTCAAACATTACCTGGCTTGACAGGTTCAGTCGACCGTTATACATCGTAATGAGTATTCCAAGCAGCTCAAGCGACGGATTGTAAAGACGCTTTACCGAGCGGATCGTAGAAAGAAGCTGCGAAAGTCCCTCTATCGAGTAGTATTCGCACTGCATCGGTACGACGACCGCATCTGCGGCAACGAGAGAGTTTACCGTCAGTATTCCAAGCGACGGCGGACAGTCGATAATTATGTAGTCGTACTCGTCCTTTATGAGTGTGAGCGCATTTTTGAGGCGGTATTCACGTTTTTCCGTTGTTACAAGCTCAAATTCCGCGCCGGCGAGTGAAATGTTTGAAGGAATCACCGAGAGATTGGCAAATTCCGTCGCAACAACACAGCTTTCAGCCGTGCTTCTTCCGATGACTACGTCGTAGCTCGAAAGCTTCATATTCTTTTTATTGATGCCAACGCCGCTTGACGCGTTGCCCTGCGGATCGAGGTCGACGAGCAGAACCTTCTTTCCCTTCGCGCCCATTGCCGCCGCAACGTTGACTGCGGAGGTGGTTTTTCCGACGCCGCCCTTCTGGTTGGCGAAAACTATTGTTTTTCCCACAAGAAATCTCCTGTTTTTTTGTTAAAAGGTGCTTTTATTATATAACTTTTGCTTTAAATTGTCAATAGTAATAGCGTAAGTGGAAAAAATAAGGAAAAATTAAGGGAAAAAGATGGGACAAAAAAGTTTCACGTGAAACAAATTCGGACAGATGTTATTTGTAACGTTTCACGTGAAACAATATAAAGAAAAAGCTTCACGCGAAACGATGTGTTTCACGTGAAACAATTTCTTATACAGCCTTCGACGTGATGACTCCGTCGGGAGGGGAAAATTCGGGGAATTTTGAGGGAATACTACGGGACGGCTTCTTTATTCTGAAAACCAGCTCTACGGTATCTCCCTTTTCCCTTCTCTCCTTTTCGACCGAAACGCCTGCGTTCTCAATGCTTTCGATCGCCTTGTCGATGGTGTTGTAAACGATACGAGGATCCTTTATCGCCGCGCGGCGCTTTTTCCCCTTTTCCTCGCTAGGGCAAAGCACGGAGTCAACAAGCGACTCGGTTTCGGAAACAGACAGACCAAGCCGAACCGCCTCCTGAATTACGCTTATTCGCTTTTCGGGATCGCAGATCTTCAAAACAGCTTTCGCGTGCCGTTCGGTAAGACCTCCACCCGTAATTATCAGCTTTTCCGCGCCGGTGAGCCGCAGCAACCGAAGCTTTCCCGAAAGCGCCGACTTAGGTATACCGAACACCGCCGCAGTATCCTCCTGCGTCAGCCCGTAAACGTCGATGAACGAAGCCATCGCCGATGCCTCCTCGAAGAATGTGAGCGGAATGCGATTGCTGTTTGTCACGGCGGACATTTCAGCGGCGTTCCGGTCATCGAGCGGCATAACGATGCAGGGAACCTCATTCAGCCCTGCGATCTTCGCCGCGCGAAGTCGCCGCTCGCCCGAAACAAGCTCGTAAACGGGTGCATTGCTCTTTCTTTTGGATCCCGAAGGCTCGGCGTTTGGCACGGGGCGAACCGTCAGCGGCTCGATAATTCCGTAACGGCGAATGCTTTCGGTCAGCCTGTTAAGCTCAGTATAGTTTTTTCGCGTCTGAGCGGGATTAGGTAAAATTCTGCCGATCGGAACCGAGATTACAGACCGACACTTTTCCTCCCCCTTTTTTCTTGTAAACAGTTCTCTAATGCCCATTTTTGACCTCCTTTTTCTATACCATATCACAAAAAGCGTACGGAGCTTAGGGAATTTGGCTGTCGTAGGCGGTCTATATAGGTCGAAGAACTTATATTTTCCTACTTCCCTGCCGATGTAGAAATCTAAATGGCAAAAAATGGAAAACGATTTTTGCGAAAAATAAATGGATTGACAAGAAGAAAGGCGGCGTGTATAATGGTATATATAATAAGGAAGAAAATGAGGCGAAAGAATGAAGTTTTCTTATGATTTCAAGGTCAGCTCTCAGGAAATCGATTTGAACGGCATCGCGAGCGCGAGTGCCGTTATGAGATATATGCAGGAGACTGCGAACCTCGGTCACGAGGACTACGGCCCGACAATGAACGAGCTGAGAAAGGACGGCAAGGCGTTTATACTCAGTCGCGCTGCCGTTGATATTTACAAGCCGCTTTACGCACAGGATAAGATAACCGTTACCTCGTGGCTCAACGAAGCTCGCGGCTACGGCTATAACAGAAGTACGGTTATCGAAAGGAATGGCGAGAAGATCGCGGCGATGATGGCGTTCTGGGGCGTGATAGACATTGAAAAGCGCCAGCCGATACGCGTTGAGGAGATAAAGCTTGGCTTCGGAACCGACGAGGATAAGCTTGAGGTTGCTTCCCCCATGCGACTCAGGCTGAACGGCATTGATTTTTCCGAGCTCGGCGATTACAAGGTCGTCTACGGCGACTGCGACGAGAATATTCATCTTAATAATACTAATTATCCCCGAATCTACGCGGGATTTATCCCCGGTATGTTGGGAAAACGCGTGACAAGCCTTTCGATAAACTATCAACACGAGGCTCGGCTCGGCGCTTCTTTCAAGGTCTACGGCGCTGAAAACGACGGCGCGCTCTTCTTTAAAACGATCCTTGACGACGGAAATATCGGCTCGGAAGCACGAATAGTGCTCAGTGATATATGAGCAGTGTCCTTGTTTATCCGATAGGAGATCTGAGTGAGAAGCGTCTGGCGCGGCTTATTGAGCTTGAGCTTACCGAACGCGGCGCGGTCATCTCGGATAGGGCTGGCGGTGTGGATCAGGCTGTCTTTGTCGTTGGTATACTTGACGATGAGATTATTGAGACCGTAAAAAATACCGCAGTCGGCGCCGAAAAAGTGGTCTGCTGTCGGTATCAGGAGGTCGATTCCGACGGGATCATCGTAATTGAGCGCCCGATTGACGCGGGCAAGCTTGCTGACGGGTTGTTGCGTTATCGAAAAAAGGAAAATGACCGTGGCGGGCTTGAGATCGACGGCGAGAAGGTCACGTTCCGCGGAGAAAATATTGACCTTTCGAAAAAGGAGCTCGAGCTTCTTACGCTTCTGTGGTCGAAAAAAGGTGAGGTCGTGGAAAGAAGCGAGGCAAAGGAGCTGATCTTCCCTTCCGAAAACGGCTCAAACGTCGTCGAAGTTTATATCCGATACCTCCGTAAGAAGCTTGACCTGCGCTTCGATGAGCGATTGATAGTAACGGTCAGAAATAAGGGATATATGCTGAAAATATAACTTGAAAAGAAAGGAGCCCTCTATGATCTACAATGTAAAAAACTGCATAATGTACGACGGATCGCGCAAAGGGCTTCTTTTCTCGGTCGAAAACGGTGTTTCGAGGGTGATCTCCGAAGTACCTGACGGTGCCGAGGTTGAAATCATCGACGCTAAGGGCTCACTTTTGCTCCCCGCATTTACAGACATAGGTGCAAAATGCTACGATATCGGAAGAAACAGCGTCGAATCGCTTGAAACGGCATCTGCGGCGGCATCGGTAGGCGGGTACAGAAGGATCGTCACCTTCGGCGGCGAATGCTTCGGTGACGGCAGAATTGTAAGGGCAAAAAAATCCGCCGATGGCGAAAGAAACGGCATAGTCTACGGCTTTTACGGTGACGGAGACATCTACGAAATTCTTTCCGAAATAAAGAAAAACGACGCGCTGTATATTTCCGCGGGCATCAAGGACACCGAAAAAGGCGGTTTTGCGCGCGGCATCGCGTCAAAAATGAGCGGAACGGTCGGCTTTTCGCGCTATGACGAATGCGGAGAGCTCAGTAAGCTCCTTTTCGCCGCTTACGAGACGGGCGCGAGGGTGCATATTACGGCGATCGGCTGCCGTGAGGCTCTTGAAATGGTAAAGAGCGCGAAGAGCGCGGGCGCGTCCGTGACTGTCGGCGTTTCGCCGTTCCACCTTGCGCTGACGGAAAACGACGTCGCGTTCTACGGCGCAAACTGTAAGCTTCTTCCGCCGCTTCGCTCGTCAGCCGACCGCGAGGCGCTTCGCGAAGGTCTTTACGACGGCAGCATTGATACTGTAAGCTCGCTTCACACACCGCTCTCGGTAAGTGAAAAGAGCTCCACAGGAGGCTCGCGGTACGGTCTCTGCTCGATCGAAACGACGCTTCCCGTCATAATGACATATTTACAGGAGCTTGAGAAAAAACCTCGCAGAATTGCCGAAATAATGGCTCTTATGCCGTCGGAGATAATCGGTGACGGCTTTTCCCTCAAGGAAGGCGACAGCGCGGACTTCGTCCTTGTTGATCCATCGTCTGAGCTCGTAATTTCAAGCAATACGTTGAAGAGTAAATGCGTCAATACGCCATTCCTCGGTCAAACGCTCCTCGGATGCAACCTGCGGCTTTATTTAAACGGAAAGCAAAACGGATAACGGTCAAACCGTTATCCGTTTTTAGCTTGGATGGAATGTAACACCGTTTTTACGCGGGAGAGCAATGCTCGCCCCTACGAGGACGTTCAAAATTCTCTTGTAGGGGCGACCATTGGTCGCCCGTTTTACGGGAGGAGCGCGTGGGGTTCCCCGAAACGAGCGAACGCGAGTTTTGGGGGTTTCGAGCAAGCCCCCGCCCTACGATTATGTAGTGCAAACTCCTTATGTGGGAAAAACACGGGAATTTTAGGGGACGAT
>JAZQGR010000031.1:0-53735 GCA_045540115.1 Eubacteriales bacterium
TCCAGCCGAAATAAAAAATAATTTTGAGAAATTGTTGGAATCCTACACAAATTACAACAATAATTATGCAAAGCATCATGATAAAGTAAGTAAAAGTGTGCTTGAATATATTATGTATCAAACAGGAAATTTAATGAGATTGTTAATCACGCTTAAATAGTTTTTTTAGGAGGTACTCCAATGAGCTGGGAATATTCCGAAAATATACTTGTTCAGAACAGTGCGGGAAAAGTTCTGAAGGACAAACTTGGCTGGGAGGTCGTGTTTGGCTACAACACCGAGATGTTGGGTGAGAACGGCACGCTGGGCAGAAAATCATACAAGGAGATCGTTTTGACGCGATACTTGCGCCAAGCTCTCTTTGACAATAACTATTGGATGACGGAAGAATATGCTGATTCTGCCGTCAAGGCCCTCAGCAACTATACCGCATCTGCCACGCTCATGCAGATTAATGAAGAGAAATATTCCATGCTCCGAGACGGTATCCCCGTACAAGTCAAAAAGCCCGACGGCACCTTTGAATCCCGCAATGCTGCCGTATTCAATTTCGCTGAACCTACAAAGAATCATTTTCTTGCCGTGCAGGAAATGAAGATCCACGGCGAGCTTTACCGCCGCAGAACCGATATCGTCGGCTTTGTCAACGGTATTCCGCTTTTGTTTGTAGAGCTGAAAAAGCAGAACGTAGACGTAAAGAACGCCTACGATTGCAACTACACCGATTATCTCTCCACCATTCCTCAGCTCTTCCATTTTAACGCTTTTTTGATGCTCTCCAACGGGCTTGAAGCCAAGGTTGGCACAATGGGCTCGAAGTACGAGTTCTTCCACGAGTGGAAGCGTCTGAAAGAGGACGAAGTAGGCGCTGTTGACCTTGAAACGATGCTGCTGGGTATCTGTAATAAGCAAAACTTTATGGATCTATTTGAAAATTTCATTCTTTTCGACCATTCGGGCGGCAAGTGCGCAAAGATCTTTGCACGTAACCACCAGTACCTCGGCGTTAACGAGGCGGTGGAGTCGTACAAGGCAAGAAAGCTGAAAAACGGCAAGCTGGGCGTATTCTGGCATACCCAAGGTAGTGGCAAAAGCTATTCGATGGTATTTCTTGCGCAGAAAATTCGCCGTCAGTTTACGGGTAGCCCGACCTTTGTGATCCTCACCGACCGCGACGAGCTGAACAAGCAAATCAGCGATACCTTTGAGGCTTGCGGATGTCTTTCAGGCAAGGCGCGTCAGTACATACCCTCAAGTGGATCAAAGCTTTATGAAATGCTCCGTGGTAATCCGAGCTTTATTTTCACGCTCATTCAAAAATTCAATGATGAGAACGCAACGCCCATTACCCCCGACCACGATATTATTATTCTCTCGGACGAGGCGCACCGTTCACAAAACGGCATCTTTGCCGACAATATGTGCCGTGTGTTGCCCACCGCATCCCGTATCGGATTTACGGGTACACCGCTGTTTAAGTACGACAATATCACCGAGCGAACGTTCGGCACTTACGTTTCTATCTATGATTTCAAACGTGCGGTGGATGACGGTGCAACTGTGCCGCTTTACTACGAAAATCGAAGTGATATGCTTCAGATTACCAATCCAGAGATCAACGACGAGCTTCTTGATGCCATTGAGGCGGCAGACCTTGACGTAAATCAGCAGGCAAAGCTTGAGCTTGAACTTGCAAAGGATATTCATATCATCACATCCGGGCCTCGTCTTGATACCATCGCAAAGGATTTTGTGGAGCATTACTCTGACCTTTGGACGACTGGCAAGGCAATGTTTGTGTGCGTAAACAAGGTAACTTGTGTACGTATGTATAACCTCGCGCAGAAATATTGGGCAGACAAGATTGCCGGGCTTGAGTCAGAGTTGAAAGTTGCCACACAGCAAGAGGCTCAGGAGTTGGAGAGAAAGATTGCTTGGATGAAGGAAACCGAAATGGCGGTA
Organism: Eubacteriales bacterium; assembly: GCA_045540115.1. GTDB lineage: Bacteria > Bacillota > Clostridia > Oscillospirales > CAG-272 > Colimorpha_A. Next base: position 1,963 of record JAZQGR010000031.1, read on the forward strand.
ATCGTCAGCCAAGAGCAAAACGAGATTCAGACATTCAATAACTGGAGTCTTGATATTCTTCCTCACCGCACCAAGATGGAAAAGCGCGAGATGGACAAGGAGTTCAAGGCCTCCGATAATCCTTTCCGCATCGTGTTTGTTTGCGCCATGTGGTTGACTGGATTTGACGTAAAATCTCTTGCAACCATTTATTTGGACAAGCCTTTGAAGGCTCACACTCTTATGCAGACGATTGCACGTGCGAACCGTGTTTGTGACGGCAAGAGCAACGGACTTGTTGTAGACTATATCGGTGTTGTTAAGGCACTCCGTCAAGCTCTTGCGGATTATACCGCTGAAAAAGGCGGTAAGCCCGGAGATGATCCCGCGCCCGACAAATCCGAGCTGATTGCAAAGATTGAGCGTACAATCGCTGATATTGACGCATATATGAGCGCACACGGATTTTCATTGAAGTCATTGGTAGATGCGGACGATTTCACAAAATTGGCTTTAGTCGCCTCGGGAGCAAACGCTATGTGTGCAACTGACGAAATCAAAAAGCGTTTCGAGATTCAGGCGCGAGAGCTTTTCCGTATGTTCAAATACATCGAAAAGGGTGAGGTTTCCGATGAAACCGTTCACTATAAAAACGCAATCAGCGCCATTTACGATCAGCTCCAAGAAAAGCGCGTTCATGCAGACAACTCCGCTCTGATGGCACATATTAATCAGATTGTCAGCGAGTACGTGGCGGTTGTTCACACGGGCGCGGAAGGACTCGTTGAGAGCAAAAAATTTGATATTAGTAATATTGATTTCGATCGTCTGCGTCGCGAGTTTGAGAGAGTGCAGAATAAGAATCTGCTCCTCAAGGATTTACAAACGCTCGTTGAGCAGCGTCTGGCTCAAATGCTGCGTAATAATCCCTTGCGTATCGACTATTATCAGCGTTATCAGGATATCGTTGACGAGTATAACAAGGACAACAAGAAGGATGAAATCGCTATTGTCTTTGAGAATCTTATGAAGCTTGTAAATGACCTTGACGAAGAACAGAAACGTTACGTTAAAGAAGGCTTTGATAGTGACGAAGAACTCTCCATTTACAACCTTTTGATAAGCGGACAATCGCTTTCAAAAGAAGACATCAAAAAGGTTAAGAAGCTCGCACAAGAGATGCTGACCAAGATCAAAGCACGTATTCACGAGCTTGACCATTGGCGCGACAAAGAGGAAACGCAGTCGATTATCAGCGTTATGATTCGCGACCTCTTGTGGGCAAACTTGCCTGAAAGCTATAGCGATAATGAAATAGCAATTTATAAGCAAACATTGTACGAATACGTTTATAATACGTATCCGGCGGCGTAAGGAGAAAAAATGGAAACATATTTATTCTATGCATACTTAAAATTTGCGAAACAAAATAGGCAATCATTTTGGCCTAAATTATTAAGTCGTCCAATCGGTGTCATCATATTCTTTTCATTAACATTGTTATCTTGCGTTTGTGGTGCAATATTTTCAATACTGGGTTGGTCTGTCGCTGCGTTAATATGCATTGTTTGTGAAATTGTTTTTGGGAGCATATTTTATCATCGCTCTGAAAAATATCAAATTGAATTTTGTGCGCAAGAATATGGTAAATATAAAAATTACTGTATGAAACTTTATGAATGGCTAAAACAATTTGATAAGGAAAGTAACGATGATATCCAAAAATTATATGATAGAATTCAAGCCAAAATTATCCGTTTGAAAGCCGAAGAAGAGTGTGAAAAATCAAGAGGAGATCGTTGGTTACAAACTCTCATTATTCCTACCATTATAGCAATAATTACGGCAATCATTGCAAAGCAGGAAAGTATAGGAACTATGTTCGCATACACATTTGCTATTGTGACATTATTTGCTGTAATTTATGGCGCTGGTGCTATAATTAAAAGTATAAGCTTTTTTCCTCAAAAAAGAAGTATAGAGCAAATGGAGTGTTTTGCAAGTGATTTGCTAGGTGTGCTCGATACTATAAAAAACAGCACGAAACCGTAGAACCAGCGATGACAAAACAACAAATTCTTGAATACTGTCTCAATACATACGGCACATCGCCGGACTATCCTTTTGACGAGGATTTTGAGACGGCGGTGCTTAGGCACCATGATAACCGTAAGTGGTACGCCATTGTGATGAGGGTACCACGGCGGAAGTTTGGGCTTGAGCGCGACGAGGTGATCGACGTAGTCAATCTGAAGCTACCAATCGAGATGTTCGGCTCCTTCGGCGCATCCGACGGTGTCTATCCCGCCTATCACATGAACAAGCTCCATTGGATCTCCGTACTACTTCCCGATGCGTCCGATGAGTTGATTCAGTTTCTTGTGAACGTGAGTTTTGAATCGACCAAGGACAGTCGAAAAGGCAAATCAACAAAACAAATTTAGATCACGCAACTAACCTATCCGGCACAAGTGTTCTAAAGACATAAAAATCACAAAAAAACAAGCAAGCGTCTGATCAAATGCTTGCTTGTTGTATTTTGGGATCACGCAAATCATTTTGTGAAAGTTGCACATATACTGAGCATCACATTTGTTCATCATGAACAAAAAGTGCTGGGGTCAAATTGGGGTCAAAATTAAATAAAAAAAGTGAAGCCATTTCGGATTTAGCTTCACTTTATGCGAAAAACCACCCGAAATCGAATGATTTCGGGTGGTTGATTGGTTGCGGGGGTGGGATTTGAACCTCACGACCTCCGGGTTATGAGAAATTGCAGACATTGTGTGTGCAATTTCTATATAATGCCTTATAGTCCGAAAAAGCCAGTAAAATCAAGGGTTTTAGACGAGTTCATTTCATACGGTGTCTCACAGAAAATCATTGAATATTACGACCGTTGGTGTCAGCGTTGGTGTCAAACTTGTTTTTGACTGCTTTTTACAGTTCTAATTTAGCTCACGAAAAAGCAATCATTTCGTGGGGTTATATCGCAATCGAAACTATAAATCTTTGGGTGGGTACTTAATAATAATTACATTGTTTGGGCAAGGCAAAGTTTCCTAAAAATCTAAGTATCTGTATTAACAATTCACAAGGCGCAGCAGTCATTCAACCGCTGCGCCTTGCTACTTACATATTATTGTTTGAAAAACATTTCTTCACGAAAACTATATTTTAGAGTTTCGCAATATGCACTGTTAAATTTGTTGTTTCTGCTAACAGACTCGGGCTATACACGGAATGCGCTATCTCTCATTTCTAAGTTCAATTATCGCACCGATCAATCCGCTCAGGAACATTCCTACAAACAAAACAATAAATAACCAATCACTTCCGTGAACTCCGCCCCAAGCCGCCGAATTCGCTGTACCGACACTTGTCGCGATGATCCAATTTGAAAAGCCTACGATCCCAGACAGCATAAGTGCGCAATAAAAAATTATTCTTTTCATCCAAGACCTCTCAATTATCTGATAGAGATGAGGGGGTACAAATAATGGTTCTGTTCAAACTAACAGTTTCTTCAAAAGCAAACCACGAATCAAAAACACACGAAGCACTTACATCGATCTGCACAGATGCTTTGTTATAAGGACATTTGAAGGATGCTGACGGTTCAAATGTAAATGAATTTTTTTGCGCATCATCTTCTAATGTTATATCCCAATATGCTTTCTTATCTGTGCATGAAGCATCAATGTCCGTATCTTCAATATTCCTTGAGTAACTCCACCCTCCGCTTATACCAATCGTTCCTTCGCTATCTACAGATAATCCAACATCCACCGAATAACTCGAACTATCTATAGTTCTATGAGGACCATATGCATCCAAAGATGTACTCGTAGTGGGTGTTGAGATGGTTGCAGACAGTTCTTCAATTTGATATGCCTTTTTATAGTTACCATTGTCACTTGCCAACACACACCCTGGAAGCCCCGAAATGTTTGCTTTTACAATATAAAAATCCAGATCATGATAGTTTTGGACTGTAAAAATTTCATAACTTGCTCTAAGTTTGCCTTTGGGTTCAACAGCCGTAGTCACATCAACGAAGCCGAGAGATGTTGCTGAATCGATACTATTTATCGATTGGGTTGACCTATTCGCTTGTCTATCTTGTATAATGCTAATTCCTTCAGCAATCAATCCATCTATATCCAAAGTTTCAGATTCATTACCGCTTATAATATAAATTCCTTGTTTGCCGCCGCCGTAAGTGTAATAAATAGAAGCAATGTCTTGACTCTCTCCCTGTTCTGTGATGGTTAAAGCCATCTTGAGTTTGGAAGCAATTTGAGAATTTGTATATTTTGAGTGTCTAACCACAACAATACCACTATCATCAATATGGTTTGTCAAATTTTCCACATTGGTCATATTCATAAGTTCAACATCAGTTACGGTTACTACTTGAACATTTGAAGTACTGGAATCTTCATATTCTTCATTTGTCTTTGCAAAAACAGTTGTAGAGCCCAATGCCATACTAAGCACGAGTGAAACTATTAAAAACAACAAGCCATATCTTTTCATATAAACCTCCATATTTTGCGCTATCTAATCGAATCAAGCGTCACGACTTTAACATTCTCTTGACTAAAATTATAATCAAATCCATAGTCATCATAAACGACAAAACTATAGTTTGTTTCAAAAGTTAAAGACTTTCCACCATTCGATTTGTAATAAACGTTTCGAGTAATTGAATAGTTGTAATAGGACCATGTGAAGCCTAAAAGAAACCAATTCTCATATGTAGTAATTTTGGGATTAGAGATCTTATCAAAAATATAATCTCCCTCGCTATTAACTTTGGCAGTCCAGTCAAAAGATATTCTGTATTTATATCCAGCCAACCCTGCATCGTATTTGCTAGAAGTATATGAACCGGAAACGGATGTTCCACGAGAAATCACATTTGTAGAATTAAGAATGATGTAGTCAATATCCATTGTCGTAACATCACCACTATATCCATTTGATATAATCTCACACGCTGTATCATCATATGAAACGACATATTCTTCATTTTCATACACGGATAAATTATTATCCGTTGTATCAACACACACATCTGGCTCGGCAGCAAACGCGCTGACAGGAAGTACTGTCAAAGCCATTAACATTACCAACAAAATTGTTATTATCTTCTTCATAAGTTATTATTCCTTTCGTACTCTTATCATTTATTCTATATGACTGCACAGGGGCGATGCCCCTGTGCAGTCGCTTGCAAGCGACTGTTTTGTGCAAAGAAAAATCGAAAGTCACAAAACCTCGCTTATTTTAAGTCAATCCTTAAACGACTTAAAATAGTTAAATCTCCACTCCGTTATTCTTGTTCCTGAGTTTTCACCGTTTGAGTTCAAACCATAACAATGAATACCGTAAGCGATGTTATCAGACGTATAAATCGGAGATCCACTCTGACCACCCGTTGTATCCAACACATTATAGTAGAGCTTATTTGCTGTACAGCGGGTAATTTCATCCGTCATTTCATACTGATAATACTGATATTCTCCGGGGTAACCGGATACAGTGACTTCTGTACCAGTTAGATCGGCAGATGTCCATCCAAAACCGAACCACCCGGTTTCATCTCCGATATCATCTTCCAACTCCAAAACGGCCCAGTCATATTCTTGATCTTCTGATGCAGTCCACTGAGAAGCAGTATGCAACGAGGTTGTTTCGGTTGTTCCGTAAGGGTTATTCCAAAATCCGTATCCGTCTTTTCCGGGCCACAATTTGATATTTTCAGCCCATCCACCATGCTTGCTACTGTAAACACAATGCCCCGCAGTAATTGCTATATCGCTATATATCATCCAAGCAGTTCCCAAACCTGTGCTTCCGTCCGGCCAATCAATCTCAATATAGCAAATAGCGGAGTAAGGGAACGCCTCTGTATCTTCTACCTTTGTACGATTATCTTTGCCTATAAGAGAATATGTAGAGGAGTTACTCGTTTCAGCCCCCACAACATCCGGGAACCAACCTTCAGATACCTCTCCGGTTACGCCTCGTGCGTTTGCTGAAGCGGAAGATCCATATTCGAAAGTTGAATATGAAACGGCTCCCGACTTCATATCCTTTGACGCAATTACTTCTGCTCCATCTGAAACGGTAAATTCATTCATCGTAGCCGAAGTTGTTTCCGTGGTTGCCGCGCTTACAGATAATGACATTCCAAACACAAAACAAATGCATAGAAATACACTTAAAAACTTCTTCATAATAAAAATCCTTTCTGTTGATTCTTATATTTTTTAATCAGCTACTCCTCATAATGTCAGTTTTTTAACCGCACTCACCTCTCTTTGACATTATTTTGGTAACCAAGCTGGCATCTTTTCCCCCTTTCTAAAGCCCTTGGTTTTCCTAACAGGCTCATTGGCGAGCCTGTTAGGGTGTTTAATTGCCCGATTTTTCATTCAGGCGAAACGTTCTCACTCAAAAACCACGTTAACCTCATCAAACTCAAGGTTTGAATATTCTGTCATTGATCGTTTGAGTGAAGTAATCAAATTGTTATAATTTTTGCCTTCAATATAATTTTCAATATTTTTTGAAATCCTTATATTTAAGACGCGATAATTTCCTTGCTTATAATTATCAACATCCTCTCCTTCAAACGAAGAAGAATCCCAAATTCCGTTGCTCTTTATTTCATAGGAGATCAACACAACATCATCGCCTATGTCGTTCAAATATTTCCAAGTAATAAAAACGTTCTCCGCTGTACATGGTAAATTTACGCGCTCTCTTCTAATATTTGACCCATCTACATAGTATATCCACACATTTTCGTCTAAAATATAAGCATCTTCTCCGTTACTTCCGGTATAGCAATAATCCAGTTCATAACTTACCGGAATATATTGAACAACGAATGTTGCCAGAATCACAACGACTAAACACGCCGCCGCAAGGCTAGACCATTTTAAAATGCTCGTTTTCTTTCCGCTATTCGATCTATTCTTTAGTTTCTCTTTCTTCTTTAAATGCTCTGCCAACAGATCCGCATCGAGATACCCGATGGCATCTGCTACAAGATATTTATTCATATAAAAACATCATTCCTTTCCAAATGTGATTTCAAGCCCTGCTTGATTTTCTCTATTTCACGATAAACGGTTGGCACTGAAATTGAAAGATCCGTAGCGATTGTTTCAACGGGCTCCGCAAAATAGAACCGATCTATGAATATATATCGCTGTCGTTCAGATAGATCTCTCACATAGTCGTTGATCAACTTTCCTATTTCCTCAGCCTCATAATCCGCTTCAACAGTATTGCCACTATGTAAGGTGTCGTGCATATCATCCATCGAAACGGTCAGTTCGGAAGGGATTCGCTTTTTGCTTGTCTTCTCCTTATACCGATTGATTGCGATTCTCCGCATAATCTGCGTGATAAATGCCGGGAATACGGTAGGTCTTGTGGGCGGGATCGCATTCCATACGCCAAGATAGGTATCGTTCTGACATTCCTCACAGTCCGATCTATCGTGGAGGATATTATAAGCGATTCTAAATAGGAACTGGCCGTATTTATTATCGGTCTCTTGTATTGCCGTTTCCTCGCGCTGCCAATACAGCTCGATTATCTGCTCATCTGCAATAACCGTTTGATATTCTTTACATTTTTTCATATTGCCTCCCTTCTTTCATCTCTGAAAACGCCTTCATAAATGTATGTCAAGAAAATTTCGAATTTTTCTCATGTTTTTTGAATTTTTTCAAAAATTATTTTTTTCATATACTGAATGAGTTTATCAAAATAGACAAAACGCCCTCGTTCCATTTCGGTACGAGGGCATTGCTGTTCATTCGCTTGCGATATAAAAGATACTCCAATTAAGTTATCTAAAGCTATAGGCGTATGTTCAGTTTTGTCTGAATTGATTTCCCACAACCTTGGGGGAATTTATTTTATAAGGTAATTATATCATATTTCTATAAATTTTTCAACTATTATCCGAGAGTTAAAAGATATTAGATTCAATAACTTTGCCCCGATATGTGAAAGCGAAATAAAAAATTTTATTTTTCTTTGCAGAAATCCGCATACCTCATCCGTCTTTCATTGGTGAGAGGACAAAAAAGCAAGTCCCTCACACAACTGAATAGCCTTGTGTCGAGAGTTATACAGGATCTACGGATAGTGTGCGAAGATAAGAGCTCGCCCATAGAAGAATTTGTGCATAGCGCATACCTGCAAATACTCGGTCAAAAAAAGGGCGAAGGAAATGGCTCGGTATCAAGGTGCGGAAATCTATTATTAAAACATAAGGAGGTTTTATTGACAGAATACCAATTAGAAATCAAACAAATCGTAGACTACCCCAGATGTAGGATATATAGGAGTTTCGTAGAAATGCTGATGACCGATCCGGATATAAAGACAAATGGCGGATGCGGACTTTATCATTACACGGTTTTATCCTGTTTCGCAAACTTCGGCGTATCAGAAAGAAAAATATCCAATGTGAATTACACACTCTTTCCCGGCGAATTGTTATGCACAATGGATGAGCTTATAATGCTTCTTCGTGTCAAGAATAAGTTGCAAGCGATATCAATTCTTTCCGATTTGAAAAGAAGGAATTTCATCGAGTTTAACATTCTTGATGATGGTAATTGCGTAAAGTATCAAATCAGAAATTGGTACAAACTCAATCGCGCTATGGATGATCACGCGCTATGTCACGACGATAAGGGATATTTTTATCTTCCCGCATCTGTCGTTTCAGAGTTGATAGGAAGAAGGCATTTGTCAGAGATGGATGCACTTCTTGATCTTTGGTTCAATGCCGTATATGACGATAACAGAGTTCAAAACTCGGTGGTCGATCCGGTCGTATATATGAGAAACGGGACAGGAAAGCCGAACGTTGATTGCGGATACCTCGCAAAGCGCTGGAACGTATCGGCAAAAACGGCTGAAAAATATCTACAAAAGCTGAAAAATCACGGATATATCTATTATAAGGAAGATGTAGGCGTGAACGGAATGTTCATTTACTTAGGAAGAGATCTGACCGCTATGTTCCGTGTATCTGATGTATTGCTGGATAAGGAAGAAATACCAATGAAAGTAAGCGTCAAAGTGGAACTGGATGAACAAGATCTTCAAGGCGGATTCAGTAAGATACCGCAACTGAGGGAGATTATTATGAAAAAGGTTTCCACGGTTCTTTCCTCGCAGGGCTTTCCTTGCTTTGAGTGCGTAAAATTCAAATACAGCTTAAAGCGCATGTCCGAAATCAATGAATCGCCCAAGAGATACGTACTGACCTTGTTATGCGGCAATGACGTAAGAACACTATCATTTGAGCTTACTATTCGTCCCGTAAAGAAAAAATAAGGAGGTGTTTTATTGACTGCAAAAAAAGAGCTTGATGTGTCCGAAAATCCGTTGTACCACGATACTTGGACACTTCTCCGTAAGTACCGAGAGGTTGTGTGGAGCTTAGAGCTTTCCGTTCAAAAGGTTCGCCAGCGCTTTCAAATCGAATTTGGTAGCAGCATTGAAGATTTTTTGGAATCAATTTACATAGCCGGAGTAGACTTTGAAAGTTCGGGAATTGCCGAGCAAGCAAGAACCATTGAGCGAAATCATAAGATGTTGAAGCTCGTGGATCAATCTGTTGAAATACTTCGCGAAAAACATATGTTTGGCGAGGATTACTATTGGATACTCTTTTACAGTTTCCTTTCCCCGCAACAATATCACAATTCAGAGGAGGTTGTCGAACAGCTACAAAACCATATTAACCATATCAGCTACCGAACTTATTTTCGGAAACGAAAAGATGCCATCAATGCGCTCTCATCAATCTTGTGGGGGTTCTCAACTCGGGATTGTAAGGATATATTAGAGCACTTTTTTGCAAAAAAATAGTATTGGCACTATATTGGCACGGTTTTGCTATTGAAATGTACAAACGGGTATGTTATAATTAGTATGCTCAAAACTTATATCTGAACGCCTGACGGCAATCAAAGCACCATTTTTACGATGGTGCTTTTCTTATTGCCGGTCACCACCACAGCGCCCACAAAAAGGTTGAAACAAATCAAGCAAAGGAGGTATTTATTTGAAGAAACCAATCAAAAAAGAAACAAAGAAAGAAGGTAAGTTTAATTACGGCAAGCTTCTCTATATGGGCTTCTTGTGTGCCGTGATGCTCGGTTGCTTTGCATTGCCTGCATTCGCCGCATCCGACACCCCGACCATTTGGGAAAAGGCTACCGAGATCATGAAGGACGTATATAATCAGATCCTTCTGATCTCCACAATCGCCGCAGTCGTAACTGCTGCCGTCGCACTGCTTCTGATGAACTTCTCACGAAGCGGGAAGACGGTAGATGAGTCAAGAGCGTGGCTCAAGAGAATCATCATCACTTGGGCGATTCTCAACAGCCTTGGCTTTATCATGGCTTACGTCACTCCCTTCTTTACAGGCGGTAGATGGAACGGATAGTTTCTCTACTTAATAGAAAGGAAGTGATGCGTTGGGCATATTAGACGGTATCGTTGAATGGATTGCCACACAAGTGATGTATGGGCTTGATTTGATCAGCTCGTCAGTTTTGGGCGCACTTGGTTGCAATATGGATACTTTTCTGCGATACTTTCCCGCTGCCGACACGATGTATAAGATATTCGTTGCTCTTGCAATCGGACTTATCTTACTCAATTGGGTATGGCAGTTGTTCAAGAATTTTGGATTAGGACTTGGAACAGAAGCCGAGGATCCTGTCAAGCTCAGCATTCGCTCTGTGCTTTTCATATTCCTTGCATACTTCGCCAGAGACATTGTGGATATTATATTGAAGATAGGAGGGACACCGTATAAGTGGATCATGAATGCGGAGCTACCGCCTCTTGATTTCGCTAATTTCAATTCCACGATAGTCACCATTTTAGGAGTATGTTCTAGCGGAGCGGTTGCGATCATTGCGCTGATACTCGTACTAATACTTGCGTGGAACTATATCAAGCTGCTCTTTGAAGCGGCTGAGAGATACGTTCTGCTTGGTGTACTTGTGTTTACCGCGCCGGTCGCATTCTCCATGGGAGCGTCGCAAACGACGGGCAACATCTTTAAGAGCTGGTGTCGAATGCTCGGAGGGCAGATATTCCTGCTCCTGATGAACGCTTGGTGCCTCAGACTCTTTACCTCTATGGTAGGAGCGTTCCTTTCTAATCCTCTATCGGTGTAAAGGAGTAAGGTCAAGATGAAAAGAAAAAACAAAATAGTATTTATCATAGCCGTCACGCTGATCATGGTCTTTCTATGCAGTGTGCCGGCTTTTGCTATCAGTGAAAGCGAAGTGCAAGCGGCAGTTGACGAGCAAGGCAAAAATGCCGTCACCGGAAATATATTCGTCTGGTTCTTGTGTGCGATTGCCTTTTTGAAGGTCAGCCAAAAGATAGACAGCTTTCTCGCGGGACTCGGCATTAACGTAGGACATACGGGTGGCTCGATGCTCGCTGAAGCACTGATCGCAACACGAGGCGTATTCGCAGCGAAGCAATTTGCAGGCGGATCCAAAGGCGGTTCCGGCGGAGGCGGTGGCTCATCAGGCGGTGGTGGTTTTATGAGCGGCGGTCTTGTCGGAGCAGTAGGAAGGAACTTCACGAACAGCGGTGTCAAGAAAGCAACGGGACAGTCCGGCGGCGGTCTTGGCGGTAAGGCTTATACCTCTTCCGTAAATAAAGGAGGTGGATTTGCAAACAGCGTGATCGGAAAGGTCGCAACGGGTAATATATCCTCGGTTGGCTCCATTTCGGGAGAAGGCTCTGAGGCGGCACTGATGTCGTACCTCGGATATACCGCAATGGGCAGCGGTGCTACTGGCGTTCCCAAGTTCTCAAACGTAGAGATCGGTGGGGGCAGAATGATGGCAACCGAAACGAGTGACGAGCATCCCGGTGGCATCGACGTCGGAATGTATCATACCGATAAATATATGAAGCCCACGGGTGACTATACAACGATCACTGCGGCAGACGGAACAAGCTGGTATAAGCAGTACGCGCAGGATACGGTCAAACGTACCCCATACACAGTTCCCAACGGACAGGTCGCTTACAGAGAGGAGGTTGTTAAAGAGCTACCGAAACCACCGCAAAGAAAGGATAAGGTATAATGGCAGAAAACCAAAATCCCATATCTGAACCACTACAAAAAACAGGTCAGGCGGCAAGCACAGCCGTAAACACCGCACGGGCAACCGCAAAGTTTACCAAGAGTGCAGCAAAGCTCGGAAAATCAGTAGCCGCAGCCGCAAAGGGCGCATCGGCGGGCGGTGTCTGGGGAGCAATCGCTGCTTTTGCTTGGGAGAACCGAGGACTGATACTAAAAATCACGATAGCGGTCTCTGCCTTGCTTTTAATCCCCGTTCTGATTATTTGTATGTTACCGAGCGTCGTTTTCAACGGGCTTGAGCAGCCATATTCCTTGGACAATAAGGAAGCACTTATAATGAACGACAGCACGGTAATTACACGTAATATAGACACGATATATTCCTCTCTCGGCTCCATTATGTATGAAGCCAAAGAGGATATATTATCAGAAATAGAAGACGATTTCGAAGATTCGGAAGCCACTCAAAAAGAGATTATTGACGGTCATCCAAGCTTGACAGATCACAACGTTATGTCCTTTGTTTCGCAGTATTCGGCAGCTAAAAGCCAAGACTGGCGAGGTGTTTCGATTGAGGATATGAAGTATATGGTCAGCGACAAAAAGGATAAGCTGTATTCCTATACGACCTCCTATGAGGACAGAACAAGGACGGTATATACCGAGTCCGTGAATGAAGAAACCGGAGAGAAAACCATCACAGAAACCGAGGTCACGGAAACTTGGGCAATCTATACCATCATCTATAACGGCGCGGAGTATTTCGCGGATCATATCTTTCATCTTACAGAGGACCAAAAACGGCTTGCCAAGGATTATGAAGCAAATCTCATTCTGTTTCTGAATGACGAAACCTTTAACTAAAACGGCAGGGAAAGGAGGATTTATGAGCCGAAACGACAGTGAATTTGATACCTATTACATTCCACCGAACTTTATTGAAGGCGGTACGGTGATGGGTGGCTTATTCAAATTAAGAAACGTAATAGAAGCGGGCATTCTTGCATTGTTTGTGGGAATGCCTATTTTTATGCTCAATTTGGACATGAGCGCAAAGGCGGTGATTCTGTGCTTTACGGTTTTGCCTTTGGCACTGCTCGCCCTGATAGGCGTATCGGGAGAAAGCCTATCGTCCTATATTTTCGGTTGGTTCAATTTTTTGATCAACCGCCGCGTTGTCGGCAAGAAAAAGGATAAGAAAAAAGAAGCTCCCGACGAACAAGAAACAAACATTCAATAAAAACGAAAAAGGAGGATTTTATATTGAATACTAAAACCAAATCTACTACAAGCAAGATTTTGCTGATCGCTCTGGCACTTATTATGGTGCTTGGTGCATTGGTTGCACTTCCGATCACATCGTCAGCAGCGACAAACAGAGCCGGTGCGTATTACCTCTATGGTACTTATGATATCGGTGACGGCTCCAAGAGTGGATATATCGACGAATTCAAAATTCAGATTTCCACACAGTATTTCACCGATGACTCAGGTACAAACGGAACGACCAAATATAACAACGCAACGTTCCCCTGGACATACTTCTCGTTCTATATCTATGCGACTGATATTGACGAGCACGTGTCGTTCAAGCTTACGAGAAACGGTAGCACCTACACCTCGAAGTCCCTTTCGGGAGACGGAAACGGCTACTTGTATCAGGGTTCTCTCTCGGATGGCGACTACGTTTTGACCTATGTAGGTACTTATTGGTCAGGCATTTTCTCTAAGAAGACCTATACCTTCACATACAAGTTTACGGTTGATACCACCGCACCCAGCGTTTCGCTTAAGGCAGGCGGTTCGACTATCAGCAGCGGTTCCTACACCAATAAGGCAATTACCTTTACCGCAAGCGATAGCTACTCCACAAACAGAGTTTACTATCTCTCTCCCAGCGCATCCTCTTACACTTGGACCACTGGCAGTAAGTCTGTTTCCGCAACAAGCGGCAACAATGGATGGTGGTACTTCTACGGCTCGGACACTTATCAGAGCACGTCCACTTATAAGGTCTATCTTGATACAGTTGCACCCGTAGGCAAGATTACAAATTCCAGCGGCACAACCCTTTCAAGCGGTTCTTATACCAACAAGCCTGTTAAGTACACCGCAACCGATACGGGCGGGATCAACTACTTGCAGGTAAAGAACCCCGGCTCGTCCTCTTGGACAACCTATTCCTCGGGTACCGCGCTTTCCTCCGCAACCGGTTGGTACACCTTCCGTGCGGTCGATAAGGCAGGGAACATTTCCTCGGAATCCAAGGTTTATTATGATCCCACTCTTCCCACGGGTACTCTCTACGGAGGCACTTCCGTAAAATCCTCGGGCGGATATACGAACGCTTCTTACGTTAAGTACGTTCCTTCCGACTCTCAGAGTGGTATTAAGAGCATCTACGTTAAGAAGCCCGGCAGTTCTTCTTACGTTTCCTACACCAGCGGTACGCAGTTGACTGCTGAGGGAACCTACTATTTCTACTGCACCGATAACGCAGGCAATACGAGCTCAACGGTTTCCATCACCCTTGACAAAACGGCTCCTACGGGAACGCTGTATGGCGGTACTGCAACAAAGAGCAGTGGCTCTTACACCAACGCTTCTTATGTAAAGTACACCGCATCTGATTCGCTTTCGGGTATTGCGAATGTTTACGTAAAGATGCCCGGTGCGACCTATTACACCGCATATTCCAGCGGGACTCAGCTCGCAACCGAGGGAACTTACTCCTTCTACTGTGTAGACAAGGCAGGAAATCAGTCCTCGACTGTAACGATTACCCTTGATAAGACAAAGCCTGTAGGTACTCTGTACGCAGGTTCGTCTACCGCAACCTCGGGCAGCAGAACAAACGCAAGCTCCATCAAGTTTGCCGCAAGCGATGCAATCGGTCTGAACACGATCTACGTTAAGAAACCTGGCGCAACGAGCTACACGGCTTACACCTCGGGTACGACTCTTACTGCGGAAGGAACTTATTTGTTCTACGCAACCGATAAGGCAGGCAATCAGTCTGATACCTACACCATTACTGTTGACAGACAGATCCCGACCGCACAGCTTTATGTTGATGGAAAGGCTGTCAGCAGCGGAACCTACACCAACGGCGACTATATCAAGTTTGTCTGCGGTGAGACCTGCTACGTAAAGGAACCCGGTGCGACAAGCTTCAAGGCGTACACCTCTGGTGCAGAGCTTAACAAGCCCGGCAAGTACGTGTTCTACGGTCAGGATGCAGCAGGTAATAAGACCAGCGAGTACAGCATTGTAATTGACCGCACTATTAAGCAGGTAACTGTATCCAACGTAACGGGCGGCTCTACCAATGGCGACGTTAAGATCACTTGGACGAATGGTGACGCCAACAGCTTCGCTCCCATTAAGTCCGTAACCGTAAACGGCAAATCCGTATCCAACGGCACGACTGTTTACACAATTGACACAGGCAACTACGTTGTCAAGGTCGTTGACGCGGCAGGCAACGAGTGGCAGACTTCCTTCAAGTCCACCAAGAAGAATGTTCTTACCGACACGCTCGTTAAGGAATTCTTCGAGGCGACAGATATTAACGGCGATCCCTTCGCATTTACCACCTACGAAAAGGCTCTCGAGTTTGCAACCGCAAGGGAAAACTCCAAGGTAAAGACCGCTGAGTGGAACAACTCCACTTGGGATACGGGCATTCCTATGGACACCGTTGACGCGGCTAACGCAAAGAACGGAACCTACTACGTTTACTACAAGTCCGGCAATCCCGATGAGCTCGTGGCTTACTTTACTACCGAGCGTCTGAATGAGGTCATTGCCGAGTACGCAAAGGACGGCATCAAGGACTACTTCTATTGGGAGAAAGAACCCGCAACCGCAGGTCCTGACGAGAACCTTTACAGCTATTCCGCAAACCGCAATATCCTCGCAAAAGAGGTTATGCTTGGTGAGAATATCGGTGTAACTGTTGACGGTGAAGCGTTTGTCGGCTCCGTTTACAACACCGAGGGCAAGCACGTAATGGTTATCTCCGATTCTTACGGCAATACCTGCGAGTACAACCTGACTGTGATCCGCACACTCCCCGATCTCTACTATGCGATTGGCGAGGGCGAGGCAGTTAAGGTTGACCTTGAGCGTACTTACTACTTCAAGGATGGTATCTCGATTTCCATCACCGACGCACTTGATGAAATGGCAATGTTCAACGTCTATGACGAGAACGGCGACCTCATCGGCAGCTACAGCCTCGGTGAGTTCTGCACGCTGACCGAAAGCGGAACCTATACCGCAGTATCCGTCAACCACATGGGCGAGTCCGAGGAATTCAAGATCGTGATCTCCCGTAACGCTCCCACCGTGGATCTTAAGGCAGACGAGTCAGAGAAGCAGCTTGTTATCACCGTAACCAAGAGCGCGGATGATGAATCTCACTTCCAGACTCTTGAAGTCTACAAGTCCACCGATGGCGGCGAGACTTGGAACTTGCTCGACACCGACGATTACGGCACGGCAGTTGAGCTTAACAACCTTGTGTATAAGTTCAGAACCAGCGGTATGTATAAGATCGTCATTACCGACGAGTTCCGTACCGGTATGGACGCTATCACAGGTCAGATCACCTACACTCAGCCCGCACCTACGGGCGACCTTGAGGGTGTAATCAACGGCGGTCATACCAATAAGGAAGTTACCTTCACTTGGGAGGACGAAGCAAAGGTTACTGTTACCAAGGACGGAGAGGTGATTGAGTATAAGTCCGGCGACCAGCTCACCGATGATGGCGAGTACACCATCACCTTTGAGAACTTTGACGGTGCAAAGACCTCTTACGAGTTCGTTATTGACACCGAGCCCGTTGCAATCGCAGCAGAGGGACACAAGGCAAACCTGCCCGTAGCAAATCCCGTTACCGTTAATTTCACCGAAGAGGATGTAACCGCAGTTCTGATTAAGGACGGCGAAGAGGTTGGCGCATACGTTTCGGGTACTGCCATCAGCGACGAGGGCGATTACATTGTTCGCGTAACCGATAAGGCAGGCAACGTCAGCGAGGTTGCTTTTGAGATCGATAAGTCGGTTGACTTTGCAATCAACGTAAACGATGGCGGTCTCTCCAATTCGGTTGTAATTGAGGCAAACGAGGGCGTAGAGATTGTTGTAACCAAGGATGGCAACGTGATCGAGTATAAGGAAGGTGCGGCTATTACCGAGCCCGGCAAGTACACCGTTAAAGTGACCGATGCTCTGGATAACGTATCCGAGACTTCCTTTATCATCGTAACTCCCGTATCTACGGGCTTCAGCCACAACTTTGACGAAACCGCAGGCTTCGAAAAGGTAATCATCAACGGCGAGGAAACCCGTCTCAACTACGGCGCACTCAATCTCACCGAGGACGGAACCTATGAGGTGGGTGTTGTTGTAAACGGCAAGACCTACACCTTTACCACTACGGTAGATAAGTCGGTATCCTACGACATCAACGTACACGATGAGGGCTTTGCAAACACTGTAACCCTCAAGGCAAACGAGAATATCACTCTCACTATGACCAAGAATGGCGAGCCGATGGAATACAAGCTCAGTGCTGAGATTCTTGAACCCGGCATTTACACCGTCAAGATGGTTGACTCCCTCGGCAACACCAAGGAGCTTAGCTTCACTATCGTGGACGCACTCTACGGCAAGTTTGAGCGTGAGATTGACGAGATGCCCGGCTTTAGCAAGGTTCTCGTAAACGGTGAGGAAGTAACTCTTGAAAAGGGTACGCTCTCTCTTACCGAAAGCGGCACCTATGAGGTTGCTATCGTTGCAAACGGCAAGGAGCAGAAGTTCACCGTAACCGTTGACGCAACCGCACCCACGCTCAAGATCGAGGGCGTTGAGAACGGTGGCTCTACCAAGGGCGCAGTTATTATCTCCGACGTCAGCTCCGATGCTACGATGCGAGTTTTTCTTGACGACGTACAGATTGACTACACCGCAGGCGACGAGCTTACCGAGGTAGGCAAGTACAGAATCGTTCTGGAGGATGCCGCAGGTAACGTCAGCGAATACAGCTTCGAGATCCTTTGGAAGATGCCCGCTGTGGCAATCGTTCTTATCGTGATCGCTGCTCTCGGCGTTATCGGTACGGTTGTCTGGCTCGTTATCTCCAAGAAGAGAAAAGACGAGTACTACAACTGATACGCGAGGTAGAAAATGCCGAAGGAAAAAGCAGTATCGGGCAGAGCCGCCCAGGAGTCGAGATACTTAAATCCCGTTGCGGAATATCTGCCCATCTATAAAATTGAAAACGGCATTATCTACACGAAGGACTACCGCTACGTAAAGATCGTAGAGGTCAATCCCATCAACTTTATGCTCCGTTCCTCGCGAGAGCAGCGGAGCATCATTTACTCATTCATCGGATTTTTGAAGATCAGTCCCGTCAAGGTACATTTCAAGGTGCTTACCAAATGTGCTGATATTAACCGCCACGTCGAAATGATACGGAGGGAAATGGAGACCGAAACGGACGAAAACTGCCGTATGCTGCAAGAGGACTATCTTGACCTAATCAAGCGGCTCGGCTCAAGAGAAGCAACCACAAGACGCTTCTTTATCGCCTTTGAATATGAGTCGGAGGGAGCGCGGCGTGGAAATGAAGAGGCACAGGCTATCTCCTTTCTCCACACCGCGGCTCGTACCGCACAGAACTTCTTGAAGCAGTGCGGCAACGACGTCCTGATCCCCGATAATGAGGACGAGTTTTTAGCGGAAGTTCTTTACAGTGTACTGTGCCGACAGACAAGCAATCTTGTTCCACTCAGACAGCGTGTTCCGCAGGTCATAGCCGAATACGCTGCCGCAGGCAAGGATATCACAGATATACCTTGCTCGGAGTTTTTCGCTCCCAAGACCTTGGACTTTACGAGAGGTCGATACGTATGTGTGGACGGGCTGTATCAGTCCTATCTGCTCATCCCGTCTCACGGATACAAGGCAGAGGTTATGGCGGGTTGGCTCAGCTTACTCGTCAATGCAGGTGACGGGATCGACGTGGATCTGTTCCTCACCAAGCAACCGAAGGACAGAATGGTACAAAAGCTCGGTCAGCAGCTTCGTATCAATCACTCAAAGATCAAGGACGCAAGCGATACCAACACCAACTTTGACAGTCTAGATGATGCTATCAAAAGCGGATATTTCCTCAAGCGAGGGATTGCGGAAAACGAGGATTTCTATTATATGAATACCCTTATTACCATTACCGCAAACAGTCCCGCTGAGCTTGATTACAGAGAAAAGGAAATGCGAAAGCTCTTGCTCTCCCACGACATTGGGTGTGTGACTTGTACCTTCCGTGAGGAGCAGGCGTTCCTTTCTTCCTTACCTCTCGTATCCCTTGAAAAGCATCTGTTTGAGCGTTCAAAGAGAAACGTGCTGACCAGAGGCGCAGCGAGCTGTTATCCCTTCGTCAGCTTTGAGATGTGCGACGACAACGGCATTTTGCTTGGTGTCAACCGCTATAACAACTCGCTGACTATCGTGGATATCTTCAACTCTCAGGTATATAAGAACGCAAACATATCCATTCTCGGAACCTCGGGAGCGGGTAAGACGTTTTTGATGCAGCTGATGGCGCTTCGTATGAGGCGAAAAGGCATTCAGGTATTTATCGTGGCACCTCTCAAAGGACACGAATTTTACCGAGCCTGTAAGAACATTGGCGGTGAGTTCATACAGATCTCTCCCGCCTCGCAGAATTGCATCAACATCATGGAGATACGAAAAGCGGATAAATCTGCCGACGAGCTGATCGACGGCGCTATGACCGAGAAATCCGCGCTTTCCTCCAAGATACAACGACTGCACATCTTTTTCAGCTTGCTCATACCCGATATGACACACGAGGAACGGCAGTTGCTTGACGAGGCGCTGATTAAGACCTATGAGGAAAAAGGTATCACCCACGATAACGATTCGCTGAACGATCCCGACAATCCCGACCGCTACCGTCCGATGCCCGTTCTCGGAGACCTTCACGCAATCTTAAAGCAAGACGCGCAGACCAAACGAATGGCGAACATTCTGAACCGACTTGTAAACGGTTCTGCAAGCACCTTCTCACAGCAAACGAACGTCAACCTTGATAACAAGTACACTGTGCTTGACATATCCGAGCTGAGCGGTGATTTACTTCCTCTTGGAATGTTTGTTGCCCTTGACTACGTTTGGGATAAGGCAAAGGAGAATCGTACCGTTGAGAAGACGATCTTTATTGACGAGTGCTGGCAGCTCATAGGCGGGACGGGCAACCGACTTGCCGCAGAGTTTGTCCTTGAGATATTCAAAATCATTCGCGGATACGGCGGTTCAGCCGTTTGCGCTACGCAGGATCTCAATGATTTCTTTGCTCTCGACGATGGAAAATACGGTAAAGGAATCATCAATAACTGCAAGACGAAGATCATCCTAAACCTTGAAGATGAAGAGGCACAGCGAGTACAAAGCATACTCCGGCTTTCGGAGGTTGAGGTAATGGAGATCACGCATTTTGAAAGAGGAAACGGGCTTATTAGCACCAACAACAATAATATCTCGGTCGAATTCAAATGCAGCAGTCTTGAAAAGACGCTCATCACCACAGACCGCCGCGAACTCCAAGACATTTTGGCAGAACGGGCGGCAGAACAAAAATAAAAAAACAAAGGAGAATTTTTATGGCAATGAAAACAAGAGAACAAATCTACCGACAGGAAGCGGCATCGTTAGTCCGCGACGTTACTACATACCACTGCGCTAAAGGTGAACAGCTAAGGCGCCTCTATCCCGGAAAGGAGGAAAAGATAGAGCGTCTGCTCTGCTATCTCGTTAAGCAGGGGCGAATCTTTTACCGTGCCGACAAGGATATTTATTTCGACCATCCCGATATGGAAACCGACACCGAAATGCTTGCGGCACTTTGGGTGCTTGCGGACTTCGGAGACAAGTGCGAATACCACAGCACAGACGCTTATCCGTCGAAGATCGTATTCTTCTCGGACGGCGATACGTATGAAATCGTCTTCGTTCCGTGGGATAATGAAGCGTTGATTCTTCACGCTATGGGAATGCGTAACGATGCTGATTGCGGAAAGAAAATTTTTATCGTGGAGGATGTTTCGCAGATTGAAAAAATCGACCTTGAGGACGCGATCTTTTGTACCGTTGACATGGAAACCGGCGAAATTCAATACTACAAAAAAGAATAAGAAAAGGAGGAAATTTGGATAGACAAACCCTAAACAAACGAATCGTGGGAATACAGAATGAGGTGGAAAAGCTTATAAGAACGTTACGCGCTCTTGAGCATACCGACATCTCTCAGTACCCCGAAAACTACGAAATGCTTTCCACCGATGCAGCACTCCGAAGCGAACTAATCACCTGTCGATTAAGGCATTTGATATACAATTCAACGAATGTCAAAAAGGCAGAATATCTTGCCTCAGCAGGTATCGTTCAGGGTATTGAAATCAATTTTGAGGACGGTATTTTGGAGATAACTTTACCTTGCTTGTTACCCAAAAGAAAGGAACGCAAAAGTACAGAATTCCTCATAGATCCCCTGTATTTCACCTTGAGCAGTTATACGAGAGCGCATAAACTTCCTCGCTTCGATCACTGTGTCGTATGCTTCTCTCACGTTTATGATAATACCGTATTTGAACGCTGTATGAGAGATTACGACAATCTGGAATTGAAGCAGATTTTAGACGTTATATCCGCTTTCGTAATGAAGGACGATAACGGCATTTTGTGCGACGCCTACAACACAACAGAGGTTGGAGAGACCAACTGCACTCGCATTACCATAATGGACAAGGAACGCTTCCCGAGGTGGCTCGAAGAGCAAAAAAACACGCTTAAAGCTATATCCGATTTTTGATGATTTTTTCAAAAAAAAGTATGACATTCCTTGAAAACGTGCTTATATATATGTACGAATTTGGCTGTTTGGCATACAAATTGCGAAAAAACAACCCTGTCTTAAATCTACGCGGTAAAAGATGAAGAAAAGGAGGTGGCATCTATATCCCGTAAAGCAACACTCCCCGACAAGCAAACAAGGGCTTATGAGCTGCTTGAACTTGCCGCTTTATTCGGTGAGTTCCCAACCAATCTACTACCGCGCTTATCCGGTAGTATGAGCTATACGACCAAAACCGTGTTCTTGCTCAAAGGACAAGGTTTACTGAAAACTTATTATAGTGACGGGCGGCGTGGACTGCGCCCCACTATCACCGCCAAGCGACTTCTTGTTACCGACAATCCCGAACGCTTTTCTGCGTATTTGAGTGAAAAGGTCGATACCAATCACGTAAGAGGTGATCCCAACCGCCGAGATCGTCTTTATCGAATTGCCGAGGCAACCATAACGATGAAAAATGCGGGCGTGTCAATCTACCGTGATGAACACCCGACAATCTTCTCTCCGATATGGGAAAGCAGTAAACGTATTCAATCTCCCGCGTTCTATTCTTCGCGAGAAATGCGAGAGTACGGCTCGGATTTTTTCAAAACAAAGGGTGCGCGCTATGTGGGTGTGTTACTCACTGCTAAAAACATCTTCGTAACTTATAATTTAGGAAACGCTCTTATCAAATGGGGCTATAAAGCGGAAATGAGAACAAAAGCACTCGTCGAAACCGTTCTATGTATTGAACGTTTCCCCACACAGTACTCCCCTCAATCGATCAAGGGTATTCTACTCGGCAATTCGATGGAGCTTGCGCTTGAAATTCTGTCAAACGAAATAAAGCAATATTTCATCCTTGACGACAACTATGATAACTTCTATTTCGTAACAAACGACGAGAGGGGTGAGATGTTAATTCGGCTACTATGCAACCCCGAACTTTGTACCGAACTTGACGAAATATTGACCGACGATCTTTGTCCGTCATATAGCGGCTCCCTCATCGAAAACGATGCTATGACCGAGGACGGTAAACCCGTGCTACTCGCATACAAATGTGACCTCAATCGAATTAAGAAATTCAAAGATGCTCTTACCATGCGGGAAAAACACGGAATCATTATCTGCTTCGATTATCAAGCTGAGGTTTTACGGCAATATTGCGGTGAGTACGTAGAGTTTCAGACACTCGACTATAAGAAAACAGGAAGGAGGTTTTTCAGTTAGACAAGAAAAAATAATCAAGATTACAGCCACCCTCGTGCCCCTCCTATTCGCCATTCTCTATGGTGGTGGGTATGCCGCACAGTTTATTCGAAACTATAACGAATGGCAAAATGCAGGTGGCACAATGGGAGACGGCAGTTCCCCTGCTACACCGAGCTTTGCAATCGGTGAATGCTTCAAGGCTATGTTTACCTTTCCCTATGGAATCATCGGTATTTTGCTTTGTATTGGTATTCTCGGATTGCTGATCTTTATGGTAATGAAGATGGGCTATGGCGACAAAGGAGAGTACGACCGTTCAAGGAATCTTATTTACTCTACCAAGGGTACATACGGCACAGCGGGCTTTATGCCCAAGAAAGAAGTAACAGAGGTGCTTGACCTGGTGGGTGACGTAAAAAAGCACGGCGGTACGATTCTCGGCAAGCTGGACAGCAAAGCGGTTTGTGTACCCCGAGAAACGCGGCTCAACGCTAATATGGCGATATACGGCGCAAGCGGTTCGATGAAAACGAGAGCGTTTTGCGTGAATAGAATCTTGCAGAGTGCGGCTCGCGGTGAGTCCCTTGTTATTACGGATCCCAAATCCGAGCTTTACGAAAAGACGAGCGAATATCTGAGGTCTCAAGGATATGAAGTCAAGGTGTTCAACCTTGTCACTCCCGAAGCGTCCGACTCGTGGAACTGCCTTCGCGAGATCGAGGGTGAGGAGCTGATGGCGCAACTCTTCTGCGACGTTATCATTAAGAATACCGGTTCGGAGCGTGGGGATCACTTTTGGGATAGTGCAGAAATGAATTTGCTCAAGGCGCTTGTGTTGTATGTGGAGCAAGGGTATCCACCCGAAAGAAAAAACATCGGTGAGGTATATAAGCTCTTGACGTTAAGCTCCGAAAACAAGCTTAATGAGTGCTTTGCTGTATTACCGGTTACCCATCCTGCCAAAGCACCTTATGCTATATTCAAACAAGCGTCCGAGACGGTACGAAGCGGCGTTATTATAGGGCTTGGTTCAAGGCTTCAGGTGTTTCAGAACAAGCAGATACGTAACATCACCGCTTACGATGAAATAGACTTAGAGCTACCCGGAAAAAAGCCATGTGCTTATTACTGCATTACGAGCGATCAGGACAGCACCTTTGATTTTCTTTCCTCGCTGTTCTTATCTTTCGTATTCATAAAGCTCGTGCGGTATGCCGATAAGCATTGTCCCGATGGTAAGCTCCCCATACCCGTTCACGTGCTTGGCGAGGAATTGACCGCCTGCGGTGTTATCCCCGATCTCAGCCGCAAAATATCGGTCATTCGCTCCCGTAACATATCTATGTCCTGCGTGTTCCAGAACCTTGCGGGACTGCAAAACCGTTATCCGTATAACCAATGGCAAGAGATCCTTGGTAACTCGGATATACAACTTTTTCTCGGATGCGTTGACGAGCTGACGGCAAAATACATCAGCGACCGTTCTGGTGAGATATCCATCAACGTAACGAGCAAGGCAAAGCAGCTTGGCACTTGGAGAGTTAGCGACTACACACCCGAATACCGAGAGACCAGCGGCGTAGGCAAACGAAAATTGCTTACGATGGATGAGGTTCTGCGATTGCCGATAAATAAGGCACTCGTTATTATCCGAGGGCGTAAGGTCTTGCAGGTGGATAAGTTCGATTATACAAGCCACCCCGAAGCCGACAAACTGACTCCGTGCAAGGCATCCGAGCATATTCCGGAGTGGAGCAAAAGTCCACGTGTGGAAGAAACTGATATCCCGATAAAACCAACAAAAAAGAAATCGTCTGCAAAAGCAGGCGTAGTAAAAACCAGTAAGGGTTCTATAATGTCAGATTAAAGAAAAGGAGGATTATAACATGACAAAAAAGAAAACCGATGACCTTGAGGTGGCTATGAATGCTACCGAAATGAATGACGAGGAAATGGAGGACGTTGCTGATGATGTATCCGAAAGCATTTCCGATGAAAAAACAATTGAGGAGGTTCCCGCACCCGCCGAAGACGTTGCAGAGCCGCCTCCCAAGAAAAAGCGCGCTTCTAAAAAGAAAGCAGCGGAACCGCCAATCGAAGTGCCCGAAGAATCCGATGTTCCGATAGTTGAGGAAGCTTCACCTAAGTCCAAGAAAGTGAAACCGCCTAAAGAGGATTCTATCCTTACTATCGAAGCGGGCGGAGTGGTTTTGACCGATGAAGAACTTGCTGAGATTGCTTGGCATGAAATTCAAAATGCTTACCGAACCCGCAAAATACTTACAGGAATGCTCGGCGGAATTGAAATTCTTGATGGAGGAAATACCGTTGCTGTCGTTGAATACAAGGGATATCGCGTTATCATTCCCGTCAAGGAAATGGCAGTTTTGAAATACACCAAAATGGAGCCGGATGAACATCGTGATTTTATCCTACGTCAGCAAAAGCTAATCAGCAAAATGCTTGGTGCGGAGATCGATTTTATCGTTAAAGGCATCGACTCTAAAACAAGAAGCATTGTGGCGAGCAGAAAAGAGGCTATGCTTAAAAAACGTAAGACCTTTTATATGGAAACCGACGCAAACGGAAACTATAAGATCTATGACGGGCGTATCGTCCAAGCGAGGGTTATTGCGGTTGCCGAAAAAGGTATCCGCGTTGAAGCGTTCGGTGTTGAATGCTCCATAATGTCCAGAGAGCTATCGTGGGATTGGATCGGAGATGCTCACGACCGCTACTCAATCGGTGATGAGATTCTTGTACGAATCCAGTCTGTCAATCGCGAGGATACGGAAAATATCACAATCAAGGCCGATGTAAAAAGCGTGACCGAAAAGAATAACCGTCCCAACCTCAGCCTTTGCCGCGTTCAAGGTAAATATGCGGGAAAGATAATTGATGTGCATAAGGGCGTAGTTTACGTGCGCCTTACTAACGGCATCAATGCTATCGCGCACTCCTGCCTTGACCGCAGAATGCCTGCAAAGAAAGATGATGTAAGCTTTGCAGTTACCGCTATTGAGGAAGAACGCGGCGTAGCAATCGGTATCATTACCAGAATTATTAAACAGAATCTCTAAAACACAATCGGAGCATTGTCATTTGGCAGTGCTCCGATTTTTCATTTTAAGACGAAGGAGGAATAAATATGTCTGTATTATGTTTCTTCATCGGGCTTTGGCTCGGTGGAATAATTGGTATTTTTGCCATGTGCTTGTTTCAAATTTCTAAAGGAAAAAGCGAGGATAATTGTAAATGATTTGTGAACTTTCGCAAAAAACGTTGAAAAATGGGGGTAGAACTGAGTTGGACAATCGTTTAATGATAGTGAGGGGAGAAATCGCTCCTCAAGTAACGAACGATATTCGGGATCTGTATCGGTTCTTGAAGTTATGTGCCGGAAACTACCGTAACGCGCTTTACGTAGAATGCCGTTGCGACTTTTTGATGATAACCGATCAAGATGCGAAGCCGGTGTTGTTCCCGGTGCAAAAATTTTATGAGCTGACGGGAGAGTACCCGCAAAAGGATGAAACGTGTGGTGTGATGAGCAAACAGTCCTTTGAAAATATGTATCGTGGATGGTTGCTTTGGAATACCGATGGCACGGAATGTCCCGTTCGCTCTATGTATGAGAAAATGAAAGTTGAGGTGTTATGAAAACAAATGAAAAAGAAACAGAAGATCTATTGTCCCTATTGCGGAGCAGAAGCCAAGCTTCGCCCGGCAAGCGTTGTTTATAAAGAAAATACGATAGACGAAACTGCGTATCTGTTTGTATGCGACCGTTATCCCAAGTGCGATTCTTACGTGAATGCACATAGAGATAGTAAGCTGCCAATGGGTACTCTTGCCAACAGCGAGCTTCGCAACAGACGCATTCTCGCTCACCACTCTCTTGCTAAGATGTGGGAAAATGGAATTATGTCAAAGGATCAAGCCTACAAGTGGCTGCAAGTAAAATTCGGACTTGACAGAGATCAGGCACATATCGGAATGTTCAGTGAGCATATGTGCGACCGAGTAATCGCAACCTGCAACGAGGTTTACGAAAAGCTTCATATCGTTGCTTGAGGTATAGCCTATGAAAAGAAAACAAATCCAATTAACCGAGGAACAACGCTATATCGTTGAAAAGCATTTGTGTATTGTCAACACGGTCATTCGGGACAGGATCACCGTCAACGAATCTATGTTCGGTTTCTCATATGATGACCTTTTTCAAGAAGGTTGTATTTGGCTGAGCAAGGCAGTACTCACCTTTGATAGTAAAAAAGAGGTCAAGTTTGAAACGTATGCTTACAAAGTCGTATCAAACGGATTGCGTACATACTGCCGCTTAACAGGCGGTAAACAAAAATACATCATTACGGTTCCCTCATATACAGAGGAAGACGGTGAATTTGCAATGGATCAAATTGCTGACGACGATAATTATGAGCAATACATTTCCGAAATGGACACCTTTATGCTTCTCAAAAAGATGAAGTGTCAATATACCGGGACAGTTAAGCTCGGGATTGAAGCAATCGAATGGAAGGTAAAGGGATTTTCGGGACGTGAGATTGCAGATATGTACGGTGTCAAGCCTAATTTGGTTGGTGCGTGGATCTCACGAGCGTCCTCTAAACTCCGTGAAAATGAGGAATTTATGAGTTTTTTTCGGCAGAACTGTTGAAAAAAGGTCTATCTAAGTAGTAAAAGATAATTGAACCCATAAAACATAAAGGAGAAAAATATGACTTACAAACTTTATACCGCAGTAGGAATTTTAAAGCAAAGACGTGGCTCCAAGGGTATGACCTATCCTTATGTGGAGCTTGGCAAAAATGAGTATAACCTTGATATGCAGGAGATGGTGCTTTGGTCGGTTCTCAATTGGAGAATCCTGTCTGCTGATGAAATCAAGAAGCTCTATGAAAAAAAGGTCAACGAACTCGGTCTCGGATATCACAAGACGATGGAAGCGTGCCAGTATCATCTGATGCAGCGCGGACTCATTGCCGAAGGTGTAGGAACAATTCCGGCAGACGCACTTTATGATCTGCTTTCAAATCTTTACGTTGTTCCGATTACCGAAAATATCTTCATTAGAATCTTCGCTTTTGTACGAATGACTTTTCGAGGCATCCCCCTTTCCACGACCAAACGTATTTTGTTCCGTGATAAAAAAAGCAAAGGTGAAAAAACGATTTTGAGACTTGCAAATCAGGCAATCTTCTCCACCGCAGAGATTATCAAGTGCGTGGAGATGGATAAAACTCACTTCTCAAATGACGAGGAAATCCTGGATACCATCTATCATGACGATTATACCACCAGTGAGAATATCGCATACAGCGTAAAGTCCTCTCCTGCTTGCCGACCTGTGCTTACCGACGTTGCCAATCTTTATCTGCGTCAGCAGATTGTATTCGGAGGTGCGTGAGTATGAGAGATAAATGGACAGGCTTTCCCGCACCTCTCAAACGGAAAATGCTCCTGACCGCATTGGTTGGTATCGGCTGCCTCCTTGTGGGTGTAGCCTTTACCATCTTTGCCAAGGATACGATGATGCTATTCTTGAGCATAGCCGTTTGCGGCTTTAGCTTATATAAGACGTTTACAATGTTCCGAGTAGCATCAAAAAAAGATTACGAGATCGTGGAGGGCACCTGCTCGGCAATCGTGCCTAAGCTCTTACCCAAATTCCGCAAAATCAAGATCACGGACGATGAAGGCAACGAAACCACGCTACTTCTCAGTAAGCAATCCAAGGTGTCGATCGGTGAAAGATACCGATTCTATTTTAAGAAAACAACGAGGATGACGCTCGGTAATGAGTATTTCGATTCAGCGTTATCTTCGGATTGCTTTCTCGGATATGAGCCGATTACAGATAACAATTGATTTTATTAAAGAAGGGCGGTAGAAAAATCTATCGCTCTTTTTAATAAAAATAGTCCAAAAACACTATATGTAGTCAAAACCCTATTGACAAAATCAATATATTGTGGTATAATAACAGTGTAATTGATTTCTGTGCACCCGTCCGCGAGGACATTCATGGTTAAAACCGTGTCGCACATCTGGTTAGGATTGTATTCAAAGTGCTGACTGTTCAGCCTTCTCATTTTTACTATGGGATAGGTCTGTCTTGCCGGCACTTTTTTATATAGATAAAAAAGCCGCAGGCAGAAAGGAGAGGAATGGCACAGACTTGTGCAAACAGTTGAGTCAGTTTATATGACGAACTCAATTTGTTAGCAAAGGCGATTTTGAACGTTGTCTTGTGTTGAACGAGACAGCGAGCAGAGGTCGCAAACTATCGGAGCGTTCGGGATAATAAAAATCCCGAAGCAAAAGCGATCCGACATAGTGGAGCCAATAAAAGGTGACCGCCAATGACGGAGAGAAAGAACCCATGCCAAGAGAGCTTGGCACCAAGAGGAATTGCTAAATGTTTTTCTAAGAAAGAAACGTTGGTAATTCCTCTTTTTTTGTTTTCAGGAAGATCCAAAAATCACAATCAGAAAGGATGAACAAAAGAATGAAAAAGAAGAAAACCTTATGGAACGGTGTATCCGTCCTCATCGCAATCGAACTCGTGCTTATGGTATTTACAAGAGGATACGTGCAGCTTGGTCTTTCGACCGTTGCAGCCATTGGCTGGTCCGTATGGGCAATTGCATATTTTCTTGTGCCGTTCGTGAGAGACAAGCTCAACGCTCGTGAAGCGCGAAAGCTCCGTGAACATTATGAAGTAGAAGAGCGCAAACTCGCAGAACCGAAAGAGTACAATGACACATCGTTATCTTTACTTCTTCACGTTAACCATCGCATTACAAATTATTTGCAGTCGGCATATCCCGGTTCTTCATGGGAGTGGCGTGTAGAGGATCCCGAAGCACTCGTGACGAATGGTGGAACAGGACGAATTCAGGTGTTTGGCGTTTCGGACTTCAGCCACGCTGACGTAACGGTAAACAAAAAAGCCGAGATCACCTATGAAATGCTTAAGATCGTACCTATGGGAGAAAATCCCTCGGAGTTGTCGGATGAAGAGGATGTGGCGCCAACCGCACCGCAGAATCCAATTAATCCGCAGGTTTGGTATGAACAGAAAGGGCGAGTAGTCCTTGAGAATATCATCACCGATCTGAACTCCCGCGGTCACAGCAGTCTATCCATTACGGAGAACGGCGACGTAATCATATCGCAGAATGACAAGGAGATCAAGAAGGCATCCCTTGAGGCAATGCCGGATAAGGTCTATTGGCACAGACTCGCCAAGGTCTTTCAGAGCGAAGGTCTTGCCGCAAGCGTCACCGATAACGCCGTGGTTCTCTCGTGGTAGAAATAAAATCAAACGTAAAGGAGTGATGTATTATGAAGGCGGGCCTTGCAATCGAAGAATTAGCAACCGAAATCATGCGCCAGAATGAAATCAAGGAAGATTACGTGGTAAACAGTCCCAGTCTTTTGATGGAGCAGTTCGGCTCTGAATTGTATCTGAGAGTGCTGGACAGTGACGGTATCGACCGCCTTGAACCCTTGTTTATCGCTGATAACGCACACAGACAGATCGGCGCACGGCTCGGTATTCCCGTAAAGTATTACAGCCGAATGCTTGAGGAGGGGCGTGGGCTTCTTACGGAGAACGTCAACTATTGGTTTAGACAGAATCCCGAGCAGCGTATGCTTCGTGTAATGGAGGGCAAGGTTCGAGCGTTTTTGAGCAACCGATATCTTCGCATCGACAACCACGAGGTTGTCTGCGCCGTAACGCCCGTGATCGGAGAGATCCCAAACGTGCAGTTCGTGAGTAACCAGATTACAGACAATCATCTGTTTATGAAGGTAGTCAATCCGAATATGCAGCGCGAGATCGTTCCCGGTAAAACGGTTCAGGCGGGTATGGTTGTTTGCAATAGCGAAACAGGACTTGGAACCTTTTACGTGTCGCCAATGATCTATTGCCCTGAGCTTGAATTTGGAATGATAAGCGAAAGCGGTAAGGTCAAGCGTACACATTCGGGTCCAATCTATCGAACGAGCGAGCATTTTCTGCTCCGTCCAGAGCAGTTCCTTATGGCTGACGATAATGCGTTTCTGGAAAAGATACGCTCGTCTGTCAGAGAAGCACTGGATGAAGAAACCTTTGCACGGACGGTAACGAAGATGCAGGAGGCAGTTGAGGCTCACATGAACGAGACCGACGTTCCATACGTCGTCAACGTTGCCGCAAATGAATTCGGTATTACCGACACGGAGGAACAAGGCATACTTGATAGACTGCTTGACAGTCAGGATATGACTCGTTTCGGACTTGCCAGTGCGGTAACGGCGCAAAGCACAGCTAGTGAAAGCTACGAGCGCGCCACCGACCTTGAAGAGATCAGCTACAGAATGCTGACAATGCCCACAAGTCAGTGGGAAAGAATGAACAACATAGCAGCGTAATGCTGACTAACAACAAACAAATTTTTAATAATAAGGAGATTAAAATATTATGACTAACAACTACGAAAACGCTATGGTAGAAAACAAGAACTTTATGCTTCCCGATATGATCGCTGGTGAGTTTACGAGCGAGGATATGGCAGATGACCTTGAAGGTCTTCAGCTCAGCTTCCAGAGAGTTAAGATTCCCGGCGGCGGTGTCTTGCAGTTTGAGATGCCCGGAGATAATCCCGAGGAGCCCGATTATGTAAAGACCATCGAAGGAATCATTCTTTACTCTCATCCCAACTTCGCATATTGGCCTGACGGTATGGAGTACGACGATAATGTATCTCCGTTGTGCACCTCCATTGACGGTAAGACCGGATGCGGTAGCCCCGGTGGTGCTTGCGCTGTATGTCCCTTGAATCAGTACGGAACTGCTACCGACAGCAAGGGCAATCCCACCAAGGGTAAGGCGTGCAAGAATATGAGAAATCTCTATATTCTTCGCAACGGCGAGAGCATGCCAATCGTTCTTTCTCTTCCTCCCACGAGCCTTCGTCCGTATGAGGAATTCTTCAACGGCAGCTTCGCTATGAAGCGTCGCCCCTCTTATACGGCGGTCGTGCAGATTGGTCTCAAGAGAATCGATGGCGCTAACGCATACAGTGTTGCTACCTTTAAGAAGGTTCGTGACTTTGTAGGTGAGGAGCTTATGCAGGTCAAGGCTTATGCGGTCAACTTCCGTGAGCAGATCAAGAGTCTCAACCAGATGCGCGCGGCTGAAGCAATGAAGCGTTCCGACTCGGAGCCCTTCTACGAAGATCTTCCTTTCAGCAGCACAGAAAACGGAACTCACTTTGAGATCTCCAGCAATGATACGCTTGACGGAGACAAAGACGAGCTTCCTATCTAAAATGACCGCTATGTAAACAATACATAGCAAAACAGTCAGGGATACCGCAACCTTTGGGGAGCGGTATCCCTTTTTTCTTGTAGGAAAGGATATGGATTTAAGAACATTTACAAAAGAAGAACAGCAGTTTGCTGAGGAAAATCACGATCTTGTATATGCCTTTCTGAATGAAAAAAAGCTGTCCGAGGATGAATATTACGATGTTGTGGTATTTGGCTATTTGCGCGCGGTGCAGGAGTATTGTCCTAAACCATCTAAATATAGGAATGTATTTTCAACTTTGGCTTGGAAATGTATGAAAAATTCATTGCTTGATTATTACAAATACCTTGCAAGTCCTGTAAGAAATGGCACTGTAATCAGCTTTGCGCTTCCCTTTGATGAAAGCGAAGGACTACGCCTTGAGGACGTTATTTCTTACGATGATTGTTTGGAAGAACTCAAAACCGAGCTTTTAATGCACGAATTAGCGGTACATCTGCCCGAGAGGGAGATGCGGATTATCAATATGAAGATCCGCGGTGCTAAACTTCAGGAGATCGCTAAGACAGAAAAGCTGAACTTCAAACAGATTGGCAAGATACTGGACAACATCTATCCTACGGTACGCAAGATATTCTATGGATAAGAGATTGGAGGTTTAACAGAATGAAAAAGACAGTAAGTATCAGCGGCAAGGTGGTATTTCCGCTACGAGAGGGAGCGAGAGCCGTAATCGCATATGGCGGCGATTTTATTTATACCTCTCGCGTGGTGGAAATATTTGACGAGAGCGACGATTTCGCTCACTTTGAAACGATGAACTCTATTTACAGAGTTGCGCTCGTGCCGCATCCCGTCACGGCTGCTATGCCGGAAGTTTGCGCAAAATGTGCGTAAAGAGAAGGAGGTGTATCATTGTGAAATACTTTGATAAAAACGGTGTTGAAATAAAAGTAGGTATGACATTGCTGATGAGCGACGGAGCTACCGAGTTTGTTTATGATACGACCGACAGTGACGGAAATCCCGACCTTGGTATCAATGCCTCAAATGAAGACTTTCTTTGTAATCATTTCGATGCTTGCAAAGAGTATTATTCCCTTGGCAGCATCGACCTAAGAAATGTGGAGGTTCTTAATGGAAGGTCATAGACAAAGGTTAATAGAAGGCGGGCTTTTTGTCCCGCTTTCTAACGAAGAAATTGCTCGCAGGAACGGACTATTGGTGCAGATCGCAGAACGAAAAGCCAGAGGCGAAAAGGTGCGCAGCGGAGATATTCCCAACTGTTGTGTATTTCGGTCGGATGATCATCGTAACCACGTTTTGCTTTCGGGAGATAGGTGCTGTCAAGATGCAGAACTTATAGCCGACAAGCTATACAGTTATGAGGCAAGCCGTATTTGCCATTCTCTTGGCATGTATGATCCCGAGCAACCGCCCCGTTCCTTGAAAGGCTTACCGCCATTTGAAATGTATAAATGGTGTACTCGTGCAGAGTGGGATGAATGGGTAGCGCAGCGAGCACAAATAAAAGAATAACATAGAAAGGAATTACTGCTATGAACAGAACAGCAGAAAAAACAACGGCATACGCTTACGATCTTCAATCCGCTTTGGCTCTTGAATGCAGCCGTGAGGATGCCAAAAGAAATGGAACTCTCAGGGAGTGGAAAACCATCAATCGCAAGGTGCGGAAATTGCTCCGTAAAAGCAAACGCCTTGAACGGTATATTAACGCTTCATCGAAAACTTGGCAAACTGCAAAAGACGATTTATCCCTCGCAGGATATATTGCTCTTGCCGTATTTCTTGCCTTACCGCGACTTGGATTAGAGATTACGGTTGCAGCGTTAGTTGCCTTATTCGTTACCAAAATGATAGGAGTATCCTTTTCCTTCCCGGCAATCGTTATCGTGTGGCTTGTCTATGAGGTGATTGCGGTTGTTATTAAAATAATTATCCACAAAAGGAGCTGATGAAATGGAAAAGAATGAATTTCACGTAACCGTAACCTTTGAGGGCAAGGAGTATCCGTTTGACAACGGATCCGAGGCGTATATATTCCACACGGGAATATTGAACGACTTACATAAAATCTACGGCACTCAGGTATTGCTGATATATACGGCTCTCGTACTTGATTGCTATCGCACGGATGGCGGTCATACACCCCTCGGTGCGCTTGCAGATTACGTTGCTACGCATTGGGAAGATACCAAAAACAAGAGTGACGGCACGATTGTCCGTCAGTTCTATGACCACATTGAAAAGGAGGACTAAAAATGAGCTTGTTGGATAAATTTTCAGCAGTAGAAATCAAGACGGATTCCCGTATATCTGAGGAAGACCGTGATTTCTGCCAAAAGCACCAAAAGGCATACCTTGATGCAAGAGAGCGTCTGATTGCACTCAAAAAGCTGTGGAAGGATCTCTACGATTCGCAAATGGCGGTTATGGAGAGCATTTCAGAAAGCGAATATACAAGGGAGAGGTACATCAGGATTGAAGGACTTTCTTCAAGCAGCCTGAGAGACAAGATTGAACTCTTACCTGATCTCTTTATTACCTCGCTTGTGCTGTATTTCAACGATAAATATCACGTGTCGGTAAAAGCGGATAAAATCAAGAAGGTCTTGTTACCCGAATCACCCAAGCACGATTGGGAAAAGAGCCGTTCCAAAGAGTATCACAAAAAGATGCGTGAATTTACGTTATGCTATGGGGACGTAGTGGAGCAGATATTCGTACAGCTTGGTGGGCGCACCTTTGAACAGCGTGCCCTCGATGAATTGAAAGAAAAGTGTCATTCGTTCTCATGGAGCACCTACAATAATCAAGCGGAGTATGAAATCAAAAACGACACGATTCAGTTTGCAAGCTACGCTTGCCACTATGAGTCGTGGATGAGTCGCTGTATCTGGAAGATCAACGACGGAATGAAAAACGTTCTGCGCGGTCTTGCACACTTTGAGACGCAGCAGCTCGACTATCTCCCAAAGGATATTGCGTTCCTTGTTGGATATGATGATAAATGCTCCTCGTCATACGAGTTCGACTATGAAAAGGTTAAGAGGATCCGTATGTTCAAGAACCACCGTGTTGACATCAAGTTCGCCAGCAAGGAGCTTGCGCATCAGTTTGCCGAGCAGTATCTCGGTCTTGTTGCGTAGGAGGTGATGTGCAGTGAAGTATATTGCCCGGAACGAGCGGATTCCGCAGGACAGACGCCGTGAACTCAACGATAAGATTCTGTATCTCATCGATGCGGGACTTACAGAGGATGCCAATATATCCCGAGAGGATATCTACAACGCCTACACGGGAGACGGCGGACTGCACGGACTGAATCGCTCCGACTACGACAGCTATGCGGACTACAGCGATGCC
Organism: Eubacteriales bacterium; assembly: GCA_045540115.1. Lineage (GTDB taxonomy): Bacteria > Bacillota > Clostridia > Oscillospirales > CAG-272 > Colimorpha_A. Next base: position 37,966 of record JAZQGR010000031.1, read on the forward strand.
AAGAAGGAGATCGAGAACGGACAATTCTTCACGCCACCGAGCGTATGTCAAACGGTAGCACAGTGTATCAGTGTTGGTAAAGGCGACCTGATCGCAGATTTAACCTGCGGTATAGGTAACTTCTTCAATTTTATGCCTACGGAAAACAATCTGTATGGCTGCGAGATTGATAATAAAGCCTACAAGGTCGCCCGTCACCTCTATCCTGATGCCAATATCGAAAATGGGGATATCCGACTGTATAAGCCGGGTATCCTCTTTGACTATGTGCTCGGCAATCCACCCTTTAATCTGAAATGGTGGATCGAGGGCAACGAAGAGGTACTGTCTCAACTCTATTACTGCCTCAAGGCGCACGAATTGCTCAAGCCCTGCGGCATTATGGCAATCGTCGTTCCCAAGTCCTTCCTTGCGGATGATTTTACGGACGGCTCTATGATAAGGGAAATGAACGCAAGATTCCGTTTTCTCGGACAGTTCGATCTGCCCGTGGGAGCATTCGCGCCAATGGGCGTTGAGTCGTTTCCGACCAAGCTCCAATTTTGGCAAAAGAGAAAGGATACCGAGGATACGGAAATGCCGTATTACACGGCTTGCACCTCCACCCGACCAATCGATCTTGCCGACAATATTGCAAGAGCAAAGGTCGAACTATCGGAGAGCCGAATGGAGCTACTCAAGGCAACGGCACACAACAGACACACCTCGGAGAACTTTGCGTATCAGGTAGATAAAATGCTCTATCAGATACGGGTGCATCCGCGACTGTCCTCCGAACACTCACGCTGCTGTACCTACGTTCACCGTTTTTATACGGAGCGTCAACCCGACAGTATGCCGTATGAGGAATGGTGCCGCAAGCGTCTTACCGAGGAAAAGGTGCTTTCCTATCTCAAAAAGGTGCTGAAAAAGCAGAATGAGAAGCCTCCCGAGGACAGGATCGCTCTTGTCAAGCGGGATTACGGCATCGTCTATAAGGGCTATTCCTACGCCTCTAATCGACAGTTGAGTGAGGACATGAAAACACCCGTGCCAATGTACTTGTTGGCTTCTACGGACGGAGATTACGGCTTTACGCGGTATTCAAAGCTGATACGCCGCAAACAACGAGAGTATGCAACGCAGAATCAGCAGTTTTCGGATATGGAGCTTGATCCCGAAATATCTCGCGCTCTTGATTACTTCACTCTATGGGACTCGGAGAATGAGGAAGAGATCCGCCTCAACGACAAGCAAAAGCGGGATATTAACCTCATGCTTCAAAAGCGTTATGGACTTTTACAGTGGGAGCAGGGCTGCGGTAAAACGCTTGCCGGAATTGCCGTAGGACTTTACCGCATGGAATGCCAGAACGTGCATCACACGTGGGTCATATCCTCGGCAATCTCTATCCGTAACAACTGGGATCTGATGCTAAGGAACTACGGCTTATCCTACGTATTCGTGGAAGAGCTGTCCGACTTTGCACGTATCAAGAAGAGCGATTTCGTAATCATCACGCTCAACGGAGTGAGAAAGTATCAAAAGCAGATCAAGCGGTGGGTACGTATCCATAACGAGAACATCCAGCTTATCTTCGATGAAAGTGACGAGATCTCCAATGCATCGGGAGCAACGACCAAGGCGTGCCTTGACTGTTTCCGCCGCGTGAGATATAAGCTTCTGGAGACTGGAACGAGCACGCGAAACAATATCTCCGAGTTTGCACCACAGCTGGAATTGCTCTATAACAATTCCTACAATATGCTTTCTTGGTGTAATGAGATATTTCGCAGAAACAAAGAGAACGACGAGCTTGAAAGCCACAGCAATCCGTATTTCGGTGAGCCGATCCCCGCATACAAGCGAGGATATGCGCTGTTTTCCGCGTCTCACCTGCCTGAAAAGATAACCGTATTTGGTGTCGGGCAGAGAACGCAGGACATCTACAATGCCGATGTTCTCAGCGAGATACTTGGTAAGACGGTAATAACCCGAACCTTTGAGGAAATCACGGGTAAGGACATACGCCGTATTCATCAAGTGCCCGTTAAGTTCAGCGAGGCAGAGAAAGCTGTCTATCAACAGGCAATCGAGAAGTTTTATGAGATGCGCTGGAACTACTTTCAGTCCACGGGCAATTCGCGTAAGGATTCGATGGCTGCTATCATGCAACAGATCCTCACCTTGCTCCGTATCAGCGCGGCGCCGAGCTCCATGAGCGAATACGTTGGCGATACTCCCGTGAAGATCCAAAAGGTTCTCTCAATGATAGAGGAATGGGACAACGAGATCGTGGCTATCGGTGTGCGGCATATTCCTGTGCTTGAGGAATATCGTAAGGCAATTGAGGAAGCGTTCCCGGACAGAGCTTTGTTTGTTGTAACGGGAGGCAATACCAGCTTTGCTAAGCGCAGAGCATTACGCAAAACGCTCAAGGAGAGCGGAAACGGTATTCTCCTATGCACACAGCAGAGCTTGCCCAGTAGCGTTAATTTCGAGTATGTCAATAAGATCATCATACCGGAGCTTCACTACAACAACTCCCGTATGAGCCAATTCTATATGCGTTTTATTCGCTATACTTCTACCGAATGGAAGGACATTTATTTCGTCACCTACGCAGGAAGTATCGAGTCGAATCTGATGCAAATGGTTATGGCAAAGGAAAAGCTCAATCTCTTTATGAAGGGACAGGATGCAGACCTTGACGAGATCTATGACAAGTTCGGCGTGGACTACGACCTGCTTTCGCTCTTGATGCGGCGCGAGGCAGACAGCGAAGGAAAGCTCCGTATACGTTGGGGCGAACAAAATATAGCTTAGAGAAAGGAATGAATATGAAAGAATTAAAAGTAGGAGACGTGGTGAACTACCGATTTGTGACGCGAGAGGGAGATCTGTGCTCAGCAATCGTCGAGATTTTAGAGCTGAAGCTTCAAAAGCACGATAACCGTCCAATCGCAAACGTAAGATTTCATCAGTCTCTTTCCGACCACACCGGCAATCATCTGTTCGACTATCTTGCGAGAACCGAAGGAACGATGTGGGCGAGCCAAGAATATCTATATCAAACAACGGAGGTTCAAGATGGCTAAAATCAATAAGCAACACAAATGGGATACCTGCATTCACGCGCTCTGTCCCTTTGGCAGGGGCTTTGCATTGTGCAGTTACGGAATGGATATCTGTGGCAAGGAGTTGTCTGTAAAGGATTTTCCTATTTGTATGGACAAAGGCGTATGCCTGAAAGAAGAAGCAGAAAAGGCAAAGCAAAATTTATCGGGAAAGGAGAGTTAAGGAATGAGAAAATCGGTAAAACGAGAAAAGGAACTTGATCGGTCTTACGACTATGCTGATTCGGTTGGGTTCAAAAGAGCCGCCCAAAACGTAGGCTTCGTCAAACGAAGAGCCAATAGACGTTTGCGCCATAACATCAAAAGAATGCTGAGAAGGAAAAAGGAGGCGACACAAAATGATCTATAACCAATACGGTCAAATGTTCTTTTACGAGGACAAACTGTTTATGGTAGGCGAGGAAGTCTATTCGATTGAGAACGGGTTATACGGACTGCTCGGTAGAATCAGCGAAATCCGCACCGGTGATGACCGTGAGACCGAGAACGAAGGTCCCGACATTTACTGTACGTTCCGTAAGCCCGTCTTGATGAAAGACAAGCCTTGGATATGCAATCTGCCGCTTGCGATTGACGACGACAGGCTCGACCTCGTAATTATGGCACCCGAAATGCTTATCCCCACGCGCCTTACGAACACGACCTTACCCAAGATGAGGGTGTATGTCCTGATTGAGAGCAGCGTTGTGGACGGGACGAAATCCCGCAGCATAAAGCTCTATGCGGATAAGATACACGCGGAGATCTGTATGCGGAAAGCCATCGAACAGGAGAAAGAGGACGGTTGCCTTGCAGAGTGGATAGGCACAAAGCTGTACGTTGAGGAATCGTTGGAGGAAAACTCCTTCCGAGCATATTTGAAAAACGAATACTGTTTTAATCATTTCAACATATACGTCAGCGAGGTGGAGCTGTCTCTCTCCGAGCCGTTCATCAAAGAAATGCTGCCTACCTGCCTCGGTATGAAATACCGTGAGGATATAGCCGAGCAGATCGAGCCGTGGGATATTCCCAAAGCGGTCAAACGGACTGCAATCAACGATCCGAGCATCTATATGCGTGTTCAGATTGCTCTTGAGGGAAAGAATTTCTGCAACGAGGAATACTCCGAGGCGATCTCTGAGGTGGCACATTCGCTAACCAAAGAACACGCCAGGATTGAAAGCATTCTCGACAAGGCAAGAAGGGACGGTAAGCTGTGATGAATGAGAAAGAAGAGCGTACCTGCCCGACTTGTGCACGTAAGGCAACCTGTCTTGAACGGACAATGATGCTGCACTATATGTTTATCGCTACGGGACGCTCCGACGAGCTGACCGATGAGGTGAAGGAAAAGTTCGGCTTTAAGGGTGATTGCAAGAATTGGCTTGAAACCAACGCCAAACAATCCGTTCAATAACAGCAATATGAAATTAGGCATCGGCGGAATTTCCACCGATGCCTTTTTCTTCTTTAATCACATATCCAATGATTTGATAGCATTATCTTTCTGTGTCTTGCCAATCAGATAAAGAAACGCGAATGCAGGAATGCGGTATAGCTGAGTATTCTTACGATCACTCAAACCGAAATCAGTAGCGTTCTTAGAGATAACATAACCAGGAATATCTGCCATTCCGTAAATCACGATTCCGTTATCGTCCTTGACTGTAGAGTTATTACGCATTTTTGCTTCGATATACTGAATGGGCTGTCCTGCATACTGTACTGCAACGTCAATCTCTGCGCCGTTTCCGTCACGAACGTATCCTACCTGATACAACTTGTTGATCGAAGTGAAGTAATCCTTAACGTGCTTGAATACCGTAGTTTCCAAAGCATATCCCAGCTCGGTTGCCTTGGTATAAATATCCGCATCCAAAACGACCGCACCTCGAATACCGCTATCGGAAATATAGATCTTGTTCTTACGCTTCAAAACCTTCTTGCCTTGAATATTCAACTGCTCGCTAATGTTGATAAGATTCGCATCAGCAAGATATTGGATATACTTTTCAATCGTGGGCTTGGATACCCCATCAAATTCTTTGCACATAGCTTCAATGTTAATTACGCTTGAGCTATTATAGCAAAGGTAGATGAACACCTTTTCAAGCTCGTCAATACTGCGTATTTCGTGAAGCTTCGGCAAGTCGTGCTTGATAGCGCGATCCATAACGTCCTCACGAATAAGAGATTGAGCGTACACGGTGTCCTCGGTCTTTACAAGCTCAGGGAAACCGCCAAGCTGCAAATAACGCATCAAATGCACTTGCAAATCGGAAAGTCCCATAATAAGCCGCGTTTGCTCTTGCTGTGTGAGTGTATGGATCTTGAATACATCCTCGCACTCCGCATTCATTTCTACGCCCTTGATCTGACAGTACTCATAGAACGAAAGTGTAGGAATGCGGATAATCGTCCAACGTCCCGCACCGCTTTCACGTACTCCTTCCTCAACTGCTGCACTTGCAGAACCCGTGGCAATCGCTCTCATTTCGGGGTTCATATCGTATGCCATCTTCAAATAGTGCGTCCAATTCTTATCGAACTGAATTTCATCCACGAACAGATAGAATTGCTCGTCATTAGAAATGTTCTCCTTGTAGATGGAAAGCACTTGATCAATACCAGCCGCACGGATAACCGGGTGGTCAAAGGTAAAGAATAGAATATTATGCGGCTTGACTCCTTCAGCGAGCAAATCCGAAATCGTTTGATATATAATCGTGGTCTTTCCGGTACGTCTTGCACCGCTCATCACCACGATGCGGCGAATATCGCTTTTTAAGGTCTTGCGGCAGGAATAATAACCGCAACGCTTGAAATCCTTTAAGAATGTCTTGGGGACAATTCCACTCTGCCACCAAGGGTTATAGTTTGTGAGAATCGAAAGTATATTTTCTCTGCTAACAACTGCCATATTGAATACCTCCTTGTTAAATTCAATGATATTATAACACAAGTTAGAATCAAAGTCAAGATAATTCAAAGTATATTTTCAATTATATGCAGTTTTATTTGAAATATACATCAATTTTGCTCTTCGAGTTCAAATCTGTCAATGCAATGAATGAACTTAAAGCAAAGTTCTTGAAATAGATCCTCGTCAAAAATACCATTGATGATTGCTTCCCTTGCAATCAGGGGACGATACATTTCTAACAAGCTTTCCTGGGCTTCAGCTTCGCCTTTTTTTGCTCTAATAATCAATTCCTTAAAATTCATCATTTTAGTTTCCTCCAATTAGTTCTCTTAATTTTGCGACGGTGCGGTAGTAAAGCGCGGTAACACCTTTATATTTTAGTCCGAGCTTGTCCGCAATTTCCTCAAAATTTCTCTCCTCAAGAACACGAGCGAACAAAACGTACCGCTCTCGTTCTTCAAGCTGACTCAAAGCGTATGATAAAGCATCCGATTCACAAAGATCTAACACAAAATCTGTTTCATCGGGAATAAATTCCATCTTTTCGTCTTCCATTACACACGTAAACCGTGCTCGACATTCTTCTTTTCTTATGTAGTCGATTTTTGCTCTACTCATAGAGCGACTAACCAATGAAGTAAAGCGGTTCTGTAATTTTTCTTGCTCATTAGAGCCATTGTTTAATATAATCATATCTATTCTCCTTGTTTGAATTTTGAAATTTGGATTGGTAAGATTTCAAAATCCAACAAGGAGGCGCACGAATAGACGGTAAGCGATATTTTTCGCAAACAAAAATGCACTTGTCATACGATGTACGCTCACATCGCATCACAAGTGCATTTTTGTTATTCAGTTCAGTATTATGGTGGTCTGCTGTGCCATTGCCAGAGCCGCAGAAGGTCAAGGAAGAAATCGAGTAATTTTTGAAATTGTCCTTAACCTTGCGAATATGACCTATTGCGTAAAATCATATTCGCTGCTCTTAATCGGTATCCGAGAAAGCGACCAGCGCATAAAAAATCCCTCCAATCGAAAAACTCTGAATTGGAGGGAGAGTGCGTGTCGAATCACCGCCAAGACGTCGTTTTTTTTAATCCGGCGGGGATACTTATTCAATTTGTCACATTTATGGTGGCATACTGTGCCACTAAAAATTGAAATGTCAGACCATTACATAAGTGAAATAAAAGTAGTATAATATTATGGGAGGTGAACTGATGGGACATATATATAATGACATTCCGGATAAACTTGGTGATGTGCTGAAGGAAGCACGCCAAAAATCCGGTTTTACGGTTGAGGAATTTGCAAAAAAAGTAGATAAAACAAAACGCTATGTTTATCGTGTTGAAAACCAAGGTAACAAACCGAAATACGAAACTCTCTTTGCTATGATTCGTGAGTCCTCTGCCGATGCGAATTTGATCTTCTATCCCGAAAGAGAGGAACAAGACTCCGATCTGGAGCATATCATTCGAGAACTACATAGGCTCGATCCTCGCTCCCTTGAAGTTATCAAAGCAACGGCGCAAGCCTTACTCGATACGGCACCGCAAAAGAATAGTTCTGAAAAGTAGCCACAGGGCTACTTTTTTGCGTGAGAATAGTATAACATAAAAAAATCAAGAAAGTGTCAAGAAAGTATAAGGACTTTATAAGAAATTAAGGCGGCAAGTATAATCACTTGTCGCCTTCTGTTTTGCAGAATCGGTAGCCCACACCCCATACATTCTTTATGTACTCTTGGTTGGCTTCGGATAATTTTTGCTTTAGAGAACTTATATGAGTTCTAACAACACTATCCACATTAAACGCAGATTGATCATCCCAAACATGATCGTATAACTGTTCTCGGCTAAATACCTTGCCGGGATTGCTTGCAAGGCGAAATAGCAAATCAAACTCTTTCTTGGTTGCCTTTACTTCTTTTCCTTTGACAAATATCTGCCGAGTTGACGGATCGATAACAAGATCATTTCCAAACGCGAGAGTGTAACAAACTTTGCCCGATTGATTATGGTCTATGTATAGCTGAATCAAGGAATGAGCCTGCGCCACGCATTCCTCCTGCGTGTAAGGCTTACCCATATAAGCGTGTGCACCTGCCTTGAAAGCGTGTAATCGTTCATCGTGATTCATTTCGGAGGACAGCACCATAATCGGCGTTGATTTGCTGTTCCGCATTGCTTTCAGTAGATTGTGATCGTCCTCGGCTGACATATGAGCATCGAGTATAATCAAGCTGAACTCATTGTTTATAAATTGCTGCAATGCGGCTTGTATGCTTGTAACGTACAATACCTCGGAGCATACTTCCGATAAGTTTGCTTGAATTTCTTTGGCTGTTTCCTCATTATGGTTAATAATTAGAACCTTGCTTGCTATAAACATTATTTTTTGATGTTACCTTCTTATTTTTCCTGAAATTATTTTCTTGATGTACCGTCTAACTCATAAGTAAAATCATCGCTTGGAATAGTTATATGTATGGCATAACAGCTTATTTTCCCATTTGCCTCAAAGGAAATGTTTGCTGTTTGGGTCGGAAGTTTTCCTTTAATGGCAAAGTTACCGTTATCGTCAACGCATCCTTGATAGGATTCTTCCTTACCCAATATATGAATTACGCCTTGCATCAAGCGATCTTTGATCTCTACGATAATTCTTCCAACTTTATATCCGAGCGGAGTTTTCAAAACGATATTATATTCTAAAGTGTCCATTGTACTGATTCCTCGGTGCTGTTCTCAAAAGATAGTCAGCGTCATTCTTCTAATAGTTTTATGAGTTTATCAAGTCGCCGTTTAATCAGCTTGCTAAAAACAAACCGATACAGCGGAGGAACGATTGCTAACATGAGCAATCCAACGATTGCGATTGTCAAACCTCCGTTTTTGAATGTTTCGGGGTGTAACCGCGAAAGCAGTATGCCGCCCCCAAACAAAATTGCACCCAATCCTGCGGTAGCGTAAGTAATGCCTTTGGCTATTGCTTTCGGTTTTGTTCTAAATCCGGCGCGTTTGACCAACGCATCATATGAAAATTCATTGTCCATTTGTAAGTCCTCGTCTGATATGCACTTGCACATTGCTTTAATTTATAGGAATATCCAATCTGCGGAGACGGTCAAATAAAACATCTTCCTCCGTGGGAATGTCCTCCGCTTCCTCCAAGCGTTTGCGGAGCTTTAGCATCTTCTCGTTGGTTTCGCTGATAACGTCGGCACACGCTTTCAGATCAGCGATTACATCCGATTCATCATCTATATTATGATAACCAAATGTGAAATCAATTTGAAATAGCGAGTGAAATTTTTCTTGCCACAAACATTTGAACTATTGCTACCGAACAGCATATTGCTCTATACTTGCAAAGTAATTCTCTGGATGGCTCGTCAGATGCAATTACCTTAATCGGTTCAAAGAGTTTTAATGTAAAGATGCCTAAACAGGATTTTGCATCTGCAACACAATTATCCTGAGATAATTCTATTTGATAAAATGCACTCACATTTCCTTATTCCACAGCTTTGAGTGATTCTGCCATTTTGATCTTGTCTATCTGCCTACGCATAAACAGATTGACGATTACGGCAAACAGTACGGTACACACCAACGAAAGCACATAGCTGACTGCGGTAACCTTAATGTCAAAGGCGAAGGAATCAATGAGGATCATGCTCATAACGATTCGGTGGAACAGCGTTCCAAGAGGCAGACCGATAAAGATTGCGATTACCGACAAAATGAGATTTTCACGCAGCACGTAGCTATTGGTTTCCTTCGGATAGAAGCCGAGTACCTGAACGGTGGCAATCTCACGGCTACGCTCAGCAATATTGATATTGGTCAGATTAAAAATTACGATAAACGCAAGAGCACCCGAAAATCCAACCACGATCCAAATGATATAGTTAAGACACGAGAGTGCGTTATCTACGGTTTCCTTTGTTGCGGAAAGACGGGTTACGCTTGAGATTTCGTCCATCTCGGTCAGCCGTTCTGCGAGTGCTTCATCGTCGCCCGTCATGGAAATCAGCGCGGTGTTTGCCGTCCATTCGCCAAAGGCATCGGAGTAGGTTTCGTCATTGATGATCACATAATTGTATATGTAATTATCATAAATTCCGCTGACTTTGACCGTGCAGGTCTGCATATCGGCATTCTGAATTTCAAAGCTATCGCCTACCGACAGACTCAGCTTTTCGGCAATCTTGGTATTGATAAGAGCCTCGCCCTTTGCAGGCATCGTAAGACCTTCGCCATCCTTGGCAAGCGTCCAGAAGTTCGATACACGCTCGGTATCGGCAAAGCTCATAAGCGTTACCGAATTCATGGTCTTATCGCCGTGCAAGTCCACTCGATTTGAGGATGCCGTCAGATATTCGGTAATTTCCGAGAGTTCGTCAAGTTTTTCTTTGACGGCTTCTTCACTTCCGTCCTCAAAGGAGGCTTCCATATCGTATTTCTGTATTTCCTCAAACTGTGAGCTTCCGATATTGATCATCGAATCGCGCACACCGAATGCTGTCACCACAAGTCCGGCACAACAGCCGATGCCGATCAGCATCATAAAGAGCCTGCGCTTGTAGCGGAACATATTGCGGAATACAATCTTTGAGAGAAAGGGCAAGCGTTTCCAAAGAGGCGTAATCTTTTCAAGGAAAATGCGTTTTCCGTTCTTAGTTGCCTTGGGGCGAATCAGCTTGGCAGGAACCGATATAAGTTCCTTACGGCAAGAGATAAAGGTGGCTCCAAGGATCGCGGCAAGCGAAACGATAAGTGTCATAAGCGCAAGTCCACCGCTAAACAGATACGGCATGGATGCAAAATCGTACAGGACGCTGTACGCAAACCAAAAGATCTGCGGTAATCCCCACGTGCAGACGAAAAATCCGATTGCCCAGCCGATAACGGTAGCACTTCCTGCGTAGAGCAGATATTTTGCCATAATCTTGCTGCCTGAGTAACCCATTGCTTTGAGCACGCCGATCTGTGTGCGTTCCTCATCCACCATTCTCGTCATGGTGGTGATGCAAACGAGCAAGGCAATCAGAATAAAGAACACGGGAAAGATATTCGCTACACCGCCGACAATGGCGGTATCATTCTCAAAGCTGACGTAGCCTGCGTTCTCATTTCGTGTTAAAACGTAGGTATCGGGCGCGAAAAGTCCGTATTGTTCTTCAAGAAGTGCGGCGGCGCTCTCAAAGCCCATTATTTTTGCCATCTCATCGGTCACACCGCTTTCCTCGATCAAGGATTCATAACGGTTGCTCGCAAGCTCCTTGCACAGCGCGGTTACGGCTGCTTTACGGTCGCTTACGAGATCGTCATATTCGTCGCTGTAAAGTTCAAGCTCTGCGCTATCGATCAGCGTCAAATTGATCTCGGTATAAGCCTCGGTCAAAAAAGCATCCTCGTGAACGTAGAGAAATGCGAACACCGAGCCATTGCCGATATCGGTCGTTCCTCTGTCAATGCCGAGGTGAAGCGGAGACTGTGCAAGACCGACGATAATGAATTCCGTGCCATCGATTTGTTCGCCTACGCTTTCATCATTCTCGACAGAGAGATACACCGTTGTTCCGATGTCATCCTCATCATAATGCTTGGAATCGGCAAGACATTCGTTTTTAGCGGTCGGCATTCTTCCCGAAACCAAGGAAGGCAAATTGATCTTTTCGGTCACAGACATGAACGTAACCGCTTTTTTGTTATCTTCGTGATCTATAAGAACATTAGCACTTTTCGTGCCTTCCGCAAGCTCCACACCGTCAAGAGAGGAAAAAGCTTTTACATCGTCCTCGGTAAAGCCGAGTGTAGAGAAAAGTCTGTAATCGTAGAAATTCTGTTCATTCAGATAGATCTCTCCCGTGTTCAGCATGGAGTCGGTGGTGATCTTCAGACCCGCAAAAAAGCCCACGCTGATTGCAACGATCAAGAGAAGCGCCATATAGCGTCCGAAAAAGGTTTTGACCGAACGCCACGTCATTTTCAGTATTGCTCTCATTGCATCACCACTCGATCTCGTCAATCGGAATCACATTTTCGTTGATCTCATTGGAGCGAATCTTTCCGCTTTTGATCTTGATGATACGGTCTGCCATCGGCGCGATTGCCTGATTGTGCGTGATGATGATGACCGTTGTTCCGCGCTCACGGCTGAGGTCGTAGAGCAGCTTCAAGACCGCCTTGCCCGTCACATAGTCAAGTGCTCCCGTCGGCTCGTCGCAAAGGAGCAGACGGGGGTTCTTTGCAAGTGCGCGTGCTATCGCCACACGTTGCTGTTCGCCACCCGAGAGCTGTGCCGGAAAATTGTTGGCTCTCTCGGACAGTCCTACCATGCAGAGAGCTTCTGCCGCAGGGATGGGATTCTTGCATAGCTGTGCGGCGATCTCTACGTTTTCAAGTGCCGTAAGGTTGGGAATCAGATTGTAGAACTGAAATACAAATCCCACGTCATGACGACGGTATTCCGCAAGCTCACGCTTTGAGAGCTTGGATACATCCTTACCGTCAAATTCTATCCTTCCGCTTGTGATGGTATCCATACCGCCAAGCATATTAAGGAGCGTAGTTTTGCCTGCGCCCGATGAACCAAGCAGAATACAAAACTCTCCTTTATTGATCTCAAAATCCACACCGTCAAGCGCGTTGATCTGCGCGCTGCCTGCGCCGTATGTTTTAATTACGTTTTCAAATGTAATATAACTCATTTTTATGTTCTCCTTATCCAATCGGCATATCAAGCTTACGCAAGCGCTCAAACAAAATATCTTCCTCCGACGGCACATCCTCGGCAAGCTCGATCTGCTCACGGAGCTTCAGCATCTTTCTGTCGGTTTCGGCAATCACATCCGCGCAAGCCTTCAGCTCGTCGCAAACCACGGATTGATTGGGGATATCTTGTTTATACTTGATCTGATGCTCAAGGCTCGCCCAAAAGTCCATAGCAATCGTTCTGATTTGTACCTCTACCTTGACTTCTTTTTTCGTGTCTGCCAAAAAGACGGGGACGGAGATGATCAAATGCAAGCTTCTGTATCCGTTAGGCTTGGGGTTTTCTATGTAATCCTTCCGTGCAATCAGCGTTACATCATCCTGTTTCAAAAGAGCCTCGGCGATGCTGTAAATATCGTCAATGTACGAGCAGATCACTCGGATGCCTGCAACATCGTGTATATTATTCTCTATGCTTTCAAGCGTGAGGGGAAAATTATTTGATATGAGCTTTTCCATAATGCTTTCGGTTCTTTTGAGCCTTGTATGGATAGAGCTGATGGGATTTCGTTTGTGCTTCAAATTAAACTCTGTGCTGAGAATATCCAGCTTGGTCTGTATCTCCTTGATAGCACAAGTATATATCATCTGCAAATCCTTGTATTCAACCATCGACCACATCATTCTCTTTGTTTGGTTGAATAGCATATTCATTGCCCCCGAATTCATAAGCATATTGCTGATGTGATCCATATCGGCAGGTCTGATCAACGCATTTTCAAAATCGTTTTGATTCATTTTTTCTCCTATACTTTTTAATTTTTAGTAGGCTTATATTCCTATATTTATCATATCTACCTACGTTACGCTTTTTCAAAGCCTACAAGTACACCGCCTTTTTCGGCATAAAAACTACATAAGCCCTTGAGTTTATGTATCTCGATGGATGCGTTTTTAAATTTGGCAAGTATCAACTCTTTTAAGCGCATAGCCGCCGACTCATTCTGACAGTGACCGATACTAATCTTACCCGAACGAAAGCCCTCTGCCTCAAGGTCGTTGACAAGCGTTTCAAGAGAACGTATTTCACCTCTGCATTTATGCTTCGGTTCAAGAGTTCCTTCATTGCTTGCCTTTCCTACGATACATATTCCCAAAAGTCCAACGGCTTTTGCAACAATCGGAGATACTCTGCCGTTGTTGGCAAAGTTCTTCAAGGATTTCAGCATAAATACAAGTCCTGTTTTCTTCAGATATGCCGTGATTTTTTCGCAGATTTCCTCGTAGGCCATATTCTGTTCAATATATTCCTCCAACTTTTCAATCACCAAGGTCAGCTCGGGACCGGCTGAAAGCGTATCAATGACAAATACTCGCTTTCCCTCGTTTTCCGATTCATAGATCTGCTTGGCGGTGCAAGCCGAATTATAGCTGCCGGACAGACCGCTCGTAATAGTAACGCAGAAAACATCGTCAGCATCGCCAAAGGCGTATAGCCAATCGGATGTATTGGGACAAGAGGATTTCGACTTTCCATTGTACGTATATAGATAATTTACCATTTCGTTTACGTCAAGTGCTTCATTGTCAATAAATTCTTTTTCAGCCGCAATTACCTTCATCGGTACACACGCAAATTCGGTATGCTTTAGTTCAAACAGATCGCAAGATGAATCTGCAACAATTTTTATTTTTCTCATTGGTTTTCTCCTACTTCCATTATTGATACAGGGGTCAAACACATTTCCCATCATAGTGAAGATTATAACAGTTCAATGTTCGCATAATATTTGTCTTTTGTTTTTGTTTTGTTAAAGCAAAAAAATTAAAGCAGCCTCGGCAAAAAATGTCTTTTCCGAGGCTGCAAATCGTTGTTTTTATTTCATCAATTCATCCGTCAATCGAATGATTTCCGGCGCAATTTTTTCTCTTTCTCGCTTTACAATGTGGTTATACATCGGATAAGCAAGACTTGCAAGTATTCCACCGACAAGACCGATTATAATGCCGATTACAATCGCCCAATCTCTGTATGAACCAAGAATTTCTCCTAAATTTGTCATACACATACTCATTCCAAATCCAAGTAGCAATGCACCGATGATTCCGAATACAAGAGATACCGCCTGCGCCTTTTGCGTTACGCCGGCATCAAGGCGACGAAGTCGCTCCATTTTTGTTTCTTCTTCGGTGGCGGGACTATATTTTTCACGGATACGCTTCAGCTCTGCCTGCTCTTTCGCAGAATAGGTGTAAGTAAATCCGTTCTTCTCGTTATTGTTCTCCATCTTTATTTTCCTTTGCTTTCAATATCTTCATTTTCTTCGTGCTTTGGACGATCATATAAATCGCCATTGTAAGCACCACGGCTGAGACTGCCAATCCTACACCACCAAGCATAAATTTTTGTGAAAGTGCATCCATCGAACCATCGTTAAAGGTTGTGAGCAATGTTGATGTTAGAGTGAGCATGGATACACAAGCAGCGGCAAAGCTGATTGCTTTGGAGGCAGAATAAACCGGGCTGTTATACTTTCTATACTTGATAACATTCACAATCGCCGCGGTAAACGCTGTAAAGGTGTACGCCGCCATCGCAATTGCCGTAATCATATGATGCTCAAAGGTTCTGTTCCAATATAGCATAAAGAATATGATCAGAGACAAAGCCAAGTTCATCGTTAGGAAAATCCAACCACACGCTCGGTATTTCAAAAGCTCAGTTCGCATCCTCTCTCCGGCAGCATACTTCTTTGTATGCGATAGTAAAAAGAAACGCATCAAGGCAAGGCAGATATAATATCCGCCGATGGAATAAAACCAAAAGGTATGGTGATAAAATCCGAGCCAAAGCTGCAAAAGAGCGTAAACCGCATTCCATATAAGAGAGCCAAAGAGCGAAACATTCACACGGAGACGGTCGTCCTCTCGCCAACGCCTTACATAGACGTTTTCTTCCTTGAACCTTTTGAAGAACTTAATGAGATACGGTATTTTGAAGCACCAAACCGTTAAGGTATATGC
>JAZQGR010000032.1:0-11358 GCA_045540115.1 Eubacteriales bacterium
CGGCATCGAAGAAGATGCCTACGAACAGCTCGTTGGTATGGGTTCGGATATCTTTGAAGGCAAGGAAACATCCACCTACGAGCATGACGGCAAGACCTATGTGTCGTACACCGAAACCAAGAGCTATGAGAATTACGAGGATATCGAAAAGGCTCTGCTTGAAATGACCTATGAGTCCGATGTTTTTGACGGACTTAACACCGAAGACTTTGAAACGGAAGATGCCGAGGAATCTGCGGAAGCAGCAGAGCCTGCGCCCATTTTCAAGAGTGTGTCCATCGACAAAAGCTCCGGTCTTTTCTACAGCAATTACACCTTTAAGGCGGAAATGAATCCGCAGGAGATTGCCGATTCGGGAGATATCGAAATGGATCTGCCCATTGATACCGAGTCCTTCCGTATGACCTTCACCGTAACAATGCCTTCCGATATTACGCAGGCAAACGGTGCGACCATTGAAGGAAACAAGGCGGTATTCGAAATTGATGATATCACCGAAGCGCAGGAATTCTCCGTCATTTGTGAGCAGAACAACGTGGCGGCAGTCATTGTCATTATTGTCGTTCTCGTCATCGTTCTCGGCCTTTTCTTTTTTCTCACAAAGCGTAAGGGCTGATAACGCACAATGATTCTATCACTCATCAAACTCGGTGTACTGATCGCACTTCTTCTGTACGCAAGCATCAAGGACATCCGATCACGTGAGGTACCGGACAGCGTTTCCGGCATGATGCTGATCCTCGGTCTTGTGGGAATCACAGCCGGGGATCTCCCGTCTATGCTTCTCGGTATGGCTCTGGTGTTCCTGCCCCAGTACCTTTCGGCGATCATCAATCCCGAAAAGGCACTCGGAGGTGCGGATATCAAGCTGTCATCGGCTGCGGCATTTCTGCTTGGTACGCCGAGGGGACTTTTAGCATTGATCGTAGGTCTCACACTGTCAGTCATTACCGTACCGATTGTACGAAAAGTCAAAAAGCTCCCGAAGAATCAACCCTTTCCGCTGGTACCGTTTCTTGCGGTCGGTATCACTGCGGCATATCTAATCTAATTTACGGAGGAACTTAATGAAAAACAGAACTATTATCGGTATCATCTGTATCGTAGTAGCCCTTGTGTTGTCCTTTGCTATTGCACCTCTTGTCAACAAGTTTGCGGACAGCAGAGTGGACATCGTGAGAATCACCCGCGATATTACACAGGGGCATAAGCTTACGGCAGATGATATCGAAATCGTAACCATCGGCAGCTTCGGAATGCCCGCCGATGTGATCACCGACAAGGATGCGGTGATCGGAAAATATGCATCCTGTGATCTCAAGAAGACGGATTTCCTGCTTCCCTCAAAGGTCAGCGATAACGCGGACAGCGCATCGGATGTCTTCATGAACCTTGACGGATCACAGGTGGCAATGAGTATCACTATTCCGTCCTTTGCAGGAGGTCTTTCCGGTAAGCTCACCAACGGTGATATCGTCAGCCTCATCGTTTATACCGATGCGGACGGCGAAAATATTGCCAAAGTCCCCGAAGCCTTGCAGTATGTGCGTGTGATCACATCCACCACAGCAGCAGGTCTTGACAAGGACGAGCTGATTCAGAATGAGGACGGAACCTACGAGCTTCCCACTACCGTAACACTTCTTGTAAATCCCATGCAGGCACAGCTTCTTGCCGAATATGAAAACAACAGCAAGATCCACGCGGTGCTTGTATCCAGAGGCAACGATAAGCAGGCAACCAAAATGCTTGCAGAACAGTCGGTAATCCTTGAACGCCTTGCAGAAGAAGCGGCAAAGGAAGCTGAAAACGCGGAAAGTGAGGAAACCGTATCGGAAGATGAGGTGATCGTACATGGCTAAAACCATCGCAGTATGGGGTTCCCCCCACTCCGGTAAGACCACCTTTGCAACAAAACTGGCAAGATCGATCTATGAGGAATACCAGTCCACGGTCATCATCCTCTACACCGATATGGAAACACCGACACTTCCCGTAATCTTCCCAAATGAGAAAGCGGAGAACATGACCTCTGTCGGCAAGGCTCTTGCGGAGCTTGAAGTTACGCAGGACAACCTTGTAAAGCAGATCATGACCGTAAAAGGTAAGGTCAACCTCGGCTTCCTCGGATTCAAGGACGGTGAAAACAAATACACCTATCCGAGATTTGAGGAAAGCAAGGTTCACGCCATGTTCTCTCTGCTCGACAGTCTCTGCGATTATGTGATCGTGGACTGTACCAGCAATCTTGCAAACCCCATCGCAAGAGTTGCCGTGAAATGCGCTGATCAGGTCATCCGCCTTGCGGCACCCGAGCTTGCAAGCATCAGCTATTTTTCTTCTCAGCTCCCTCTATATGCGGATCCCATGTTCCGCCTTGAAGAACACGTTACGGGGCTGAATGTCCCGAACGAGGATCTGTATATGCCCATCGAGGATGCAAAGAAACGCATCTCGGATGTGCGATTCACCGTCCCGTTTTCGCGTGAGGTCAAACAGCAAATGCTCGACGGCAGGCTGTATTATAAGGTTGCCGATAAGAAATTCAACGAGAAATTCAAGGCGATCGTAGAAAAGGTGGTGTAAAGCATGGCAAAGATCATTGACTTCTGGTCTCTTCTTCAGAGAACACAGGAATACATCTCCAAGAATTACGCTGCCGCACTGATCGAGCATGACAAGAGCCAACAGCTCAAGAACTATATCGACAAGTATCTGCGTGACCATGACTATAAAGTTGAAGGCATGGAAACAAAGGCTCTGATTGACAAGCTGTATCGCGAAATGGCAGAATACAGTATCCTTACACCTTTTCTCGGTTCTCCCGATCTCGAGGAGATCAACATTAACGGCTGGGACGATATTGCGCTGACCTTCCTTGACGGCTCCATCTAAATTGGTGAAATCCCTTTTGATTTTAAATCATCCGCAACCATATTTAACAGCTTTCCTGCAATTCCTTGAAACCGATATTTTTCTTCCGTATAAACGGCACATACGTTAGGCGTTAAGTCTTTTCTGTCATGAAAATCATTTGCAATTACACCCATTCCACCGATAATTTGATTGCCGTCTAAACAAAGATACCAGCCGTATTCTGTTTCATTCTGCAAATATGCATCCATACATTCCAGATAGGCTTCTGTAGGGACTTTCCATTTGCTGTGAAACCATTCCGCTGCAGAATTTTTTAAGTCTGGCTTTTCTCTCAACGTAATATATTGATATTTTTCCATAACTGTACCTTTGTCAAATTCTTATTTTCCGAACTGTTCGACCTATTGGAATTTGATTGCAAAATGGTTAATGCTTTTTACTCTTGCGATTCTCTTTCCACTGACCGATTTTATCAAAAGCACCCAAGCAATGCAAGGCATACAATACCAATGAAGCAACGGCAAGACCACAAACAAAAGACATAATATCACCACAAATTGCTTCAGAAATAATGCCGTTGAGTCGCCCCTTGTGTTCACTTCCAAAAAGCAAATAACTAATTAACATCAGACAAGTAGATCCTGCCAACAAAGTGCGTAATCTTTCTTTTCTTTTGTTGCTTTCTTCGGTAGCATATTCTGCTACTTTTTTCAATGTATCCTTGGTTTCGTTATCCATACTCTCGCTTTTCCTTTCTCCATCAATAATTTCACGAATATCCACATTATAGAAATCCGCAAGTTCGATGAGCATATCTATATCAGGCATATTGCTACCTGTTTCCCATCGAGATACAGATCGAGATGAAACATAGAAATGCTCTGCCAATTGTTCTTGAGTTAACCCTTTTTCTTTTCGTAGTTGTTTTAGAAATTCTCCAATTTTCCTTTGGTTCATTTATGTATACCTCCTTTCATCGGTAATTATATCGGAATATCTATAAAAATACCACGACACAAAGCGAGAAATGCCGTGGTATAGGTAGGCAATAGTGTCTATTAGATTGTTTGATAAATTGGAATTTGTCTACCCAATTAAAAAATCATATACATATTGATTAAAGTCCTTCGCCTCTTCATACGCAGCATGACCTAACCTATCATACATATGTATTTTGCATCCGAGTTTCTCTGCAATTTCCTCGGAAGCGCTACCTGTAACGACTTTATCCTGTCTGCCACCCAGAACAAGCACAGGGCATTTGATTTTGTCCAGGGCCTCATAAGTGTTGCAAGTAAGGCAGGCTTTGGCCAAAGCAACAAATCGACCTACATCCTTCGGCTTTTGCAGAAATGTCAGCAGCGGCATAAACGGACGATACCTTTTTACATAGGCATCGGAATATATTTTTTCAGCCATGTCTGCAACAAGTTCCTTCATGGCTCCCCGTTCTGCCATTTCAATCCAGTTGCTGACAACTTGCTTTACCGTATCATTATTCTGAGAAAGCGTTACAGCAAGAACCAGTTTCTTTACCAAATCAGGTCTGTCGATTGCAAGGTATTGTGCAATCATTCCTCCTTGCGATACACCAAATACATCAGCATTTTTGATGCCTAATGTATCCATGGCTATAGCAATATCCAAAGCCATATCTCTTACTGTAATACCGTCTTGAACGACTGACCTTCTGTCAAACAGATAAACTTTGTAATCCTTTGCAAATATGCGGTACATATAGGAAAGAGACAGCGCAGCGCCTTTTATTCCACGTGTATTAAGACCCTGTATCATAACCAACGGTTTCGTTCCGTTGCCGAATGTAATATAATCAAACTGCATATTCTGAATATTCAGTTTTAATTCTTTGGCATTGTATATCATAAACACTGCATCTCCAAATTGGAATTTGTTGATTATATGCGCGCTTTCAATCTCACCGCAAGACTGAAAGTTTATTGGTTACTGCCAATCAAAATTTTCTTTTCCGGCACCGACTTCAAAATGGTATTTACCGATACCGAGGTCAATACCCGAGAAGTGGCCTTCACCTGCGGTGATGGTTACTTTGCTACCGTCACCCTTGACCATGTAAGGCTGCTTATTAAGTGCCGTAGGAGCATATAGAAGCGCATCCACGCCATCAACAAACCATTGAGGTGATGTTCCGTTGTACTGGCTGATTTCCGCTGCGGTTTTGGATTTATGCTGTACACCCTGGGTCTGACCATAACCGATAGCAATAACACCGTTGATTCGGACGTCTTTGCATTCAAGATGTTTCAAGGCACCTTTTCCGTTGAACATACCTCCGCACCACCATGTATTCAAACCGAGAGTCTGAGCATACAGGCAAAGGTCCGCGCCACAATAGCCCAATTTCTCATCCAAGTCAGAGTTTTCCTTTCCCGCAAGAACGATATAGCTGTGGACGGTCTTAGTCAGTAGCATCTTTGCCATGCCACCGATACCATCAGAGTTGCCTATAACCAGTTTCATGTTCAGTCCGTGAGTGGTGTTGTTTTCTGCGATTCTGGCATTCAGCAGTTCCACCAGATTGGAAGGAATGGGTTTATCAGTATATTTACGAACCATGTGCCTTTGTTTGATTGCTTCTTTTATTGTCATAGTGACCTCCTAATCTTCGTATGATACTTCAATGGCATCATTTATTTCACTAATAAGTTGAACAGCAACTTCAATTATCTAAAAACTTTTTGATACATACATTTACAAACTCTGGATTATCCACATTAGAAGCTTAAGCATATTCATAATCCTCCACAAATTCTTATTTATCGGTGAGTTTATTATATCACATTTTTATGAATATTTCAATCAAACCGCATAAAGAAACGGCAAGGATTTTTTGTCCTTGCCGCTATGCTTTATAGCATATAAAATTTGAATATTTCCTTTGCCCAACCAAGCCAAGATGGGACGTTTGCATCAAGCCATTCTACGATCCGAGGCATATCCGCAGAGGATAGTGTTCCGATATGGCTGTAAACACTTCCTTCCGCAACCGATTCGCCTATTGCAATCAATGCATGGGCGTGGTCGCCAACGGCGACATATTTACCGATAGCAAGCGCACCTACTGAGAAGTAGCCAACCGAGAGCGCACCAAAGGATATGAGTCCTACGCTGATAGCCCCTGCTGCAAACAATCCGAGAGCAATAGAGCCAACCGCAAGTAGTCCGGCTGAGAACACGCCTGCGGAGATCAAGCCAAGTGACAAAAGTCCAATAGATATTACTCCAAGTGAAAGCATACCAAGGGATACGATTCCTCGTGACATAAGACCTATAGAAAACACTCCACGAGCCTTAAGTCCTACCGCGAAAAATCCGTGTGCATTTTTGCCGATGTGGTAAAGCGGCATACCGAAAATCATTTTCTCGCTTTTGCGTTCGTGAAATTGTTTTTTGAATTTATCCCAAAATGTTTCGGTTTCTTTAGGTTCAATACCTTGCTTTTCGGTAATATCTTCATTGAGCAGATAATCCATTGAGCATTCAAAGAGCTTTCCCATTTTGATAAGCTTATCGGTTTCCGGGTAGGCTATATCCGACTCCCATTTGCTGATTGATTGACGGGAAACGCCGAGAATATCGGCAAGCTGCTCTTGTGTATAGTTGTATTCTTTTCTGAGTTTTGATAGCTTTTCGCCAAGTGTCATAAAATTTTCTCCTTATGTTTTCTAACGCTGCGTTGCCATTATTGTAGCACACAAGGAGAAAACATACCACCAATTAGGCGTTTCTTTATGTAAACTTTGGGTTGCGTTTCCTTATTATATCATATTTTTATGTATATTTCAATCGTTTAGATGAAACGCCCTCGCGAACGCCCTCGCTCCATTTCGGAACGAGGGATGAGTTTAGTCTTTCTTCTGTTTATCGGCAATAAGATTGCAAATACACATTACTATCGGGAACAAGACGCCGCCTATTGCAAACACAAGCCAAGAGATATGCCAATGATTTGTAAGAAAGCTCCAAGCAAGGTATATTGCCGTTAGAACACACCAATAACAACCGCAAACGACCTCTTTTATACCCGTTCGCTTTTTTTCCTTCTCGCTAAACTCGCCTTCTCTCAGGAGCTTTTGCATACTTGCGTTTCTAACACCTACAACAATAAACATTCCCACGCCTATGCCTGCGATAATCATAAGCACCCCAAGAGCCACACTAACAAGAATCTCGTTTCCCGAAAAGGATAAAAGCACCAGAGGAACGGCAGAGAAAATACATAGGCACGTCGCTATTATATTACAGGTAATATAGATTTTTTTAAAAGCGTTTTGCTTTTCGGTTACAATCCCTCTCACTCCGTATTCAAGCTCAAAAGGAATATTCTTATCAAGAAATTCATACGGTTGATTTTTGAAGCCGCAATAGATATGGATAGGAATGGCACAAAGAGCAAAAGCGAAGATAACCGCAAAGCCAACCGCATTCGCTGTTGTTTCCGTCACGATAGCGTCAGCTAACTCTGAGAGCATACTCAGTACAATCAGTGTGACAGGCGAAACAATCCACAAAAACGTAGCAAGAGCAATGAGCCAGGATACCTTCTTCCTTTCTTCGATATACGTGTTTGCTTCTTCTATTGATATTCTTTTTACCGTTGTATCAAAAGAAGCATCGTTTGTTAATTCTTCGTCCTCAATCTCGTCCTTCAAAAGATAATCGGTTGTAACTCCAAACAATGCGGAAAGCTGCAATATCTTATCTAAATCGGGAATTGTCTGCGCACCCTCCCACTTTGAAACGGCTTGACGGGATACGTTTACCTTGTCTGCAAGCTCTTCCTGCGACCAACCTTTCTTTTTTCGTAATCTTATAATTTTGTCAGCTAAAATCATAAAAACACCTCGTTTGATTTTCTAAAAGCTCGCGGCTCTTTTGTACTTACATTATAGCATAAACCACGGTTACGCACCACCAACCGAGAGCTTTCAATGTGTCAACCGACGGTTGCTTTTTGCTTTTTTAGTAATTGCGCCCTCGCTCTTTTCGGAACGAGGGCTGATTTTGTTAGTTCAAAAAAATGTGCATCAGAAAACCAATTACTACGCAAACAACAAATGTTATGAGTGCAGAACCTATAACCAAAAGAATTTTCTGATACGGACGCTTGCCAATTTCTCGTTGCTTCTGTATATCGTCCAATCGCTTTCCTTCAGAAAATGCTACAATTTCTTTATAGGTTTGAACGTCATTGGTCTTTTTTACCTTTTCAAGCTTAAAAGCAAAGCACAACGAGATTGCCCAAATAATTCCCCAAGGAATGACCGCCCAAACACCAAGCCACGCAAACAGCGGAACCGCAGAAACAGCAGTCGCAATTAACATCAAGGTGTAGATCTTTCCATAACGATTCATTTTTGCAATTTCTTCTTTTTTGATTTTCTCTTTCATAATTTCAATATCTCCTTTCACTAATTGGTCAAGTGAGATACCAAACAATGAGCTGAGTAGTAGCAGGCTATGAATATCAGGGTAGTTTTTTCCGTTCTCCCAATTTGAAATGCTCTGCCGTGTTACATATATCTTTTCGGCAAGCTCTTCTTGGGAAAGATTCATTTCCGTCCGATATTTTTTATCTGCTCATTCAGTTCCATATATAAACCTCCTTTTCGTCGTGATTTGCTCACCGACCTGCCATAAGTATAGTCGGTTTTCATTTCTCTGTCTATCAAATGCCTTTTCCATTTGCTTAAATCACGATGCAAAAGGGATTTTACATAGCTACAAATTGGAATTTACTTGCGGCAATAGACTTCTATCGCTTCACAGATAAACGCTGCTGTACCATCAGCGTGCTTATCAATATTGTTCATAAAGCGTTCGTCCGCTACATACATCTGACCGAGACCTGCCAAAATTTCGTTTGTACAAAGATAGTAATTCTCAGTAATATAGTTCTGCAGCATTTTTACAAGGCTTTGTGCTTTAGCGGAATTAGGACTTTCGTCCTTTTTCATGCAGAGTGCAAACTCTGCCATAATATGGTCCATTCCCTCGGCAATTTCATTCCACTTCTGTTTGGAGTAATCCTTAGTCCGTTCTGCGTATTCCTTGTACGCATCCGTTTTACCCCATTTTTCTTTGGCTTCAGCCTTGTGCTTTTCAAATTCGCTGTTGTCAAATGCTTTCATAACATTTTCTCCTTTCACGGCACCGTCAATAGCAGAAATTAACCGCTCTAACCGCTCTTTTTTGAGTGTGAGGAGGTGTTTTTGCTCGGTTAGCGCCTTGCTTTTGTCATAATTCGGGGATGACAAAATCTCTCCAATGCTCTTTAAGGAAAAGTCGAGTTCACGGTAAAAAAGAATCTCCTGCATACGAAGAAGGGAGTTTTCGTCGTAAAAACGATAGCCTGTATACCTGTCAACAACGGCTGGTAACAACAACCCAATTTCATCGTAGTAATGCAGTGTGCGCACACTTACACCCGTGAAATCGGCAAATTCTTTAATTAGCATTTTCAATTTCATCACCTCACAACAAAAGTATACACTATGACGGAGCGTGAGAGTCAATACCTTTTTTGAAAAATATTGATTGGCGTTCGTCAAATTCTTATTTTCCTAACTGTTCGACCTATTGGAATTTGTTAATTAAGCTAATTATCTTTTGTTGGTAATAGTTTCAAGATACTTCTTAGCTTGTTTATTTTCTAAGCACAATAACAAGCAAATAAGGATATCAAAAGACACAAAAGCAAGGCACACTACGACCTGGTTGCAATATATTCCGAGGACTAAAGATACAACAGGGATGATAATGGCTGCGTAAAAATAAGTTGGAGAAAAATAAATCCAATAATAAGTTAAGAAATGGGCTCCAACAACTATGGCATATGCCATAATCATCTTATCGGGAACAGCGTACATTGCCCACAAAACAATCGGAAGATACAGCAACTGATTAAGTGCAGCTACAATAGAGAGGCTGCTGAGCGAACACTCTTTGCTGAATATATCAACTTTTATGATTTTACCAAACAGCATTCCAACTGGCATAAGTAATGCCGAGCAACACATAGCAATCATATTTTTTGTGGCAATATCTAAATCTGTTAGGAACGCAATCAGCATAATCGTCCACAAAACGGTGGATGCCATAATGAAAGGCAATCCTTTCTTTTGTTTCACTGCATATTCAATTTTCATTTCATTCAATACTTGTTTATTCGATTTGTTTTCAGACATAACAGTTCTCCTCTCCTATTTAATAAATTCTTATTTGTATAACTCATTATACCATGCCACCGTTTCTACACAGAACGAGGGCATTTTTAGCCTTTATTATCCTTGTCTGCAATATAATTGCAAATACACATCACGACCGGAAATAAAACACCACCAACGGTGAAGATGATCCAAGATAGATGCCATTGATTATTGAGGAAACTTACCGCAAGATAGATTGCAGTTAAAACACCCCAATAGCAGAATCCAACAATCGCTTTTACTCTCGTTCTCTTTTTCTCTTTCTCGGTAAAATCTCCTTCTTTAAGGAGCTTTTGCATACTTGCGTTTTGCGTTCCAGCTACAATGAACATTCCTGCGCCTATGCCTGCAATAATCATAAAAAGTGCGAGAGTCCACGCGATAAGAGCTACGTCCTCCGTAAAGGATATTATACCACATTTTTATGAATATTTCAATCATTAAGAAATAACACTCGCTCCATTTCGGAACGAGGGCTAATTTTTGATTATTTACGAAACGCTTTGAGTTAGTTCTTCCCGTAACTTTATGAAATAATCTGTAATATTATCCTCGGATTTAGGAAGATCGCCCACAACTATAAGTTCCATTAGATCTTCCTTTATTTCATCCGACATTCCAATGCCTTCAAAATAGCCATCAGAAGCAATCGTAATAATATATGTTTCTTCACCGACTACTTCTGTAAATGTAACTTTTTCCACATTGTTTTCAAATTCAACTGAACCTTCCTCGCGCACATATCCAAACAAAATGATGCCAACAACTGCAATGATCAAGCAAGCGAGAATAATGATTCCCCAAATCTTGATTATTTTTATTATCAAACCAGCAAGCTTTTCCGTATTACTCACCTTTTCGTAAATAACCTCCTTTGTGTCGTTGCCGGTCAGTTCATCCAAACTTATGTTAAAAATCTGCGACAGAATTTGAGCCTGCTTGATGTCAGGCGCAGTTTCTCCAAGTTCCCATTTTGAAATGGTTTGTCTTGATACACCAACCTTTTCCGCAAGCTGCTCTTGTGAAAGATTTGCTTTCTTTCGTAGCTCATAGATTTGTTTTCCAAGCTCCATACGCTCACCTCCTTTCACCATAATTATACCGGTGTCACGATAAATAGTCTACCAATTTATGTTGGAAAACCGCCCGTTTTCTTAACATTACGAGATTTCTGTGTTTTTTTGTTGTAATCGAGCGTAAATGATTATGCCCTCGCTCCGTTTCGGAACGAGGG
>JAZQGR010000033.1:0-4307 GCA_045540115.1 Eubacteriales bacterium
CAGACCAATCTCCTCAAGGCACTTTATGACTGGGACTACGCAGTAGCAAATGCTAACTAAGAAAGGAGCAAGTATAATGGAAAAGAAATTTGAAATGCCTACCATGACCGTGGTAGTATTCGAAAACGAAGACGTTATAACGAGCTCCGGCTTCGAGTTTAATCTCGGCGACTTCTCTTTCCCGGGCTTCAACCCCTTCGGAGAATAATAACGAAATGGAAAAGCTCCACCTTCGGGTGGAGCTTTTTTGATGAATAATGAATAATGAATAATGAATAATTTTTGGGCGAAGCATCGGGAGGTTATCTAGCCTCTCCTGTGTAAGGGGAGGTGGATCGCAGAGCGATCCGGAGGGGTTGTAAGAAGTTAGAAAAGTTAAAAAACAATCCCTCACCGCCTTCGGCGGAGCTCCCTTTGCACAAGGGAGCCAATCAAGTGTCGAAGCATCTTTTTCTCCTAACGAAAACTATGCAAATTATACAAAAATGAGGGGGGCAATTTTGGCAGTGCATTATTGGTAATTGCTTGACAAACGTTTTCGATTTAAGATATAATTATTATGTATCTATATAAGCACGTGACGCTTTAATATGTGTAAATAAAACAGGAGGAATTTTATGAAAAAGCGCATTCTCTCATTTGCGTTGGCATGTATGATGGTTATATCGACCTTCATAATTTCAAAGCCGATCGTTCACGTTCACGCGGTCGAAACTGAAACGCCGACGTATTCGCTTCCGAAGTATTTTTCCAAGGTGCCTGAGCTCGATTCGAGCGGAACGACCGATGCCAAGGGAAATACGGGAATAAGCGGCGACTGGTCGGTAAGAGTCTACGACTCAATGTCGACAATGAACCCGCTTGCCCCCACCAGCTTTACCTACTGGACGGACACAACGCTGACGTTTATCAATAATAAACAGCAGTACGGCACGATGGACAACCGCGCCAACGGTAAAACCGATGCGAAGTATTTTGTTAACCCCAACAAGGGCATCGTACCTGTATTCGTATTTACTGCGCCCGAATCGGGTTATTACTACTTCGACGAGGATGTCTCACAAACTATTCACTATACTACCGCCGGTAATAAGGAAATATCCGTAAACTTCTTGGTTTACAAAAACGGTTATGCATACGCTAATCTCTTTTCCGCCGGCCCCGATGCGAAGAGCGGCAAAGTTACCGGATACGTTGCTCTTGAGAAGGGCGACGAGCTTATGTTCGCCGTCGAAAGACCGTACAACGTTGCTCTCGGCACGTTTTCCGGCACCGATTGGTACAAGGCAGCCGTTGACGCCGGCGTTTCGGGCGCGTACGTTAACGATATCGTTGTAAAGAAGATCGCTGATCTTCCCGATGAATATGCCGGTACCGTATATACTGCGAACTTCCTCAACAACGGAAAGTCTGATGTTGCCGTGATAGAGGACGGGCAGTTCAAGCTTGCCGGATTCGACCTCATCACCAAAAAGCCGGTCGAGATATCCGAAACCAAATATTACGAAAATATCAGCACAAGCTACCCCAACAAGGAAAGAGAATACGTCGCATATACTGCGGGCGGAAAAGTCGTTTGGAATACCCGCGCGGATATGGGCGTGTATTCCCAGAAAAACCCCGGAGCGGTAGTATTTACGGCTCCTAAGGCGGGCTACTACGCTCTCGCATTCGATGCTTATCAGGTATTCTCTCAGAAGGCAGATCAGAACTTCTATGCCGCAGAGATATACAATGAAAAGGGTATGCTTCTCAATAGATCGGAAACTTATTTTGAAACGATCAACGGAGTTGCAACCAACTTTACAACCGCAACAACCGTATTCCTTGAAGAGGGCGAAGAAGCATATCTTGTAATCAGATGCATTGATAAGTATTCGCATTCTGCCGGATTCCATACTGCTTCCGCAGTATATATCGGAAAAGAAGGTCTTCCTACTTCCTACGACCTCCCCATGGACTGGAACCACACAGGCAACTTCGACAGTAACGGTTGGGAGCTTGCAGTTAAGGACAATTGGCGCCTTACTTCCTTCGGTGATCCCACCGATATCTCGACAATGAGAAACGGTGCATCGACCGCGAAGCTCGAGCTGACCGAAACTGCCAACAGTCTTAATTCCAAATCGCCTCAGTCCTATATTGAGTCGCCTCATAACCGCAGCTATGCCTCCGGTACGATCAAGAATGGACTGTATGACGTTTCGGCTTGGACCGGATGGTATATCGGTCTGACCACTCGTTGGGACGGAAACTGCCGACCGATCGGTGCAGGTGACAATGCAACTTATATGAAGATCAACCCCACGTTGCCGCTTAAAGTTGTGTCGACCTCCCATCCCGCGGTAGTATTTACCGCGCCCGAGGACGGAACTTATTCTTACAGCGAGCTTGTTACGGGAGTGGTCTTTGCGTATGGTGGCAAGGCATTCTCGGCTTCCGCTACCGTAAGAAAGAACGGCGAGGTCATCAATATGTTCACGCCGTCGGCAGTCGATCCCACAAGAACGCTTGAGGGTACCGTTGCCCTTAAGAAGGGCGATATACTCGCATTCGTGTTCACGCAGAATACAGCACTTAAGCTCGCTACAACCGACGAGCTCCCCATCCATCTCGGAAAGACTACGGTTACGAGAATTGGTGACTATGCTCCCGAAACCGTGCCGGTCGGAACGACGTACGAGCTTCCCATGAGCTGGTACGACGGTCTTGAAAAGGACGCGGACGGTTGGGAAAGAGCAATAAAGGGCAACTGGAAGGTTGCTTGCTTCATCAACCCCGCAGATCCCTCTACGATCTACGAGCGTCCCTCCAACATTTCGCTTGCGGATGCTACCAACACGAGCGGCTACGGTCCCGTGCCGTACATTGAGTCCCGCGCAAACCGCGGAGCTCTCGGCGTCTACGATTACAAGACCTTCACGAGCTGGTATATCAACGCTGCAAGAAGATGGCAGGGCGGTAACGTTACCGTTGGTGACAACGTCTCCTTCATGAAGGTTTCTCCTAATGGCGGAGCAACCGGTCAGACGTGGGCGGGAGCCTTTACAAATCAGCCCACCTTCGTCTTTACTTCTCCCGAGGACGGGATTTATTCGTACAGCTCGCTCATCATCGGTGATATATTCGTTGATGAAAGCGGCAACGCACTCAGGGGTGAAGTTACAATCAGAAAGAACGGCAGAGTTATTAACGCATTTGCTCCCGATGCAAATGATCCGTACAGAACCCTTACCGGAGCGGTTGAGCTCAAGAAGGGCGACCTCTTCATGATCTCCTTCCGCGTTATGACGGGCAATGCAATAGTATCTCAGTCTTCCGTATTCCTTATTGGCAAGACATCTCTTACCAAGATCGGCTCCGCTTATAACGGCGTTGAAGTCGACTATACTCCTATCTTCGACGGAACCTCCCTTACCGATATCGCAGGCAACGTCAAGCTCTGGAGCTATGATACGGACACTAATATGCTCTATGATACGACCTCCAAGGGCGACGTAAGAATGGAGCTCAGCGCCGACGGTACACTTTGGTACGCTTACGATCCTCTCGGAACAAGCACCTGGGATGGCGGCGGAGCAAAATCCAACTATATCTGGAGAGGTCCTGTAAACGGTCCTATCAATCAGGTTGGCGGTAGCCAGCTGACCGCTAACATCGGCAGCGCGCTTGTATTCACTGCGCCCTACGACGGAACCTTTACAGTCGATGCCGATCTTCGTTCCTATTATACAACCTCGAACGGCGGATGCCATTTCGACTACATTATGAAGCTCGGTGACGGCACCGTGCTTGCATCAACGAACACACTCGGTCAGGTTGCTAACCACGCTGAGCTTCTTTCGGTAACTGCCGACCTTAAGAAGGGTGAGCAGATCATTGTTATCAAAGCTCCGAATGACGATTCTGCTGTATATAATAGGTCTTGCAGCGGCGCAGCAGAGGTTTCAATCAAGGAAGTTAACCACGTTTGTAGCGCCGATACCGTCAAGCTCGTTGACCGCCTCGAGGCAGGATGTCTCGACGGTAACGTAGAGCACTACGCTTGTGCTTGCGGTCTTGCTTACGAGGACGCGAATGCAACAGAGCTGCTCGACGAAACGGTTCTCCCCGGCACAGGTCACGATACAGGCGATTATCAGGCAGATCAGGGCAAGCATTGGAAACACTGCGAGACCTGCGGCGAGGACGTTGAAGTCAAGGCGCACAGCTGGAACAAGGGCGTATGTGACGTATGTGACTACGCTTGTCAGCACGAATGGAACGGCGACAACGTATGCGATAACTGCGGATACGACCGCACGGTA
>JAZQGR010000034.1:0-32324 GCA_045540115.1 Eubacteriales bacterium
GCTAATCACGGCTCTCCGACCTCGTCTCCGAGCCGTTTCTATCTGGCTTCGTCCTATAGAAACGGCTCGGCTCTCGAAAAGAGAGTCATAAATCATTTCGAAGAGACAGGCATTTATCATATCGAAAGGACAGTCCTGGCACCTGCTTTCGGAAGTCTTTGCTTGTCGTATTCGGCTTCCTGCAGCTTGTCATTCACTATAGCGAATGACAACTTGCAGAGAGCCGAATGGTTTTATCACGCAGGTGCAAATCCTCATTTCGAAAGGAAGGTCATATTCATTTCGAAGGGATAGTCATTTGTCATATCGAAAAGAGAGTTTGGGGGATATTCGATTGTGAACAAAGGTTAGTACTTGGCTTCATCTGAGATTTTGAAAGGATCATCATCTCCGACTTACCGTGCGTATCCTCTTGCATTCAAGAGTGCAAATTTACGATGGTCAATCGTATCTCTGCGACGCTACGCCGTGTGTTGGTATGGGAGCCAATCCGGCCCTAAACGAAAGCCGTACGGCGGGGATTTTCATTCTGTAATATAGCGATTAAATCCCGGAAACAATTCGCTGCGCGAAATTCCCATAAAGGAGACGGTCGCACTGCCGTCTGAGCAATTTTATTTAACGACGGAACTCTCAAACGTCGTGGGCACCTCACACATTTTCGTCACGAGCTTCGGCAGATACCCTTGCCGTCGGTGGTAATGCATTTTCGTCAGGAAAATGCTCCGTCCACCGATTACGGAACTCTTTTTCTGTACCAAAATTCCTTTTTGGTACGCACATGATTCATCTGCAGCCTTAGAGTATCGGCTGTCAGTTGACAGTCAGCCCACATAGTTCTGTACGGCTCTGTCCGCCGCCCTCGCCTTGCCCACAACAGCTTGGGAACCGCTGTGTTTCGCACGATCGCCGACAGCATTACCCGCCTCCTGTGCGAATGGCGTAACTATGATCCGGTGGCTGCCGGGTCACATTGTTTTGTTTTGACCGTAAGCTAACTCACGATCAAACACCTGGCAATCATTTGATCAATGCTTGTTTCTCGGATTACCCTTCACATTCCTTTTGAAAACATTTTTCCATTTAACATCTCTCCTTCATAAATGCCCGTTACACGCCCATTTTTAGCGTATCAACGGAAAATATATTTTGAACCTCATTCGAGGTAACAAAAGCAAAACAAAAAAGTCGATGCTATACATACGCATAACAAGAAAGCCCTAATTGGTCAGATTAAGACATAACCCGTTATGTATATGTACAGCATCGACTATGCGATACCAAGAGGTGAGCGATCAATTGCGCTCAAATAAGTATATGATTTGTGTGTATAAACACAGCAACCTCGGGGAACAATATTCAGTTGTATTATAATTTTACCCTAAAATTTTCCTCTTGTCAAATCAGCTGGAGCAGTTTATACAAGGTTATGTCGATTTAGCGGAGATTAGGGCTGATTATATGCCGTAATGAGTACGTTTTTTGTTCGTTTCATAGCACTTTGTGCTCGTTTCAGCACTTTTTTGAAAAAAGTTTCAAATTTTTTCGATTATTTTCTTCCCCTCATCTCCTTCTGTACATAAATCTATCGAGCATTAGTCTTTCAATGCGGAGTGTTTTACTCTTCATATAAGTAATGATCGATTTTGGGCAAAAAGTCAAGGGGTGCACACCAACTTTTTTGCCTCAAATTGGAAACATTTTATGACGAAAATGCACGTCCGACATTACTGCCGGACGTGCTGTGTTATATCGTGTTATGAAAATTTTTCAGATTTTTTCCACAAAATTAGCGGCAAGGATTTTACTCCCTGCCGCTTTAGTGCTTTTAAGTTTCTATTCAGTGTTTTCGCTAATCTTATTATTTCTTTTTGCCGATTCTTTCGAGCAATCTATAGGAAATACTCTGGCCGTTCTTTCTTGCAAATGACAGCGACATTACAAGACCAAATACAAACAATCCGACGAGAAACAGCCAGCCCATACCGCCGTCATCACCCAAGTCGTTGTTAACCAAGAGAAACGCAGATCTGAGATCACCGGAGCGTTTCATTTGATTCAAGAGCATCCCACCGTACAGGAAAAGAGGAATTTCAGCGGCAGCAACGGGATCAACGTACCACTTGAATAGGCTAAAACGCATAAGGATAGCAACAAGCACTGGTGTCATAACGAAAAGCACGCCATAAGTCACTGCCATCACAGAACCAAGGTTATCGGCTTTTCCTGTCAAATCCAGCATCAAGGATGTTGCATAGAAGAATGTCATATAAACAACTATGGTTAGTACGTAATAGAGAATGTGAAAAATGACGTGCTTCTTTTTCATGGCTTACTCGCTCCTTACGGATTAATGGTAATCTCGGCTTTGGTAAAGTCTGCTTCAATGTATACCCAATAGGTGAAATTCGGCCAACCGCCAAAGGTCAGATCTACTGTTGTAGGTTCCCCCTTTTTCAGTTGCACAGTCCGATAGTCACCGGCTGCAAGGTTATCATCGCTTTGCTGACAATTAAGCTTGATATTTACCTCTTGATCTACGGACGAAATCAATTCAACTGTAATTGTGTTTTTAGGATCATAACCGCTTTCAATTTGGATTTTCTTAATGCTCAACTAAACCGTTGAACCAGATTTGAAAATGCTCTCCAAATCGACCGTGTAGTCGCCCTTGTTGTAGGTTCCCTTGTAATAATCATAGGGAGCATAGTACCAAGCGTTATTGACGTTCGTTTTGAATTCGTCGGTAATTTCAAGAACCTTACCTTCGCCAAAATGCGTTTCCACAAGGCATAGCTGCGATAAATCGGGAGTCAGACGATAGATTTTTCCCGCGCTCTCGATCCACATCGTTCCGCGCTCTGCCGAATACTGACCGCCGCCAATTTCAAAGACATCGTCGGAAATCTTCGGAACTGTTTCTCCGGTTTCCTTCATCGCTTTTAATGCATCGATGATATTATATGCCACATCGCAAGCACCGACTGACTTGGTAGAGATACCCCAACCATCCCAAGTATATTGGAAAAGTTCTACTTCCACCTCGTATCCGGATGGGAGTTGTTCTTCGTTCAACTGCGAAATTAGCGATTCAATGCTTTCTCTCTCCGTATCTGTTAATTTACGGGATCGGTTATTTCCTATGTCAGAAAGTGTACCGCAGTCGCAATATCCAACATTTACAGAACCAGAGAATCTGCAAATCCAATCACATTCAGGGATTTCAGAACGCCATTCCTTGTCGCTATTAAGGATATTTAAGATAATCTGCTTTTCGGCATTGTTCAGAACCATTTGAGAGAAAACATCGCCCGATGAATAAGTGATCATATCTGATGTTGCAGGCTTATCATCTTCTCCTACGACCAGGCAAAATATGTCTTGATAGCGAGAAGAATTTTGTGGAGCGTCGGGATCGCAGTTTCCGCTGAGAAGAACCTCGAACGCAATATAGTAGGTTCCGTCCTCAAGGCTTGAAAGAGCGTCAAACGTGGTTTCGGTTTTCGTATATCCGTTTCCGTCGGGTGTGAGTAAATACACATTTTCGACGCGACCGTTCACTTGAACCAAATACGATACGTTCTCATCCAAAACAATCTTAGGAATAATATCGGCACAGCGCTTAACCATATCGGTTACTTCAACGTAATCGGCATGCATCACATCGACGAAACCGTCTCCGTGATCGGTTTCCGAACACATCAAGGATCCGAAGGGGAAAATAGTGTTGTCGCCGGACTTGATTTGAATGTGGCTAACGAGGTAATCTTCGGGGTTAATGTCCTTTTTCACACTGTTAGCGGCGATTTCATATTTAGCGTGAAATCCTCCGGTAATATCAGCCGGAATATTCAATTCTTCTTTTTTGCTATACTCTACTACAACCGTGTCTTTTTCATTTAAGTTTGTGAAGTCTGTCCACAGAACACGGTATAGTACACCTTCAGCATCAAATGCATAAAAGCAATCAGATTCAAACGCAGGACAACTGGGTTCTGCTTCGGCAATCGTCAACGTGATTGGCAAATCACTTCCCGAAGGATTCTGCGATGCCATACAGCCCGACAGAACTGCAAGCAGCATAACAAGGGTTAACGTTACAGCAAGTATTCGTTTCATTTGGGTGCCTCCTTTCATCAAACAAAAGAGATTGTCTTATTTTTCTGCGATCTCTAAAATATAGCCGTCAATAAGATTAAACACGGTATCATCCTCAAGCTCATAACCCGGTATTGCGTTGGAATTGCCCTCGCAATAAACGTAACGTGTATCTTCCTTGCAATCGAAAGCATACTGAAAACCGCCGTCAAAATATAAGATATACGTATCGCCTACGCAGCTGTAGCTGCCCTCCGCAACCGTTTTTCCGTCGTTGTTTATTACAGTGCAGAGGTTTGCCCCTTCAATCAATTTGATGTGTGAAATATTTGTTTCGTCTTTATCATTTTCGGGGATATCGATGGGAGGTTCGGAGGTTTCCGGCTTAATAACAGGATCAAACGGGATTCCCGTGGGCAGGTCATAGGGATAATTTACTTCAGCATCCCAAGAGACA
Source organism: Eubacteriales bacterium (assembly GCA_045540115.1). Lineage (GTDB taxonomy): Bacteria > Bacillota > Clostridia > Oscillospirales > CAG-272 > Colimorpha_A. The sequence goes on from JAZQGR010000034.1 coordinate 4,556, forward strand.
GAGATTTTGGATCCGTCGTAGGTCAAAACACCTGTGCGAGTGAGTTCGATGGACATATATTTTCTTTCCAACACACAAAGAAGACCGTCTCTGAAAAACAGCTTATAATCGTGCTCGCATCTATCAGATAACGAGAAGATACACTCCTTCGTCAAGGGATCCATAATCACGATATTATAATCTACCATTCCGCTTCCCGTGGCCATCACGAAGCAGAGTTCCGGCACACCGTCACCCGTAATATCATACAGGCAAAGATTTGCAAAGTCCACTGCCATTCCGCCGACGAGCAGTTCGCCGTCAAGGTATAGCTTATAATCCTGTTTGTGTTCAAGAACTGCGTTATTGAGTTCGGGCAACTTGATTGAAAAATACGGCTTCGTTTTATTATCAAGTTCTACGGTAGGATAGACTTTGGTGGATTGTTCGTAGTTCTTGGATACAAAAGTAATAGTTGCATCGTTTTTATTGCAAAAACTAAACAATTCAGAAAATTCATCTTCAATGACGGTGCTATTCATTGCGCTTCCATATCCAACCACAGAGAGAATGTAGTCTCTATTGGTACTCTTGGAATAGTTGGGGATATAGAACGTAGTCCAGGGAAGCATAGTGCTGTTGATCATCGGCTCTTTTCCAACAAACAGCATCGCTTCTTCGCCTGTAAAGAATGCCTTGGGAGAAGACAACGCTTTCAAACGGTACAGAATAATCTCGTAAATTGCTGCCGTGTCATCCCAATCATAATACGGAGTTACATTCGGCTGTGTTTTAATAACAACATCCTCTCTGATGTAAGGAACAATATAGGCGTGACGGCTATCCTCTGCAAAAGAACCAAACCCCGAAAGAACGACTGTGTCGTATTGAGCATAGATGCGTATTGAGTCTTGAATAATGTAATACACCTCGTCCGTGCTCAGTGAGCGGGGGGTTAACTCATACCAATATTCATCCAAGAATGCTTCGGAAATTACCGTGATTGTTTTGCCGTCCTCGCTAATCTCGTACATAGCTTCAAACTTGGCTTGCAGAGGCTTCTGTGCCTGCGGTGCATCCTCCACAATGTTGCCACCGGAGCTATCATTGTTTTCTTTTTGGCCGTTCAGATCGTAAGGCTTCATTTCTCCGTTATCTGCAGCAATGGCGTACATACATCCGGTAAGAATGATGGAAGATAAAAGGAGCAACGATATTACGATCGTGAAAAACTTAATGTTTCGTTTCATGATACATACCATCCTTTCATAATTTGCAGGCACTTTCCCATCCTGCGACTATATTGTACCGAATGCATATCGCCAACTTATCTCCGACTTATTGCCAACTTGTAAAAGTGACAAATATTTTTGTGCCTTTTCCGATTTCGGACTCAAAGCGCATTTCTGCACCGTGGGTATGGACGATCTGTTTACAGAGAGCAAGTCCAAGTCCAGCACCGCCTTCGGCACGGGAACGGGATTTATCGGTACGGTAGAAGGGTTCTGTTATGTGAAGTAGCTGTTCTTCAGTCATTCCTTTGCCGTTATCTTCAATGATTGCTTGACCTTCGGAGCAAGAGATCTTCACTTTGCCGCCGGAAGAGCAAGCCTTGATTGCATTTTCGGTGAGGTTATAGAACAGCATCGAGAGTAGTGTTTCGTTGCCTTTGACTGTCACAGGGGCGGCATCGCAAGTAATCTCCACCTGTGCGTGCTCGGCTCTCATTTGGAGCTTTTCGGCAATATCAGCAAGCACGGCACCGAGGTCGGTATCTGCCATCTCAATTTCATTCTCACGGATAAAAGCACCGTCAAGCAAGATTTCCGATATCTTTTGCAGACGCTCAGATTCGGACATGATATACTTCGCCGCAATCAGTCTGCGTTCCTCAGTGGTGTTTGCTTTTTCGATGAATTCAGCATAGCCGTGAATACTTGTCAGCGGTGTACGAAGCTCGTGAGCCATATTATCGACGAGCATCTGCTTTCTCTCGGCTTCGATCATCTTTGCTTCTGCTTCACGCTCCAACGCTGCCATCTGCTCATTGATCTTGGCAAGCATTGCGTTAAAGCTCTTTGCAAGGAGCGTAAATTCGTCACTTCCTTTTTCTTCTGCTGTAACAGAGAAATCGCCCGCTTCGATGACCTCGGTAGTTTTACGAAGCTTTTCCAACGGACCGGAGAGCTTTTTCAGAATAAAGTACAAACAGACTGCAAGGAGAAGCGAAACGCCGATTGCCGTAAATGCATAGGTCAGCATCAATGCTTGGAACTCGGAATCAAGGGACTCCACGTTCTTTGCGAAGATCATTTCGTACTTGCCGTCGCAGATTTCGGAGGAGATCACGATATGGCGTTTGCCGTCAAAATCAGTATGGAGCAATGCGTTTTTCTCAATAACGTATTCGTTGGTGAAATTAGAATATACGACTTCTCCATTTTCCTCAAAGGCAAGGTACAAGCCTTTGTTTGCGTAATAGGTTCCAAAGGACTGCATCAGAAGCGAGGGACTGCTGTAGGAGTTGGATTCGGTCATGTCCTTGTAATCTCGCTCGAAGGACATCGCCACGTAGTATTGCTCTGCGGTAACAGCAGTTTCAGTTGCTTCCACGTTTTTTTGATAGGTGTAAACTGTGAGTGAAAGAATACCGACGTTCAAGCAGATCAGAAACAGCACCAAGGTAAATATGTAGGTCTTTTGCCAAAATCTCATTTTCATATCTCAAACCTATAACCCGTCTTGTACACCGTTTGGATCCGATCCGAGATGCCAAGCTTTTGGCGAAGTCTCTGAATGTGGACGTCAACGGTACGGGTATCTCCTTCATAGTCAAATTCCCATACGAGGTGTAAGAGCTTTTCACGGGAGAGCGCGAGGTTGCGATTGTTGACCAGCACTTCGAGAAGGTCAAATTCGCGGGGCTTGAGGGGGATTTCTTCGCCGTTCTTATATACACGGCGGTTATCGAACTCAATACGGATATCGTCAAACTCAAAGTGATTGGTATCAGCCTTGGTTCTGCGAAGAACTGCTTTTACTCGCTCCACAAGCTCGACGATATTAAATGGTTTCGTAATATAATCATCTGCACCCAGACGCAGACCTTTGATCTTGTCCGTAGGTGTGGATTTTGCCGTAACGAAAATTACCGGAGTACCTTCGATATATTCCATAATCTCAAAGCCTGAATACTTGGGGAGCATTACGTCAAGGATGATGAGATCGTACTTGAGCTTCAGCGCCTCGGTCAGCCCCGATTCACCGTCAAATACCTGGCTGCACTCATGTCCGACCAGCTCAAGATTAAATTTAACAAGATCGTTGATCGCTTTTTCGTCCTCAACAATGAGTATTTTAGCCATGTTTTTTCACCTCCGCATTGCCGATTGAAGATACAACATCTCCATTTTGCCTGTATTATAGCACGGACTTGTTGCCAACTTGTATCCGCGAGCATACATTCTTCAAATTTGTAACAGAAAAAGCCTGTAACTTCTCCGAAGAAAGCTACAGGCCACAACATTTTCGGGGTTGATAAGCATATAACCACACCGAGAAAGTTCTTGATTTATTATATTATATCATATTTTTGTGACTTTTTCTACTTATTTATGAAACAATATAACGGCAGGAAGAAAAATCCTCCCGCCGTTCAGTCTCTTTTGACACAAGCTGTTTGCTGACTGAATATTAGACATTTTTTAGTGTTGGGTAAAAACTATCACATATACGACTGATGCGTAATATGTCCAAGGCAGATTTGAATGTTCTGATCAGCACAGCGGAACGTCTTAACGATAAATAATAGCAAGCAAAAGGCCGGTGACCAAAATAGTCACCGGCCTTTTAGCATATTCGTTTCAATAGATTTTCGTTATCAAATAGTCCTCGTCGGAGACTGTAATGCTCTCCAATTCACGAAAACCGTAGAGTTTTCCGCCATCCTTTGTTGCAAGAATATCGTTCGTCAAGTCCATATCCCACCATGAGCCATTAAAATAGACTCGATTCCAGGTATGATTCTCCTTGGAACGATCATAGGGCATACCGTCAACGGCATAGCACGGAATATTCTGACTACGACAGAACGCGGCGAACAGGTGTGAGAAATCAAAACAAATTCCTTGCTTGGTTTGTAGTGTCTTGCGAACATCGAAGTATTGGAAAATGGGATAGCAGTCGTGGTCGTACTCAAAGTTGGATACGATCCAATCATAAAACGCTCGCACCTTTTCTTCATCGGTATCACAACCGGCACAAATTTCGTCAGCAAGTTCTTCCGTTTGGGTATCCCACAAAGTATCTCTGCCGTTGGAAAAATACGGTTCCACCGGTTTGTAGACGAAATTATATGAGAAGAACAGAAGTACTGCAATAAAAGCCGTTAGTACCAAAACACAAATTTTCGTCAGCAGTTTGTCTTTGCCGGAACTGTTATCGACAATGCCAAAGTACATCATTTCGATAGCCGTTGCAATAAACGTCAACAACGGCAGAAGCCTACGGCAAGAAACAGAGCTAACTATACTCATTGCCATGACTAAAAACAGGACAATTAGTACGGTTGCCCGCATAGGTGTTGACCGTATTTTCAGGACGAAAAACATGGCTGGCAGTGCTGAGATTAAATAGAACATCAACAGTATAGGCGAAAGTACAAGAAAGTCTTTCAGATACAAACCAAGCAGTAGATTATATGTAAGTGTGATAGCAAAGAAAATGATTCTTGATTTTGTGTTGGTTTTAGATGCTTTTTTCGTCTTCATTTCAAAATCTCCTTTATGTACGAAAATTCATTGAAACGAAGAAGTGGCAGTACAGAGCGACTAACTCTGTACTGTCACAAACAAAGGCTTATTTAACATCTTTTAAGAAAACAACAAACCCGAACGTTTCACCTATCGGTAAAAGGTTCGGGTTTGAATGCTTTGGTGCGGGTGACAGGGGTCGAACCTGCACGCCTCTCGGCGTAAGATCCTAAATCTTATGCGTATGCCAATTTCGCCACACCCGCGTGGTTGTTATTTTAACACACCGAAACGGTTTTGTCAATGAGATTATGATTTTTGCTCGTTGACATTTTTTTCTTGCGATGGTATAATTTTAAAAACCAACAGGCTCGGAGGGTAAAATGAAAAGATTAGTTGTCTTTATTCTTGCAGCATTGCTTGCTTTTTCTGCGTTCTCCTGTGCAAAAAGCGGCTCGAGCGAAAAAAAGCCGACCTACGGCTACGAAAGCGTCACCCTTGAGGGAATCGAGCTTAGTGACTACACGATCGTAGTCAGCAAGAGCAATTATGCCGCCAAGGTCGAGCCGCTCATCAAAGCGCTTGCGCGTTACGGCGGGAGCAAGGTGCCTGTCAAGGAGCTTTCAAAGCTCACGGAAAAGGACAAGAACGTAATCCTCATCGGCGCGTCGGAGCTCGACGGCTCGCACGGAAAATATTGGGGACTTTACGGATACCGCATTTCCGCCCCCATGGCGGAGCGCGTTAAGATATCCATTGATTTTTCAAACGTCGGGGTGCTGGAATCCGCGATAAACCGACTTGTTTCGCTCATATCAAGAGACTTTCATGACGGAAACGCGGTCCTGACGCTCACCGAAAAGGACTGCGTCGGATATGCGTTTGAGGATAAGATCCCAAGGTGGATACTGCAAGAGGAAAGTACGTCTGTCATCACCGACGGCGTTACCTACACCTATCAGTATTTTACCGACGAAGACGGGCTTCCCTACCGCGCACACGTTTTGAAGATCGACCCGACCAAGGCGTACCTTTATATGGGAACCGCCTCCGACAGCTACGATTTCGTTCCGCAAACCGACAATAGACAAACGGTTCTTCAGCATATAAATGCGGCTGCCGATAACGGTATCACGCCCGTTGCGGGCGTAAACGCCGACTTTTTCAGAATATCGACTGATTACAGTCCCTTGGGGCTTTGCATCAAGGAGGGAAAGGTCATTGCCGATACCCGAGGCAGACCGTGGTGCGGCTTTACCTACGACGGCACCTTCGTCTGCGGCTCCTCCGTGCTTTACAAGGAATACAAGGGAAATCTGCGAACCGCAGTCGGTGCCTCCAGCGTTCTCGTGTCAAACGGAAATATTGCAACTAACAGCACCGAGGGGGTCCACCCGAGAACTCTTGCGGGCGTATCCGAGGACGGAACTATAATTCTCGCAGTCATTGACGGCCGTCAGAAGAATCTTTCTAACGGTGCGGTCTTCGTCCGCTGTGCCGCCTTTATGCTCTCGCACGGCGCATATAACGCAGTCAATCTCGACGGCGGCGGCTCGTCGACCATGATAATCTCACAGGACGGCGGCTACAAGACCGTCAATTCTCCCTCTGACGGACATCTTCGCAAGGTGTATAACTCCCTGCTCGTCGTTCCGATAAATAAATAAACTCAGCACCGCAGATTCTCTGACTACTGCGGTGCTTTATTGTATCATTGCACAAAAAAGGAGCCGAAAATTCTCACTATTTTTTCTCCGTTCCTGCCCGAAAGTAATTGACAATATATAATAAGTATGATACAATTAATCAAATGCATTTTTCGGCTTCAACCTGCGGTTTTGCGCGGAGGATAAAAATGGAAATGATACTTAAAGGCGGATACGTATACACAAACGGTCACTTCGAAAAGAAGGACGTTACCGTTTCCTTTTCCGTTTCCCCTTTTTCCGACTCTCTTGTTGACGTTTCCGGTATGTATATTTTTCCCGGCTTTGCGGATGTTCACGTTCATCTGCGCGAGCCGGGCTTTTCTTATAAAGAGACGGTTAAGAGCGGAACCATGGCAGGCGCCGCAGGCGGATATACCGCCCTGTGCACTATGCCTAACCTGAATCCGACTCCCGACAGCGTTGAGAACTTGAAGACTCAGCTTGACATAATCGAGCGCGACGCCTCGGTCGCGGTGCTTCCGTTCGGCACGATCACGGTCGGCGAAAAGGGCGAGACGCTTTCCGATATGGACGGAATGGCGCCCGACGTTATCGGCTTCTCCGACGACGGACGCGGAGTGCAGGGTGAGGGTATGATGATCGCGGCGATGGAAAAAGCCGCGTCGCTCGGCAAGATAATCTCCGCGCACTGCGAGGACAATTCGCTCCTCCGCGGCGGATATATACACGACGGCGAGTACGCGAAGGCACACGGTCATCGCGGAATCTGCTCCGAGAGCGAATGGGGACCGATAGCAAGAGATATTGAGCTTATCAAGAAGACCGGCTGTGCTTACCACGTCTGCCACATCTCGACAAAGGAAAGCGTTGACATCATCAGACGCGCGAAGGCGGAGGGTGTGAACATAACCTGCGAAACGGGACCTCATTACCTGACGCTTTGCGACAGTGACCTGCAGGAGCACGGACGCTTCAAGATGAATCCCCCTCTGCGCTCCGCTTCAGACAGAGACGCGCTTATCGAGGGGCTTATCGATGGAACGATCGATATGATCGCGACCGACCACGCACCCCACTCGGATGAGGAAAAGGGACGCGGGCTTGAAAAGAGCGCTATGGGAGTCGTCGGACTTGAAACTGCGTTCCCCGTTCTCTATACCAAGCTGGTAAAGACAGGAATAATCACGCTTGAAAAGCTGATCTACCTTATGAGCGAGGCACCGAGAACGAGATTCGATATCGATACCGACGTCGGATTTACTGTGTTCGACCTCGACGCCTGCTACGATATCGATCCCGATAAATTTAAGACAAAAGGAAGGGCAACGCCCTTTGAAGATATGACCGTTTACGGCAAGTGCATGATGACGGTATATGACGGGAAAATAGTTTATAATGCGATTGGGCAGGAAAAATAATCAGCATAACGAAAACATCTTAACTTAACAACAAACCCCTAACGGAGGAAAAATAAAATGGCAAAAAGAAAAGACTTAAAGAAAATTCTTATCATCGGCTCGGGTCCTATCATCATAGGTCAGGCGGCCGAATTTGACTACGCAGGCACTCAGGCGTGCCTTGCGCTCAAGGAAGAGGGCTACGAGGTCGTTCTCTGCAACTCTAACCCTGCAACGATAATGACCGATACCTCCATTGCCGACAAGGTATACATGGAGCCGCTTACCCTCGAATACATCGCAAAGATCCTCCGTTACGAGCGCCCCGACGCTATCGTCCCCGGAATTGGCGGACAGACGGGACTTAACCTCGCAATGCAGCTCGAGAAGAAGGGCGTTCTTAAGGAATGCGGCGTCGAGCTTCTCGGCACAAGCTCGGAATCCATCGAGCGTGCAGAGGACAGAGAGCTGTTCAAGGAGCTTTGCCAGTCGATAGGCGAGCCTGTTATCCCCTCCGAGATAACCTACTCAATCGAGGAAGCAAAGGAAGCGGCGAAGCGCATCGGTTATCCCGTTGTTCTCCGTCCCGCATTCACCCTCGGCGGTACGGGCGGCGGCTTTGCTTATAACGAGGATGAGCTTGTTACCGTCGGTCTTAACGCCTTCAAGCTTTCCCCTGTTCATCAGGTGCTTATCGAAAAGAGCGTAAAGGGCTACAAGGAAATTGAATTTGAAGTTATGCGCGACTCCTCCGACCGCGCGATAACGATCTGCGGAATGGAAAACATGGACCCCGTCGGAGTCCACACGGGTGACTCCATCGTCGTTGCTCCTATCCTTTCGCTTAACGATCACGACCTCAAGATGCTTAACGATTCTGCTATAAAGATCATCCGCGAGCTTAAGATAGAGGGCGGCTGTAACGTACAGTTCGCGCTCAACCCCGATTCCTCCGAATACTACCTCATCGAGGTCAACCCCCGCGTTTCGCGCTCCAGCGCACTCGCGTCGAAGGCATCGGGCTACCCCATTGCGAGAGTTACTGCGAAGATCGCAGTCGGTATGACTCTCGACGAGATCCCCGTTGCGGGCGGTATGGGAGACAAGGAGCCGCGCCTCGATTACATCGTCGCGAAGTTCCCGCGCTTCCCGTTCGACAAGTTCACCTCCGCATCCGACATTCTCGGAACGCAGATGAAGGCGACGGGCGAGGTCATGGGAATCGGCTCGACGCTTGAGGAATGCTTCCTCAAATCCATTCGTTCTCTTGAAACGGGTGTTTGCCACGCTCACCTTGCGAAATTTGATAATTATACGAAGGAGGAGCTTTTCGACTACGTCAAGAAGTTCCACGCAGACGGCGTTTACGCCATCGCCCAGCTTCTCCGTCTCGGCGCGACCGTCGAGCAGCTTCACGAGGCAACCGCCATCACCGAGCTGTTCCTTGAGTGCCTTGAGAGGATCGTCAAGATGGAAAGCACTCTCCGCCTTAAGCGCGGCGACAAGGATACTCTCCGTCAGGCAAAGGAGCTTGGCTTCTCCGACAAGATGATAGCGAAGCTCTGGGATATCGACGAGCTTTCGGTCTACAATCTCCGTAAGGCAGGCGGAATCATTCCTGTATTCAAGATGGTCGACACCCTCCACACGGGAAAATATATTGCTTATCTCTACTCGACCTACGCAAAGACCGAAAACGAGTCGCGCCTTACCGGCAAAAAGAAGATCGTCGTTCTCGGTGCAGGTCCTATCCGTATCGGACAGGGCGTTGAGTTTGACTATTCTACCGTTCACGCGGTTCAGACGATAAAGAAGTCGGGCTACGAGGCGATCATTATAAACAATAACCCCGAGACAGTTTCTACCGACTATACGACAGCCGACAAGCTCTATTTCGAGCCGCTTACGCCCGAGGACGTTATGGCTATCATCGATTTTGAGCAGCCCGAGGGCGTCATCGCTTCCCTCGGCGGACAGACGGCGATCAACCTCGCGCAGCCGCTGACCGACCGTGGCGTTAAGATAATCGGTACCGACTGTGCCGCTATCGACCGCGCAGAGGACAGAAATGCCTTTGAAAACCTTCTTAACGAGCTTGATATCCCGCGTGCAAAGGGTCAGGCGGTAACTAAGATTGAGGACGGCATCAAGGCGGCAGCCGAGATCGGTTATCCCGTTCTCGTGCGTCCCTCCTTCGTGCTCGGCGGACGTGCAATGCAGATAGTTGCGGGCGAGGAACAGCTCCGCCACTACCTCAAGACCGCAGTTGAGATCGATGAGGACAAGCCCGTTCTCGTTGACAAGTACATTCAGGGCAAGGAGGTCGAGGTCGACGCCATCTGCGACGGACGAAACGTATTCGTTCCCGGTATTATGGAGCTCGTTGAGCGCACAGGTATCCACAGCGGTGACTCGATCAGCGTATATCCGACCTTCTCTATCTCCGACAGAGTCAAGGGTACTATCCTCCGTTATGCGAAGATGCTCGGCGTCGGAATTGGCATCGTAGGTCTTTTCAACATTCAGTTTATCGTCGACGAAAACGATGACGTCTATATTATAGAGGTCAATCCCCGTTCGTCGCGTACCGTTCCGTTCCTTTCGAAGGCGACAGGCTTCTCGCTTGCCGACATTGCCACCGAGGTCATTCTCGGTAAGTCGCTTAAGGAGCTCGGAATATTCGATATCTATCCCGACGAAAAGAAGAGATGGTACGTTAAGGTTCCCGTGTTCTCCTTCAACAAGATAAGCGGTCTTGACGCTTACCTTTCTCCCGAAATGAAGAGTACGGGTGAGGCTATCGGCTACGACGACAAGCTCAACCGCGCTCTCTATAAGGCACTTCAGGCGTCCGGCATGAAGGTTCAGAATTACGGCACGGTTTTTGCAACCATCGCCGACAAGGACAAGGAGGAGGCACTTCCTCTCATTCGCCGCTTCTACAACCTCGGCTTCAACATTGAGGCAACCGAGGGCACGGCGAAGTTCTTGAAGGAAAACGGCATCCGTACTCACATTCTCAAAAAGATCAGCGAGGGAAGCGACGAGATCGCAGAGTCGATCCGTCAGGGACACATCGCTTATGTTATTAACACCCGCGATATAGCTTCTGTCGGTCAGGCGTCCGACGGACACGAGATCCGCCGTTACGCTACCGACAACAACGTCACCATCTTCACCGCGCTCGATACCGTCCGCGTTCTCCTCGACGTTCTCGAGGAAACGACCTTGACGATATCGACGATTGATGCGTAAAATTGCCTCGCCCTTCGGGAGAGGGTGTCTAAGAGGTAAACCTCAGACGGAGAGGGTAACAAGCTCCATTTAGAAACCCTCTCACCGCTTCGCGGAGCTCCCCCGGAGGGGGAGCCAAGGACAGCTCCGCATCACAATCAAATCCCAAAACAACAGGACAAAATATGAAACAGTCAATTTTCACGATAAAAGAAAACGTGGCTCTGACAAGTACCGTTTACAAGATGGTGCTCGTCGGAGACACCTCCGACATAACGGCGACAGGTCAGTTCGTCAACATAAAGCTCGACGGACTGTTTCTTCGCCGTCCGATCTCGGTCTGCGACTGGGACGACAAGACGCTTACCATAATCTACAAGGTCGTCGGAACGGGAACCGAGCAGATGGCAGGCATGTCTAACGGCACCGAGCTTGATATTCTCACGGGACTCGGCAACGGCTACAATACCGAAAAGAGCGGAAACGCTCCCCTGCTTATCGGCGGCGGAGTCGGCGTTCCTCCCATGTACGCTCTTGCAAAAAAGCTTATCTCCGAGGGCAAGGACGTGACGGTCATTCTCGGCTTTAATAACAAGGACGAGATCTTCTACGAAAATGAGTTTAAGGCGCTCGGCGCGACCGTTTACGTTACCACCGTCGACGGCAGCTATGGAGTCAAGGGCTTCGTTACCGACGTGATGAAAACGCTTACTTATTCCTACTTCTACACCTGCGGCCCGATGCCGATGTTCAAGGCGATCGAGGCGACTGCCGTCACAAGCGGTCAATTCTCCTTTGAAGAAAGAATGGGCTGCGGCTTCGGCGCCTGCATGGGTTGCTCCTGCAAGACCAAGTACGGAAACAAGCGCATCTGCCGTGACGGTCCCGTGCTTGAAAGGGAGGAGATAATATGGTAAACACAAAGGTAAATCTTTGCGGTATCGAGCTTGACAATCCGATAATTCCCGCAAGCGGAACCTTCGGCTTCGGTTATGAATTTGCCGAGATTTACGATATAAACATTCTCGGCTCGTTCTCCTTCAAGGGAACGACGCGCGACCCCCGCTTCGGCAATCCGACTCCGCGTATTGCGGAATGTCCGAACGGAATGATAAACGCGGTAGGTCTTCAGAATCCCGGCGTTGAAAAGGTGCTCTCCGAGGAGCTTCCTAAAATGAAAAAGGTATTCTTCAAGCCCGTTATGGCGAACGTAAGCGGATTTTCCATTGAGGATTACGTTTACACCGTCGAGCGTCTTGAAGAGGAAAGTCAGATCGGCTGGTACGAGGTCAACATCTCCTGCCCCAACGTTCACGGCGGCGGCATGGCGTTCGGCACCTCGCCGGAGGCGGCGGCGACCGTCACAAAAGCGGTTCGTGCAGTTACTGAAAAGCCGCTTATAATCAAGCTTTCTCCGAACGTGACCGACATCGTTTCGATCGCAAAGGCGTGTGAAGATGCGGGCGCTGACGGAATCAGCCTTATAAACACCCTGCTCGGAATGAGGATCGACCTCAAGACGAAAAAGCCCGTAATCGCAAATAAGATGGGCGGATTTTCGGGTGCGGCTATCTTCCCCGTTGCCGTCCGTATGGTATATCAGGTCAGCCACGCGGTTTCCGTTCCCGTTGTCGGAATGGGCGGCGTTTCGAGCGCCGAGGACGTGATCGAAATGATGCTCGCGGGCGCGACTGCGGTTGAAGTCGGAGCTGCGAACCTCGTTGATCCCTTCGTCTGCCGTGATATTATTGAAAAATTACCATCCGTAATGGAGAAATACGGAATCAAATCGCTTCAGGGGCTGAAGATAGATTAAGATTCTTCGCCGTTATAACGCCGTCTGCGACGGCTACACCTCATCCACCGCTACCGCGGTCCCCCTGTCTCGCTGCGGCTCGGTCACGCGTAGAAATTGCAACGCAATTTCTACTTGGGTCATGACGTGCCCCCGGCACGTCATTCAACACCCTCGCGCCGCTTCGCTACCCGCCGGGGAAGGTAAGACGATATGGCGATTCTTCTCGCCTATACAAAAACTACAAAATAATCACTAATAAAGCCAAGAGAGGTACATTATGATCTATTCAGAATTTTCACTTAACGGAACATGGAAAATGGACTATGCGGAGGACAACTATCTTTCCGAAAGCTGTCCGTCCTTCAAGGGCACTGTCATTAAGGACGCCGTTCCCGGCTATTGGGAAGAAATGACCGAGTCCTTCAAGACCGCTCCTTTTTTCCGCAATCTCAAAATCAATCCCGAATACGGTCTTCAGCAGTATCCGATATTCAACGACTGCCCCGACATGGCGCTCCCCAACATTGTCGGTAACTTCTTCTACGAGAAGACCTTCTTTGCCGACGAAATAACCGATCCCTCCGCTCTTTATTTCGGCGGAGTTCAGAACGCGGTATCGGTCTGGCTCAACGGCGTTTATCTCGGTCGCCACGAGGGATACAGCTCTCCTTTTGAATTTAATATTCCCGACGGCGTTCTCAAAAACGGCGAAAACACCGTCACCCTCTCGGTTTCGAGTCATCACATGAGCGGCTTTGACGGTCAGCTCGTCTCGGGACTTACTTCCCGCGCGGTCAATCAGTACAGCGCAGGCGTTATCGGCGACGTTGAGCTCCGCGTTTATCAGAGCGCGCTCCGCGACGTCAAGATCACGGTCGCTTCCGACTGCTCGGCATTCACCGTCGAGCCGATTTCGGTTGCAGATTCCAAATACGAATATGAAATTCTCGACGGCAAGACCGTTATCATGAGCGGAGAGGCTGACGGCCCCTTCACCCTTCCGACCGACAAGCTTGAAAGATGGTCGCCTGAGAATCCCAAGAGATATATTCTCCGCCTCACCTGCGGTACCTGCACGCTTGACCGCGAGTTCGGTATCCGCCGACTCACCGTCGAGGGAGTCGATTTCCGTCTCAACGGAGAGCCCTATTACCTCCGCGGTATCTGCGAGCATTGCTACTACCCCGAGACGGTTCATCTCCCCCACGATATTACCTTCTACCGTGAGGTCATAAAGAAGCTCAAGCAGCTCGGCTTCAACTACATCCGCTTCCACACTCACGTGCCGGTCGAGGAATATATGCAGGCTGCCGACGAGCTCGGTATGCTTATGCACGTTGAGACGCCCAATAACGCGACCTACGAGGAGTGGTGCGACATCGTAAAATTCTGTCGCCGCCACGTTTCGACCGTCATCTACTGCGGCGGTAACGAGCTTCTGCTCCACGACGAATATATCACACATCTGAACAGATGCGCAGATATGGTTCACGCCGAGACCGACTCGCTCTTCTCTCCGATGAGCGCGCTCCGCGGTCTTGAATATTTCTTCGTCGAGCCCGAGCAGAAGAAGGAAATGATCGATACTCCCTTCTACCATCACCCCCGCCGCTTCGAAACGATGGGCAAGTTCGTCGATCTTTACAACAGCTACGCGAACGGACATTTCAGCTATAATTCGACCGATGTAAACGTCGAGCATCAAAACTCGCTCGCTTCGGTCTACAAGAAGCCGCGCGTTACTCACGAGATCTGCATCGATGGTACCTACGCCGATATTTCCCTCAAGGAAAGATATAAAAATTCCCGCATCGGCCGCTACACCGATATGTTCGATTCCATCGAGCGCCACCTCCGCGACAAGGGAGTGTTCGACCGCGCGTCGCTCTACTTCCGCAACTCCTGCGAGTGGCAGAGAAGAATAAGAAAGCATTGCTTCGAGTCGGTTCGTCTTACCGAGACCGTCGCGGGCTACGATTTCCTCGGTCCGATCGATACTCATTGGCACACATTTGGCTATGACGTTGGTATGATGAATGAGTTCTACGAGATGAAGCCCGGCGAGACGGTTCGTAACGTGCTTATGTATAACTCCGAGACGGTTCTTCTGAACGACCTCGGAATGAAGGCAAACTTCGCCTGCGGCGATACTTTCAAGACCGCCATCAAGACCTCATATTTCGGTCACGGCGAACTGAACGGTGCCGCCCTCTCGATCCGTCTTTCGGTAGACGGCAAAGCGATCTTCCGCGACAGAATAGAAGTAAACGGCATAAAGAGCGGTTCGCTTGCAACCCTTTATGAGATCGATACCGTTCTTCCCGAATACGTTACACCCAAGAGAATGACTCTTTACGTCACTCTCGAAAACGATAACCTCTTTACCGAGAACGAATGGGAGCTTTACCTCTTCCCCAAGTCCGAAACTCCCGATACCACAGGACTTACTGTCTTCAACGAGACCGACAAGGAAACGCTCCTCTCGGCGCTCGAAAACGGTGAAAAGGTAGTTCTCTTCGGTGCGAAGCCCTTCAAGTCTTACCCGACGAGCTTCCGTCTCGCACTTGCGGGCAGAACTCACGGTCTGCTCTCAACCGTAATTGCCGACCACCCGATCTTCCGCGATCTTCCTCACGAGGGCTTCTGCTCATGGCAGTTCTCGGAGCTTATGAGGGGCGGTAAGTCGATCGTCCTTGAGGGCGGAAAGAAAAACGATATTCCGATCGTTGAGATCATTCCGACTCACAAGAATCATGTAAATCAGGGATCGCTCTTTGAGTATAACGCTCTCGGCGGTAAACTCATCGTATGCGGCTTCAACTTCAGAGAAAACGATCCTGCCGCTTGCTGGCTCAAAAACGAGATCATCAAGTATGCTATGGGAGACGAGTTCGAGCCGAAAAACACGATCGATCGTGAGGACCTTAACGCCCTCATCGACCGTGAAGAGGTAACATGGGTAGGCAACTCTAACGCCGCATTCAACCCCAACGACAAAACTGCAGTCAGAATTAAGAAATAAGGAGATAAAAATGGGAAAAGACGTAATCATCGCCTGTGACTTCGACAGCGCGGCAAAAACATTTGAATTTCTTGATAAGTTTACCGGTGTAAAGCCGTTTGTCAAGATCGGTATGGAGCTTTTCTATGCCGAGGGACCCGAGATCGTGCGTGAGATCAAAAAGCGCGGTCACAAGATATTCCTCGACCTTAAGCTACACGATATTCCAAACACCGTTAAAAAGGCAATGGCTGTTCTTTCCCGCCTTGATGTCGATATGACGAACCTTCACGCTTCGGGCACAAAGAGAATGATGGAGGCAGCTATCGAGGGACTTACCCGCGAGGACGGCACCCGTCCGATCCTTATCGCCGTAACTCAGCTTACCTCGACCGATCAGGAGAGTATGGAAAACGATCTGCTCATCCGCGAGCCGATCGACAAGGTCGTCATGCACTATGCAAAGAACGCCTCCGACAGCGGTCTTGACGGCGTCGTTTGCTCGCCCCTCGAGGCGGGCAAGGTTCACGACACCTGCGGTAAGGATTTTGTAACCGTTACTCCCGGCGTCCGCTTCGCTGACGGCGACGTGGGCGATCAGAAGAGAGTTATGACTCCCGCGCAGGCGAAGGAGATCGGCTCCGATTACATTGTTGTCGGCCGTCCCATCACCGCCGCACAAGATCCCGTTGCGGCGTACGAGAGATGCGTTAAGGAATTTTGTGATTGATTTTCCGATTTAAGGGAGCTTCGCCACTTCGTCTTGCCTTCCCCTCAGGGGAAGGTGGCTGAGAGAGGCGAAGCCGAACGAAGTCGGATGAGGTGAACGGAGTTCCCCAAGACGAGCGAATGCGAGCTTTGGGGGTTCCCGAGGTATAGGTTGCGAGGCAACCATTATCGTCCCGATGCAACATTGTTGAAATAACGCCGTCTTCGACGGCTACACCTCATCCGAGGTTTACCTCTTGCCTTCCCCCTGAGGGGAAGGCAAGACAACGTGGCGAACATTTCAATATTCGCGCGACTGTTGTCACATTATGTATAATAAACGGCAATTCGGTCGTTTTTAAGTAATTCCTTGCTCTGCGGCGCAGGGTGAGATGAGAAGACGTTGTAAAAAGGAGTAAAATTTATGGAACTGTTAGGATGCCTCATCTGGCTGCTTGCCGGTGTCGGCGTATTCATCGTCGGAATGAACTTCATGGGCGAGGCGCTCGAAAAGAGTGCCGGAAGCGGAATGAAGAAATTCCTTGGCAAAATAAGCAACAACCGCTTTTCGGGCGTTGGTGTCGGTGCGGGCGTTACCGCGATAATCCAGAGCTCGTCGGCGACCTCCGTCATGGTCATCGGTCTCGTTTCCGCGGGCGTTATGACGCTCATGCAGGCAACACCGATACTCCTCGGCGCGAAGATCGGCACGACTGTAACGGGACTTCTCGTTTCGCTCAAGAACGACTATTTCAATATGGTAATGTACCTCTTTGCCTTCGCCGGTATAATGATGGGCTTCTCCAAAAAGGAAAAAATGAAGCTCACAGGATCGCTTATCGGCGGTCTCGGACTAATATTCGTCGGTCTTGAAATAATGGGCAGCGAGGGTGCGTTCAGAAATCCCCGTATTCTTGATATGTTCCAGAAGGCATCCGAGGCGGTAATGAGCGGCAGCGTTCGCTTCATTGCGCCCCTTCTGCTCGTACTTATCGGCATATTCTTCACAGCACTTATACAGTCGTCCTCGGCGGCGACCGGTGTTATTATCACCATGGTCGGTGCCGGAGCTATCAAGCTCGAGCTTGCGATATTCCTCGTCATCGGCGCTAACGTCGGCACCTGCGTAACGGCGCTTCTTGCCGCTGTCGGCGGAAAGGTCAACGCTAAAAGAGTTGCGCTCATCCACCTGACCTTCAACGCTGTCGGCGCGGTGATCTTTACCGCCGCGATGTGGATATTTAAGGACGAGATGGTGCGTCTCCTTACCGCAATATTCCCCAAGGAAAGCACTATGTCGGTGCAGATGAGAGTTTCGCTCTTCCACGTTATATTCAACGTCACAAACGCCTTGATGATGCTTCCCTTTGTAAAGCAGCTCGTTAAATTCTCCGAGACAGTCATCAAGGACAAGAAGACAGCGGATGAAACCCGATCCCTCCGTTTCGTCGACGACCACCTCCTTGCAATGCCTTCCGTTGCTCTCGGTCAGGTCAAGAAGGAAATGGACTATATGCTGGGGCTTGTCGAAGAGAATCTCGGCTACGCCTTCAACGCTCTTGAAACACGCTCCAAGGTGAACGGTGCAAGGGTCATTGAAAACGAGGCAATAATAGACTTTACGAACGGCGCGCTCACGCGCTTCCTCATCAAGCTTTCCTCCACCATCGAAGGAAGCGACGAAACGATAATCGGTTCCTACTTCCACGTACTTAACGACCTTGAGCGTATCGGCGACCACGCAGAAAACTTCTACGAGATCGGCGCTGAAATGGCTGACAAGGATCTCGTATTTTCCGAGGCTGCCGTTGACGAGATAAAGGGAATGTGTACTGTTGTCGGTCGGATGTTCGAGATTTCGAAGGACGCCTTTGAAAATCTGAACGGAGACCGTCTGCACGAGCTTCTCGTGCTTGAGGAAAAGGTCGACGAAATGAAGAAGACCTTGACGGCTCGCCACTTTGCGCGTCTTGCCGAGGGCAACTGCTCGGTCGACCACAGCCCATATTTCTCATCGACAGTTGCAGGACTTGAGCGAGTTGCCGACCACCTTATAAACGTCGGATACAGTATCATAAACCCAATCGGTTCCGAAAAGGAAAACGCATAAATATTGGAGGATAGATAAATGGAAAGCTACAAGAGAGAATTTATTGAATTTCTGCAGGGCGCAGGCGTTCTGAAGTTTGGAGATTTTACCGCAAAGAGCGGAAGAAAGATCCCCTATTTCATAAACGCGGGAATGATAAAGACAGGTAACGATATCGCTAAACTCGGCGAGTTCTACGCGAAGGCTTATGAGGAAAAGCTCGGCAAAAAGAAGGCTGTCCTCTACGGCCCCGCCTACAAGGGAATTTCCCTTGCGGTATCTGCTGCCGTTGCACTTTCAAAGAGAGAGCTGAACGTTCCCTTCTTCTTTAACCGTAAGGAAGTAAAGGATCACGGCGAGGGCGGAGTTTTCGTAGGTTACGTTCCGACTCCCGGCGAGGAGATCGTTATTATCGAGGACGTTATCACCGCAGGCACCGCGATCCGCGAGAGCATGGAGATCCTTTCTCACCTCGAGGGAACCAAGGTTGCCGCCACCTTCATTATGGTCGACCGCAAGGAAAAGGGACAGACCGAGAAGGGCGCAATGCAGGAGATCGAGGAGCAGTTCGGCTTCCCGGTATACTCGATCGTCGATGTTTACGACATTATAGAATATCTTGAAGAAGATCCCGCGAACGAGGAAAACGTAACGAGAATAAAGAATTATCTTGCTGTAAACGGAGCTAAATGATGAGAAGCGTTATTGATATCAAGGAGCTTTCGGTATCCGAGATCGACGAGCTCGTTGCTACGGCGAAGGACATAATCGCAAACCCCGAAAAATACGCGCACAAGTGTGCGGGTAAAAAGCTTGCGACTCTCTTTTTCGAGCCGTCAACACGTACCCGACTTTCCTTTGAGGCTGCAATGTACGAGCTCGGCGGACACGTGCTGAGCATGGCGTCGGCGGCATCATCCTCAGCGGCAAAGGGCGAAAGCGTTGCAGACACAGCACGGACGATCTCCTGCTATGCCGACATAATCGCGATGCGCCACCCGAAGGAGGGCGCGCCGATGGTTGCGGCTATGAATGCATCCATTCCGGTTATCAACGCAGGTGACGGCGGTCACAATCATCCGACTCAGACGCTTGCCGACCTGCTTACCATCAGCCGCGAAAAGGGCAGATTTGATAACCTCACCGTCGGCTTCTGTGGCGACCTTAAGTTCGGACGTACCGTTCATTCGCTCATTTCCGCTATGGAAAGATACGAGGGTGTTAAGTTCGTTCTTGTTTCTCCCGACGAGCTGACCGTTCCCGATTACGTAAAACGCGAGCTTGACAAAAAGGGTATTCCCTACGTTGAGACCTCCGATCTTACGTCAGTTATGCCCGAGCTTGACATTCTATATATGACGAGAGTTCAACAGGAGCGCTTCTTCAACGAGGAGGATTATCTCCGACTCCGCGACAGCTATATTCTGACTCCCGAAAAGCTCGAGAGCGCAAAGCCCGATATGATAGTTATGCATCCGCTGCCCCGTGTAAATGAGATCAGCGTTGCCGTTGACTCCGACCCCCGCGCCTGCTACTTCAAGCAGGTCCTGAACGGAAAATATATGAGAATGGCGCTTATTCTTAAGCTTCTCGGACTGTGAGGACGATATGAATATTGATTCTATTAAAAACGGAATAGTTCTCGATCACCTCACACCCGGTAAGGGCATGGAGGTCTATAAGCTTCTCGGGCTCGATCATCTCGACTGTCACATCGCGATAATCAAGAACGCCCCCAGCCGTAAGATGGGCAAAAAGGACATCATCAAGATCGCGGACGATATCGTCCTCGACACCGAGGTGCTCGGTTTCATCTGCCCCGGCGCGACCGTTAATATTATTAAGGATGGAAAAAACGTCGAGAAAAAGAAAATGTCGCTCCCCGAAAAGCTGGTAAACGTCGTCACCTGCCACAATCCCCGTTGCATCACGACGACCGAGCAGGAGCTTCCGCAGATATTTGCACTCACCGACGCCGAGCGCGCTGAGTACCGCTGTATCTACTGCGAAACGCTGGCGAAAAATTGATATGAAGCAGACGGCATGCCGTCTGCTTTTTATTTTTCTCGGAACCTTTTTGAAAAAAGGTTCTGAAACTCCAAAAACTTTTGTAAAGCGAAAGAGACGTTACTTTCGTTCGTCGCTCGGTGCGTTCTTAGGCTCCCTCCGGGAGGGGGCTCCGTCGTAGGCGGTGGAGGAGCCCGCACAAAAACGATGTTACATCGCTTTATAACACCCTCTCCGGCACTTCGTGCCACCTCTCCCGAAGGGCGAGGCTACACAACGTCCCGACGCTTCGACACGTTCTTAGGCTCCCTCCGGGAGGGGGCTCCGCCGTAGGCGGTGGAGGAGCCCGCGCAAAAACGATGTTACATCCCTTTGGAACACCTCATCCACCGCAGACGCAGCGTCCATTTGGAACACGGGGTTGCTTGTATGGCGATACAACAAAAAACACGTACAATATATAAGGTAATATTTTCTTGACAAAAATTATCGCAAAACTTGACAAAATTCGTGCCCTGTGATAGAATTTCTATGAATTGTTTATTGAAAGGAAATCATCATGAAAATCAGGTTCAATTCTGTAATTTCTCTTCTTATGGCAACGATCCTCGTTATCGGCACGCTCTTTACCTCCTGCGCTCCCGAAAATAAAGAATCTCAGGTTGCAAAATATCTTAACATGATCCTTGAAGCGACCTTCTCCGGTATCGATGATTCCGAGCCGCAGGTTACAACTTCTAAGTTCATCTTCAAAAACACTCCCGATCTTTCGATCCCCCACTTTGAAAGTGCTGAGATCACGATGCTCACAGGCGTTAACGCCGAGATGGTCGTAAATGCCGACGTTCTCCTTGACAGCGGAAAGTTTGACCTTGAAATCTACAACGCAGGTCTTACCGTCGTTGCAGGATCGAGCATCTTCGGTAACGACATGTACGGCTTTGAGCTTACCGATTTCACCTCTATTATTGGACTTGTTTCCTCGATGTTCATACCCGCTCAGCCCGCTCCTTCTCCCATTGATAACTCGAGCGAGGAAAGCCCCACCGCAGGAATCAGCGGTCTGCTCGGTTCCATCGAGGGCATCGGTTCTCTTCTCGACGGAAATAATCCCGAGAAGGTTTACGGACTTCTTGAAAAATATGCTAAGATAATTTCAAACGCCGCTGAAAGCGCTTGCAAGAGCAATATTCAGACCGGCGACAAAGTCTCCGTTTCTGTTGAGTTCAACACCGACAGCGCGAAGAAGCTCATCAAGGACGTTTTCTCCGCACTCAAGAAGGATAAGGAGCTAAAGAGTATAATTGAGAGCGTTCTCGTTTCGAGCGGAATACCTGCCGAGGAGGCAAAGGCTCAGCTTGACGCGATCTTCTCCGATGAAATGGCAAGAGGTCTTTACGATATGCTTGACGCCGCTCCTTTCAGTCTCAAGGCAGTGGTTTCCGCTGACAAGAATTATGTTCTTAACGGCATAACGGTTGAGTACAAGGCGGATGGCTCTACCTTCAAGCTCTTCTATAACGGTCAGGAAGCCGGCAAGACCGAACTCGGATACGTCAATACGATTTCCGCCGAGGGAGTTTTCCACAGACAGGAGAGCAAGGTCGTATTCGAAAGCAAGACCGTAAACGGCACCGAAATGTTTGAGGTCAGCACTGTTCAGATCGTTGACAACAACGCACACGCGCAGTCGATCTTCAAGACTGAGGTCAAGGACGGTAAGTATACCGCTACCATGCTGATCCCCGATGACGTTGAAGGTCCTTGGAGCCTCATTCTCTCAGGTGCGGTCGAGGAGGGCGACAAGGAATCGACTCTTACCCTCACCTCTGCTACCGCATACGGCAATACCCTCACTCTTGATGTTACCGTAGTTGCAGAGATCGGCGGAACGGTTCCTGAGTTTCCGACCAACTTCAAGAACGTTGTTGATATGACCGGCGACGAGCTCGACAGACTCCTCGACAAGATCGAAGACAGCGCTCTCGGTCAGCTTATGTCAGGCAAAGACTCCGAGATCGTTCTTCCCGACGTAGAGTAATAACCG
Source organism: Eubacteriales bacterium (assembly GCA_045540115.1). GTDB lineage: Bacteria > Bacillota > Clostridia > Oscillospirales > CAG-272 > Colimorpha_A. The sequence goes on from JAZQGR010000034.1 coordinate 27,237, forward strand.
CAAAAGCACCGCCGAGCGGTGCTTTTGTTGAGAATATGCACAAAAACGTGCATAAAACGGCATATTTGATGTATAAACCGATAAAAAATAAATATTTTTGTAAAAAGGTATTGATTTTTATGCAGGTTGGATGTATAATTATGCAGTCGAATAAAAACAGTTCATACTGAAAGGATATATATCATGGATAAGAAAAACATTAAGAAGGTAGTTCTTGCATACTCGGGCGGTCTTGACACCTCGATCATCATCCCGTGGCTCAAGGAAAATTACAATAACTGCGAGGTTATCGCGGTTTCGGGTAACGTCGGACAGGCAGACGAGCTCGAGGGACTTGAAGAAAAGGCTCTCAAGACAGGCGCCTCCAAGCTCTACGTTCTCGACCTCACCGACGATTACGTCGATAACTACATTATGCCCTGCGTTAAGGCCGGCGCAAAGTACGAGGAGTACCTTCTCGGTACCTCTCACGCACGCCCCTGTATCGCAAAGGGACTTGCGGAGATCGCTCTCAAGGAAAATGCTGACGCGATCTGCCACGGCTGTACCGGTAAGGGTAACGATCAGGTTCGTTTCGAGCTTACCCTCAAGCACTTCTGCCCCGATATGCCGATAATCGCTCCCTGGCGTGAGTGGGACATCAAGAGCCGTGAAGAGGAAATCGATTATGCCGAAGCGCATAACGTTCCCCTTAAGATAAACCGCGAGACCAACTATTCTAAGGATAAGAACCTCTGGCACCTTTCCCACGAGGGAATGGACCTCGAGGACGCAGGCAACGAGCCGCTTTACGATAAGGAAGGCTTCCTTGAGCTTGGCGTTTCGCCTTTCAAGGCACCCGACGAGCCGACCTACGTTACCCTCGATTTCGAAAAGGGTATTCCTACCGCTATCGACGGCGAGAAGATGTCGGCAAAAAACATCATCCTCAAGCTTAACGAGCTCGGCGGTAAGAATGGAATTGGTCTGCTCGATATCGTTGAAAACCGTCTCGTCGGCATGAAGTGTCGCGGCGTTTACGAGACTCCCGGCGGAGAGATCCTCTACTTCGCTCACAACTACCTCGAGACCCTCTGTCTCGATAAGATGACTGCTCACAAGAAGCAGGAGCTTGCTATTACCTTCGCTGACCTCGTTTACAACGGTCAGTGGTTCACTCCTCTGCGCGAGGCGCTTTCTGCGTTCGTTGATAAGACGCAGGAGAAGGTTACCGGTAAGGTTAAGCTTAAGCTCTATAAGGGCAACATCATCAAGGCGGGCGCTTGGTCCGATTACTCCCTCTACTCCGAGGAGATCGCAACCTTCGGTGAGGATAACGTTTACGACCAGAAGGACTCCGCAGGCTTTATCAACCTCTTCGGTCTCCCGATCAAGGTTCAGGCTCAGGTCGACGCTAAAAATAAGAAGTAAAATTCTATGGGGGAACTTTTGAAAAAGTTCCCCCATACCCCCTCAAAACCTTTGCACTGCCGAAAACTGCCGTTTTCGGCGAATTGTGTTTATAGATATTTGCGGAATACAGGCGCTTATTCCGTAGGGCGGGGGTTTACTCCCGCCGCGCAAAAGTGATTCTATCTTGTTTCACAAAAACAAGCTTCAAAGATATATCACAAATTTGTTCATCTCTGTAATTTTCTTCGTGGCGATAACGGCGGGAGCAAGCCCCCGCCCTACAAAAACATAGCAAAACTTTCTATCGCCCTATCTTTGCGAAAAACGGAGTTTTTCGCAGTACAAAAGTTTTTGATCCAAACTTTTTTCAAAAAGTTTGGCGGGTTTCCAAAGGGCGGAGCCCTTGGAAAGGAGTATTATGGAAAAAATGTGGGCAGGGCGCTTCGTAAAGGCGCTCGATAAGGAGGCAGACGACTTCAACTCGTCGATAAGCTTCGACTGCAAAATGTATAAGCAGGACATAACGGGAAGCCTCGCACACGCTTCGATGCTCTCTAAATGCGGCATCATAACGAAAAGCGAATGCGAGACGATTTCCGACGGTCTTTGCTCGATCCTTGACGATCTGACAAGCGGCAAGCTTGAAATTGACCTCGACGCAGAGGACATTCACATGTTCGTCGAGGCGGAGCTGACGAAGCGCATCGGCGACGTCGGCAAAAAGCTTCACACTGCGAGAAGCCGTAACGATCAGGTCGCACTTGACATCAGAATGTATCTACGCGACGAGATCGATGAGATAATTTCGCTTCTCCGCAAGCTGATCGAAGCGATCCTGACGCAGGCGAAGAACGGCAAGGAGCTTATAATGCCCGGCTACACGCACCTCCAGCGCGCGCAGCCGATAACCTTTGCGCACCATCTGCTCGCTTACGGAATGATGTTCACGCGCGACATCGGACGCCTCATCGACTGCAAGAAGCGAATGAATTATTCGCCGCTCGGCTCCTGCGCTCTCGCCGGAACGACTTACCCGACAGACCGTCTCTACACCGCCGAAAAGCTCGGCTTCGACGGCATCTGCGAGAACAGCATCGACGGCGTTTCCGATCGCGATTTTGCGGTTGAGCTGCTTTCCGCCTGCTCGCTCATTATGACGCACCTTTCGCGTTTTTCGGAGGAAGTTATCCTCTGGTCGAGCTGGGAATTCAAGTTCATCGAGCTTGACGATTCCTATACGACGGGCTCGTCCATCATGCCACAGAAGAAGAACCCCGATATGGCGGAACTCGTAAGAGGTAAGACGGGACGCGTTTACGGCGACCTTATGGGACTTCTTACAGTTCTTAAGGGAATCCCCCTTGCATACAACAAGGATATGCAGGAGGACAAGGAATCAGTGTTCGACGCGACCGAGACGGTCAAAAAGTGCCTCTCCGTCTTCGCGCCGATGATAGAAACGATGAAACCGATACCCGAAAACATGTATAAGGCGGCGCAAAAGGGATTTATCAACGCCACCGACCTTGCTGATTACCTCGTCGGAAAGGGACTTCCCTTCCGTTCGGCTTACAAGATCGTCGGTCAGCTCGTTGCGCATTGTATCGATCTCGGAACAGTTCTTGACGAGCTTCCGATCGAGGAATACAAGAAGTTTGATCCCAATTTTGACTCCGATCTTTATGATGCAATTTCCCTTGAAACCTGCGTAATGAAGCGCAATTCCCTCGGCGGCTGCGGCGAGGAATCGTTTGAGAGACAGGTTGAATATATAGAAGGGTTTTTTGATTAAAGCGGTTATGCGCGTAGCGCACAATGCCTCCCTTGTGTAAAGGGAGGTGTCAACGAAGTTGACGGAGGGATTGTATGGAAAGAAAACATAACAAAAACATCGTCCCTATCGCTAAAGCGCTACGAAAAAGCATGACCAAAGAAGAAAAACATCTTTGGTATGACTTTTTGCGGACTTATCCCGTTCGTTTTTCACGGCAAAAGGTGCTTGGAAAGTATATCGCTGATTTTTATTGTGCCAAAGCAAAGCTCGTAATAGAGCTTGACGGATCAGAGCACTATACAGAAGAAGGCAGACAACATGATGAGAAGCGCACCGCTTTTCTAAACGAATATGGATTAACCGTTATTCGATTCACAAATCTTGACATTCGAGACAGATTTCAAGGTGTTTGTATTTATATAGACCGTGTTGTAAAACGATACATTGCCGACGTCAAAGATAGCTGCCATATTGATTAATTTTATAGACACATTTTTGCCTCCCTTGAGAAAAGGGATGGTGCAAGAGGATTTGCCGATGGTAAGTCCTCGGACGGAGGAATTGTAAGAAGTTAGAATGCTTTTATAACAATCCCTCAGTCAGCTTCGCTGACAGCTCCCTTTACACAAGGGAGCCATTCCCATGGACGCTTAACCGTCACAACATATTATTCACTCCTGAAAGGAAATAATTATGAAACATTTTCTCAAGCTCTCCGATTGGAGCACCGAAGAAATAATGCAGGCGCTCGACCTTGCAGACAAGCTCAAGTATGAAAGAAAGCACGGAATCGAGCATAAGCTCCTTAACGGCATGACGCTCGGAATGATATTCTCTAAGTCGTCCACGCGTACAAGAGTATCGTTCGAGGTCGGCATTCACGACCTCGGAGGAACGGGACTGTTCCTCTCCTCGCGCGATCTCCAGATCGGACGCGGCGAGCCTGTTGAGGACACCGCGCGTGTTCTTTCGCGCTATCTTGACGGAATTATGATCCGCACCTTCGCACAGAAGGAGGTAGAGGATCTTGCAACCTACGGTTCTATTCCGATAATCAACGGTCTTACCGACTACTGCCATCCCTGTCAGGTAATGGCTGACCTTCAGACGATCCGCGAGCACAAGGGCAACCTTGACGGCAGAAAGCTCACCTACATCGGCGACGGTAACAATATGGCTAACTCTCTCATCGTCGGCGGTATCAAGACCGGTATGGAGGTTGCTATCGCTTGCCCGAAGGGCTATGAGCCCGATGCCGACATCATGAAGTGGGCGTCGGAGAACGGCAAGTTCACCTGCACCGAGAATATCGAGGAAGCGGCGTCTGACGCCGACGCGCTCTACACCGATGTGTGGGCGTCGATGGGACAGGAAGCAGAAGCTAATCAGCGCAAGGAAATTTTCAAGAATTATCAGATCAATACTTCCGTAATGTCGGTCGCAAAGCCCGACGCTATGGTCATGCACTGCCTCCCCGCACATCGCGGCGAGGAGATCTCCGCTGACGTGTTTGAATCTCACGCTAACGAAATTTTCGACGAGGCTGAAAACCGTCTCCACGCGCAGAAGGCGATCATGGTTCTTTGCATGCAGAAATAATTTTATCCGCAGAGGTGTAACCGCCTCTGCGGTTTTGATTTGCGTTTTCAAGTTTAGAATGTCACCGTAGGGGCGACCTCGGAACCCCAAAAACTCGCTTCGCTCATTTTCGGGAACCCTCGCCTGTGTTCGCCCGCGCAAAAACGATGTTACTTTGTTTATACAACGGTGGCGTTGCCGCCCTACACCTCATCCACCGCAGACGCAGCGTCTGCGGTCCCCCTGTCTCGCTGCGGCTCGGTCACGCCGCGGCTCTGACTGCCACCGGCAGTCATTCACTACCGCGTCGCCGCTTCGCTACCCAAAGGGAAGGCTAACAACGT
>JAZQGR010000035.1:0-16807 GCA_045540115.1 Eubacteriales bacterium
TAAGGAATACGATCATATCGCCCTTCTTCAGCTCAACGCCGGTTGCATTAAGGTCGATTGCTTCGTTCTTGTTGTTCTTGGTGACTTTTGCGAGATCCGTAGTCTGACCGTAAACGTATGCTCTACCGGTAGAAGCGGTGATTACTCTGAAACGGAAGTTAACAGAATATGTGCCGTCTACAGGAGCGGTGAAAATAACAGCTCCGCAGTAGCCGTCTCTCTGACGGAGGTCCATATAGCAGTCTGTAAATTCACTGTTGGAGAAGAGGTAGTTAGCGTTAAGACGGCCGCCCTCTTCATCAGCTGCCCAAAGGCCGTACCATTCGGGTCCCCAAGTCTGCTCGGTCTTCTGAGTCGTAGGAAGGAGCTTGCCGGTGCTCTTTTCGATAGCTGCTGTCTTCCAGCACTCGGAAGCGAGAACTGTGCCCTCTGCGCCGGGAGCTGCGAGAGCGAGGTCGAAAGTATACTCGCCGGGTTCAACAATATCGACAAGGGTAACGCTTGCGGCATTGTTGACGATACCGGAACGGCTTCCGTTGTTTTCGTCTTCTACAAGGAATACGACCATATCGCCTTTCTTCAGCTCAACATTGTATGCTATAAGGTCGATGGCTTCGTTCTTGTTGTTCTTGGTGACTTTTGCGAGATCCGTACTCTGACCGTAAACGTATGCTCTACCGGTAGAAGCGGTGAGTACTCTGAAACGGAATTCGACAGAATATATGCCGTCTGCAGGAGCGGTGAAAATAACAGCTCCGCAGTAGTCGTCTCTCTGACGAAGGTCCATATAGGCGTCTGTAAATTCACTATTGGAGAAGAGGTAGTTAGTGTTAAGACGGCCGCCGTTTTCATCAGCTGCCCAAAGGCCGTACCATTCGGGTCCCCAAGTCTGCTCGGTCTTCTGAGTCGTAGGAAGGATCTTGCCGGTGCTCTTTTCGATAGCTGCCGTCTTCCAGTAAGTGGAAGTAAGAACCGTGCCCTCTGCGCCGGGAGCTGCGAGAGCGAGGTCGAAGGCGAACTTGTCGCCTACTTTGACATCAGCATCGGATGCAGTAACAAACATTGCGGACATAGATGCAACGATCATAACGAGAGCAACTATAAGGGATAAAATGCGCTTAAAGTTTTTCATTGTTTTCCTCCTTTATCTGATAAAATGTTAAGTAGTTGAAAATATCACAACTCACTTTGTTAATATTGTACCCCCCCCCCCCCGCCTATTTTGTCAAGTAAAATACCAAAACTTTTTTATCAAATTTTCTCTTCATTTTTTGTTCATTTTGACGAAATATTTTCGGATATGCGATTATAAAAAAGATTGCATTTTTTTGGGACACCTCATCCGAGTATCTGCCTCTTAACTTTCCCAAGGGGGGAAGGCTAACGACCTCCCAATGCTTCGCCGCGTTATTTGTAGGGGAGGGGATAGAAAAAAAGAACCCTCTCGGAGGGTTCTTTTCATTTTTTAATATTCAAGCTTTGAATAGCCGAAGCGGTTTATCAGCGCGTCGATCTTCTGACCGTTTTTACACATCGGGCATTCGTGTGAGCCGTAGCTGACGTAATCGTTCAGGTCCTTGAGGTCGAATATGGAATGAACGGGATATCCCATACATTCATCAGCAATCGCGAAAATCGAGCATACGCCGACGACCTCTCCGCCGTAATAGCGGATCGCCTCGATCGCGCCGCGTGCCGTGAAGCCCGTTACGACCGATGCAGCGAGGATCAGCACGTGGTTACCCTTTATCATAGGAGCGATACTGTCGCGGAAGAGAAGCTGGCTTCCCGAGGTGTGCTCGGGCGTCAGCACGTTTATCGTCTGGTTTGAATTAAGTCCCGCGTAGGAGGTTTTTGTCAGCTCATTTGCAAGACAGGCGCCGATGACCTCGGTACCGTCAAGGCAAAGGACGGTATCAACTATCGAGCTTCCCGTATAATGTGCCGCGAGCTCTGCTCCGACTGCCTTAGCCTCGGAAAGACGCGTTTTCTGCTTGGTTACGTCTATATAATAGTTCGTATGGCTATGGCTCGTCGCAAAGTGACCGCGCGCAACGCGGAGATAAAGATTGCTTTTATTGGTTTTGAATTTCGAAATGTTTTCTGTCGGCATAAGGATTCTCCTTTTCGCTTTTTCTCATTATAACCTATTTTAGCGAAAAAATCAAGATTTTTTTATCCTTACGCGTGTGTGAGGACTCTTTCCGACCTTTTTGCGCGCCATTCCTCGTTTTTTACGCGCTTTTTTTCGTAATAAATATCGTCCTGCTCCTCGCGCTTTTGCATTTTTCTGCTGACGCGATAGGTTCCGTCCTTGTTTTTGATGCAGAAAAGGAAGGTCAGGTACTTTTCGCCGCATTCGCAGTCGTTCTTCGCCATCAGCTTGCCGCGTCGGCAGGAAACCCATTCACCCGCCTGCATAAGCTTTCTGCATTCGGGACAGACGAGTGTATTGACCTCGGCATCCTTGAGGATTTCTGTGAATTTCGTGAAGCTTTTGCCGATCGTCGGAAGCTTGGAGCTTCTCGTTATATCCTCATACCCAAGGAAGCCCGCCTCCATATCTAAGTGTCGGCAGACCGCCGCTGTGCTGAGGGCGTCGTTGAGCGCGTCGTGAGCCTCGAAGGGCGGCTCGCCGAGCAGCTCCATTACGCTCGTCAGGGAGTGCTGGCGCTTTTCCTTCGTAATCTGCGAGTCGAATATCGGCTGAACGTCGTAATGCGGCGGGAGTGACTCGGTATCGATGCCGTGGAGCGTCATATTGTCCTTCAGCATCGGGATATCGTCACAGCCCCAGGTCAGGAGCGTGCATTCCGCTCCGCACCATTTTTTGAAAAATCCGAATGCGATCGGGAAGGAGAGTCCGCGCTTTATATCCGAGGTTTTTATTCCCGTCAGCTCGCGAACCTTATAGTTCATTATTTTATAGTGTCGCGGGGAGACCATTATTTTGAATGTGTCGATCGGATTGAAGCCGCTATCGAGCTTCACCGCGCCGATCTGTACGATCTCGCCGCGCAGCTTGACCGGCTCGGTCACAAACTGCTCGCGCGAGAGCGCTTGGTTCCATTCAAGATCGAGGACTATGTAGTGCATTTCTGTTTCTTCTTTATTATTTATTCTTTATTCTTTTCCGCCATCATCGGCATCCGTCCGACGGGCGACCAATGGTCGCCCCTACCGGAATAGGGGGAGCGTCGTCTTGCCTTCCCCTCAGGGGGAAGGTAAGAGGTAAACAAGAGGCAGTGCCTCGGATGAGGTGTAGCCGCCGTAGGCGGCGTTGTAGGTGCAAGCAATTCCGTTAGTATACTTTTATTTCAACAATTTGTGATAATAATACACGGGCAGTGCCGACCAGCCGTGGCAGAGGCTTCCCGCGTTATCGAAGTCGGCTTCGCCGAGAGCGGTTTCCCAGAAGGTCGTTGCACCGCGGTCAAGCATCTTGCCGTACTCCCGTCGGATCTCGCTGAGAATCATCGGCGCGAATTTGTTTTCGTCTGCCTTGAGGAGTGCGTCAAAGCGGAAGCTGTTCATGCTGAGGGTATTCTGCACGACCTTAAGTCCCGTATTTCCCGCTCCGTTATTTGAAAGGATCTCAAATATCACGCTCTTATCGACACCCTCCGCCGCTCCGCAAAGGAGGCATATCGCGTTCGTAAGCACGCTGTACGTGCCTTGATGACGGTCCTTGAAGCTTTCAAATAGCTTCGTTTCTTCGTTATAAAAGACGTCCTTTATTGCTTCATTTATCGACTTTCTTTCGGCTTCGTAACCTTCGGCGTCAGCCTCGTAGCCGAGCTCTCTTGCAATATATCCGAAGGACTCGAGCGCGATGGAAAGGAATGCGTTTATCGGCGCCTCAATGCTTCTTACCGTCTCGTTGAAGCGTCCTTCCATCGTTTCCGACCACTCGTAGAAGTTCCAATAGCCGCCCTCTCCGTAAAAATTCTCAATAAGTCCGTTTTCGCGTTCCTTGTTCAAGAAGGTAGAGATGAGCTTCTTCATCATCGGGTACTTTTCGCGAAGGAATTCTATATCGCCCGTATAGAGGAGGTATTCCTTCATCTGCGTGAAGAAGGCGAGCGAGAAGGACGGTATTGCGATGACCTGTCCCGAAGGATAGCAGAGATTAAGTATTCCGTCGGGGCGGAGTCCTTGCGTTATAAGCTGAAGCGATGCCTTCGCGAAATCGGTCTCCTCAAACGCGTAATAACCGCAGAGCATCTGATTTCGGCTGTCAAGCACGTAGAGCGCTTGCTCGCGCCAAGGACAGTCCTCATAGTGCTCGTGCATACAATGGCGCAGTGTATTTATACAGGTCTTGTAGATCCTGTTGTCAAGCTCGTTTTCGAGCGAGAACGGCTTTTCAGTCATCGGGTAGGGAGTCGGGCGGATGCCGAGGTAGTTTATATTAGCCTTTCCGTAGACGAATATCTGGAAATAGCGTCCGCCGAAGCGTCGCATCGGGTTAAGAACGCGGTTATTTCCCTTCTTGCCCTTAATCTCGACAGCAAAATTGCGCACCGCGGTACGGCATCTGCCGTCTGTCAGGTGCTCGCCCCAGCCGATCTCGGCTTTGCATTCGTTTTCAAGATCGATATCGATCTCGCAAAGTCCCGTCTGCTCACCTCCAAGGTCGAAGATATAAAACTCGCCGTCGGTTCCCTCATCGCCCAAATAGAGCGACGCGTTCTGCATTCTTTCGGCGGCGCGATTACCGCCGTTAAGGGTAAACGTTCCGCTTTTTACGAGCTTGCTTTCGACTCGGTCGAGAAGTTCAAGCTTTTTTATCGGGCGGGGGTACATTTCGCCCTTTGCGGTTTCGGTAACGACCGATTTTGAATAATCGGTCTCTTTGGCGGTCAGATCATAACCGAAGGTGAAGCCGAGCTGAGGAGATATTTTGCTCTTTACGTGCTGAGCGAAATATGGATCGAGGCGCGACTGTACGTTTTCATCAGAGAAAAGGATCGTCTTGCCGTCGTTTATCAGCTCAAAGCGGATCCCCGCCTCGCGACTAATGTGAGTCGAAAAGTGCTCGCCCTGATGATAGGCGACGATCAGCAGCTCGTTTTTGCCGTTTGCCACCTTATCGGTCAGGTCTACGGTATCGTATATCTTGCGGTCGGGATAATCGGGATACTGACCGAATACGGCGAGGTCGCCGTTTACGTATACCGAATAGTCGGTGTCTGCGGAAATTTCAAGAGTAAGAACTCCGCCTGTATATTCAAATTCTGCCTTGAAATCGACGTATTCGTCGGGCAAGCCGGCATCCGACGCCCATATCCATTTTGAAGTATTCATAATTAATCCTATTGAAAGATCGTTTAATTGTTCAGAAATATTTGGACTCTCTTGTAGCAAATGAGCACTACTTTCAAACGGGCGACCAACATCGGGGTTCCCCGAAGCGAATGAAATGAGCTTTGGGGGTTCCCAAGGGTCGCCCCTACAAGGCGTTGCAAAAATTTTGTATCCGTCAGAGCAAATCCAATGCGGAGAAGTATTCACAAATATATCTCTCCAAAAAACTCCGTTTTCAGAGGGAAAACGGAGTTTTAATTTTAATAGAGGGGGTACTTTTCGCAGAGCTTCTTGACCTCGGCTCTGATATAATCTGCGGAGTTTTCAAAGTCTGACGCAGTAAGCTTGATGAGCTTACCGATCGTTACCATGTCCTCTTCCTTAAGTCCTCTCGTCGTAGCGGCGGGAGTACCGACTCTGATGCCGCTCGTGATGAAGGGGCTCTGAGGATCGTTCGGGATAGCGTTCTTATTTGCCGTGATATGCACCTCGTCGAGGCGGTGCTCCATTTCCTTACCCGTTACGTTGAAGTTACGGAGGTCAACGAGCATAAGGTGATTATCGGTTCCGCCCGATACGAGGTCGAAGCCCTCTTCAAGGAGAGTATCCGCAAGAACCTTTGCGTTCTTTACGATCTGCTCCTGATATGCCTTAAATTCGGGCTTGAGCGCCTCGCCGAAGCAGACTGCCTTTGCGGCGATGATGTGGAGAAGCGGACCGCCCTGGATTCCGGGGAAGATCGCCTTATCTATCTTCTTTGCGAGCTCCTCGCGGCAGAGGATAAGTCCTCCGCGCGGACCGCGAAGCGTTTTGTGAGTAGTTGTTGTAACAACGTCAGCGTACGGAACGGGGTTCGGATGAAGTCCTGCCGCAACAAGTCCTGCGATGTGAGCCATATCTACCATGAGGTACGCTCCGCACTTCTTTGCGATCTTTCCCATTCTCTCAAAGTCGATAACGCGGGGATATGCCGACGCGCCTGCGACAATGAGCTTCGGCTTGACTTCCATTGCCTGCGCTTCGAGCTTATCGTAGTCGATAAGGTGAGTTTCGGTGTCAACGCCGTAGGAAACGAAGTTATAGTAAAGACCCGAGATATTTACGGGGCTTCCGTGTGTGAGGTGTCCACCGTCTGCAAGCGACATACCCATAACGGTATCACCCGCCTGGAGAAGAGCTACGTATACTGCGGTATTTGCCTGCGAGCCGCTATGCGGCTGAACGTTTGCGTGCTCTGCGCCGAAGAGCTTCTTTGCGCGTTCGCGCGCGATGTCCTCGACAACGTCGACCTTTTCACAGCCGCCGTAGTAACGCTTGCCGGGATAGCCCTCGGCGTATTTATTTGTCAGAATGGTTCCTGCCGCCGCCATTACCGCGGGCGAAACGAAGTTTTCCGATGCGATAAGCTCAATGCCGTCACATTGACGCTCGAACTCGGCTTCTATTGCCTTTCCGACCTCAGGATCGCATTCTGTAAGATAGCGGAGTGTTTCTTCAACCATTGCTTTTTCCTCACATTCAAAAAATATTTCTCATTGTAACATAGTATATCATATCAACGAACTAAAATCAATAAGGGTAAGAGAAAAATTTACATTCATATCAGGTAATGTTTTGGGGATTTTGCTGTGTTGGGTTTTAGGGAAGCTTCGCCGCGTCTTTGTAGTGTGGGGTTTACTCCCGACGTTGTAAAAACAATGTAACATTACACCCAAACGGGCGACCGATGGTCGCCCCTACAAAAACGTTTGGAAGCTCCTTGCAGGGGCGAGCATTGCTCGCCCGCACAAAATCGGTGTTACATCGTTTTGTAACACCTCATCCGAGGCTCTGCCTCTTAACTTCCTCCCGCCGGGGAAGGCAAGACGACGTTCACTCTACCTTTGGTAGGGGAGGGGCAAAACAAAAACAGGGCTTTCGCCCTGTTTTCAGTGACAGTTCTTTTTTGAGCATTCGCCAGCGTGCGGGCAGCCAATGCATTTGACGCCCTTTTTCTTTTGCTTGAATATGTAGACCGACACGCCGATAATAATGGCGGCGAGGACTGTAATTACGATAACGTTTATCATGCCTTTTTCCTTGCTTTAACTATAAGTGCCGTAATGATGCCTGCAAAGACTGCGACTGCGCATCCGCCGATTATTGCGGGAACGATAGCGAGAGATGCAGGGGAAACGATGAGCGTTCCGACGGTATAAACGAGGTATCCGATCGTATATCCGACTGCAAGCTGGAGACCAATGCCGCCCCAGAGCCACTTCGCGCTCTTCATTTCGGAGTTCATTGCGCCGATAGCCGCGAAGCAGGGCGGCGAAAAGAGGTTGAACATAAGGTAAGCGAGTGCCGCGACCTTGCTGATCGCAATAATTCCCGCTACCTCCGCGCCCGCTCCCTCAAGCATTGCAAGCTCGTCGGTGTCGATGAGATTTTCAAGTCCCACGAAGCAGACCGCGAGGGTTCCGACTACGTTTTCCTTGGCGATAAAGCCGGTAATAGCTGCCGCCGCGAGCTGCCACGAAAGCACGCCGACGATCGGAACGAGAAGGTAAGCGAACGGTCCGCCGATCGATGCGAGGATCGAGTCGTTTGCATTCTCTGCGACCTTGAAGAACCACGTAAACGACTGCATTACCTGTACTGCCGTGTTGCAGAGCAGAATAATAGTCGCCGCCTTTACGATGAACGCCCAGCCGCGCTGGCACATACTCTTGATCGCGCCCCAAAGCGAGGGAGCTTTATACTCGGGAAGCTCGATTATGAAGAAGGACTTCTTTTTCTTGTTGCCGGTAATAGCATTTATAACGAGTGCGGAAAGGAATATTACGATAATTCCCACGAAATACATAAGCGGTCCGACCCATGATGCGTCCTTAAAGAATGCGCCTGCAAAGAGAGCGATAACGGGGAGCTTTGCTCCGCAGGGCATAAAGGGTGCGAGCATTGCGGTCGCGCGGCGTTCTCTTTCGTCTCTTATCGTACGGCAAGCCATAACGCCGGGGATCGCGCATCCCGTTCCGATAACGAAGGGAATTACCGATTTTCCGCTCAAACCGACCTTTTTGAAGATCGGGTCAAGCACGACGGAAACTCTTGCCATATAACCGCAATCCTCAAGAAGCGCAATGAGGAAATACATTATCATTACGAGGGGAAGGAATCCGACAACGGCAATTACTCCGCCGACGACTCCGTTTACGAGAAGCTCGTAGAGGATAGGAGCGACGTCATGCTTGAGCATAAGCTCACCGAGCGCGCCCTGTCCCTTTTCAAGAAGTCCGACGAGCCAGTCTGCGATCCATACGCCGGGGCCTGCCTGCGAGATCCAGAATACTGCGAACATCACAAGCGCAAATATCGGGATCCCGAGCCATTTATTCGTAAGAACGGCGTCGATCTTATCCTGATAGTTCTTGTTTTTTGTAAGCGTTTTTCTGCTTTCGACTTCCTTGACTATCGCGTTTACGAACTTATAGCGGCGCTTATCCTCTTCCTCGGAGGACTTTTTGTCGGTTGCGCTTGCGCCGACGTAGGGAGCGGACTGTCCCTTGCCGATCGAAGCGACAGCCACGGAAACGACGTCCTTAAGTCCCTCGCCCGTTGTCGAAACAGTCTCTATAACGGGGCATCCGAGCTTTTCGCTCAGCTTTGAAGCATCTATCTTATTATGCTTTTTCTTATTAGCATCGGTCTTGTTGAGAGCTACGACAACGGGAATGCCGAGCTCGAGAAGCTGTGTTGTGAAGAACAGGCTTCGGCTCAGATTCGTCGCGTCGACGATATTGATTATCGCGTCGGGGTTTTCGTTTTTAACGTACTCGCTCGTTACCGATTCCTCGCTCGTGAAGGGCGACATCGAATATGCGCCCGGGAGGTCGACGGCGATCACGTTTTCTCCGTATGCGCCCTTTACCGCGTGCTCCTTCTTATCAACCGTGACTCCCGCCCAGTTTCCGACCTTTTCGCTTTTGCCCGTCAGAGCATTGTACATCGTGGTCTTTCCGCTGTTCGGATTTCCTGCTAATGCTATTCTCATTTATTTTACTCCTGTTCGGATAATTTTAACCCTTTCAATTCAGTTAGCAACGGCTAACCGACCGGCGAAATAATCAGCAGAGCGCTGCTCTGCTTTTTAAATTATGATCGCGTCGGCAAGCTGCGGATCGATATTGTATCTGCCGTCCTTGATCGACACCGTGAGCCCACCCTTGCGTCGGGATATCACCGTTATCGGCTCGCCCTCGTAACAGCCGAGCGTAAAGAGGAATGCGTTAAGCTCCTCATCGTCGGTTTCGATGGCTTTTATGATATATTCAGTTCCTTCCTCTGCCTGTCTGAGTGTCATTTTTTGCTCCTTAATGACGTTTTGCGTCAGTTAGCATCCGCTAACCGTCGTATATTTTAACACCACGATCCCGATTTGTCAAGGGGTTTTTAATATTTTTATTGCAAAAATTTTAATTATATGATAAAATTATTTAAGAACGGCAAATCAAGGAGAATTTTTATGAATCTGCACGAATCTGCCGAGATGTATCTCGAAACAATATACGTCCTCTCTCAAAGGGGCGCGGTGCGAAGCATCGACGTCGCCGAGGAGATGGGTTACAGTAAGCCGAGCGTCAGCCGCGCCGTCGGACTGCTCAAAAAGGGCGGTTATCTGACCGTTGACGCCGTCGGAAATCTGATCCTCACCGATATGGGCGAGGAAAAGGCGAAGAGCGTTTTTGAGTGTCACACCGTCCTTACCGAGTTCCTTACCAAGCTCGGCGTAAGCGAGGAGACTGCGTCGGACGATGCCTGCAAGATCGAGCACGTAATCAGCCCCGAAACGCTTGACGCTATAAAGAAATTCACGGAGGAGAGCCGATGAGCGACAAGAAAAAGGAGCTTATCAGGACGATAAAATTCGTTCTCTTTTCGATCAGCGCGGGCGTGATCGAGATTGCGTCGTACGCGGTGTTTTTCGACCTTATTCACTTCGACGAATGGCTTGCGCATCTGCTCTCGCTCGTCCTTTCGGTGCTTTGGAACTTCACCTTGAACCGCAAATTCACCTTCTGCTCGGCAAACAACGTGCCGATCGCGATGCTGAAGGTCGCGGGTTTTTATCTGATCTTCACGCCGCTCTCGACTTGGTGGACGGCGGTTCTGACAGGCTCAGGCGTCGGCTGGAACGGCTATGCCGTCCTCGCGATGACAATGATTATCAATTTCGTCACCGAGTACCTTTTCGATCGGTTTTTCGTTTTCGGAAAAAGCATCGACAGCGCGAAGAAATGATTATAATTGACAAGCGGCTTACTCCGCTTGTTTTTCATGGGATAAGGCAAAAAGGTACCCACCGTTTTCCCGATAATGATTCATTATTCACCGACCTTACAAAAAGGAGCGACCGCAAGGCCGCTCCTTTTGCATAAGCTGTTTTATTTATTAAGCTCTTTTTCGATAGCGTTGCCGATCTCAACACGAAGGGCGGCGAACTCGTCGCTCGATACGTCAACGGATATAAGCGACTTAGAAACCTTATTCGCTCTTTCGTCAACCCATTCGCGTCCGAACAGCTCCTCTGCCATATAGAGAAGCTCGATATCATCAATACCGTCGCGTATAAGCTTAAGACGGATCGAAGCTACGGGAACATCATAAGGAAGTCCTGCGCCGGTTCCTGTGTAGATGAGGATCCCGTCGCCGTAAATGCCGTTCTGGAAGGTGTCTACGCTACCCCAAGGATTTCCACCGTTACCAAGCTCGGAATAGAGCGCAGAGTGCCAATAGAGGAAGCCTTCTATATCTCTCTGATAGAACTGCCAGAAGAGAACTCGGCTTTCGATTCCCTCATCATCGACCTTAACGTTAAGGTAGGGCGCGAGCGGATAGTTACACACGTATGCCCAGACGGTCTCGCCTTTCTCCTGAAGTGCCTTCATTCGTTCAGCAAATGAGGGGTACTTTTCCTTTTGCTCCTCGCTGTAGATGACGTCGTCATTCCAGTTTGCGAGCTTCGGACAATGAAGATCAACGTACTGGTCCATGAAAGCTATCTGGTCGAGCTCTTCGGTTACTTGCACGTTCTTATAATAAGGAACAGTGATCTTCATATCGGGAAAAAGCTCGCGAAGCTGCTTGCATAGTGCTTCAAACTTCTTAATGTCTTCCAGATTCGAAGGCTCGTCAATCGGGTAGAAATAAGCTTTTTGGAACCATTCTTCATTTTGTTTCAGCTTGTTGTAAGAGGCAAGAATTGCGTCCACGTCATAGGAGCCATCGGGTAATTTGCTTGCCGGAACTCTGAACGACGTAATGCGCGGATCGGACATATATGCGTCCGAACGCTCATCAAGAATGCCGTTAGGTAGGTTGTAGCCGCTCAGGTTATGATCTCTGAGCATCTCATACTGACTCACTATAAAATGGTTACCCACAGCGCTTTGGAATTTGTGTCCTTCGGGCATCGCGAAATTCCAGACGTGTACTGTTATCTTAACCTTTTTGATAACGTTACCCTTGCTATCCGTCAAACCAAGCTCATAAACGTAATCGCCTGCAGGAGTGTCTGCTGTGGTTTTGAAATCAACAAGGACAGCCATCGTTTCGTCCTTCTTAAGAACAAAACGCTTGCCGGGACCGAGCGGTGCGCAAGGATCTGTCCAACGCTTGCGCCCAAGCTGAAGTATCTCCATAACGTGATAAGTGCTGACAGTGATGTGCTCGTTTTCACCGGAGAGAATCTTAAAGCTCAAAGCTGCAGTTTTGTAATTTGCTCGAATTGCAATGTGCGCGCCCTCGCTCTCATTTTTCGCCATATATACCGTGTATTCGGTCGACGGATTACCGGGCACCCTCATTTCGGTACGGATCTTGTCATATCCGTGACCTGTCCACATCACGATTTCTTCGTTATCATTCACCTCAGATTCACCGTCCTTTTTATTATTACAAGAGAAGAGAAATAACGTAGCCAGCATAACGATTGCAAGGCATACGCCGGTAATTTTTTTCATTTACTTGCTCCTTGGGGGTAAAAATTCTAAAAATATGCCCCTTACTGATATTCATTTCAGTAAGGGGCACGGTCTTTTACGTTTGGGCGAGGAAGCGCTCCTCAGCCCGATGCCTTATTCGTTATTCCTTATCTCAAAGAATGAATAATTATCTTCTTTTCTTGGAAGCCACAAGTGCAACACCTGCTACTACTGCAACTACGAGAGAAGCTACGAGAGCGTCGCTTGTGTCGGGGTTGGTGGTAGAACCGCCTGTGGTTCCGCCGGTAGCTCCTCCGTTGTCGGAGCTCTGAGCTGCCGCAACGTAAGTAATTGCAAATTCTTTGATCTGAACGTTTGCGGCACCGACGTTCTTAGTGTCTTCGGTTCTGGTTACAACGATCCAAAGCTCATCTCCCTGTGCAAGCTCAACAGATGCAACGGATACGTCGAATTCTTCGCCTGTCACCTGTTTATCAATTTTCGCGCTGGATACGGAAACGAGAGCATTGCCGGTTCCGTTCTTATATACAGAAACGTTTGCCTTGGTTGGAGTACCCGACTGCTGACCGTAAAGCTTAACAAAGATAGCGTCGAGAGAATAGGTTCCGCTCGCCGGTGCGGTAAATACGAGAAGACCGCCGGTAACCTTGCCGGGGTTGAAGCCCCAACCAAAATTGGGAGTGATAGTGGGCTTTTCCGCTTGCATAACAGCAATCTCCTCAGTATTATCAGGTGTTGTCACCTTATGACGCCACGTGCCCCATTCTTCAACGGACTGTGCGTTAGGCGTGAGTTTTTCGTTTGTAGCGAGAAGAACAGCCATTGCTTTGAAGGGACCGTCTGCAAGAACACCGTTTGCAATTCCCGTAGGGGAATAGACCGTTCCGACCTCTGCAGCAGAGGTAGAAACAAACATTGCGGACATAGTAGCGACGATCATAATGACAGCAACTACTAGGGAAGAAAAGCGCTTAAAGTTTTTCATTTTGTTTTACTCCTTTTTCTAAGGGAATGTTAAGTAGTTGATTTTTTCACAACGTACCTTGCTAATATTGTACCCCCCCCCCCGCCTATTTTGTCAAGTAAAATCCGAAAACTTTAGTGTCAAAATTTTTCTTCATTTTTTGTTCATTTTGACGAAATATTTTCTTGGAGGTAACTTTGCCTTAATTTGACACGCGGTTAATCAGCAACTAACGCCGCATCCGTCCAAGGTTTCCTGCATACCTGCTGCAGCCTGTTTCTTGTTCGTTATCTGCTCTTTAGCCTACATTATAAAAAGCTCCGCCGAAGCGGAGCTTTTCCTTTTCCATTATGCCATTTCCCAGAATCTCTTGATGTTGCTAAGACCCATCTTGATTCCGACGAGGTTATCCTCGGTTCCCTCAAATTCGAGGGAGATGAAGCCGTCATAGCCCTTTCTCTTTAGCATAGCAAGGCTCTGCGCGATCTTCGCTTCGCCGTGACCGACTATCGTTCCGCGAAGGTAGTTGCCTGCTCTCGTTGTGAACCAGCCGTCGCCGGGGTTGATCTCGGTTCCCTTCTTATAAAGGAAGTCCTTGCAATGAACGTGGAACGCATAGGGCGCGAGGCGCGATGCAGAAAGGCTCGGATCCTCGTCCGCGCACATAAAGTTGCCGAGGTCGAGAAGAACGCCGAAATTGTCGTTACCGACTGCATCGATAAGGGATGCGACTCTGTCCGCGTCCTGCGAATAGTAGCCGTGGTTCTCGGTCATCGTCTTGATGCCGAGCGATGCCGCATACTCGGTGATCTTAGCACATTTCTCCTTAAGCTCGGGAAGAAGGCAAGCGTAACCGATGCCGTTCTTCTTGCCCTTGAGCCCGCCCGTGATGTCGTGACGAAGCATCGAAACGCCGAGAAGCGCCGCTTTATCAAGCAGACCGCAGACGCGCTCTACCTCGTTTTCTCTGTTTATAAGGTCAGCACCGACACAGAACGCGACTGTTTCAAGTCCCTTATCTCTTGCATACTGACCGACCTTCCTGATCTCTTCGTCGGGCCACTGAAGCCAATAATCCTCGACGAACTCGATGCCATCGAAGCCCATTTCGGCTGCCTTATCTATAACGCCGAAGATCCCGAGGGAATCCTTTTCTCTGTAAGCGCCGAAGCTGTACGTACTTACACTGAATTTCATAAAACTCTCCTTATCTTGTGATCTCTACGGAGCGTCCGGTTTCAGCGGACTCGTAGATCGCATCAATTATTCTCATAAGCTCAACGCCGTCCTCTGCGGGTGCGATACAGGGTGCATTACCGTTAACGGCATCAACGAAGCCCTTGATCTCCCTCTCAAAAAGTCCGTTAAATTCAAGCGCGATGCTGTCGCACGGCTTGATGTTCACGAATCTGCCTGCGATCTGAGTAAAAAGCTCAAGATCGGGATTGATGGTACAGCCCGCATTCGTACCGAAAAGCTCAATATTTCCTACATCCTTCTTGATATTGAGGTTGAAACTTGCCTCAACGGACACGGTAAAACCGTTATCAAATCTGATAAGCGCGGTAGTGAAATCCTCTACCGTATAGGGATCGTCGTTGCTTTCGACCTGCCAATCCTTTTTACCGCTTGCACGGTCGGGACCGAGGTTATTGAAGGTTGCACCGTATGCGGAAACTGCTTTAGGTGAACCCGCGAGATAACGAACGAGGTCTATAACGTGAACTCCGAGGTCAATAAGAGGACCGCCGCCTGAGCGGGATTTGTCTCCGAACCAACCGCCGGGACATCCCGAACGGCGAAGGTAAGTCGCCTTCGCATAGTAAATATCTCCAAAGGTGCCCGCCGAAATGTATTCCTTAAGCGCATCGGCATCGTTACCGAAGCGGCGTACGAAGCCGATCTGAAGAAGCTTTCCCGTCTCCTTTGACGCCTTGAGCATTTCGAGGGCTTCTTCGGTATTCATCGCCATGGGTTTCTCACATATAACGTTTGCGCCTCCGCGAAGTGCGGCAATCGTTGCGTCCTTATGAACGGAGTTCCATGTGCAGACGCTGACTGCATCGAGGTCCTCCTTTGCCATCATTTCGTTAAAATCCGTATACTTATTCGGAATGTCATACTGCTCGCAGTATGCAACAAGCTTATTTTCGTCGATGTCACACGCCGCGACGACCTCAACCTCGTCGATAAGCGCCTTATAACCCGCCATGTGGCTATGGCTGATGTTGCCTGTTCCGATTATACCCACTCGCAATTTTTTGCTCATTTCAAATTTCTTCCTTTCAGTTCTTTGCGATGATGTCGCGCAGGAAGTCTGCCGCACAAGCGATATCCTTCGCGGGATCCTCGCCGCACTCGCGTTCGATCGTAAGGAAGCCCTTGTATCCGATCTCCTCAAGCGCCTTCAGGTATGCGGGGAAGTCGACTCCGCCACGGCCAAGAGGTTCTTCGCTGAAGCAGTCGATCTTCTCCATATCCTCAGGCATGGGAGTTACGCCGTAGATTATCTCGGGATCGCGGTCAACGAGCTTGATGCCGTCCTTCGCGTGAGTATGAACGATGTATTTCTTAAGGTTGTAAACCGCCTGAACGGGATCGTCGCCCGTTACCATTACGAGGTTTGCGGGGTCGAGGTTGACCGCAACACCGGTCGAATCAAGGGTGTCAAGGAACGCCTTAAGGGTTGCCGAGGTCTCGGGACCCGTCTCAATCGCGAAATGCGCATCGATGCTGTCCGCATAGCGGCTGAGCTCATAGCAGGCAGCCTGCATTATCTTGTATCTGTCGTGGTTCGGATCGGAGGGAACTACGCCGATGTGAGTCGTTACGACGTCGGTTCCGAGCTCCTTTGCGAGGTCTATTATTCTCTTTGACTTCTCGATAAGCGCAGGGTTCTTTTCGGCATTACCGAAGCCGTGACCGAGGTCGCCGCAAAGCGCGGAGAAAACGAGCCCGTTAGAATACACCATATCCTTGAGCTCTGCGATCTTCGCGGGAGTCATATTCTCGGGAGAATGCTCGCCGTAGGTAGCATACATCTGGAAGCCCGCCGCACCGATAGAGACCGCTTTTGCTATTGCGTCCTTGATCGGGAGACGGAAGGAGTCAATCATTACGCCTATGGGAAAATTGTACATTATCAGTACCTCCATTATTTTTTTACAATATTATGATACAAGAAACAGCCGCCTTTGTCAATGATCTATTTTGCACCTTATGTGCATTATTTTGCTGTTTTTGGGGAGTGGGGAACTCGGCGAGCTAAAAATTGAAGTTGCTTTACTTTAGGCCACCTCATCCGAGGCTCTGCCTCTTAACTCCCCCCCCGCGGGGGAAGGCTAGACAACGCCCCGATGCTTTTTGAAGGAACGTGCGCAAAAAAACAAACGTCCCCCGCATAGTGGGGGACGTTTGCTGTTAATTAGTCTCTGCCGTAATACTTTGCGAGCTTTTCTATATCGTCCTGAGTAAATGCTCCGTCGAATATCATGAACTCGTCAAGTGTTGCGGATAGGGATGCCTTATATGCGCCCGTTCCGTCCTGACCGAT
>JAZQGR010000036.1:0-6185 GCA_045540115.1 Eubacteriales bacterium
CGAAGGCTTCGGGACTTGAAATTGCCAAGATCTGCCCCCTCCACGGCCCCGTTCTGACCGAAAACCTCGGCTACTATCTCGATCTTTACAACACCTGGTCGAGCTACGGCGTCGAGAGCGAGGGCGTGGCTATCGCGTACACCAGCGTTTACGGCAACACCAAAAAGGCGGCTCTCCTGCTTGCCGAGGAGCTCGAAAAGCTCGGTTGCCCTAAGGTTGCAGTCAGCGACCTCGCGCGCGACGATATGTCCGAGGCTCTCGAGGACGCCTTCCGCTACGGCAAGCTCGTTTTGGCGACAACCACCTATCAGGGCGACATCTTCCCATATATGAATACATTTATCCACGCGCTCGTTGAGCACGGATATCAGATGAGAACTGTGGGTATAATAGAAAACGGAAGCTGGGCGCCCCTGGCGGCAAAGAAGATGAAGGCGATGCTTGCGGAGTGCAAGGATATTACCTTCACCGACACCGCCGTCACGATCCGTTCAGCGATGACCGACGCGAACCGCGAGGAGATCAAAGCCCTCGCTCTCGAGCTCGCGGGCGGGTGCAATAATGATGAAAAGGAAGAGAAGAGCGTGAAATACGTATGCGAGATCTGCGGCTACGAATACGACGAGTCCGCCGGCGACCCCGATAACGGCATCGCCCCCGGCACAAAGTTCGAAGACCTGCCCGAGGATTGGTCCTGCCCGCTCTGCGGAGTTGGTAAGGAGAATTTCAAGAAGGAAGAGTGATCATAAGCGACAGCTCCACCGTTGTGCGAACGGAGCTGTCGCTTTTCTTAATACTATCTTAATACCGGGCGCTTTAATTCTAATATACCCTTAAAAGCTCTTAATGTATAATATTAATTGAAAAGGGAGGGATGTTGGATGCTTAAGGCGTTCGGATATATTTTATTGACTTGTGCTTCGATCGCCATTATCGTAATGGGATACCTGTTTATGGCAAAAATTGACCGTTTTATCGAGGAAAATCGAGAAGCACAGAAAGAAGAGGAGACAGATGAGGTACAGGAAGATAACGAAGGATAATATACACGATCATATACTCGTTTGCCTGTCGTCGTCGCCGTCTAACGCAAAGATCATAGGAACGGCTGCTATGATGGCAAAGGCTTTCAGAGCGGAATTTACTGCGCTGTATGTTGAAACGCCGGAAGAAGAGCTGATGGTCGAAGCGGATAAGCGGAGGCTTGCGGAAAATATCGAATACGCCAAGGAATGCGGGGCAGTTGTGACAACGGTCTGCGGAGACGATATCGCCTTGCAAATTACAGAGTTTGCAAGGATATCGGGAGTGACCAAGGTGGTTTTGGGCAGGAGTTCGGTATCTCGCGGAGGATTGATAAAAAAGCAGTCTTTGACCGAAAAGATCATTCG
This sequence comes from Eubacteriales bacterium, assembly GCA_045540115.1. Classification (GTDB taxonomy): domain Bacteria; phylum Bacillota; class Clostridia; order Oscillospirales; family CAG-272; genus Colimorpha_A. The sequence continues at coordinate 1,392 of JAZQGR010000036.1, forward strand.
GCTTGCGCCCGAGTTGGATATACATATTATTCCGGACAGCAGTATCGAAGGAAAGCGAAGGAAGAAGCATATTTTCAGCCGAAAGAGGCTGATAAGCTTGATAAAAGAGCTTGCGATCAGTGCTTTGATACTTGGTGCGGCATCGGCAATAGGATTCGGATTTCATTATCTGGGATTTACCGAGGCTAACGTTGTAACAATATATATTCTGGCTGTTCTCGTGACGTCTGTGTTGATCGATAGCAAGATCTGCTGGGCGCTGACTTCCGCAGCGGGTGTATTGCTCTTCAACTTCTTTTTTACACAGCCGAAATTTACTTTTCTTGCTTATGACAAGGGTTATCCGCTTACATTTATTGTTATGCTCATGGCATCGCTTATAACCGGAAGCATAGCCGCACGAATGAAAAAGCAGGCAAAGCTTTCAGCACAGGTAGCGTACAGAACGCAGATATTGCTTGATACCGATCAAATGCTTGCAAAGTCAAAGAATGCTGACGAGATACTTGTTGTCGCATCAAAGCAGGTAAGGAAGCTTGCCTCCCGCGGGGTCATTCTTTATCCGACCTGGAACGGAACTTTCGGTGATGCTATGATCTTCGGAAACGAGGAGGAGCATATTGAGGAATACCTTAATGATGACGAAAGAGCTGCCGCTTTCAGAGCTTATGAAAATAATATTCAAACGGGTGCGCCGGGATCGCTCTACAGTGCGGAGTGCATGTATTTCCCCATTGGAATAAAAGATGAGGTCTACGGCGTTATCGGTGTTGTTCCCGGAAAAAAATCCGACCCGTTTGAGCAGAGTATAATGGTGTCCATTATCGGAGAATGCGCCCTCGCGCTTGAAAACGAGAAAAATATCCGTGAAAAGGAGGAGGCGGCGGTACGGGCAGAAAACGAGCGTTTGCGCGCCGATCTTTTGCGTGCAATATCGCACGATCTGCGCACGCCTTTGACGTCGATCTCTGGAAATGCCGGTAATCTTTTGTCAAATGACAGCTTTTTTGATGAAGCAACAAGAAGACAGATATATTCGGATATTCTCGATGATTCGGTCTGGCTGATCTCGCTTGTTGAGAATCTTCTGTCAATTACCCGTATGGGTGAGGGAAGAGCGAAGATCAACAAGACGGCGGAACTTATGTCCGATGTTATAGATGAAGCCCTGAAGCACGTCAATAAAAGAAAGACCGAGCATAGAATAAGGGTTTCGCTTGAAAATGAGCTGATGCTTGCAAATATGGATGCAAGGCTGATAGTTCAGGTGATCGTCAATCTTGTGGACAATGCGATCAAATATACCGACTGCGGCTCAACCATAGAAATATCCGCAAAGCAAGATAACGGTAAAGTTCTCGTATCTGTCAGCGACAACGGATATGGTATCCCCGATAAAATGAAGGAACAAATTTTTGATCTGTTTTATGTAGGTGATAACAACAGATCGGACAGCAGACGAAGCCTCGGACTCGGACTTGCGCTATGCCGTTCCATAGTAGAGGCGCACGGCGGAAGAATATGGGTCGAAGATAATTATCCGAGAGGCGCGTCCTTCTGCTTTACTTTACAGACAAAGGAGATAGAGATCAATGAATAAACCGCTCATACTTGTTGTTGAGGATGATCCTCCCGTCAGAAATCTGATAACAACAACGCTTAAAGCCCACGGTTACAGATATATCACAGCACATAACGGAAATGATGCGCTTCTTGAGGCGTCGACACATAATCCCGATATACTCCTGCTTGATCTCGGTCTTTACGATATTGACGGTATGGAGGTCATCGGTAAAGTCAGAGGCTGGTCGGAAATGCCGATAATTGTTATCAGCGCACGAAGTGAGGACAGGGATAAGATCGATGCTCTTGATGCGGGCGCCGATGATTATCTTACAAAGCCGTTTTCGGTAGAAGAGCTGCTTGCGAGGATCAGGGTAAGCCAAAGAAGACTGAATTCGAGCGGAAATCAATCCTCGGGAACAGTTTTTGTGAATGGTGAGCTTAAGATCGATTATGCCGCCGGTTGTGCTTACATACGCGGAGAGGAAATGCATCTGACGCCGATAGAATATAAGCTCTTGTGCCTTTTGTCGAAGAATATCGGCAAGGTACTGACACATACTTATATTACGCAAAAGGTATGGGGGAGCACTTGGGAGAAGGATGTCGCGTCATTGCGCGTATTTATGGCTACTCTTCGGAAAAAGCTTGAGAGAGCCGAGGGGTCGACGCAGTTCATACAAACACATATCGGTATTGGATATAGGATGATAAAGGTAGAATAAATGAAAAACTATTCTGTAATAACAGATTATATCAAAGATCTGGCAGATCTTTCCGACAGAAATAACGGAATCAAGCCCGAAATGTACGGAACTTATGACGTTAAGCGAGGACTGCGTGATATAAACGGCAACGGTGTTGTTGCCGGGCTTACCGAGGTCTCCCGTATCAAAGCGAAGGAGAAGGACGCAGACGGAAATGAGATCCCCTGCCGCGGAGAACTTTATTACCGAGGCATCGATCTCAAGGACATTGTATCCGGATTCCTTGATGAGGGCCGCATGGGATTTGAGGAGACGGTATTTTTGCTTCTGACATCAAAGCTACCAAACCGCAAGGAGCTTGCGGATTTTAATGCGCAGCTTTCCGCATACCGTGATCTGCCGAAATTCTTCGTATCCGATATGATCCTTAAGGCTCCAGGCAAGGATATGATGAATATGCTTTCGCGCGGCGTGTTGGCACTTTATGCCTATGATGAAAGACCCGATGATATTTCAACGCCCAACGTGCTCAGGCAGTGTTTGCAGCTCATAGCCGAATTTCCGTTGCTTGCTGTCTATGGGTATCATTCCTTTATGCACTACCATAACGGAAGCAGTCTCTTTATCCACTATCCGAAAAAGGAGCTTTCAACTGCAGAAAACCTGCTCTATATCCTCCGTGAGGACGGTGAATACACTCCGCTTGAAGCCAAGCTTCTTGATCTTGCGCTCGTTTTGCACGCCGAGCACGGCGGAGGAAACAATTCGACCTTTACAACGCATGTTGTGACTTCTTCGGGTACGGATACCTATTCAGCGATATCTGCGGCTCTTGGCTCGCTCAAGGGCCCCCGCCACGGAGGCGCGAATATCAAGGTCGTTCAGATGTTTGACGATATCAAGGCAAACGTCGATTACCGTGACGAGGGCGCGCTGAAGGATCATCTTGTAAAGCTTCTTGACAAACAGGCATTTGATCGCTCGGGACTGATCTACGGTATGGGACATGCCGTATATTCACTTTCCGACCCGAGAGCCGAGATACTTCATAAATATGCGCAAAAGCTCTCGGCTGAGAAGGGGCTGGAGGAGGATTTCGCTCTTTACGAGACAGTTGCCCGCCTCGCTCCGGAGATCATAGCCGAAAAGCGACGGATGTATAAGGGTGTCAGCGCAAATGTGGACTTTTATTCGGGAATGGTGTACAGAATGCTCGGCCTGCCCGAGGAGCTGTTTACCCCGATCTTTGCCGTTTCAAGGATAGCGGGCTGGAGCGCGCACCGCCTCGAGGAGATACAGAACGCGGGCAAGATCATCCGACCTGCTTATACGAACGTGAAGAAAGAGATAGGGTATCTTCCGATAGGGGAACGGTAAGCCCCCCCGATGACCGGTCCTGCCCGCTATGCGGAGTTGGTAAGGAGAATTTTAAGGCTGAATAAAAAAGAGTTATGAGTTTAGAGTTATGCTTTGCCTTCGGCAAAGCTAACGCTTGCATAGCAAGTTCATAACTGCCCGCAGGGCATCATAACTCTAAACTCTAAACTCTAAACTGAAAAATCACCCCGACAGACTTTGAATTCTGTCGGGGGCTTTGTTTAATATTTTGTAATGAATTGTACCGTAATGCCGAAATTTATCGGTTATACGCGATATTTACAACCTTTTTGTTCTGTCTGACGGCTTTTCTGTAAAACTTCTGCGCTCCGCCGAATGATCGGTTAACGTATGATATAACGTATTCTGATCTGTCGAGCATCCACTTATTTCTGTAATCAATTGCTGCCTTCGGGTGGCATAATTCAATTCCCTCGGGGAGAAGAGTATTCTCGCCGAGGATTTTTTCTTTTGGAAAGTAAGCTAAAACTACTGTATAGTGGACCTGTGGGTGAATGTCTTGTAATTCTTTAAGTACGGATTTCACCATCGAATCAAATTTTCCGTGATTCCCAACAAGAAACTCGTGCACTTGATGTTGCTCGATCAGTTCAGTGATCGTTTCCTTTAGTATCCCTCTTATATCCGGTGGTGCATCGCTGTGTCCAAAGAAGGTGCAATTTTTCATAATTATTATCCTTATTGCAAAATTGACCAATATCACGGTCAATATTTGGCTTAATTATATCATAAAATAATAGAAATTGCAACCAATATTGGTCAAAAAGAGGGGATAATATTTTGGAACAGAAAATCAGACGTGATTTGAATATGGGTGCTAACCTTAGACGCTTGCGCGATCGGGCAAATATTTCGCAAGAAAAATTATGTGCAGAATTGCAACGCAGAGGTTGCGATATAGGTAGAACAACTTATGCGAAATATGAATCCGGTGAATTAAATATTAAGGTAAGCGTTATTATTGCGCTGAAGAAGATTTATGGCTGTGAATACGACGAGTTCTTTGAAGGACTTGACATTTCGGATGAAAAAAAGTGACAAAAGCGCACCGTCCCGCTCGGGACGGTGCGCTTTTGTCCAAACAGTCGGCGGGACGCCGCCTGCTTGGAGCACAGGGGGATATTTC
>JAZQGR010000037.1:0-6554 GCA_045540115.1 Eubacteriales bacterium
AGACTGAAAACAAAATCCTCCTACCGCACGTTGACACTGGAGCCCTTCGTGAGAGGCGAACTGCTGAAGCACCGCGAGAAGCAGGAGCAGATGAAAAAGGTGATGCGCTCGGCGTACTCGAAGGAATACACCGACTACGTCTGCGTGGACGCACTCGGCAAGCTCTACGATCCCGACTTCGTCACCGGACACTTCGGACAGCTTCTGAAGAAGCATAATCTGAAGAAGATCCGCTTCCACGACCTGCGCCACTCCTGCGCCTCGGTGCTCCTCGCACAAGGCGTGCCCATGAAGCAGATACAGGAATGGCTCGGACATAGCGATATGAGTACCACGGCGAATATCTACAGCCACCTCGATGCCGTGACAAAAGCAGACACAGGCGCAGCGATGAGTAAAGCGTTGGGGTGAGTCACAAATAAATCAAGACCGCTTCGAGCAATCGGAGCGGTCGATTTTCTTTATTCAATTCGAACTCTCTCGTAGTTACGGACAAGATGATACCTACTCAGTTTATTTGCGTACCTACCCGTATCTATCCGTCCCTAAAAATAGGGTGTTTTTGACCAGCCTTGCATTTGCCTTGCACTGCCTTGCAAAAAACTGATAGGCAACCGAAAGACTGTAAAAGGCACTTTTCTCAAAAGTGGGGAATGAAAGTCAAAAATCAGGCAAAATTAAAAGAAAAAGAGCCAAAAATCAACGATTTTTGGCTCTGAGTGGCGGAGAGAGAGGGATTCGAACCCTCGTGCGCGTGAGCGCAAACTGATTTCGAGTCAGCCCCGTTATGACCACTTCGATACCTCTCCGTAAATATGATGCACACGTGTGCATCATATTTACGGAGTAGGGAAGATGGGGGCGACGAGCCTTGCTCGTTGCAACCGCTCGGCGAAATAGTGGGCGTGAGTATCGAAAAATTTGGTCATTTTGAAAAACCTTTCTCCCGACACATCGATCACTACTGATTTGTTGGATCGCGTATCTCAAGGACCGTCAACGTAATTTCGTATAGCCGTTAATCTCCGTGTGGGAGAGAAACTTTTTTATACTCTATCCCAAGATCGACTATAGTCTGATTGGTAATGAAAGATAATTTGGAAAAATCATACGGCATATAAACTAACTTATATTCTTTTTCCGTAGTGTGTACTAACCTGTCATTACGGGTCAGTACTTCCTTTATCAAATTTCCATTCGAATCGTAATAGTAATAGGTAACATATTCATCACCCAAACTAAATTTTACTTCTTTTCTTTCCAAATACCCGTTATCATTGTAGATATAACGCGTCTCCTCGTCTTTTGCGTCATTCTTCCATATAATTGTTTTGGACAAGTTCCCGTTTTTATCGTAGGTATGCTCGGTTGTTTCATTGTAATTGTTTGTATTATAAAATTGGATCTTGACCACATAGCCCTCATCATTGTATGTATACTCGGTAGTTTCGATAGAATCAATCGAATAATTATATACCTTCTTGATAACTCTTTTTTTATCATCGTAGGTCAGATCATAGGTTTCAGTATATAGGCTACCCGTTACGTCTCTTGTTACAGTCTTTATCAAACTGCCGTTTTCATCGTAAGTGTGCATATACGTATGACTTCTACCATTATTTGCGTACGTTTCCACCTGCTTAACGATGCGTCGGGCTTCATCGTAGGAGTACTTTATGCTTTGGTAAAGCTTTCCGGAGTTGTAGTCATCCATCTTGACCACGTCGCCGTTTTCATTATTCACAAACTCATAGATTCTTATATTATCTGTAACCCCAACGCTTTTTTCCTTGATCAAATTACCGTTATCATCGTAGGTCAATTTGCAGGTGGTCTTGCCGCCGCCGTCGAAAAAACAGATTCGTTCAGCACATATGCCGTTACGATTATAGACGAATTTTTTGACGTCGACCTCGTTTCTGATGCCAAGACGGTCATGTACAACTTGTGTTTCCGTTGTCTTTGCCGTAACGTAATAAAATTTTTCGGCAAAAGCCCTTGAGTCCTTGTAATCACCGAGGGCAATAAGCATTTCGTAAGCTTCCTCGTGCTTCCCCTTTTTTAAGAGCTTTAAAGCTTTTTCATACTTTCTCTGCGTCGGATCAACGGTACAGGCGTTAAGACAGGATAACAGCGTTATGAATATCAAGAGTATTGCCGCGATTCGTTTCATGTTGGTTACCTCCGACAAATCGTAATAAATTGTTGATCTAATTTTCATTATACTTGTTATTCGGGAAATTGTCAATCCTCGACCCAAACGTAAGTGTTATCCTTTCATTTAAAATAAAAGAGCATGGGATCGGTTTGATTTAAAACTCTTGTTCTGAAAGAACGAATATAATCAATACTTAATTCGGTCAGTCAGTGTCGGGGTTAAATGCAAATTCTTATATTAATTGACAAAATTGTTGTCTTTGTATACTCCAAGGAGTACACCGATTACGTATGCGTGGATGCGCTCGGACGGCTCTACGATCCCGACTTTATCACCGAGCACTTCCGACAGCTTTTGAAAAAGCATAAGCTGAAGAAGATACGCTTCCACGACTTACGCCACTCCTGCGCCTCAGTGCTTCTCGCACAAGGCGTGCCCATGAAGCAGATCCAGGAATGGCTCGGACATAGCGATATGAGTACCACGGCGAATATCTATAGCCACCTCGATGCCGTGACGAAAGCAGACACCGGCGCGGCGATGAGCAAAGCGTTGGGGTGAGAATGGCATAACGAAAGGGGTGAACGGTTTGTTCACCCCTTTTCAATTCGAACTCTCTCGCGTGGGTGCAGATGAGATGATACCTACTCAGTTTAGTTGCGTACCTACTCGTATCTATCCGTCCCTAAAAACAGGGTGTTTTTGACCAGCCTTGCAGTTGCCTTGCACTGCCTTGCAGAAAAGAGATAAACAACTGAAAGACGGCGAGGTGCATTTTTTCTCGAAAGTGGGGAATGAACACCAAAAATCAAGTAAAATTGAAAGAAAAAGAGCCCAAAATCGACGATTTTGGGCTCAAAGTGGCGGAGAGAGAGGGATTCGAACCCTCGTGCGCGTGAGCGCAAACTGATTTCGAGTCAGCCCCGTTATGACCACTTCGATATCTCTCCGTATTAAATAAGGTCGTTTACTCGCCTCAACACTACGACCCGATCATTATAACACACAAAAATAAAAAAATCAATAGTAATTTTAAATTTTCTTTTCGGTAGGAGAAAATGAATATCGCGCGGTGTAGGGGCAACAATATAATTACAAAAAATGAAAAGGAGAACGAAAAATGACCTTGACACAAAAAGAGACCGATCTGCTAAAAGACATGCGCGACCAGGAGCTGCTTTGCATTGAAAAATACGAGAAGTATTCGTGTAGCGCTTGCTCGTCGGAGCTTAAAAACCTTTTTAATTCGCTCGCCGATGCCGAGAGAACGCATCTCAAGACGATAAACGAGATGATGGGCGGAACGGTAGCGAGTGTGCCGTCGGGCTTGAGCGCAGACAACTGCTTCTGCGGTTGTGCGAACTACTGTGACGACACGAGCAAGAAGTGCGACGAATTCTTATGCAAGGATATGCTCGCGTCGGAGAAGCACGTTTCGTCGGTTTACAACACGGGAATATTCGAGTTTACCGATCCGAAGGCGAGACGAATGCTCAACCACATTCAGGCAGAGGAGCAGCAGCACGGCGAGAAGATCTACGCCTATATGAAGGCGAACGGGATGTACTCTTAACGAACCCTGTAAAATCATCCGATTGGTTGACTTAGCGAACAAGACGGTGCGGATACAAGTCCGTGCTGTCTTGTTTATTTTTTATTTTTATGATATAGTGAAAATAATTCCAACCTTTTTCAGATTCGAGTGTCTATATGGGTGAAAGCTTTCAATGAGGTACAAACAAGTGAACAGGATAGACGTAGAGAAAACCATAACTGAATACCTGAAGCCCATATTTGGATTTGCTCTGAAGAGGTGTAAAAGCATTCACGATGCAGAGGATCTGTCGCAAGAGATAGCAATAAGAGCGTTCCGTGCGCTCCTTATTAAGGACGACGTTGCAGACATGGGAAAGTTCATCTGGACCGTTGCTCATAACACGCTCAGCAACTATTATCGTGATGCTGCAAAAAGCATGGTCGGTGTTTCTATTGATGAGGTTGCAGAGCTGACCGCAGATCCGTACTCTGAACTGGACGCCGACGACAATCGTGACGCCATCCATCGTCTCCAGACTGAGATCGCATACCTTTCAAAGCTACAAAGAAGAATAGTGATTGCGTATTATTTTGAGAATCGCAAGCAGGCAGATATTGCTCGGGAACTGGGTATTCCTCTCGGTACTGTCAAGTGGCACTTGTTTGAAGCTAAAAAAGAATTGAAACGAGGTATGGATACGATGAGAAAAGCAAGCGAACTCAAGTTTAACCCTATTAAATTCCACTCCTATGGCATCAACGGTTCCGTAGGTAAAAAGTCTCCCGACGAGTTTTTCCGTTCCACACTGGCCCAGAATATCTGCTACTGTGTGCGTAATACGGCAAAGACCATTAACGAAATTGCCGATGACCTGGGTGTTTCCCCCGTGTACGTAGAAACAGAAGTTGAATACCTTGAGGAATACGGCTTCCTGCAGGCACAAAAGGATAAGTACATTATCAACTTCATCATCAGCGAGCCGACTGCAGAACTGCTTACCATGCAGAACGATATGTACAAGCGTGCTGCTGAGCTGTTTGCGAACGATCTGTATGATGAGCTGACCTCTTCCGGCATCCTTGACGATCCGGACATCTTATGTGGTCAAACTGACGCTCCCATCTCCTTGACTGAGTCACCTAAAGCGGACCGTAATTTCATCCTGTGGACGCTGATTCCTTATATAGCAGCTTGGTCCGGCGAGAAACTGATGGATGAGAGCATTTCTTTTGAAGAGGTTGCCACAATCCGTCCGGATGGTGCTCATAATATCTATCATGCGTCTGTAGTGCCGGATGAAATGGTTCTTCCTGATGACTACGTTTATATGAGAAACTGGTGCGGTCCTATGTGGAATAAGGGTGATTACCAGATGATGTGGCAAATTGATTCGGAATGGTCTGATAGAGCGCCCGTAAAAGAGCGAAACATCCCTGAAGAACAAGAGCGAACAATTACTCTCCTAAATTGGGAAAAACATAATTTGCTCTCTAAGCACGATTACGCATGGCTTGCAGAACGTGGTTATATCAAAACCAATGGCGATTATGATGGACACTTCAAATCTGCATGGCAGATCGTGGTTTTGGCAAGCAATGAAATTCGTGATAAACTTCTTGCTATCGGCGAGCGAATCAAGGTAAAGTATCAGACTGAGTTTGATGCGCTGAAGGCGCCTTATGCCGAGGCTGTACTGGAATCGGTTCCTGCACACCTTAGAAAGGTAGAAGAATATGAGCTGCAGTTTGTATTTCATGCAGATGGCTGGTTTTTGGTACACTGTATTACAACACTCCTTAATAACGGCAAACTGAAGGAGCCTACCGAGGGTCAGAGAAAATCCTTAACCACACTGATTGCTAATGTATAAGTAAAATGCCGCCCGCTTACTGCAGGCGGCATTTTAATCTGTGTCACAAAGATTAATGTACATAAAATTTTTAAAACGACCAAAAATGGTATCAAAATGTATATAAAAAGACCAAAACCGATATTAAAACGACCACTTTTCCGCGCGTAATCGCTTCTAATCGCGTGTAATCGCAAATAAGAGGCCAATAAGCAATTTGACAAGGTAAATTTTATACTGTATAATATATACGAGCTTTAAAATAATGAAGGAGTTATTAAATAATACATTAAACCCAGAAGGTTAAGTGTATTGGCATGCTCTTTCGTAAAGCTTACGATAAAGCAAACAAAGACACTTATCTTTCGTGATAGGTGTCTTTCTTTGTTTTATGGTGTTTTGTTTCCTCTGAATGAGGTTCAAATATATTCCCGTCGTTACGTTCGAAAATTGGCGTATGACGGAGTTATGAAGGAGTGTTTTAAATTTTTGTGATTGAAACACGGGAAGTTAGTTGCACCAAATGTTTGGTGCCGAGTGCTACAGTCTGAATTCTGCGACAGGCTGTGAATCACTAGCTGAAAGCCCTTGAAGTCGGGTTAGACTTTATCAGTCGATGCTCTAAGGCTGATTATCCGTATAACCGAAGAAGTGGAAATACGGAAATAAAGAGCTATCACTGTTACGGCAACGGACAGGCTGATATATGAAAGATAGGCGACACATTTTTAATCGACCTATTACGTTGCCTAGGTTTATGATTTCCGCAAAAAATCAAAACCCACTTTCACGCGGTGGTCTGAAGAATGAGAGTAAGAAAAGTCGTGATATACAAAGCCTTTCACAAAGGCAATGTGAACTAAAATGTGCGGATAGCAGAGCCGTTACGAAACGAGGATTGTTCGACTGCGAACCTGTTTTCACTTATAACAGTGTCTGTGAACGAAAATAAGTGCGTAACTGCGGCTTGGGTTCAGCCATAAGTTATTGACGAAAATTCAGGAATCCAC
>JAZQGR010000038.1:0-12355 GCA_045540115.1 Eubacteriales bacterium
AGATGCCGTCGGGCTTTTATTAAACGTATTTCGTGTACAAAACGTAGAACACTACCGTGAGTAACATAAAGAATGCTAAGTCGGAGGCCAAGCGGTCTTAGGAAGACAAGTCCAAACAGCAACTCCTTGGCTCACAGAACGACATGGCTACGATCCGACTTAGATGCCGTCGGGCTTTTATTAAACGTATTTCGTGTACAAAACGTAGAACACTACCGTGAGTAACATAAAGAATGCTCCGCAGACAAGTATCGAACCGAATTTCACCTTATTCTGCGATTTTGCTGCCTTATATTCGTAGAAATCCGCATATTTCTGTGTTTTTGCCTTTCGAAAAAAACCGAAGAACTGCTTTGTACCGAAGATAAGGATATCAAACACTCCTTCATTACTTACGAACACCAGAAGTCCGAGACCTCCGAGCAGAACGCCTGCGACCATAAAGCTATCCGAAAGAATATGGAATATCGTCTTCAGATCCGTCATGCCGAACAAGCCCTTTGAGCTCATCACCATAAGCGCAAGAGCAAAGCCGACGCCAAGCGTAATCAGATACTTAATGAACGTTTTCATTTAGTTTCCTGATACTCCGCTACGTACTTTTCATACTCCTCGGTATTGCAGTAAACGTAATGACCGGGATACACTTCTCTCATGCTCGGGCCTTCCTGCGAATAGTCATGGTCAAGAATAGGATTATAGGTAATTCTTTCACGCGACTTTTCGGTGATCGGGTCGGGAAGCGGGATCGCAGAAAGAAGCGAACGGGTGTAGGGATGGAAGGGATGAGCGAAAAGCTCCTCACTTGTAGCAAGCTCTACGATCTTACCGAAGTACATAACTGCGATTCTGTTCGAGAAGTACTTAACGACAGCAAGGTCGTGGGCAATGAACATTATCGTCAGACCCATCTTCTCGCTGAGCTCGTTAAGAAGGTTAATAACCTGTGCCTGAATCGAAACGTCGAGAGCCGAGATAGGCTCGTCAGCAATGATAAGCTCCGGGTTCATGATTACCGCACGCGCGATACCGATTCTCTGCTGCTGACCGCCCGAGAATTCGTGAGGATAACGCGAAGCGTGCTCCTGAACGAGTCCGACAAGCTCAAGCATCTTATATACCTGCTCGTCGATAAACTTCTTATCCTTAACGCCTCGAATGATAAGTCCCTCTGCGATGATATCGCGAACGGTCATACGGGGGTCAAGCGAAGCTTTCGGATCCTGGAATATCATCTGGATCTCGTTCGTCAGGTTATTCTTCTGGTGACGCGACCACTTCTTGTGGTCAGCCATTGCCTTTTTGATCTCCTCACGGTTTTCGTTTACGATCTGCTCATATTCTTCCTTCGAGATCTTCTTCTCGGAATATGCTTTACGTGCGGCATTGATAGCATCCTTGTAGGTACGGGTACCTGCACAGATTCTCTCACCTTTGTAGTAGACGGATCCACCTGTGATATCGTAAAGACGGATAATCGAGCGTCCCGTGGTAGTCTTACCACAGCCCGACTCACCGACAAGACCGAAAACCTCGCCCTTGAAGATGTCGAAGCTTACGTTATCGACTGCTTTGTTCTCTTTTTTACCAAGCTTAAAGTACTGCTGAAGGTTTTTGACACTTAATAATACTTCTTTTTCCATATTATCAGTCCTCCTTCTTCATACGAGCAATACGTGCCTTGATAAGCTCGGGCATCTCAACCTTGGGAGCATTCGGATGGAGAAGCCAGGTAGCTGCCGCATGAGTATCGGTAATATCGAAGAGCGGAGGCTCAAGCTCGAAGTCGATCTCAAGCGCATACTTGTTTCTTGCCGCAAAGGCATCTCCCTTGGGAGGATATATCATATTCGGAGGCGTTCCGGGTATCGACTCGAGCTTTTCGGTCGTCTCAAGATCAGGCATAGAGCTGAGCAATGCCCAGGTGTAAGGATGTGCCGGCTCGTAGAATACTTCCTCGGCAGTACCGTATTCGACTATCTTACCTGCATACATAACAGCGATTCTATCAGCCATATTAGCGACAACGCCGAGGTTGTGCGTGATGAAGATGACCGAGAGATTTCTTTCCTTCTTGATCTTCTTGATAAGATCGAGGATTTGAGCCTGAATCGTAACGTCGAGCGCGGTTGTCGGCTCGTCGCAGATCAGGATATCGGGGTTAGCGGAAAGAGCAATAGCGATAACTATTCTCTGACGCTGACCTCCGGAGAGCTGGAAAGGATACTGGTCAAATCTCGCTGCCGGGTCAGGAATACCGACCTCCTCGAGAAGCTTGATCGCCTTAGCTTTAGCAATGCTCTTGTTCATCTTGACGGTGACCTTCGATGCCTGCTCCTTGAGGTAATCAATTACCTCAACTACGCGCTCATTCACGTTGATCGAAACGCCGTCGGCAGTAGCTTCCTTGTAGTTTTCGATGACGGCGTTGAGCACCTTTACGATATTTTTAAGCTTAAGGTCGATATCTACGATAACCTGAGGCTTGAGAACCCAGTCAGGCTCTCTGCCCTTCTTGGCCGCCTCTCTATCGTACTTAGCCTTATTCTTAAGATATATCTTTTCCTGAATGGGGTTGTTTCGGATTCCGTCAAAGTAGCTCTTAACGGCACTCGCAAAAGCGGAGTGGAAGACGTACTCGGTACTGTTTTTCTTGACCGAAAGACGGTCGATAGCCTTCGTTACTATAGGAGAGAGCTTCTTGACGTAAGCGTTAGCCTTTGTCTCAGTCACGTCTCCGCCCTTGAAGTATTCAAGAGCCTCCTCGAGCTGAGGAAGAGCCTCCGCCTTCTTCTCAACCGACTTTCTGTTCGAGTATTCAACGCCGTTTTCCGCGGTCTTGATAAACTCGAGCATAAATCCGCGGTCGAGGTACTCGCGCGTCATTTCGTTCATAGCCGATACGGTGTAGGACGAAAGATCGGCACCCGGATTTGTTTTAAGGTAATAGCCGAGGGTGAAGAAGTTGGGCTTCTCCTTGGCGAGCGCTTCCTTGACAAGTCCGTATGCAGTGTCAAGCGTAGCGGAAATAGCGTCAACATCCGGCTTGTTTGCGAGCGCGTTCATCGCGTTTGCACATTCGGTCGCGTTAGCGTCCTTAACGATAACGTAAGGATGGAAGGAAAGGGTGAAGGTCTTATAGAGCGACTTGAGCTCCTTTTTCCACTCGACCTTTCTCTGCTTCTCGATATAGAGGAAGAGGTTTTCGATATCGACCTCGGCTCTGGTCGCGTTGCCGTAAGCGTCATTGAAGGCACTTTCGAGCTTTGTGCTTTCGATACAGAACTCGTCGAACTTTTTGAGAGATGCTTCGACTGCGCTCTTGCTGTTTACGCCGTTTTCCGCATCAGCGGCAATTATATTGTCGCCGAGGGTTTTAAGCATTGTATTGAACGCATTTCTTGCGTTCTTCTTACCCGTCTTTGCCTTGAGGATCATAGCTTCGGTCAGCTGCTGACCAACACGCATGATCTGGTTCAAGCTCGTACTCGGGTCCTGGAAGATCATCGCGATCTTGTCGCCGCGGATCTTGTGATATTCTTCTTCAGAAATTTTAAGTAAATCTTGTCCGTCGTAGAGGATTTCGCCGCCCTCGACGATAGAGTTTCCGGCAAGAATACCCATAACTGCTTTACTCGTTACGGATTTTCCCGAGCCGGATTCACCGACTATCGCAAGCGTTTCGCCCTTATAAAGGTCGAAGGAGATATTTCTGACGGCTTTAACGATTCCACCCTGAGTACGGAATGATATTTGCAGATTTTTTACTTCTAATTTCTTATCCATAAATTAACATTCCTTTCTTACAATTTGGTATCGTATCCTTTTATTCCTCGTTTCCGCGGAGCGACGGGTTGAAAGCGTCGCGCAGACCGTTACCGAACAGGTTGAAGCTGAGCATCAACAAGCTGATAAAGATCGAGGGGAAGAGGATCATGTGAGGATAGGTGAACAGATAATTCTGTCCTGTTGCGAGAAGGGTACCTACACTTGTCATGTTACCCGTACTGAGGTTGATGATTCCGAGGTAGGAGAGCGAGGTCTCCGAGAAGATTACACCCGGAATTACGAGAACGGAGCCGGTTATAAGAGTTCCGATCGCGTTCGGGAAGATGTGCTTAAACATAATACGTCTGTCGCGTGCGCCAAGCGTTCTTGCCACAAGTACGTACTCCTGATTCTTGAAGCGGTAGAACTGCATTCTCGTTCTTCCTGCCATGCCTACCCAACCGGTAGCGAAGAAGGAGATGAAGAGAATGACGATGTGCGAAACGTTGAGATGATACTTAAGAAGCGTGATGACGATCATCGAGGGAATCGAGCCGAGAATGTCGACGATTCTCTCCATAATAAGGTCGATCTTACCGCCGTAGTAGCCCTCAATTGCTCCGTAGATAGCGCCGACAACAAGGTTGACGACCGATACGATAACTGCAAGGATGAACGAGAAGCGGGCACCGCTGGCAAGTCCGATGAAGATATCCATACCGTAGTTATTCGTTCCGAGTATAAAGCTCGGCTTGGTGATACCGTCGTTTGCAATATCGTGAATATACTTGTAGTACTCGTAGTAGTCTACACGCACGTTCCACATATTACCCGACTTTTCTTCGGCGTAGCGATACTGCTTATCGCCTTCCTCCCAAAGCATCTTGGAGGTATACTTATCGTCGTCGGGACTTTCGGTATCCGCCCAATAAATGTTGACGAAATTACCGTTTTCGTCAAATACGATCTCGGTCTTACGTCCTTCACCGACTTGAGTTGCATACCAGATATTTGCGTTGTTTGCATCCTGTTCTGCCGCAGGACGCTTAGTCGGGTCGGTCATCGGAAGGATGATCTGAACGTTATGCTTATCCTGATACTGCTGGAGAGCAACGTATTCGTCATACTTGAGAAGAACGTACTTCGCTCCTACAACGTTATAGGTATCAAGACGGAACTTGTAGTAAGGAATCTTTATCTCCTCACCGCGTCTGATCTGCGTTCTTTCGACGATCTTGGGCGTAGTCATAATGACCTTTCTACCCTTGATCTCTATCTCGATCGCACGGTATTCGTCGTAGGTTCTCTTGTTAACCTCTTTTTCCTGACCGCCGTCCCAGAAATGGATGCCGTTCTTGTAGAAGAACTCATTTCTCGGCAGACAGTATGCATAATACTGGTCCTTATCCTTTACCTGATAAGGCGTAACCCAAGGTCCAACTACTGCAAAAAGAACAAGGAAGCCGATGATAAAGGTAGCGACTATAGAAGCCTTATTGCGCGCGAAGCGTCTGAACGCGTCCTGAAGATAGGACACAGGCTTCGTTTCGAGCTTTTTATCGTGAAGTCTTTCATCTACGTTATGGAAGACAAATTTTTCTTTTGAAATCTGATAATCCTGTGCTCTCATTACTTCGCCCCCATTCTGATTCTCGGGTCAATGATACCGTATGACAGGTCGATAACGAGGGTCGCCGCAAGTCCTACCAAGAGATAGAATGCGGAGAGCATCATAAAGAAGTCATAGTCCTGGCTGTTAATGGCTGCGAGGTAGAGTCCGCCGACTCCGGGGATCGCAAAGATCTTCTCAATAACGAGAGAACCGGAAAGAACGCTTATAAACTCGCCGATGATAGACGGGAATATCGGAACCATCGCGTTGCGGAGCGCATGGCGGGTTGTAGCCTGAGATTTTGTAAGTCCCTTGGTTCTTGCAAGGAGCATAAACTCGCTCGTCAGAACCTCGGTAAGCTCTGCACGTGTTCCACGAGCATAACCTGCTATCGATCCGAAGGACATCGAGAGAACTGCGGGGATCATCGATTTGAACATATCGACGGTAAAATAATCGTAGCCCGGATTCATAGTCTTCGGGAAGAGGTTAAACTGGAAGCAGAGTATGTAAAGAATTAGAGATGCGTAAACGAATGAGGGTACGGAAATAAATACCATAACGAGAGTCGAAATGGTATGATCCTGCCACTTATTCTTCTTAAGCGCCGCAAAAATACCGAGCGCAATTCCGATCGGTACGGCAAATAGTGATGAATAGATGTTAATTAAGATGGTCGGCGGGAGCATCTTTACAAAGGTATCCCACACATCCTGACCTTGGAACTCGGGCATATTGATACCAATTCCGAAGTCTCCGTCGAGAACTATACGCTTAACGTACAATCCGAGCTGTTCAAGGATCGGCTTGTCATATCCGCGTGCCGTAATCAAGTTTTTAAGCTTCTCAGGATCCTGCCCGACGCCAACTGACGTTACGTCAACAGGCAGCAGCTTAATAAGTACAAAGCACATTACAAAGATAATTGAAAAGGTCATAAGCATAAGGCCTATTCTTTTCATAATATATTTGAACATGTACATATAGACAATCTCCTTTCATTGCATTTTCGACAACGGTATAAACGGAGAAGAATGGGGGATAGTAAAACCATCCCCCATTTTTCGCTGAAACCGTTTAAGACGGTAAATTATTTGTAGTTAAGCTTGCCGTCGTTGTCCTTAACGAAGGAATGCCACTGAGCGTCATCATAGTTGTGAGTCCAGTACTTGATTCCGCCGTAACCCATGAAGGTGTTGTACTCATAGGTAATGTAGTCGAGCTTGTGAGAAAGCATAGAAGCGGAGAAGTTGTTGTAGGTAGGAACAGTGTAGTATGCAAGGAGAACTTCCTTCTCAAGAGCAGCGATAAGCTGGAGTCTCTGGGACTCTTCAAGAGCTGCGGAGCTCCAGTTGTACTTAGCACTGGAAGCACCGTTAAGGCAGTTATACCAATCCATAAGAGACATGGTCTCGGTGATATCTGCGCCGTTCTCGCCAACGCCCTTCATGGTGAAGGTCATCATCTGAGAGCTGGTATCCCATGCTGCAGAGTACATATATGCGGGAGAGAGGTAAGCAAGGAGGAAGTAGCCGGGGTCCCAAGCTGCTCCGGTCCAACCGCCCATACAAATCTCGTATTTACCTGCACGGAAGTCGTCTGCCCACGCCTTTGCGAAGTCCTTAAGCTCGAAGTCAAGCTTGCCTTCGAGGGGAGTGCCTACAACCGCGGTCTTCCAAGCGGTGGAGAGGTAGTCGAAGTGTCTCTGGGTTGCTTCGTTGATAGCGCCGGTACCGAAGGTGAGCTTAACGGTATCGTCAGCGGTAAGGAGACCTGCTGCGATAGCGTCGTTGTATGCCTTGGTGAAGAGAGCCTTAGCCGCCTCAACGTCGTAACCGGTGATAGCGTCTACAGCTGCATCGAGAGAATCGTACTTGGTGTAGTCAACGTTGTATACTTCGCAAAGAACCTTCTTAGCTTCATCGGATTCGCGGTATGCGGCACCGTTAGCAACGTCATAGTAGTGCATCGAGTTATAAAGACCGAAGCCCTTGAGGGATGCGGTGGTGCACTTTGCGGTATAGTCAACACGGTCGATAGAAAGGGAAAGCGCCTTTCTGAAGTCAGCAAGGGTAAGGATTTCCTTATCAATGCCGGTCTGGTCGTTAGCGGTCTCATTTGCCTTAAGTGCAGCTGCGCTGGACTGAAGCTGGAGAGAACCAACATAGTCATCGGGAGTGAAGTATGCTCTATCGGAGTTCTTGTAGTCCTGAGCGATAGAAACGTCGATACCGATACCGTCGATCTCACCTGCCTGGAACTTAAGCCATGCGGTGTTCCATTCCTTGATGGTCTCGCAAACGATACGGTCGGTCTGGTAAAGACCCTTGTTTTCCTCAAGACCGTAGCCATACCAGTTATCGTTCTTTTCGAGAATGTATGCCTTACCGGACTGGAAGAAGGTAAGCTTGTAGGGACCCCAAGATGCGGTGGTCTTTACAGAGCTGTTATACTTAGAGGTCCAAAGGGTAGATCCGGTAGCAGGAGCAACCTTGTTTGCCTCATACTTTGCCTTGTGAACGAGGGGAAGAGATGCGAAGTTGTAAGCTGCCTTATAGGTAAGGTTGCCTTCTTCATCAACGAGGTCGAGAGCCTTCTCAAGAACTACTACGAGCTCATACTCGTTGTCACCAACGAAGATACCGACTTCCTCGAACTTAACTTCGGGATAGGTGTAGGGGTATACAAGGTAGTAGGGGAGATACTCGGGAGGCTCGTGTCCCCAGTTATCAGTATCAATAAGGGTGGTCCAAAGAGCGATGGTCTCATCGGTAACTGCTACACGACCGGTCTCTTTGTCTGCAAGAGCTTCAAGAGCTTCAAAGGAAGCTGCGTCGAGGTAACCCTTGACGCCGGTAACGGAATCGCCGCACCAATCAAGTTCTTCCTTCATCGCGAAGTAAACAGGCTTGCCATCGGGCTGAGTGTAAACGCCGTCAGCGCCCTTAACGAGGTCTGCCATTACATAGATGCCGGATACACCGTTATCTACAGTCTCAACGTTCTGACCCTGCTTTGCATAGCCCTGTGCGTTTGCGATGATGGTAGCACCTACGTAGAAGGAGTCAGCACGGTAGTTCTGGAAGAGAGGATTAAGCTGTTCCTTCATGGTGTAAACAAAATCCTCTGCCTTGATAGCAGTGCCGTCGTCCCACTTAAGGTCGTTACGGAGAGTGATAGCGTAAGCCATGTACTTGTCGCCCTGAATGTTCCAAGCGTCCTTGTACTTAGCGGTTACGTCTTCGAGCTTAGTTGCTGCTTCGTAAACGATTTCAAATGCGCCGGGAACGATCTTGCCGTTCTCATCGTACTTGTAATCGAAGGAGAAGAAGCTGGAACCAAGGTAGGACATGATCTGAGTGTCATTATTGTCCTGATAGGTAAGCTCATTCCAGTTGGAGGGAGAAACTGCCGTATAAGTATTATAGGTATATTCGCCGGCCTTGGTGAAGATAAGCTGGATGCCATCTTTCTTGCCTGCGCAAGAAGTGAAAGCCGCACAAATCATAACTACGAGAAGCAGTCCCGCCACAATGCGTTTTGCCATAGTTTTCATTGTTTTTTCTACCTTTCAGTAAAGATTTTATGTAATTATAGCACACGAAACGAACTGAGTCAAGCCTATTTTCAAAAAAAGTTAATAATTATGAAGGTTTTTCGAGATAAAATTGCAAAATTTCAGAGTATTTGAATATTATTGTGCATGAATGCATATTTGCGTTGGAAATTTTGACGGCTTCGGCTTCATTTTTGATTCCATACAGTTAACACCCTGTTTCGGATAATACAATAATGAAGATTTTGAAGCAAAAACACCCGAGGGGAAATAAATCCTTCGGGTGTTTTCCATCATCTGTACTTTTCCACGATCGCCTTCATCGCGTCCATCTTGCCTTCCATATCGTAGACAAGCTTGAACTGCGTATGAGTACGGTCAAGGTTCTGCTCGGGATAGTGTATCTTGAAATAGGTGTCGCCGTTCAGATAATCGGTGAGGAAGCGGATTCCGCATTCGAACGTCATAAGCTTGGCGGAGAACGGCAGATACTCGATCTCGCAGTCGTTAAGCTTGCTTCCGCAGGTCGACATAAAGCCCTCGGTATACTTCTCGAAAAGCTCGAGCGACATTTCGATCTTGCTCAGGTCCTTTTCGTCCTCGGCGCCCGTGCTTGCACCAAAGCGGATGCTGTCTCCGAAATCATAGTGAACAAGTCCGGGCATTACGGTGTCGAGGTCGATAACGCAAACCGCGCGAAGATCGTTCTCATCGAAAAGAAGATTATTAAGCTTCGTATCGTTATGAGTAACGCGCAGAGGAAGCTTACCCTCATTAAGAAGTCCGAGAAGAAGCTCGGTGTCTGCCTTTCTCGCTCTTACGAACTCGATCTCCTCCTGAACCGACGCTGCTCTGCCCTTGAGGTCGTTCTTTACAGCCTCTTCAAACAGACGGTATCTGTCGGCGGTATTATGGAAATTCGGGATCGTCTCGACGAGCTTCGACGCGTCGAAGTCGGCGAGCTGATTCTGGAAATTACCGAACGCCGCGCCGAGAGTCTTGAGCTGCTCGGGGTTTTCAACCTGCTGAAGCGCAACGGTGTTCTCAACGAAAAGGTAAAGACGATAATATCCGCCATCTACCTCACAGTACGAGTTTCCGTCAACGGTCGGGACAACGGTAAGGGTACATCTTTCCTGATCGGGATCACCCTCGTTCTTCTTTCTGATATGCTCGGTAACGTAGAGGATATTGTTCATAAGTCCCTCGACGTCACGGAAGATATTGTTATTGATCTTCTGAAGAATGTATCTCGTGCGCTTCTCTCCGTCCTTGGTAATAAGGCAGAAGGTGCTGTTTATATGTCCGAATCCGTATGGAGCGGCTTCGATAAGCTCGCCATCGAGACCAAATTTTTCCTTAAAAATATTGAAATCCATTATGCCCAAAGCTCCTTAGGATAAATTCCGTCCTCAACCATGCCTTTGATCGCATTCATAACCTTTTCTTTATCCTCGCGGTAGGTCATTCCGTACCAGACTGCGGAGGTATCGTACATACGAACCTGCTTCTTGCCGTCCTTTATCATCTTGTCAATAACGGAAGGAATGTAAAATTCGTCCTTCTCGATATTTGCGGTCGCAAGGAACTGTGCGAACTGAGCTTCAAGCTCGGGATAGATATCAGGGTGGATTCCCCACATATTCATTGAAACGATGGTATCGGGATCAAGATCGGTATCCTTTGTTATCGCGGTATGCTCTGTAACGTCCGTAAGGTAGCCGTCCTTTATCTCGCATACTCCGCGCGCAACTGAGCCGTTATCCGACAGGGTATTCTTGAGACGATAACCGACCATGCAGTATTCGTCCTTGTTCTTGAGCCCTTCGTAAGCTTTTTCGAACGCATCGCGACCATAGAAATCATCGGCGTTAATAACGACGAAGGGAGTGTCAACGAGATTTTTCGTTGTAAGTATAGCGTCTCCTGTGCCGTAGGGCTTCTTTCTGTGCGACGGGATCGTCTGATATGCATATTCGACCTCAATGTTGCGAGCGATTCTGTCGCCTGCGATCTCCTTGAAGTCCTTTTCAATTTCTTCCTTAATAATGAATACGACCTTATCAAAGCCGGCTCTCTTGGCATCATAAACAGAATAGTCAAGAAGAACCTCGCCTGCGGTTCCAACGGGCTCAAGCTGCTTGCAGCCGCCGAATCGGCTTCCCATTCCCGCAGCCATTACAACGAGTGTTGCGTTTGCCATCACAATATCCTCCGGTAAATAATAATAAGAGGCAGCAGACCTGCCTCTTATTATTATACAGCATACTCACGCTTTTTGCAATAGTATTTATTAAGCATTTGTAGCAAAATTGTATGATTTTGGACACGGTTTCGAAGTTTTGCTACCTTATCCTTCAAGTTGACGCGACAAAAATCCCGCCGCCGTCTGTATAAGCTTGCTTTCAAGCTCATCGCCGCGGCGCTCATTCTCATCCTTTACGACAGATATGACACATCCCGTCACGTCGCCTTCGGTTATGATCGGCATCGCACAGGAAATATAGTAGCTGCTCTCCTCGTCGGTCACACGAAGGCGACGTTCGCCGTTCTGAAGCCGATACAGTCCCCTGCCCTCGAGCAGCTTTTCAACGCCCGGCGATATCCGCTTGTCGCCAAACTCCCGCCTTGGCACTCCCGCCGACGCGATCACACCATCACGGTCGGTCACAACAACACCAAGGTCACAGGTTTTGTGAAGCGTTTCAGCATACTGTGATGCAAATGAACCAAGCTCTCCCATCGGAGAGTATTTTTTAAAAATTACCTCGCCCTCGCGGTCGGTATATATCTCAAGAGGGTCGCCCTCTCTGATTCTCATGGTTCTTCTTATTTCTTTCGGTATAACCACACGCCCAAGGTCATCTATACGGCGTACAATACCCGTTGCTTTCATATATAAATCTCCTTTAAATTCAAATCGTGTTGTTATTATCTGTATTTTGAGGAGATTTATACTGCACAAGTTTACTTTTGAAATGAAATATGATATAATGAATCAAAAGAGGTGAAATTATGGGCTTTCAATTATCTGGACTGTTGATAAAAGCAATTGGCATTTTTATTCTGTTAGCTATTATTGGCGGGTTTGTGTTTGGAATTGTATTCCTTATTCGGCTTTTATTAAAAATAATAAAACTAAAACAACCCCGAATAATAACATACTATGTTATTATGATACTGTGTATTTTAATAGTGGCTGCATCATGGATATTAAACATGGGTTGGTATAGGGTGATTTTGACTTGGCTTACAGTTCCGTTTGTTCATCCGGTTATATTTGCCGTTATAAACGGTAAGGTACTACCAAACTTAATTTATTCTGCAAAATTAAGAGCATACACATTAACTACTTATATAACCTACGTACTTATGTATGCCTTTTTCCCGGACGGTGGTGACATAGGCTCGGCGTATGT
>JAZQGR010000039.1:0-72587 GCA_045540115.1 Eubacteriales bacterium
GTTCTGCACTAATCGTTGTGTTGTCAGATACGCCCCTTGTTACATTATCACTTGTAGCTATTCCGCTTGACACAAGTGTTTCATTCGTTAATATCGTTAAATCCGTAACAGCGATCGCACCAATATCACCGAAAAAGCTCAGCTCATGTTGCTTGTTAATTCCTCCGGTTATATTGTCCATAATAACTATAACACTACTATCGTCGAAATCCTGATCTATTGTTGCTGTGCAAAGTATTTTTGTATCTCTTATCTTAACTGAAGTCTCCAGCATTTCATTGGTACTTGAAAAGCCACTAAAAGAAAGAAACAAAATGCTTAACGCAAGTGCTAAGCTAAATACACGAACCATACCTTTCATTGATGTTCTCCTTCATATTATTGTCCCTGTAATTCATATTTCAAGGCGTGAATTGTTCCAATATCTTCGACTGTCAAAATGCCCATATCGTAAGCTTCCTTTAGCGAATATGTTTCATCAGTATGCCAAACAATTATTCTGCCTCGATTTCCAAACGAAAATACATATCCAGCGATGGTTACATCGGTGACTACACCCGTCGTGATCGAGTTCTTGTTTATTATTGATAACGCCACCGCACCATGATATGTCCCGTAATAGCGAATAATCCAATCATCAGGATTTACCTTCTCATCAGATACATATTCTAAAATTTCAAGCTCCACATCATCCCGCAATCCATTTCCGTTGGTGTCTGCGGACGACGAGCCAAAGCCGGGTTTCTGTGCGCACCCAACGAATGCCGCCGCGATCATGCAGGCGGTCAGAAGCAAAATCAAAATTCTTTTCATAATAACACCTTCCTTTCAAGGTCGTGGGTTAAAGTACCGAAATCAAAAAAGCACATAAGCGCCCTATGCGGCTTATGTGCTTTTATATCATTTTATGAGTAATTCGCCTTTTTGTCTTCGCGGAAGCGCATTACTCTTTCGCACTCTGCCGCTTTTCGGTACAAGCTGTTACAAGGAAATATCTTTCCTTGATATTAGTATATCACATTACGCGCATAAATGCAATAGCAAATTAACATTTTTTATGAAATATGTGTAGAGAATATTTCGACAAACCAAAAAGCACCCTTTTGGGTGCTTTTTATCCTTATCAGTTACACTCAGCAACGAGGGGACCTTCGAGGTCCTTGAGGTAGAAGAGCTTACCGGGGAGGGTCGGAATAAAGGTGGAGGTGATCCACATATTCGGGCCGTGACGGAGAGTCGTCCAGAAGCTCATGCCCTGCCACTGCATTCCGCGGTTGAACGCGCCGTCGGCACCGCCGATAGCGTAGTCAGCCTGAAGGAAGAGGCCGGGGCCTATCGTGTTAGCTCTGCAAGGAACGAGAGTCGTGCGGGACTTGAAGCTCGTTATTGCGTTCTGCTCTATCGTGAGGGGATGGAGCTTTGCGCCGAGACGGTAGCACTGCTTCTTCCACTCGTCAACCGAGTCAAATTCAGCCGCGAAGTGAGGCTCCCAGAATGCGATATGGCACATTCTGCCGATACCGTATACGAGAACGAGCTTTGCGCCCTCTGCCTTCAGAGCTGCGATCTTTTCGGGGTAGGTCGGGAGATTATCCTTTGTTGCAAAGTTTCTCTGATTCTCGGGAACGGTAAGCTCTCCGAGAGGATTGAAGAATGCTTCGCGCATTGCGTTCTGGAACGCTGCGGGATCGGTTGCGGGGAGAGTGTTTCCCTCTCCATCGCTCCACTCGTCCATATTGAAGGTATAAACGTGGTCGCACTTTATCTTCCATTCCTTAAGGAAGTAAACTGCCCACTTATACATTCCCATAGGTCCTACGGGAAGAATGAACGCGATCTTCTCGTTACGGTCGCGAGCCGCCTTGATCTCAAGCGCGATCTCGTGTCCCATGTAGGTATCAAACTCGCCAATGTTCTCGCAACGAACGGGGGTAAAGCCGTCGTTCCAGAAGGACTGTCTTTCCTCTACCTTATTTGCGGGATCACAGCAAGCGTCGATCTTTGCCATATCCCAGCCTGCGGGGTAGAAGCCCTCAAGCATAGAGCCTTTAACTGTACTATTGAAATCCATAATAATATCCTCCTTACGCTTTTCCTGCGCTATTGAATAACTTCATTTTGCCTACGACTACGTCCTTGACCGCGTCCTTTGCGAGGATCAGCGACTTTTCGTAGCTTTCTTTGTTTGCATAAGCTTCAGCGTACGCCTTGTATTCCGCTATGCACATTTCGGTGCAGATATTGATCTTTCTGATACCGTTTGCGATGGTGTTTCTGAAATCGTCGTCGGATAGACCGCTTCCGCCGTGAAGAACGAGAGGCTTCTTCGACACCGTGTAGATATCTGCGAGTCTGCCAATATCGAGCTTCGGCTTCGTTTTATATACGCCATGTGCCGTACCGATCGCAACTGCAAGCGCGTCGATATCGGCTCTGTCGATAAAGTCGTTTACCTGCTCGACCTTGGTGTACATCTCCTCGTGACCGTCATCAGCACCGCCTTCTGCACCGCCTACGTGTCCAAGCTCTGCCTCAACAGAAACGCCGAGCGCGTGTGCGACCTTGCTTATTTCTTTCGTGTTCGCAATGTTCTCCTCGTAAGGAAGAGCCGAGCCGTCGTACATTACCGAAGTAAATCCGCCTCTTATCGCCTCAAGTATTTTACCGTAATCGGTACCGTGGTCAAAATGAAGACATACGGGAACGCTCGATTCCTTTGCTATCTTCATCATAACGTGCTGAGCATACTCGAAGGGTATCGAGGGCAGGTGAACCTCCGCTACGCCGAGAATGAGGGGAGAGCGAGTCTCCTCTGCTGCCTCAATGATTCCTCTTGCCATTTCGAGATTCAGCATATTGAATAGGCCTACGCCGTACTTTCTTTTCTCGGCGTCAGCAAGAATATCCTTTAACGTTACTAACATTTTTCTTTTCTCTCTTTTATGAATTTTTTTGCTTCCTCATAGGTAGGCGTACCCGAAGTTGCGCCCTTTTGCGTTACACAGAAGGCGCCCGTTGCGTTGCCCATCTCCGCACAGTCGAGGAAGTCCTCTCCGCGCGACAGAGCCGCAAGAAATCCCGAGCAGAAGCTGTCGCCTGCGCCCGTTGTATCGACGGGATTTTCTATTCTGAACGCGGGGATCATCGTTCCTTCACCGTCGCGCTCGTATCTGCAGTAGCAGCCGCGGCTTCCGCATTTGATAACGACGTGCTTTACACCCTTATCAAAGAATACGTCCGCCATTTCGATTACCTCTTCCCTACCCGAAAGCATTTTCGCTTCGTCTATACTCGGCAGGAAATAGTCTATGTACGGCATTGCGGGATCGAGCAACTTTGACCAATTACCCTTAGCGTCCCAGCAGACGTCAAGCGCGGTTATCTTGCCCATTTCCTTGCATCTGCGCAAAAACTCCGCTGTCTCAGCGCCGTCGAAACGATCCATAAGAAAGGTTCCCGTTACGAACACAATATCGTTCTCCGCTATAACGTCGAAATCAATATCGCCTACGGTCAGCGACGCGTTTGCTCCCGTACAGTGAAGAATGGTCCTCTCGCCCGTTTTTTCATCGAGCATAAGCACCGATGCCGAGGTCTGAACCTCGCTATCAACGAAAATTCCATCAGTCTTTACACCCTCCTCATTCAGGCGCCTGATGAGGAATGTCCCGAACATATCGTCTCCGACCTTACCGACAAGCGTCGACTCGCCTCCGAGCTTACGAAGGTTGACAGCTGCAGTCATCGCATTTCCGCCCGAATGAACAGTTATCGAATCGACCTGCGCGAGCAGTCCCTTTTCGGGATATTCGTTTACAGGTCTTACTATGACGTCGGCAACAAGTATGCCGACACAAGCTACCTTTTTCATATCAAGGAAGGAGACGGCGCGTCTGCATCTTCGGGTATGCAAGACACTGCGTGAACGCTTCCGCGTAAGCGGCGTTACACTGATAACCTCTGTACTTTGCGCAGGTCTTTACCATATCTGCAAAGTCGATATTATCGTGGTCTCTCATCCACTTGAGCTGGCTCTCGTGGCACTCGAGCATCTCAAGCTTGAGATCGATCTCCTCGGTTACGTCAACGTATTCAGTCGGAATGAAGTCGACGCCTGTGAGGTTATCCATGTAGTAAAGCGGAACGACCTTTGCGGTCTTATTTACCTTCGTCTTATAGTGAGGAACACTTGCGGCAAAGGACGCGTCGAAAACGAGCTTGCTTACCGCTACGTGGTCGAGCATATAATCGTTAGGTGCATGAGTAATGATAAGATCGGGATCCGCCTCGCGTATAACGTCGATCACAAGGTCTCTCTGCTCCTTCGACTGATTATAAACGTCAAGGTCACCGATGTCGCAGGTAACGACCTTGATGCCTGCCATGGCGCCTGCGCGTCTTGCTTCTTCAATTCTGATCTTGCGAAGCTCGTCGGGCATTATGACCTCATGGCCCATATTGCCGTTGCAAACGTGGCAAACAGTTACGTTGTCTCCGCGCTTTACGCACTTGATGAGGGTTCCGACGCAGTTGATCTCGATGTCGTCGGGATGGCATCCGATTGCTAAAATGTTCATAATGTGCTCCTTAATTTTTATTTCTTTTTTGAAATTTCTTTTTCGTTGAATACGACCTTCATCGTTTCGTATACCGACTCGATGTCTGCCGTTTTGAAGGGCTTACCGTCGACAACTGCCTCGATAAACTCGTTTACCTCTTTGTAATAGCAGTCGCCGCCGTTTATTTTGGGATGAGTCGCGCCTTCGTTTGTATAAACCGTTATTTTGCCGTTACGGGAAACAACGTAAGCGTTTTCAAAGGTAACGTTATAGCCGTAATGGAACGGGAACGAGGAATGTATTCCCCAGTCGGTCAGGATCATAACCGTAGTTTCACCGCACTTGTAAAGCGAATAGGTGCTTTCGTAATCAGCCATTTGGTGTGTAGACATCGTCAGACAAGTATCGGGCTTTCCGAAGAGCCAGACCATCTGGTCAACGTCGTGAACATGCATATCGACGATACAGCTTCCGCTCTTGTCGTCCTTGAGAAGCCAATTGTCAAACGACCAGGTTGGAAGCGCAGAACGACGGTAAAACTCCGCCTTTATCGGCTTGCCGTATTTGCCATTCTCTACCAGCTCCTTAAGAAGCTCGTATTCGCCCGTGAAGCGCAGGCAATGACCGACCATAAGCTTTTTGCGGCTCTTTTTCGATGCTTCGATCATCATCTCGCATTGCTCAAGCGTTATTGCCATCGGCTTTTCTGTGTAAACGTTTACGCCGTGCTCAAGGCAATAAACCGCCGCCTCGCAGTGAAGATATGTCGGAAGTGCGATAAAAACGAAATCAAGATCTTCCTTTTCGATCATTTCCTTATAATCTGTATACAAATTATACCGCGAAAAATCGACATCGTCAAGGTTTACGTTGCCGAGATTAATTTTAATGCTTTTTGTGATAGATTCAATGTCAGCGTTGCAGATAGCACTCAGGCGAATATCTTTTCTTTTTTCTTCAATCTTGAGCAGATTGAGAAAATGTGTTTTGCCAAGACCACCAAAGCCAATGATAGCAAAATTCTTCATTCTGTCTCCTTTTTTGCGGGATTTCAGTATTTTCTCTAAAAAAACCACTAATATTTTTCTTAATCCATTGCCAAATCACTAATTATATTATATAATGTATTATGACAACAGTCTATTATTTTTTTGATATAATATAGCACAAATTTGAGATTTTGTCAGGAGACAATACTTTGAACGATCTGATACTTCACGAAAAAGTCCCAAAGGACGCCTTCCCGATACACCTTGTCGAATATCACTCCCTTCCCAACGATTTTGCCCTTCATTGGCACGAGGAGACCGAAATACTCTTTTTGCGAAGCGGCGAGCTTACCGTTCGTTGTGGCGAAAGAATCATAACAGCAGCAAAAGGTGACTGCATCGTTATCAACGGAAACGAGCTTCACGAGGGGATCTCGGGAGAATGTGATTTTCTTTGCCTGTATCTGCCACCTTTTTTCTTCGAGGAGCAATATTACACCTTCAAGCATATCATAAAGGACGATTTCGTAAACGATACAGTCCTCGGCATTTTTGAAAAATACAAGGACAAAAATCACACGAACATTCTCGCTGTCAAGGGCTACGCGTACCTTCTGATTTCGCATCTGATAAGCAAGCACACCGACGCGACCTACACCGAAGGGCGATACAAGAAGCATCTTCAGACCTCCGATCGAATGAACGACGCTATACGGTATATAGAACAAAATTTCTTCGAGAACGTAAGCACAAAGCAGCTTTCAAAAATATGCCACTTGAGCGAGGGATATTTCTGCAATCTTTTCAAGGCGGCAACGGGACATTCCGCTAAGGAATACGTGCTTATAAAGCGACTCGACAAAGCTGTCGATCTCTTATCGCGCACAGATATGACCGTTCTTGAAATCGCAATGCAGTGCGGTTTTTCCGATGCAAATTACTTTTCGAGAATATTCAAAAAATATAAAGGACGAACACCGTCGTCGTACAGAAAGTAACCGTAACAAAAAAGCCATTCGCTTAAACGAATGGCTTTTAATAATTCATATCATTTCGAAACGATAGATCAAAGCATTCTCGATCTGCCATTTCCACTCTTTGCTGTGTGTAACGAGTATCGGAAAGGTTATTCCATTTGCGCATACAATAATTTGATTTTTGTTGATGCCGACGGACTGTACAGTGCTTATCGGAATCATGATTTCCTGCGTCGAAAGATTCACCTTGTGCGGATAAAACTCGAGTCCGTATTCGGTCAGAAACAACCATCCGCCGTTTCCGCCTATGGTTGCCGCTCCGTCGCAAATAATCCTTCTTTCAAGCGCGAGCTCCATACGCTTTTTATCGTATTTCTTTTCTTGGAATTTTATGAAAGCGAATATAAGTAACGCATAAAGAGCTCCGCTGAAAACTCCTGCAAGCACTCCGAGCAGCAAATCAAAATATATAAAACCGAAAAGAATCCCCATCGGAACTCCGAACAGCACTCCCGTCAGAAAATATTCTTTTGCCCCGTTTTTGTACGTCATATTTACCTCCAAAAAGTATCGTTTTGAATATTATAACAAAAATATTTACGGTTGTCAAATGACGCATCGCTTGCGCGATATAAAATATTCCTTCGGATTTTGCCTGACGGCAAAATATGAAAAAAATCCACCCATCAGCCGTCGAGGCGTATTTCACATTGCAAAGCAATATTTCACCCACCCGCAAGGGTGGATTTAGTTGAAAACGACAGATTCCTGTCGGAATCTGTCTTTTTCTGTGATACCCTTTCAAAATCGATCCATACCGCAAGTTTTTTCGAAATCGATCCATGGTTTTCAGTCAGCGGATAGACTTATCCCTTGGCGATGATGGACGCAAAAAGTAATCCGAGGTCTGTCGAGCTTTCGCACCATGCCTGTAAACGAATCTATGTAAAATCAAAAAATATCGTGTTTTCCTTCCATGGCAAACAAATTGCTAAAGGTCACTTTTTTGAACAAACCAATCTTATAAGGTTCACCTACAATAACAGAATAATCGTCTTTGTGTTCCAAACTTACAATAATAGCATCGGTAGGCTTGCCATCCGCAGAAGCTATACCTGCATTCCAAACGATGCCGCTGGCTTTGATTTTTTCTTCAACAGCAAGTTGCTTGTGGATCTGAATCAAATCCGCAAGAACATCTTTCGATTCGGGATGTTCGTTACCGTCATAAGTTTCGGTCAATTCTATGGAATCATCCATAAGAATAACAGCGGCAAACGGGTAGAATTCGCGGTGCTTTCTCATTTGATCTTCTGCAAATGGGAGTAATTTATCAAGCAATACTTCGCATTGTTCTTTTGGGGTCATAAGATTTACCTCCTTGTTTTTGTTTTCTATATTCATTGTACCACAATTTTGCGAACATTTCAACTGTTTCGCACCAAATCACGCCGAAGGAAGATACACGCTGGCGCATGATGAGATACGAGGCGCAATGCGCCCTTGATGATATGCACCGCACGTTGTGCGGAGATGATATGCCAAGCCTGCGGCTTGGATAAACAAAAAGAGAACTTTTGGTAGACAAAAGTTCTCTTTTTGTTGCCTTAAACGTGATAAAAGGTGTCTAAACGAGGTAAAAACGAACAAAAGGCGCGTGATTTTTGTTTGTGTATTCATTAGGCGAATTGGGAATTTTCTCATTCTATGTCGTAGTCTTCATAGCAATTAAGCAACACTTCGCAATCACAATATCCGCCCATATCATTGATTTCCTCAATAACTTTTTCATACAACTCTGCTGAAATATTATCCTTGAGCCATTTTTCTGTACTGCGCAAAGTGTGGTCACAACCCAAAGTATCCAATTGATCTTCCAAATATGCAAATAATTGTTGCACGTTCTCTTCAGAGAGAATGTAGTCTGCCATATTACTAACCTCCGTAATATTCTAGTTTATCAGTTATATTATACCACACTTTTATAAATAAATCAAGGCGTAAACCTTGTATATCATCCGCAACATGTTGCGGTATATCATCAAAACGAAGTTTTGTATATCATCAAGCCGCAGTGAAATGCACGCTGGCGCGTGATGAGATACAGCCTGTAGGGCTGATGATATACACGACTGCGTCGTGATGATATGCCAAGCCTGCGGCTTGGATAAACAAAAACAGAACATTTGTCGGTAGACAAATGTTCTGTTTTTGTTGGCAGGGGTAGAAAGGCTCGAACTCTCGACACCTGGTTTTGGAGACCAGTGCTCTACCAACTGAGCTATGCCCCTGTACCGAAATATTATAACACATTATTTTCGTTTTTGCAATAGGGACAGCAATAATAATTATGAATTTTTTGTAAAGACGCCTTCTGTCATAGTTATCGTAGGAGCAAAATATAATGAATTATCCACTCAAAAGGAGTCTTTCATGAAAAAGACGATCATATTCATAATCATTTGTGCCGTGACTCTTTCCTCCTGCCGAGGGAATCCGAGCGCCGACACAGTCGCGTTCCGGCTGCTTAAGCTATATAATGTTCCCCCGTCATCGCAGTATATAAAGGACGGAGTCGAGGGCGAATACGGCTACATTTCTCCCGAGGATTTTACATTTTTATACACGGGAGAAAAAGAAAAGCTCCCCGAATGGGAGCTGATAGAGGATTTCCGTATTGTGCTTTCGGACAGTCAGGAGCCATTTGAGCTTCACGTTATCCGCGTACGCTCGTCGTCCGACACTGAGGAGATCGCAAAGCTTCTTCGCAAGCGCGCGGCGATGATCCGCTATCACAACAAGACGGAGGAGAGTTACCGCATTTACGAGCCGACAGTTTTTGTCCGCTCGCGTTACGTTATTCTTGCCGTCACGCCCGATAACAATGCCGTCAAGCTGATGCTGAAAAGGCTAATTTAGCTTTCTGTAAATGAAGGCATTACCCTTCTGCCCGACCTTTTCGACGATCTTGGCACAAATAAGTATCTGCAGCATAGACCAAGCGCCCATGCTTCCGAGCTTATTTGCCTTGTCAAATTCCTTCGCTGTAAATTCGCCGTCGGGAATACTGTCGACAAGCATCGCGTAGTCTTCATTTTCTACTATGTTCATTTCCGAAACAAAAGATAACGGTATACGATCCTCTCGGACAGACGAGCGCTTCCCTTTTCGCCTTTTGTAATTCAGCTCCTCGATAAAAACAAGTTTTAATGCGAAATTCGGGTGACCAATATATTCCCTTATTTTAAAAAGCTCGGGGCAAACGTCAGATGGTCTGCCCTTCACGGGCGAGCGTCTGCGCTCCGAGATTTCCCCCGTTTTCGGATCTACAAAAATGACCCATCTCTTTACCGCTATCGGGTAAACGACTGTCACCTCGTTCTCGTTCAGAAAATAGTCGAGCTTATTTTTCATTCTCGTAAACGAAGTCGTTTCGATCTCGCAGATGCAGTTGCCGTGCTTTATGTCAGCGACAAAGGGCCCGTATTCCACCTCATGGAACGCGGGATCGGGCTCTATGTATTTTTTCAGCGCAAGGTGGAGCGTATGCTCGTTTAGTGAGCCGATTATTTTTTCTGCCATAATTGTCCTCGGGAAGCCCTTTCGGGCTTCCCTTTTCATCATCTTATTTTAACATCTGAGCGAAGGGGGCGAAAACTCGTTTATCGGGAACGCCATCTTTTCAAAGAGCGAGCAGGGATCCTCCTCGCAGACAGGCGGACAGGTCTTTTCGGGAACGCTGTACTCGGTCGCCTGAATGAGATACTGTCCCGGGCGCTCAATACGGACTATCGAGAAGAAGCCGAGAGTAACGTAAAGAGTTCTTCCGTTATCGCAGTCGCAAAGCGAGCCGTTGACAAACGCGCAAACGTTTTCGGGGATCTCGCCTATTGAGCAGCAGGGGCGGCAACAGGGCTTATCGACGTTGCATACCGAAAGAACGATAGGATCGACGGTCTCAAGAACAACTGTTGGCATATTGGTCGTCGCACTTCCCTCGGGCGCGGGATCGCAAAATTCGCAGGAAGGGCAGCTCTTGAAGATATTTACGTTGCCCTCGCTTCCGTAAAGGATGACCTTCTTATCGCAAACTGCAATTCCCTCAAACTCAACCGATCTTCCGACGTTTACGCACGCCTCAAAGACGAGCTTAACGTAGAAGCGGATAAGTATCTGGTAAAAGCCCTTGTTAAACTGAACGGGCTCGGTGTCGATGTTAACGCCGACGATCTTTGTGCTCTTGACTCTGATCGCGCCGGCTCTGTCTATAATATCCTGTCCGAAATCGGTAAGATAGACCTTGACGTCCGAAAAGCAATCCTTATCCTTGCAGCTGTCAAGAACTCGGTTTACGTCGATAACTACGGTCTCTTTTCCGTATCCGGAGGGGCATCTGTTATCTGCCATGATTATTTTCCTCCCATTTTGGTTTCGTTATAAGAGCAAAATGCTCTCACAAACATTCTATGTAAATAAACAAAACCGGTGAGAGGAAAAAACTGCCGTGTGATCTCACACGGCAGAATTTTTTAATTAAAGATACTGGTGATACTTCTCGGGAAGCTCTTCAACAGCAAGCGAAGACGTGATAACAAAGTTTACGGGGTGAGTTGCGGTGAAAGAAACAACGTTATCAAGGAATGCCGTAAATTCAGCCATATCGTTTCCGCAGATCTTGAGAGCGGAATCTATGAATATATCGGACACGTCGAAGTTCGAGCCGTAGTTACCGGCAACGAAGCCGTAAAGCTTAGCAGCGTTGTTGATAAGATATTCGTCAGTATCAAGAAGCTTTGCCTGATGCTTTACCTCGTGGATAAGCTTGGTACCCTTTTCGATGAATACGACAGCTCCCTTGGTTTCAGCGAGCTTAGCGTTAGCCATTTCTACGATGGTCTTGGTCTTGCCCGAGCCTTTGAGTCCTACGATAAGTTTGAGCATGGTGGTTTACCTCCAAAAATTGATTACAAATTAGTTAATTCTGCCCTTGAGCTCCTCACGGCGCTTATCGTGCTCTGCGCCGGGCTTGCCGAGGAGGGCGTACATATTGTTCTTGTAGCCTTCAACACCGGGCTGGTCGAAGGGGTTTACACCGAGGGTGTAACCCGATACGGCACAGGCAAGCTCGAAGAAGTATACAAGATATCCGAAGTCGGCGGCGCTTCTGCCGTCGAGCTCGAGAACGAGATTGGGAACTCCGCCGTCGGTATGGGAGAGAACTGTCGCGAGGAAGGCGTTATGGTTTACCTCGTGCATCGTCTTGCCCGAAACGAAATTCATTTCGTCGACGTTCTGCGGATCGTTCGGAATAGCAAGGGGGCTAACGTCATTCTTGATATCGATGACGGTCTCGAAGAGAGTGCGCTCACCCTGCTGAATATACTGACCGAGGGAGTGAAGGTCTGTCGAGAAGACGACCGACGCGGGGAAAAGTCCGACGCCGTCCTTGCCCTCGCTCTCACCGTAAAGCTGCTTCCACCACTCGTTCATCATCGCGAGCGCGGGATCGTAAGTTACCATAATTTCGGTCTTCTTACCTTCGCGGTAGAGTATATTTCTTGCTGCTGCGTACTTGTAGCAGTCATTTTTCATCATATCGGGCTCGGCGAAATCATTTCTTGCCGCCTGAGCGCCCTGCATCATTGCATCAATATCGATTCCCGCAACCGCGATCGGAAGAAGTCCTACTGCGGTAAGAACCGAGTATCTGCCGCCGACGTCGTCCGGTACTACGAAGGTCTCGTAACCCTTTTCGGTCGCAAGCTCCTTCATCTTACCCTTTGCCTTATCGGTCGTAATGAAGATTCTTTCTCTTGCGCCCTCCTCGCCGTACTTCTTTTCAAGAAGCTCGCGGAAGATGCGGAACGCGATAGCGGGCTCTGTCGTTTTACCTGACTTGGATATTACGTTGATACAGATATCCTTACCCTCGCAGATAGAGAGAAGCTCGTTAAGATATGCGGAATTTATGTTATTTCCTGCAAAGTATACGTCGGGAGTATCCTTCTTAAGCGCGTTATAGAACGGGCTGCGACAGAACTCTATCGCCGCTCTTGCTCCGAGGTAAGAGCCGCCGATACCGATGGCGATAAAGATATCGCAGGACTTCTTTATCTTCTCGGCCGCTGTCTTTATGCGGGAAAATTCTTCTTTGTCGTAATTTTCGGGAAGATCGACCCAGCCGATGAAATCGTTTCCTGCGCCGCTTCCGTCACGGAGTGTTTTTACCGCCGCGTTGACCTCGCCGGAGATAGCATTAAGCTTCTCAGCGGTTACAACGTCGGAGGCATACTTGGTATTAAGTCTGACTGCCATTGAATAAAAACCGTTTGCCTTTCTGTTAGTTATAATAATTATATCGCATTTCTTGTGATTTTGCAATAGCAAACTATAAATATTCTGAACTTTTTTATCAAAAACATAAGAGAAACTCAAGTTGACAACGTGAAAATAATATGTTATAATCACAGCGTGACCGAGAAATGTGCTCGCGCGGTATTGCGCCGTAAGGTATTACCGTGAGGAAAGTCCGGGCTTCACAGAGCAAGGGTAACGGATAACGTCCGCCGAAGGCGACTTCAGGGAAAGTGCAACAGAAATAAACCGCCGCGTATGCGGTAAGGATGGAAAGGCGAGGTAAGAGCTCACCGGCTCTCGCGGTAACGCAGAGCAAATGTAAACCCTACCCGAAGCAACTCCCCTTAGAGACTGATTTTTCACTGCCTGCTCGGCAGCGCTCTCGGGGCGGCTTGAGCCGTGCGGTAACGCACGGAATAGATAGATGAGTACAGGTCCTTGCCTTGGCAACTCAAGGACAACAGAACCCGGCTTATAATTTCGGTCTGCTCCCCGTACGGGGAGCGCTTTTTCGTATAAGAAAAGCACCTGCTTTTGCAGGTGCTTTTTACATTTTCAGTTATTACTGATAGCTTGTTTCCCAGAGACGGCACTTATAGAAGCGTCCCTGATCGGAATGGATCTTGACGGGAGTAGTGCTGCCTTTTTTAACG
Source organism: Eubacteriales bacterium (assembly GCA_045540115.1). GTDB lineage: Bacteria > Bacillota > Clostridia > Oscillospirales > CAG-272 > Colimorpha_A. The sequence continues at coordinate 13,536 of JAZQGR010000039.1, forward strand.
TACTCGATGTAGGTTGTGTTCCAACCCTCACCAAGATTATCGTGATACATATAGAACAAATCGCCATCAGCAGTGTTTCCGACGCCCTTGATAGCGTCCTCATCAACGAGAACTGTATAGGTCTTTGCTACCTTGTCGTAAACGTAGAGATAATGGCTCGTTGATACGAGAAGCTTGTTCTTATCTCCGCGGTAGGGCTGGAGATCGTGAATATCAGTATCGGGTGCATCAGGAGCGGAGAGCTTGGTATCCTTTTCAACGGTAACGGTACCGTCAGCGTTGAGAGTTACGTTAAGCGCCCAAAGATAAGAACCGCCCGTTACCCAAAGAACCTCGTACTCGGGATCCCAAAGAACGCCGTGAGCATGATGGAGTGGGAGAGTGTAAAGGATCTTTGTGGGATCTGCGCCGTTTATGTTATAGAAGTTTACGCAATGACCGACGGTTCCGCCGACAGCGATTATACCGTTAGGCATAATATCAAGGCTGTGGGAATTACCGGGGGCATTGGTGGTACTCCAGACGACCTCCTTGGTGTCAACAGCTACCATCTCGACATTCGTTCCGACGGTTACGAGAAGAACGTCACCGTAAGGAGAGTAGTTGCGGATCTTGAAGCCGCTGACGCCGCCAACAGTGATATTATAGCTCCATACGGGGTTATTCATATTTCCCGTAGTAATGTCAAATACCTGTATCTGCTTTTTGGTCTGGTTTGCCATTGCTATAAGGATAGCGGACTCGTTATTCTTGGTCTTATCGTTTCCGCACTTATCGCAAATATTATCGTTTCCGTACATACATGCCTCCGAGGATATATCCGTACTGTCACAGCAGATACGGTTGAATCGGTGCTTACCGTTGCCTACGTAAGTATAGGTTCCGTTTGCATCCTTATGGTTATTTGCGGCAATGGGGGCGACCTCGTAGCCGCAGATGCCGCAGACCGCAGCCTTATAGCAGTTGGCGTCGTTTGCGGTTACGTCGTGCTTACAAGCCTCGCCGCAGCCCTTACAGCTGCCGTTCTTCCACTCGTGATCCTTCTCGGTAAGAAGGTTCTTTGCGCTTTGGTCCTTATAGAGCTTTCCGCAGTAGCAGGAATAATAGGTGCTTACACCGGGGGCGCAGAAATCGGGAGCGCCGTTGTGTTTTTCCAAAGTAGTGGAATCGCAGGTATGATCCTGCTGAACGATCTTTACGTTTGAAACCTTGAAGCAGTTCGGGTCATTAGACTTATGCTCCGACTGGCTATTCGAGAAGGTAACGTTTGTTTTCTGCTCGAAGGCGAACATCAGAACGTCGCCCGCTTCAAGAGTAACGGTACCAGTCAAGGTCTTTGTTGTGTTATCTGAAGTAGGAGTAAAGGTCGAAAGCACTTCACCGTTCTTTCTTACTGTTACTTCGAAGGAAAGCGTGGTTCCGCCTGCCGCGAAGAGAAGAAGCTGAACGGTCTCGGTGTAGGTGTAGTCACCCGCAACAGGTGCAGTGAACGTGATCGCACCGGGCTTGCCGCCGTGAACGACAGCATAGATACCGCTGTCATCGGCGGTTGCGGAGAAGGTCTTACCGCTCCAGCGCTGATTCCAGTTTGTATACCAGCCGCCCTTCTTGTATGCAACGCCGTCGTTGCTCTGAACCGACGCCTCATTATCGTGTACGCCGAAGTACGGCCCGGGGAGCTTGCCGTGTCCGCCGCTTCCAAGTTTTTGTGCTTTGTAATCTGCAATAGAGATAGAGGAATCAGTAAGCTTGGGAGTAGCTGTATTAAGATCGGTATAGCCGAGAAGCTTCCACTGTCCGATATAAGGCATTACCCAGCCGTTTGCGTCGGTTTCCGTTGCAACCGACCAGTCGGTAGGCATATTCCATACCGAAGCATTGGGATCGTCGGGAGCGGGATCAGCTCCGCCGGGGTTTGTCGTTTCCTCCGGCTTGGTAGTACCCGTCGGCTTTGTAGTGCCATCGGGCTTCGTTGTGCCTTCAGGTGCGGTCGTCGTACCGTCGGGTGTGGTCGTACTGTCGGGTGTAGTCGTAGTACCCGGGGTTGTCGTTGTATCGGGATCGGTCGTATCGTCGGGCTCAGTCGTACCGTCAGGATCAGTAGTTCCCGAGGGAGTTGTACTTACTTCGGGAGTCGTGGACGAGGGCTTCTTGCCGCCGTTACCAGCGCAGGCAACAACGGAGAAGATCATCATGAACGCCATCATAAGTGCTAAAAGCTTTTTCATAAAAAATCTCCTCTTCTATAATGCTAACCAATTTTAACACATCTCAAAAAGGGTTGTCAACCTTAAACGTAAATTCTCCATAATGCTCAAAAAGTGCCACTATATTTTGTTCATCAAGTACAGCGCGGCAGAAAAAACCCACCTGCTCGGCAGGTGGGTTTCTTATTACTTATTAGCGGCTGCAATCTTAGCGGCAATCGTTGCAACGCCTGCGGTAAAGGTAGTTTTAAGGTCAGCGTCCTTGATTCTGAGCTCCATGTTATTGATCTTATTGGTCCAGTCGATCGACTCGAAAATAAGCTCGTTAACACCGTCTCTGTATTCCTGCGAAACCTTGTCATCCTTGTGTGCTTCGTAGAATGCAACGTACTCGTCTGCCCAAGCATCGTATTCGTCAAGGAAGGTATCGACGTCCGCGCTTGTTGCATCGTCGGAAACGCCTCCGGAAATTTCCTTGGATATTCTGTTGATCTCAGCAACGAATGCGCTCTTCTCCTCGGGGAAATCGGAAAGAGCGAGGAACATTTCGTTGGTTCTGTCGATCCACTCCGCGATCTCGTTAGGCCATCTGCCGAGCGCATCCATAACAACAGGGCTGTTAGGATTTGCCTTGAAAGCCTTCTGCCAGTTTACGTACTCGGTCGCCCACTCATCGTATTCCTCGATAAGCTCTTCCCATTCGGGGGGATCCTGCTTGGGGGGATCGCTCTTTTTCGGCTCGTTACAAGCGAAGAAGGTGAGCATGAGTGCTCCGCAGAGGAGCATGGTTAAGATTCTTTTCATGGTTTTTCTCCTTTGAAAATATATAAATTTTATTTTTTATGACTGTCCATATAGTTCTGAAGTATTATCTGCGCCGACAGGGTATCAACGTTATCCTTGCGTTTTTTACCGCGCGTATCGGTCATATTCATAATACTGTGCGCGACCATCGTCGTGCAACGCTCGTCAAAAAGGTGAACGGGCTTGCCAGATTCCCTTTCGAGCTCAGAGGCAAACTTCTGTGCCTTGAGTGAACGGTCACCGACCGTGCCGTTCATATTTATCGGATTTCCGACGACAAATTCGTCGATCCCGTATTTCTCCGCCTGCTCGAGAATTATCGCGATCAGCGCACGTCTGCCCGGCGCCTTGAAGGTTCCGACGCCGCAGGCGAGAATGCCAAGCGGATCGCTTACCGCGATTCCCGTGCGGACGTCTCCGCAATCTATGCCCATCAGTCTTTTCACTTAAAAGTCCGCCCTTCCGAACGGTATCGAATTATAGCTTCGGCAGGCAACAACGCCCTCCGAGACCTCCTTCACCCATTCAATGAGATCGGCAAACGCTTCGTCGCGGGACAGATCATTATATATCTCGTGTCTGCTTTCGGGATAAAGCTTCATCTTGAGCTCGTTCATCTCGTGATCCTCGAGCGCGCAATAAAGCTCCTTTATGCCCTCGCCGCCGTCGGCAAGAGGGTCCTTATCTCCCGAGACAATGAAAACGGGGAGCGAGATCGGCACCTTTTCTACCCATTCGCCGTTTGATATTGAGATCAGAAGCTTGAAAAGCTCTCTCATGGCGACGGTGGTGAACATGAAACCGCAATACTTATCGTTAGTATAGTGCTGGCGGACAGAAGCGTCGCGAGTCAGCCACGAGACCTTATCCTTCTCATTTTCGAAGCCCTTGTTATAGGAGCCGAAAGCGAGCTTGTCAAGAAGCTTGCTTCTGTGATGCTCTCCCTTGAGCTTACATATCAGGGAAGCGAGTGCTTTCGCTGCGCCGAGCGGCTGATCTCCAGCCGTCGTTCCCGAGAACACGGCTCCGTCGATATCATCAAACTTCGTCACGTAATCGCGCGCAACGAATGAGCCCATGCTGTGTCCGAACAAAATATACGGCAGACTCGGATAACGTTTTTTAACTATTCCGTTAAGTATATGCAGATCCTCAGTCAGCCTTTCGTAATCGGTGAAATAGCCAAGCTTATCGTCGGGAACTGTCGGACCGTGACCGAGATGATCGTTACCGCAGACGACGATTCCTTTATTGCAAAGTGCCGAAACAAAGCCCTCTTTTTCGTAGCGCTCGATATATTCGCACATTCCGTGGCTTATCTGAAGCACCGCGTGGGGATTTCCCTTCGGAATATAGAGGTAATAAGGAACCTTGTTCACCTCGTCGGAGGACATGAACGTCCCCGTTATCTTCTCGTAATTACAGCTCGTCGACATCGTAATCTATCTCGTTTCTCTTTACAAATCTGCGAACGTCCTCGAAATACGGGTAGGCGCGGAGTCCGCCGCCGCGAGAAAGATACACGGCGCTGACAACCGTTGCAAAATCGCATGCGCGGGCGATATCGCCGTCGGAACGGAGATATTCGTAAACCAGCGACGCACCGAAGGCGTCGTCGCTTTCAACGCCCTTTGGCTGAGGAACGTCGTATGCCGAGACGAACGTTGAGAACTTTCCGTCAAAAAGGAAGGTGCCGCGCTCGCCGAGGCGAATGATAACGTATTTTGCTTTTACTCTTTGGGAAAGCGCGATACACGCGCGTATGCATTTTTCCTGATCCGACGGGCGAATACCGGTATATTTCAGCGCACCGTTTTCGTCGGTCACGAGAATTTCGCATTGACCGATTCGCGAGATCGGATATCTCGACGGATCAGGAAGCGTGAGCAGAAACAGGGGAAGGTTATGCTCAGAGCTCTGTCTTACCGTTTCGTCTATGATCTTTTCGGGAAGTTCTCCGTGAAGTATCACGGCGTCGGGATAGGATATGAACGCCTCCTCAATATCGCCCTCGGTAAGCTTTTCTATCGCTCCGCTGTATGCTATTCTCTTTTCGTTATCGTTATAGTCCTTGATTATAATGTCGATAGGCGTGCTTTCGCCTCTTTTTTTGGGAGAATACCGCGTATCTACTCTCTCGGATTCAAGATACTCGACAAGCTCCTTTTCATAGGTATCGTCTCCGAGCGCAGAGCAAAGCACCGCATCTGCTCCGAGACGCGCAAGCGCGACCGATGATATTATTCCCTTTCCGCCGGGGTAATAGTCGATGCTCTCAGCCTCGGTTCTGCCGTTTCTTTCCGGCATGGATTCTGTCGAAACAACGAGCTCGGTTCTCGCGTCGCCTATGACAAGTATTCTTGGTTTAAGCACTCGCATCAGCTCTCTTTCGTAATTTTGTCTTATTATTATATCAAATAATTATGTATTATGCAACACAGATTTGTGAACAACGGTCAAAAAATGTCGTTTTTTCTTTCAAAATCCGCAGTTTTTCTTCGATTTATTGACTTTTTTTCTTTGAAGTGGTAAAATTTTATCATCAAATTTCGGGAGAAAAAGATGTCAGAACAAATTTTTGTCGCAACCTGCCTGTTTGGGCTTGAAAAGCTTCTCGGCGAGGAGATCGATGCCCTCGGCTACAAGCGCACCGAGACTATCGACGGACGAGTCAAGTTTTCAGCACCCCTATCGGCAATTCCGCGTCTGAATATAAACCTTCGCTTCGCCGAGCGTTTGCTCATTGAGGTTGGAACCTGCCCGGCGCCTGATTTCGACACGCTCTTCGAGGGCGTCAAGGCGATGCCGTGGGAAAACTACATCGGCAGAAACGATATATTCCCCGTCAAGGGGCACAGTATCAAGAGCAAGCTTTTCAGCCTGCCCGACTGCCAGAAGATAATCAAAAAGGCCGTCGCCACACGTCTTGGCAGTCATTACGGGCTGATATTTATGCCCGAAACGGAGATCAAGTATCAGATCGAGTTTTTCATTCTCAAGGATATGGCGTCGCTCATGATAGACACAAGCGGAGTACCGCTTCACAAGCGAGGATACCGTCCCGTTTCGACAGAGGCCCCGCTTCGCGAAACGCTTGCGGCGGCACTCGTCAAGCTTGCGCGTCCGCGTGAAAACGTGCTGTTCTGGGATCCAATGTGCGGCTCGGGAACGATCGCTACCGAGGCAGCGCTTATGATGACTCATACCGCGCCCGGTCTTAACCGTTCCTTCTGCTCCGAGGATTATCCGTTTATTACCGAGGACGATTGGGACAACGCCCGCGACGAAGCGTTTGACTCAATAATCGACACTGATTTTGAGGCGTACGCCTCCGATATTGACGAAAACGCCGTGAATGTTGCCCGTGAAACGGTCAGAAAAGCCGGGGTCAGCAAATACGTCAAGGTCTTTCAGCAGGATGCCCTTACCATCGAGACGGGCGGCAGACGCGGAACGATAGTCTGCAATCCGCCCTACGGCGAGCGCCTTTCAACCGTTGAGGAAGCGCGCAAGCTGTACGGCAAGATGGGTGAGCATTTCAGGACTCTCGGCTCGTGGCAGATATACGTTATCACCTCCGACGAGACCTTTGAGCGTCTTTACAGACGCCGTGCCGACAAGGTGCGCAAGCTTTATAACGGTATGATTCCCTGCTATTATTATCAGTTCTTCAAAAAATAAAGATAAAAAGACGGTTACCTCGGCAACCGTCTTTTTTGTTATTTTGCGATAACGTGGTCAATTATCTGACCTACGTTTACTTTACCTGCGAGCTTATGTCCGCGGAAATTGATCGAATATTCCTCGTCTGCTCCCTCGAGGCAGTTCATATTGAGCACCGATATACGGTATTCGTTTTCGGTTTCGTAAACTGTGAAGGAAACGTTATTGTTATCGCAACAGATGTCGCCTTCTTCGCCTATCACGGTCATGAGATGCGAAAGCACCTTAATATCATTTTCGTTCTTTATATAGTCCTTGAACGCGACAAGGTAGATCTTACCCTTGCCGTAGCTGTTTTCGTAAACCACGCCGTTTCCGTTTTCATCGACGCATATCGGCTTCGCGCCGCAGAGCTTTCCGAGAGCGATATCGATATTCTCTTCAAAACCGACAGCGGTACCGTCAACGAAGCTTGCGGTCTTTCCGACGGGGGCATATCCTGTTATTTCAAGACCTATAAAGTCCTTTATACTGTCGCTTTCGGGGAATGTCGGCTCCTTATCGTTTCTGTCGGTAAGGTTGAAATTCGAATACGAGATCATAAGCGTTCCGCCGTCCGCGACGTAATCCTTCAGGCGGCAAAGGAGTGACTCGTCCATCGTATTCCAGCCGAGGAAGGAAAGCTGCTTGTATTTTGAAAAGTCGTTTTCGGCATAAATTACGTCAACGTTTCCGTAAGGAGTTCCCGAGAAGAGATTCTTATTCAGCGGGCTTTCAAATACGTTCTGCTTGTCGCTCACGGGAAGCCATGCCTCGGAGGCGTTCCACGCGATATGGTAAGCATTATCCCACTTGCCCCAGACGTAGGAGTCCCAGTCCTTCTCCTTCAGCTCTGCGATCCTGTCGTTGAGCTTCCACATGAAGAACTCGTTTCTTCCGTAGACGATCGCCTTATCGACGACCTGCTCGCCGATTCTCGGATGTGTGATGGCATATTCGTAAAACTCGCGCTGATATTTTCTGTTCGTTACGCAGAAGTCGCTCTCCCAGTCGCATCTTTCAAAGGCGTTTGTTTTAAAAAGCGAGTTTTCGGCGTAGAGATAGCTTGCACCGTTCAGGTAGAGATACTGCATCGCGAGGCGGTACTTATTCGACTTCACTTCGTCAACGGGAACGCCAAAGTACCAGTCTGTCGGAACGTGCGCGCCCCATATTTTTGCCGCACTTGCTCTGACGGCACCCGTCAGAAGGTTGAGGTTAGATACCGGCTCGATCGTTATTCTGTCGACACCGGAATTTGCTTCGTAAACGCAGAGAAGCGATGGCGAACCGAAGGAGGTCAGTCCCTTATCCTTTGAGAAGAGTTTCTTCGACTTTTTGAGCACCTGCATATACAACTCTCTGCTTTCTCCGAACGAGCTTGAGCCGTTCGTTTTCTCGGGATCGCAAAGGAATTTTTCGCTCTCAAAGGAGTTTTCAAGGAGCGCGGGGTTGAAGAAGAGGTAAGGCTCGTGAATATGGTAGCCATAGAAGCTATCGGGACAGACGTCGGGCAGATATTCAAGCACGACGTCACAGTCGCAAAGACCGTATTTCATACCGAAGGTCGATATGAGATCGATAAGCCTTTCGTATCCCTTGCGGTCAAGGAGCTTATAATGGTTTCTTCCCGGTTGGGGACGGAACTGAACATAGTTACCCATATCGGAAAGAACCGCGTTTTCGATTATAAACGCTGTTTCGTCGGAATCATCGTGACGGTGGTCGTCACTGTCGATGCCGAAAATAAAGTCGTCGTCGTTTTCGACCGCCGTCGGCATATCGAGCGTCACCGTCTTATCGCCGAAATCCGCCACACAGCTCATTTCGTCAAGCGAGGTTGCATTAAAGGAAAGCACGCAGAGGTCTTTGTAATATTTCGCTTCGATAAACTCACAGTTTTTGATGCTTGTTATTCCCGTGAAATAGTCTCTCTTATCAAGCACCGCGACGGCGAATTTGCTTCCCAATTTAACGTATTTTCGCAGCGATACCTGAGACAGATCCTCGATTTTTGGATAAGAAACGAGCGAAAGCTCCGAAAGATATAGCGACTTATCGACGTTTATTTCAAAATTATTTTTTCCATTAACCAAAACACCGTCAGGCAACTCAATATAAAGTGCCGGCCAACCGAGATTTACCTGCTCGAAAAAGGCTTCCTTGTTTTCGTAAACGGTCTTGCCGTTCACATTGACTGTCATCGGAAGAACAAATTCCTGCCAATTCGGAATGCAGGCAATAACCTTTAAGAAAAAGCGTCTGTCCGCGTTTCCGAGAGTTGCCTCGCCGACTGCATTCTTGCCTTTTCCAATCTCGATACATTCTCTTTCAAGCGCTTCACCGTAAGCCCAATCAGTCACCTCGCTGTGAATACTCGTTTTCGAAACGTAGGGGAATATCTCGTTTTTATCGACCATAAGGTCGATATTTGTTTTTTCTATCTGCTCGTAGTAGCTTAATATTTTGTCTTTCATATTTATCTCCGAACATTACTTTTTCATTGCCGCTTCAAGGGCGTTTCCGATCTCGATACGCAGCGCAACGTATTTATCGCCGCTTACGTACTCGGTAAGAGTAGGCGTACCCTCCCTTGTTTTTTCCATGATCCAAGCCTTATCGAGATACTTCTCTGCAAGGTAGAACATCTCGATATCATCAATGCCGTCGCGCACGATCTTTGCGCGGATAGAAGGACACGCGCCGCCATATCCGACCTTCACGCCCGGATAGAGAAGCCAGCCTTCGCCGTAAACCGTCTTGCCGTCACCGTCAGTTATCGACTTCCCGTCTTTCCATGGGTCCTCCACAACAAGAGCATTGGTTCCGTCCTCGTCCCACGGACTGTTGTTGCGGTACCAGCAGGACGACCAATAGAGGAAGCCTTCTATATCGCGCTGATATATCTGCCAGAACATAAGGCGCTGATTTACGCCCTCGGTGTCGATGAAGAGCTGAGCGTAGGGATTATTCGGATCATTACACACGTACGTCCACATTCTGTCTCCCTTTGCGATCTGCTCGTTCATTCTTTCTTCAAACGACTTATCGGGCTTATAGTCAAGAAATTTGTCATAAGACTTAACGTCATCCCAAAGGCAGAGCTTGGGACACCAGAGGTCGGTATAGACCTCCATCTGTGCCGTCTGATCGTAGCCATCGCCAAGCTGTATGTTTGTGTAATATGGCGCAATTATTTCAATCTCGGGGCAGAGCTCGGTAAGCTGTCGCTCTATCTCCTTCAAAAGCGCGAGATGCTCCGGCTTATTCGGCTCGTCGTACGGATAGAAGTACGCCTTGCTCAGCCAAACGGGATCGCTCTTTACCTTTTCGCAATATTGAAGAAGCTTCTCCTCGTCGATCACAAACGTATCGAGGTATTTATCGCCGTCAAGATCCTCCGCTTCGATAGTGGGAACGGGAACACGGAAGGAAGTGACGCGAATATCGGACATATAAGCATCTGCGCGTGGGTCAAGAATATCGAAGGGAAGATCATACGCGCTCATATTATGATCGAGAAGCGTGTTATACCAGCTCTCCACGTTTCCGTTAAAATATCCAATAAAGAGGCTCTGAAGACCGACTGCGGTTGCAAACGTCTTTCCGATCGGGATCTCAAAATCCCATACGTGAACGGTTACGTTATAGGTAGCAAGAACGTTTCCGTCCTTTTCCTTAAGCTCGTAAACGTATTCGTAATCGCCTGCGGGGGTATTTTCATCTGTCTTAAACTCAACCAAGAAAGGAAGGATGACTTTCTTTTCGATATTGAGACGCCTTCCGTAATACGGTATAAGCGCGTCGGTATACTGTTTTCTGCCGACCTTCTGCGTTTTGTTCATCGAATACATTGACGGCTTGATAAGCTCGGTCTCGCCCGACTTGAGGGAAAGAGTTACGTTTTTGATCTCCTGATCGGAATAGATCGCAACCTGACAGCCCTCTGTCTCTCCTTTTGCGAGATAGACCTCAAAATCGGTCGAAATACTGCCCTTAGGAGCAATATTTACCACGGTTTTTTCAAAGCTGTGCATAGTCCAAGCCTTGATAACGGGCTCGGGAGTCTTTTTGCCCGACGTTTTCTTACCGTCGCAAGACGACAAAGAAAGAACTGCACATATAAGAAGTATAAAGGCGACAAGCTTTTTCATAAATGGGTATCTCCAGAAAGCACTAATATATTCAATTATATCGTCCGCACTTGATTTTGTCAACAAAAAACGGCGATCCCGCACAGGATCACCGTTCGTTGTCATTTTTTCATTTCCGCTTCAAGGGCGTTTCCGATCTCGATGCGGAGAGAAGCAAACCTGTCACCGCTCACGTATTCGGTAAGAGTCGGTGTGCCTTCTTTGGTCTTGTTAACAAGCCATTCCTTGCCGAGATACTTCTCTGCAAGGTAAAAGAGCTCGATATCGTCAACACCGTCGCGCACGATCTTTGCGCGGATAGAAGGAACCGCGCCATCGTATCCGACATCATAGCCGGGATAGAAAAGGAAGCCGCAGCCGTAGATCGTCTGACCTTCACCGTTCGTGATCTTGGTATTTACTGTATTCCATGGATTCTGCCTTGTAGCAACATCTCCGACTGCCCAAGGATCGGGGCCTTCTTTATAGCCGTAGGAATTGATCGACCAATAAAGGAAGCCTTCAATATCACGCTGATATATCTGCCAGAAAAGGAGGCGCTGATTTACGCCCTCGGTATCGATGAAGAGCTGAGCGTACGGATCGTCGGGAGAGTTACAAACGTAGGTCCACACTCTGTCGCCGCCCGCCTTGTGGTATGCGATTCTGTCAGCGAAGCTCTTATCGGGCTTGTAGTTAAGAAACTTATCATAGGACTGACTGTCGTCCCAAAGGCAAAGCTTGGGGCACCAGAGAGTCGTGTATTCCTCCATATCGCTCAACTGATCCTTGCCCTCGTTGAGCTGAATGTTCGTATAGAAGGGAGCACAGACATCGACCTCGGGACAAAGAGCCGAAAGATACTCCTCCCAATCGCGAAGCTCAACAAGATGCTCGGGAGTTCTCGGCTCGTCGATCGGCCAGAAAAACGCCTTCTCGAGCCACACGGAGTTTGTCTTAAGCTTTTCGTATCTTGCGAGAAGAGTTTCCTCGTCTATCGTTCCGTCCTCGTTCTCGGGGATCGTAAGCTGGAAAGCTGTGACGCGTGGATCGGACATATATTTATCCGCCTCGTCGCTGAGAATGTCGCAAGGAAGGACGAATACCGAAATATTATGCTGAAGCGCCGCCTCGTACCAATCCGCATAATCGCCGTTAAAATAGGTAACGAAGGAACGGTCCATTCCCGCGGCAGAAGCAAAGGTCTTGTCCTCGGGAAGACTGATATCCCACACGTGAACCGTTATGTTATAGGTCGCAAGAACGTTCTTATCCTTATCCTTGAGCTCGTAAACGTACTCGTAATCGCCCGCCGGAGTATCCTTTGTTGTCGTAAATTCGATCATAAAAGGAAGCACTCTTCCCTTCTCAAGCTGAAGGCGCTTGCCGTAATACGGAATGAGAGAATCGGTATACTCTTTTCGTCCGGCGTTATGAGCTCTGTCCATAGAGTACAGCGCGGGCTTAATAAGCTCGGTTTCTCCCGATTTCATTGTAAGCGTTACGTTCTTAATAGCAGTATCGGAATAGACTGCGACCTGACAGCCCTCGATTTCGCCCTGTGTCATATAGACCTTATAATTCGTCGAAAGCTCTTTTCTCGGCACGACGTTAACAACAGTTTTTTCAAAGCTATGGAATGCCCACGATTTAATCGTAGGCTCGGGAGTCTTTTCGCCACCCGACTTCTTACCATCCTTTCCGCACGCAAAGCAGGAAAGGAGTATAATAAGACAAAGAAATGCCGTGAAGATTCTTCTTGTCATATATCCCTCCGGAAATATTATTTCTTAAAATAACCAAAGAAGTCATATATAAAGCCGCCATTATTATAATGCGACTTCAATGCTCGCTCAAGACGGGTGTTTTCGGGAAGTGTCGTGATATCAACGTCCTCCTCGTACGGCCGCAAAAACACAAAATAGAAGGGCGATCTTCCGCCGCTCTCTATCGACACACGCAAAAAACGTCTACCGAAGCTAACGATATTTGATTCGTCACCAAGAAGCTCGCCAAGCTTGGGATCAAGCAACCAGCTTTCACAGATAAATCCGCGATAGTCCCACTCGGGAAAGTATTTTGCTACGAAGTCCTTTGTTAGAGCGAGTGTATTATCGACCTCTTCGGGCGTCAGTGCTCCACCTGAAGGTATATGCAGGGCAATTACCTTATCGCCGTGCGAAAGTATCTTTTTCCACTCACACTTTTTCAGCTCGATCGGCTCCTTCGAGCAACGCCCGAGGAAATCGTAGGGATGACCGATATAAGCGTCCTCGGTTTCGGAGAGAACGGGCGCAAATGACTCGTTTTCGTCCTTATATCCTGCCGAGCCGAGAACAAAGCCGTCGCGATGGAACCTTGTTCCGTCGGCAATGGCGATCAGCTTTCCGTCACCGTTTTCAAGCACCACTGAATGAGATCCGTAACTGCATAGCTCTATCTCAAAGCGTCCGATACGGAAAAGCGTTCCGTCGATTGCCCGCTGATTCCAATTCATCAAGTGATATCCGCATGCACCGCAGTGGCGCTTTGCAAACTCCCTGATACCCGCTTCCAGCATAGTCGTCGTTTTGAGAACGATTTCGTTCGGGATATTTCGGGCAGCCATATTCTCGTGTGAATACTCGAGCATCGAAACAGTAGCAAGTCCGGTCAGCATATCGAGAGCAAAGTCTCGTTTACCTTCTGTGGGAATCGGAGGAGTGAACGCCGCAACGTCCGCCCACACGTGCTCACGGTCAGACAGAGATGCGCCGAGCAAGGCAAGCAGCCTTGAAAGATTCTCGCGCTTTCCTATCTCGGTCGCCGCATCGCAGATAACGTCAAGATAATTCGGAAATCCCCCATAACGCATGTGGAGCTCGCAGTAAAAATCGGGATCGGTCAGGCGCGTTCCACCGTTTTTTTCATAATCTGACATCACACCGTCATATATTTCACGCCAGCGTTCCGGCCACCGTGTACAACCGACTGCCGACATCAGTTCGTCGATTTTCGGATACATTTTACCAGCCTCTCTGGTAATCCTCAAGCCATTTGAGAGTTTCGTTTTCTTCCTTCAGTACCTTTACCGAACGCGCAAGACGCTCTGCGGCAAGGCGGAAGCAGCATTTTGCCATTCTCTCGTTACATCCGACAGGATCTGTACCCTCATAAGCGTTCGGGTAATCGACCTCCCAACCGCCGTCGCGAATGCGCAGGCCTGCTTGGTTAAGGAAGTCGGCCTTATGAGTTGACAGACCGCTTTCTATTCCGAGACGGTCAAGATGTACTGCATCAGGCGAGATTGCCATCATATATGCAACCTCGCCGAATCCCGCGTGACCGTCTGTGCCGCCCTCGTCAAAGAATTTTATGATATAGTCCTCATCCTCAGTTGTAAGCTCGGGGTAAATCCCGCGTCCGTTTTTCTTAAGGTTCGTAGCTATCTCATAAGGCTCGTTTGCCGTTACGGTCGCAACCGCAACGATATAATCGCGCTTCTTGTTTGCAAGCATTCTTGTAAAAAGGGAGAGAAGCGGGTAGTTTCCGCCGTGGCAGTTAAAAATTATAATCTTATGGAAGCCCGCGCGAGAGATCTGTCCGCAGAGCTGCTCAAGAAGCAGAAGCAGAGTTTCCTCAGGCAGAGTAACCGTTCCCTCGGGAACAGACGGCGCGGCTCCGCAAAGGTCTCCAAACGTAAATGTCGGGAACACACAAACGGGCTCTATCTGAGAAGCAGCGTAAGCGATCGCCTCGCCCTGAAGCGAGTCCTGACCGAGCGGCAGATGAAGGCCGTGCTTCTCAACACAGCCGATAGGCATAACGCATACCCCCTTTGACGCTTCGCGCAATTCGCAAAGATCGTTTGAGGTTCTGTACATCCAGCGAGTTTCCATAACAAGTCTCCTTCAGGCATAAATGGATCAGTCTGATCCGTTAATCAATTATAGCATTTCAGATACCGAAAGTCAACAAAAACCTCGGCAATTCCAGACGGAATTGCCGAGGTTGGCATTACTTTTTCATTGCTGCTTCGAGCGCGTTACCGATCTCGATACGGAGAGCGGCAAAGGTATCGCTGTCCGTATATGCGGTAAGAGTCGGCGTACCTTCCTTGGTCTTGTTAAGGAGCCACTCCTTGCCGAGATACTGTTCTGCAAGATAGAACATTTCGATATCGTCAACGCCGTCGCGCACGATCTTTGCGCGGATAGAAGGAACACAGTTCAGAAGCCCGATCTGTCTGCCGGGATAGAAGAGGAATCCGCAGCCGTAGATGGTAACGTTGTTTTCGCCGGGGATGCCCGTATTAACGTTTTTCCATGGATCTTTCGTGAACTGTCCGTAACTGTTTACTGACCAGTAGAGGAAGCCTTCTATATCGCGCTGATATATCTGCCAGAACATAAGGCGCTGATTTACGCCCTCGGTGTCGATGAAGAGCTGAGCATAGGGATCACAGGGGGAATTACAAACGTACGTCCAGACTTTGTCGCCGTTTGCCTGAGCGTCAGCCATTCTTTCGGCAAAGGACTTTTCAGGGGTGTAATTGAGAAATTTATCGTAGGATCTGCTATCGTCCCAAAGACAGAGCTTCGGGCACCAAAGGTCAGTATATTCCGCCATATCGTCGGTCTGGTCTCTGCCTTCACCGAGCTGGATATTCGTATAATATGGAGCCATTATCTCGACCTCGGGGCAAAGGGCGGCAAGACGCTTTTCCCACGCACGAAGCTCACTCAGGTGCTCCTTTGTTCTCGGCTCATCGAGGGGATAGAAATATGCCTTCTTCAGCCAATCGGGGTTTTTCTTCAGCTTTTCGTACATTGCAATAAGCTTTTCTTCGTTCACAATGCCACCGCTTCCGGGAAGAGGCATTCTAAAGGAAGTAATTCGCGGATCCGACAAATATTTGTCGGCTTCGTCGCTGAGGATATCGATCGGGAGATCATAAGCGCAGATATTATGCTCAAGCAAAATATCGTACCATTCGGAATATACTCCGCCGCCGTAGTATATTCCCTCGTGAGTAAGACCTGCGGCTGTTGTGAAAGTCTTTTCCTTGGGAAGCGTGATATCCCATACGTGAACAGTTATCTCGTATGAGGCAAGAACCTTTCCCTTCTTATCTCTGAGCTCATAGGTATAAACGTACTCGCCTGCGGCGGTGTTCTCGTTTGTCTTGAACTCTATCATAAAGGGGAGAGCACGCTTTCTTTGGAGAGTCAGATTGCCGCCGTTATAAGGAACAAGAGCGTCCGTGTACTGCTTTCTGCTGATATTATGCGTACGCGACATTTCATAAACGCTCGGCTCGATATTCTCTACGTCCTCCGAGGTCCGGCAAAGAGTTACGTCCTTGATCTCGCCGTTTGCATAAGCCGCGATCTGACAGCCCTCGGTCTCGCCCTTTGCAAGATAAACCGTATATTTCGTTTTGAGTTCTCCCTTGGGAGCTATGTTGACTACCGTTTTTTCAAATCCGTGGAACGCCCAAGCCTTGACGGTCACGTTTGAGGTGGAAGGCTCCTTTTTTTCGGACTTACCGCCATCGCCGCACGCTGCGAACGGAAGCACCGTAAGGATCGCAAGAATAATCGCGAGTATCTTTTTCATAATCATTTTTCTCCTTGGAAAAAATTACTTTTTGATTGCCGTTTCAAGGGCGTTACCGATCTCGATACGGAGAGAAGCGAATTTGTCGCCGTTAACGTACTCGGTAAGCGACGGTGTTCCCGCCTTCGCCTTTTCCATCAGCCATTCCCTGTCAAGATATTTCTCGGCAAGGTAGAAAAGCTCAATATCGTCAATGCCGTCACGGACGATCTTCGCTCTTATTGAGGGGACGGCAAATCCGGCTCTGACGTATTTACCGGGATAGAAGAGGAAGCCGCAACCGTATATCGTCTTGCCTTCACCGTTTGTGATCTTCGTGTTTGTCGTCTCCCACGGATTAAGAGGGGTTGCGGTAACCTTTTCGCCCGGTCCCTCCTTATAGCCGTAGTAGTTCACCGACCAATAGAGGAAGCCCTCGATATCTCTCTGATACATCTGCCAGAAAAGCAGTCGCTGGTTTACACCCTCGGTATCGATGAACATCTGCGCATAAGGATCGTCAGGAGAGTTACAAACGTAGCTCCAGACTCTGTCGCCCTTTGCCTTCTGCTCAGCGATCCTGTCGGCAAAGCTCTTTTCGGGCTTATAGTTAAGGAACTTATCGTAGGACATTTTATCGTCCCAAAGACAGAGCTTCGGGCACCAGAGATCGGTATATTCGATCATATCGTCGGTCTGATCCCTGCCCTCGCCGAGCTGGATATTCGTATAATAAGGAGCCATTATCTCGATTTCGGGGCAAAGCTCGGAAAGCTTTTTCTCCCATTCGCGAAGCTTTGTCAGATGATCGGGCGTTCTCGGCTCGTCAAGCGGCAAAAAATATGCCTTTTTCAGCCAATCGGGATTGCTTTTCAGCTTGTTATATACCTTGAGGAGATCCTCCTCGATTATATTGCCGTCGGTATCTGTCGGTATTTTGACCATGAACGAAGTGACGCGCGGATCGGACATATAGGCATCGGCGCGATCGTCAAGGATCCCGTAAGGAACGTAATAGCCGCTTATGTTATGCTCGAGCACCATCTCGTACCACATAGCATATATTTCACTTGTATAAACGCCGTGATATGCGATCCACTCGGTACCGATATTGGCGGAGGTCGCAAAGGTCTTTTCCTTCGGCAGAACGATATCCCATACGTGAACCGTTATATTAAACGTCGCAAGCACCTTGCCGCTCTCGTTTTTAAACTCGTAAACGTATTCGTAATCGCCCGACGGGGTATTCTCGTCGGTCTTGAATTCTATCATAAAGGGGAGTACGGTTTTTTCTTCAAGGGTGATCTTGTCTCCCTTACATGGAATAAGAGAGTCGGTATACTGTCTTTTGCCGATCTTATGAGAATGATTCATCGAATAGACCGAGACCTCAATAGCGTCATCGCCCGATTTCTCGGTGAGCGTAGTATTTTCAAGCTTCGACTTTGAATAGAGCGCGACCTGACAGCCCTCAGTCTCGCCCTTGGCAAGATACACGGTATATTCCGTTGAAAACTCACCCTCGGGAGCGGAATTTACCACAGTCTTTTCATAACTGTGAAACGCCCAAGCACTTACGCTATCGGTTATCTTCGGCGCAGTTTCCCCGTTATTGCAAGCGACAAGGGAAAGGAGCGCGCAAAAAGCAAGTATCAATGTCAATATCTTTTTCATAAGCGTGCCTTCTCTTTATCGTAATTATATAATTATTATACCTTTAACTGTCCTCCGTGTCAACCGTATTTTCTCCCGATACAGTAAAACGGCAATTCCGAAAACGGAATTGCCGTTTAAGATATTACTGATTCTTGAGAGCTGCCTCAAGAGCATTACCGATTTCGATACGGAGAGCAGCAAACTTGTCTGCGCTTACAAACTCGGTAAGAGAAGGAGTAGCCTCGTAGGTCTTTTCAAGGAGCCATTCCTTGCCGAGATACTGCTCAGCAAGATTGAATATCTCAATATCGTCACAACCGTCGCGAACGATCTTTGCGCGGATCGACGGAACCGCTCCGCCATAGCCTACGTTATATCCGGGATAGAATAAGAAGCCGCAGCCGTAAATCGTTCCCTTGTTGCTCGAGATTCCTGTGTTTACCGTTTCCCAAGGGTTCTTGAGGGTTCTGTTGTTCTCGGGACCCTCCCAACCGTAGGAGTTTACAGACCAATAGAGGAAGCCGTCAATATCTCTCTGCCAGATCTGCCAGAAGAGCAGGCGCTGATTTGCACCCAAGGTATCGACGAACATCTGCGAATAGGGCTCGTCGGGGGCATTACATACGTAAGTCCACATTCTTTCACCCTCTGCGATCTGCTCATCCATTCTTTCGTGGAATGTCTTTTCGGGCTTGTAATCGAGGAAGCGATCGTAGGACTGACTATCATCCCAAAGACAGAGCTTGGGGCACCAGAGTCGGGTATAATCCATCATATCCTCGGTCTGGTCCTTACCCTTTCCTATCTGAATATTTGTATAGAAGGGGGCGCAGATCTCGATCTCGGGACAAAGAGCCGTAAGGACTCTTTCGTATTCGCGGAGCTGAGCGAGATGTTCCTCGGTTCTCGGCTCGTCGAGCGGATAGAAGATAGCCTTATCAAGCCAGACCTTATTTGTCTTTAGCTTGTTGTAATACTCAAGAATCTTTTCTTCGTTTATCGTTCCGTCCTCGTTCTTCGGAACGGGAACGACGAAGGAAGTCACGCGGGGATCGGACATATATGCGTCCGCCTCATCCTTTAAAATATTGTAAGGAAGAGAATACGGACTCATATTATGCTGAAGGCAGGTCTCGTACCAATCCTTGTAAATGCCTCTTACCGCACTGACATGACCTGAATTCAGACCGACAGCAGTCTGGAAGGTTTTTTCCTCGGGAATAACGATATCCCAGACGTGGACGGTAATATTAAAGGTTGCAAGAACTTTTTTATCGGTATCTCTGACCTCGTAAACGTACTTATACTCGCCTGCGGGGGTGTCTTTCGTCGTCGTGAACTCGATCATAAACGGAAGAGCAACGTTAGCCGTCAGCGCAAGTCGCTTGCTGTAATAAGGAATAAGCGAGTCGGTATACTGCTGTCTTTTCTTTACGGAATGGGTTTTTTCCATAGAGAACATCGCAGGCTTTACAAGCTCGGTCTCACCCGACTTATAGTTAAGGGTGATGTACTTGAAATCCTTGTTTGGATATACGGCGACCTGACATCCCTCAGTCTCACCCTTGGCGAGATACACGGTGTAATCGGTCTTCAGATCATCTCCGGGATCCTTGCCCACGTTAGTTTTATCGAAGCCATGGAATGCCCACGCCTTGAGGACAAGGGGCACTTCCTTCTCTCCGCCATCCTTTTTGTTACAGGCAGCAAGAGAAAGAACCATCATAAAAGCAAGAATCAGAACTAAAAGCTTTTTCATTGGTATTTCTCCTTGTGAAGTAGATTTACTTTTCACATTGTAACATATGTTTCTAATTTAGTCAACAAAAATCATCAAATACAGAACGCATATTTTGTTAACTTTTATTAAACGAAGATCAAAAGTCTTCCTTCAATCACACAAAAAACGGCAATTCCGTTTTCGGAATTGCCGTTTAAATTATTACTGATTCTTGAGAGCTGCCTCAAGAGCATTACCGATCTCGATACGGAGAGAAGCGAACTTGTCTGCGCTTACGAACTCGGTAAGAGAAGGAGTACCCTCGTAGGTCTTTTCAAGGAGCCATTCCTTGCCGAGATACTGCTCTGCAAGGTAGAACATCTCTATATCATCAACACCGTCACGGACGATCTTTGCACGAATGGAAGGAACTGCTCCGCCGTATCCGACGTCCTGGCCGGGATAGAAGAGGAAGCCGCAACCGTAAATCGTTCCCTCATTACTCGTGATCTTGGTATTTACGGTCTTCCAGGGGTTCTGCATGGTAGGATTCTTGATGCCAAGGTCAAAGGCATTGGGGCCTTCCTTATAGCCATAGTAGTTAATAGACCAATAGAGGAAGCCGTCAATATCTCTCTGCCAGAACTGCCAGAACATGAAACGCTGATTGGTTCCTTCAGTATCGATAAACATCTGTGCATAAGGATTGTCGGGAGCATTACAAACGTAGGACCACATTCTGTCGCCCTCTGCTATCTGCTCATCCATTCTCTCGTGGAAGGTCTTGTCGGGCTTATAGTTGAGGAACTTATCGTAGGACTGACTGTCATCCCAGAGACAGAGCTTGGGACACCAGAGGGTAGTATAATCCATCATGTCCTCGGTCTGGTCCTTACCTTCGCCGATTTGAATATTCGTATAGAAGGGAGCGCAAATATCGATCTCGGGGCAAAGCTCGCCGAGCTTTCTTTCCCACTCACGAAGCTCAACAAGATGCTCGGGGGTTCTCGGCTCGTCAAGAGGATAGAAGATAGCCTTCTTAAGCCACTCGGGATTACCCTTGATCTTATTGTAATACTGAAGAAGCTTTTCTTCGTTTATAGTGCCGTCCTCATTCTTCGGAATAGGCATAACGAAGGAAGTCATACGGGGATCGGAAAGATACGCGTCGGCCTTCTCGTCAAGAATGTCGCAAGGGATATTATAGGAGCTGATATTGTGCTGGAGCGCAGTCTCGTACCACTCGCTGTACGTACCCTTGGAATTAGATACCCAGCCGGCTCCGAGTCCGCCTGCTGTCTGGAAGGTTTTCTCCTCGGGGAGAGTGATGTCCCAGACATGAACGGTGATATTGTACGTAGCAATAACTTTCTTATCGCTGTCCTTTACCTCGTAAACGTACTTATATTCGCCTGCGGGAGTATCCTTAGTCGTCGTAAAATCGATCATAAAGGCGAGCGTTCTGTTTTCCTGAAGCTGAAGGCGCTTGCCATAGTAGGGAATAAGCGAGTCGGTATATTCCTTCTTCTTGGATGCAGTATGTGCTCTGTCCATCGAGAACATCGAGGTAGTAATAGCATCCGTCGCGGCAGAAGCGTCTTTGTTCATACCGAAGGTGACGTTCTTGATAGCCTGATTCGCATAGATAGCGACCTGACAGCCCTCGGTCTCACCCTTTGTAAGATACACGGTATAATCGGTTTTGAGATTGCTACCGGGCTTAGCGGTAACTATTGTCTTTTCATAGCCGTGGAATGCCCAAGCCTTGATCTCAAGCTTAGGCTCCTTGGTTCCGCTGTTCTTGCTGTCGCAAGCGGCGAGAGGAAGAGCCATGCAGAGAGCAAGGATCAAAATTAAAAGCTTTTTCATTAGTAGTCTCCTTATGAAATTAAGTTTTACTTTTCACATTGTATCACATAATCCCGAATCAGTCAACAAAAAACTCATCCAAGCGGACGTATATTTTGTTAACTTTTATTAAACACCGTTATAACGTCACGCTTTGTACAGCAAAAACGGCAATTCCGAATCGGAATTGCCGTTTAAAATATTACTGATTTTTAAGTGCTGACTCAAGAGCGTTACCGATCTCTATACGGAGTGCCTCGAATTTGTCTCCATCAACAAACTCGGTAAGAGAAGGAGTTCCCTCGTAGGTCTTTTCGAGAAGCCATTCCTTGCCGAGATACTTTTCTGCAAGGTTGAGAAGCTCTACATCATCAACGCCGTCACGGACGTTCTTCGCTCTGATAGAAGCAACCGCGCCGCCATAACCGACGTCCTGACCGGGGTAGAAGAGGAAGCCGCAGCCGTAGATCGTTCCCTTGTTACTTGGGATCTTGGTGTTTACCGTCTTCCAAGGGTTCTGCTTTGTCGGATTCTTGATACCCGCATCAGACGGGTTAGGTCCTTCCTTATAGCCGTAGGAGTTGATCGACCAATAGAGGAAGCCGTCGATGTCTCTCTGCCAGAACTGCCAGAACATGAGACGCTGATTAACGCCCTCGGTATCGATAAAGAGCTGTGCATAAGGATCGTCGGGAGCATTACAAACGTAGGACCACATTCTGTCGCCCTCGGCTATCTGCTCATCCATTCTCTCATGGAAGGTCTTGTCGGGCTTATAGTTAAGATACTTATCGTATGACTGGCTATCGTCCCAGAGACAAAGCTTAGGACACCAGAGGGTCGTATAGTCCATCATGTCCTCGGTCTGGTCCTTGCCTGCGCCAAGCTGAATATTTGTATAGAAGGGGGCACAGATATCGATCTCGGGACAAAGCTCGCCCAGCTTCTTTTCCCAATCGCGGAGCTGAGCAAGATGCTCGGAGGTTCTCGGCTCGTCGAGAGGATAGAAGAACGCCTTCTTGAGCCAATCCTTATTGCTCTTGATCTTATTATAATACTGAAGAAGCTTTTCCTCGTTTATGGTGCCGTCCTCATTCCTGGGAATAGACACCTGGAACGCTGTAACGCGAGGGTCGGACATATAAGCATCTGCCTTCTCGTCCAGAATATCGTAAGGGATCTTGTACGGGCTTATGTTATGCTGAATTGCCGCTTCATACCATTCGGTATAGGTTCCCCTGAAATGGCTTACCCAGTCGCTTTTAAGTCCGCCCGTGGTCTGGAAGGTTCTCTCCTCGGGGAGAACGATATCCCAGACGTGAACGGTGATATTATAGGTAGCAAGAACGTTTTTATCCTTGTCCTTTACCTCGTAAACGTACTTATACTCTCCTGCGGGAGTATCCTTCGTGGTCGTAAACTCGACCATAAAGGGAAGTATTCTGCTCGCCTGAAGCTTAAGGCGCTTGCCGTAGTAAGGAATAAGCGCATCTGTGTACTCATACTTTCTGCCGCAGGCATGTGCGCGCTCCATAGAGAACATAGAGGTCTTTATATGCTCGTTTTCTCCGGATGCCTGACCGAGGGTAACGTTGCTGATATCCTTATTTGCGTAGATAGCGACCTGACAGCCCTGCGTCTCACCCTTTGTAAGGTAGACGGTATAATCGGTCTTGAAGGTCTTATCCTTAGGTCCGACGTTGACTATCGTCTTTTCAAAGCCGTGGAATGCCCATGACTTGATCTCAAGCGCGGGCTCCTTGGTCGCGCCCTTCTTACTTCCGCAAGCGGCAAGAGGAAGGACCATGCAGAGAGCGAGGATAAAAATTAAAAGCTTTTTCATAAATATTTCTCCTTTGTTTATTGTTACGGACATCAATCTTCGGCGATCTCGGTAACGGTACCGTTTTCGTCGCAGGCAAACGCCATTACCTCATCCTCGGTCGTATACTTAAAGAATGAAGGGGTACCGTTTGCGCGATATTCGGTCTCCCACAGATCGTTATCGTTGTCGTATTCGGTCGAACGGGTCATAACGCCGTTTTTATCGTACTCAAACGTGTATCCGCCCATCGAATTTCCGTCTGCCAGCATCACCATCTCAGTGATCTTTCCGCTCTTGTCGTCGAGCTTGACCTTGTAAACCACCGTATCAAACTCGCTCAAGCTCACCGCAGTGGCGTCGACCTCTTTACCGCTGTAAAGATCGATCATCAGCTCGTAGCGAGCTACATAGTTCTTGTAATTGGGATTATCTTTGTTGATGCCCGCAATCGCATCGCGTGCGTTTTGGATCATTTCATTTTTGTACGTATTTGCGCCCGCGCCGCTGATCTTTACGGAATTATAAACCTTCTTCACGGAGATAACGTAATATCCGTCCTCGAGCTTGACGGTACCCGTCATTCTCGTTTTTTCATCCGTGGTATAAGCTCCGTCGTCATTCGTGTCTGCTTCGTAGGCAATCTGGACAAGCTCCGCTTTTGTGCCGTCGATAACCACCGAATAGTCGTAATCGGTATAGAAGCTCGCGTAAGGGTAAAGGTGCGAGTGGCGCGCGGTGTAGGCATCGCCTTTTTTTCCTCCGCCGTTGCCCTCATTGTCACAGGCGCAAAGCGCAAACAGCGTGATGAATGCCAGAACAAAAGCCAAAATCCGTCTCATTATCGTATCTCCTTAATAACAAGCTTACGATTTCATTGTATCACATCGATTCGAATTAGTCAACAAAAAAAACACCCTCAGGGGGGTGATTTTTTGTTAATTTTTATTAAGCTTATCTTTTTTGAGCCTTCTGTATTTTTCCTTTGTCGCCTCGCCGCCTCTTATGTGGCGCTCCGACTTGTTTTTATCAAGGACCTCCTTGACCGAATGGTACAAGGACGGGTTGATTTTTTCCAGCTTTTCGGTTATGTCCTTATGAACGGTCGATTTGCTAACGCCGAACTCTGCCGCGGCGGCGCGCACCGTTGCGCCCGTTTTGACTATGTATTTGCCGAGAAGACGGCATCTCTCGGCTACTGCTGCTTCGGTCAGCATTCCGTATCCTTCCCTTCCCGCCTTTCGGCGTAAAGCTTTTGATACAGATTATGCTGTAAAGGACGGATTTATTACTTTTCCGTTTGCGGCGCGGTTACGTTAAAATAAAGCGTGATCTTTTCGGTAAGGCTTTTGATCTCTATCGTGTACGTCCCCGGATTCGTATTGTTGCCGACGCGCCAGGACCAGCTTACGATACCGTTTTTATCGGTATACCTTTCCTCAAGCCCATTCGCCTGACTTACCGAGGTGTAGGTCACGATTATCATATATTCCGTGTTCGGCAGTCCCTTGACAGTGACTGACGCGGTCTTGCCTGCGGATACCGTCTCTGTAAGCTCAACAAGCTTAAGAGAGCCGACAGGAAGCTCGGGCGGCTCGGTTTCCGCCTCGGTCGACTGTACGGGAGCCGTATCCCCCTCTGAATATATCGTCATAAGGTCTCCGCTTCGACATGAGGTGAGCAGAAGCGAAAGCAAAAGCAGTACCGCTATTTTCATTCATTCTCTCCCGAGGGAAGAAGCGTAACAAGCACGAGCTCGGGGCGGTTGAAAACACGCGGAAGAACGTATTTTGAAAGACCTCGGCTGACTATCATTTTCCCGCCGTTTGCCATAATATATTCCCCGCCCGCATATTTCGGGAAGAAGCCCTGATGCGGCGCGTAAAGACCGTTTATCAGGTGAGGAACTATCACCTGTCCGCCGTGCGCATGACCTGTCAGGACGAGGTCAAAGGGAGTTTCCTCATAATAGCTTATCAGCTCAGGACGGTGACTTAAGAGAATGCTGAAGCTGTTGCCGTCGAGACTTCTTCCGCAGTCCGTGAGCTGATCCTCCCATAGACGACCGCGGGCATCAGGCGATTCTATCGGGTCGTCGACACCGCCTATTACAACATTCTGACTGCCAACTGTTACCGTTTCGGTCTCGCCCTCAAGAACTCTGATCCCGTAGGAAACGAGCTTTTCCTTTATCGCGTCAACGAGGTGAGTATAGATCTCGTGGTTTCCGCTTACGTAAAAGCAGGGGTATAGCGCGGCGATCTTCTTCAGAAATCTGAAGCAGGCGCCGTTTGGTGCGCGGTTATCGAGTATATCTCCCGTCATAACTACGATATCGGGGGAAATATTATTTGCAGCGTCGATAAGCTCCGAGCCCTCGTTTCCGTAATGCGAGCTGTGGAGATCGGAGATCTGAAGTATCTTAACGGGGGCTTTTATCTTCTCGCTGAAAATGGGGTAGGTTCGGAGACACATTTTTTTGTTAATCGCAAAATATGACAGTGCCGCAGTACCCGCTCCCGCAAGCGAAAGGAGAATGGCGTTAGAAAATTTCATATCACTTTTCCGCATAAATTCTTACTATTTCGAGAAGTATCTCGACGCATTTGTCCATACCCTCAACTGTTGCGTGCTCGTACGGGCCGTGACCTGCATAAGCACCCGTGCCGAGATTCGGGCAAGGAAGTCCCATAAAGGACAGGCGCGCACCGTCTGTGCCGCCTCTTATCGGGTAGACCTCGGGGGTAACGCCGACGTTTTCCGCCGCCTTTATCGCGGTCTCGACGATGTGATAATGCGGACGCACCATTTCCGCCATATTGCGGTACTGCTCCTTGATTTCGAGCGTGACGGTGCCTTCGCCGTACTTTTCGTTGAGAAGTGCGGTTATATGGCGTAGCGTTTCATTTCTGATCTCGAAATTGTGTGCATCGTGGTCGCGTACGATATAAGAAAGGGTTGCCTCAGAGGTTTCGCCCTTCATGTCGGTCAAGTGGAAGAAGCCCTGATAGCCCTCAGTATTACGGGGTGTATCGCAGGCGGGGAGCATCGAATTGAACTCCATTGCGACAAGCGATGCGTTTATCATCGTATTCTTTGAGCTTCCGGGATGTACTGAAAAGCCTTTGATCTTGACAAGAGCACCCGATGCGTTAAAGTTTTCGTACTCAACTCCGCCGACACCGCCGCCGTCTACCGTATATCCGAAATCTGCACCGAAAAGCGGAACGTCAAAGTGGTCTGCACCCTCTCCGATCTCCTCGTCCGGTGTAAATCCTATGCAGATCTTTCCGTGAGGGAGGTTATTCTTAAGCAGTATTTCTGCCATTGTGATTATTTCAGCGACGCCTGCCTTATCATCACCCCCGAGGAGCGTTGTGCCGTCGGTTGTGATAAGGGTCTGACCTTTAAGGGAGGTGAGGTGCGGGAAGTCGCTGACCTTAAGAACGCGTCCGCTTTCACCGAGAATTACGTCAGTTCCGTCATAATTTTCGATAAGCTGCGCCTTTACGCCCTCGCCGCTGAATTCGGGCGAGGTATCCATGTGTGCGATAAAGCCGATCGCGGGGACGTTTTCGCAGCCATTTGTTGCGGGGATAACGGCGTAAACGTAGCCGAGGTCGTTATAGGTAGACTTTATGCCCATTGAAAGAAGCTCGTCGTTAAGCGCCTTTGCGAGCACGAGCTGACCGTCGGTACTGGGAGTAACGCCTGATGTTTCGGATGATGCTGTGGAATAGGTGATGTATTTTAAGAAGCGTTCGTATGATCTCATATTTTTCCTCTTTCTTGATTTTTTCGCATTTCTTTTTCCACGAAAAGAAACGCTTGCAAAGAAACGTGCCAAGGGGCAAACCGACAAAAAACGCGTTCGCGTTTTTAATACGTTTTCCCCTTTGGAAACCCCTTTCGCAACAGGTAAGATTTGCCACGATGTCTTGCCTTCCCCTCAGGGGAAGGTGGTTGAGCGAAGCGAAACCGGATGAGGTGTTTGTTTAAACGGTGTTACTTTCCTTTATAATACCATATTTTTCCCATCTAATCAAGTATATATACGCATTTTTGTATTGCAAGGGCGCGGTTTTGGTGGTATAATATTTTTAATGATACGAAACGGAGATAGGTTATGAAGCTTTGCTGTATCGTCGGCGCAGGGCCGTCGGAGCTTTATATTGAAAACAGCGCTTTCGTTATTGCCGCCGATGCGGGGATAGAAAAGCTTAATAAGGCAGGAATCGCGCCCAATCTGATAATCGGCGATTTTGATTCTCTCGGCACCCGTCCGTCGGGAGAAAACGTGCGCGTTTTTCCTATCGAGAAGGACGATACCGACACGATGCTTGCCCTTAAAGAAGCTATGTCACTCGGATATGACACCGTCATTATTTCGGGCGGACTCGGCGGTGAGCTTGACCACACTATGGCAAATCTCCAAACGCTTCTTTACGCTTGTGAAAATGGCATAAACGCCTTTTTGACCGACGGCATCACGACTGCGACCGTCATTTCGGATTCTATCACGCTTGGAAGCGAAAACTCAGGCAGGTGCTCGGTGTTTGCATTCGGCTGCGAGGCAAGGGGTGTCAGCATTTCGGGGCTTAAATACGAAGCGTTGGGCATAACGCTCTCGCCTTCCTTCCCTCTCGGAGTAAGCAATCACTTCGTCGGAAAGGAAGCGAAAATTTCGCTTCAAAGCGGACGCTTGCTCATAATTTACAACGGAAAACCGAATATAAAAAACGGCTGATTTCAAAGCCGTTTTTTTCGGTTTTTAAGATTTTTTCCAAATTACCCAACCTTTTTGTTTTGATCCGTGTCTAATAGACGAGCGCTCAAAAACAGTATCCCAAGTTTTCAAGGAAGGAGAACGGATATGTATTATCAATATGAATCTGATGAGACTTTAGTAATGCTCACCCTCGCGGGCGAGCAAAGCGCATACGAGGTTTTGGTTAAGCGTTATCAAAGTGCCGTCGTTTCATCCGCGTTATCCATTACAAAAAGCCGTTTTATGGCAGAGGATGCCGCGCAGGATGCGTTTGTTACGGCTTGGATGAAGCTAAACACCTTGCAAGAGCCGAAGAAATACGGCTCTTGGGTATGCCGTATTTCTAAAAACTGTGCCTTAAATATGATAAGCAGATACCGTAGCTTTCTTCCGCTTGACGTCGTGGATAACTTGAACATCACCGCGGATGCCGCCGAAAACCCTGCCGACCTTTATGCGATATCCGAGGATAGAGATGAAGTCACCAAAACAGTTGACTCTCTGCCCGAAAAGGTCAAGCAGATAATTCAACTGCATTATTTTGAGGACCTTTCTATTGCAGAAATAGCAGACAGGATGCGAATTTCCGCAGGAACTGTAAAATGGCACCTTCACGACGGCAGAAAACGAATCAGAAAGGAGCTTTGCGCTATGAACGAAAAGTATAGTGATACTCTTGTGCAACGTGTTATGAAAAAGGTTGAAGAACTAAAACTTTGGCAAGTAAAAAATGACAAGAGCGGATTTGAAAAGGTATACAAGGAAGTGCTTTCCGAGGTTGAAGAGCTTCCCGAGTGTAAAGAAAAGCAACACGCGCTCGCCGACGTGCTGATGCGCGGTTGGTGGTGGCTACCCGGCAAAAAGAACGATGCTTTGTTTGCACGGATTGCCGATGCCGCAGCGGAAGGCAAAAACGAAGAAGTTATGACCTTTATCGTTGCCCGCGAGGATTCAAAGGTATACGGCGGTGCGCGTATCGAGTTTATGCGCGACAAACAGATTCCGCGCCTTGAAAAGGCGGGATTTGTAAAAGCCCTCGGGCGCGAGTGGTTTTGGCTCGGCTATAATCTTTTCCGCGCAGGAAAAACCGAGGAAGGAGATGCCGCGTACAATAAAGCGCGGCAGATCTTGCCTGATGATGACGTCTGGCACATACTTGTCCCCGAAGCCAAGAAGATCGAAAAACGCATGAGCGAGCATTATAACGATCTGCCGCAACAAAGCTTTATGATCGGAGCAAACATGGCGGAATTCCGCATTATAGACGGAAAACTTCGCTTTTTCAAAGATAACGGCATCGGAATGGGTTTCCTTGGCTCGATAGACGATCACTGCCACAAATTGTTCAGAAATGCGTCTCACTGCGACGGACATTTCTTTGCTGACATCTCCATTGGCGAAAGCTTTATCGGTACGGACGGCACTCGGCTTACGTTTGTAAGTGAAAACGAAGCCGCAGAAACACCCGCAGGCAGATTTGAAGGGTGTCAGCTTTGGGAAACAAGATATTGGCTCTACAGCGAAAAAAGCGTATGCAGAACGTACTATAAGGATGGCGTCGGAATAGTTCGCCAAGACCTGACGACCGACTGCATAACGACAACGCATTTACTTAAATCGTATGATATTAAAGGCGGATCGGGACTTCTTCCGCTCTATCCCGAAAACACCTGGGAATACTCCGCCGATTACTCACCTGAAACAGTCGCTTCGATTCTCAAGTTCACCGTTTCCTTCGTGAACGGCGACAGGATAGGAATTAAGTATTACAGAGAGACCGAGCGGTTAGGATACGACCGAGATTCCTGGATCGACGCGGTGCAGGAGATCGCAAACGAATACTATCAGCAAAAAAACGACAGCTATCTCATTCGCGACATAAGCCATGCCGTTGAACGCGCAGAGCGTCTTGCCGAAACTCCAATAGAAAAGGCACATACGAAAGCGGCAGTGTCGGTTGTTAGTAGAATTATGGCTACCGACACGACATTCAATCCCAAATATACCGCAACAGGACACTGGAATTTCTTTAACAGAACATACGTAAGGAAGAAATCGGACAATCTCGTTCTCACGGGCTACAATCCCCGCTGGTCATTTGAATGGAAAAATATGGGCGGTATGGGTGTTGCGGAAGATCCGCTTCTTTACAATGATATCTTGGGCATTTTGCAGGATGCCACCAACTGTCTTTGGTCAGATGAATGGCGCATAGGCACATCTCCCGTCGTGGAATACACAGAATGGGACAACACGGTGAAAACGCAGATTTCCTGCGAGGACGGCGGAACGATCACAACGAAAGCAGGAACCTTTGAAAACTGCTTCAAGCTTTGCCTTGACATTGGAGGAATGGAAGGCGGCTTGTCGTATCGCGGCGACAAGAAGGTTTACTATTTTGCCGAAGGAATCGGAATCGTGCGTACTGAAAGCGAATACTGCGGCGGATCCAAAACCGCGATTTATGAGCTTACATCCTACGAAGGCACGGGTGAGGGTTTTATGCCGATGGCGGACGGTCTTATGCGCCGATACGACGCACTTGATCTGACAGACGGATTTGTAGGCGCAGCAGAATATACCTACGTAGCGGATGATGACGGCGATATCGTTATATTTGCAGACCGCACGGGCATTCGTAAGCTTCCGCCCCCTATTACGGAGTATTCTTCTATTCAGTCTGAAATCGTTGAGGACCGCTTGTGGGACGAAGGCAAGCACAAAGAAAGCCGACTTATTCACGATGCTAACAATTTCCATCTTCTCTGTCATTTCTTCGGCCGTCCGTCAAGATATTGGGCAGCGCAGGAAAAGGCGGTCGCTTGGAACAAATATCGCTTAAAAATCATAGAAGGACTTGGCGACGGAATCGTGCCAGACGCTTGGCTCGGACATTATGCAAGCACGAGCTTTCGTACTGCATGTGCTTTATTTGGCTGCGGCAAAAAAGACGAGGGATATGAATGGCTTGAAAAAGCTTTTGAAGCTTATCCCAAGTGGGACAGTATCCCCGATGGCACCGAAATGGACGTGGGTGATCCGCTCATCTACGGCGGGATTAAGGTTGTAAAAGGAAAGGGGCTGATAAAGCTCCCCGACGGTACAAAGGAACCCTTATCATATGGTCATCTTTTTGCGGGTAATTGCAGTCTTATGTATCGCGGTATGACCGCACCGAACGGATGGGAATGGTTTGATCCCGTGCGCGACGAGAATCGTTTCAAGGAGTACATCGAGCGCGCCAAGGAAATGGCTGAAAAAGTTGAATAAAAGAAAAACGGCTGATTGCTCAGCCGTTTTTCTTTATATGATTCCTTGTATCGCTTCTTTTTCGTACTGACGGGTATAGAGGGAATTATAGTAGCCCTTCATTCTCATAAGCTCCTTATGGGTTCCCTGCTCTACGATTTTTCCGTCCTTTACGACGATTATGACGTCGGCGTCGCGGACTGTCGAAAGGCGGTGCGCGATGATGAACGAGGTTCTGCCCTCGGTCACCTTTGTCAGCGCCTTCTGGATTATCTGCTCCGTCATTGTGTCAACAGACGAGGTTGCCTCGTCGAGTATCAGAACTCTCGGCTCGCCGATTATTGCTCTTGCGAAGGAAATGAGCTGTTTTTCGCCCGTTGAGAGCAGATCTCCGCCCTCACCGACCTCGCTGTCGAGTCCTTTATCCATTCTTTCGACTACCTTATCGGCGGAGACTGTACGAAGTGCCTCCCACATTTCCTCATCCGTTGCGTCGGGCTTACCGTAGCGCAGATTCTCTCGCACGCTTCCCGAGAAGAGATGCGGAGATTGGAGGACGTAGCCGATATTTGAGTGCATCCAAAGCTGAGAGCGCTCACGCAGATCGCGTCCGTCGACGAGCACTCTTCCCTCCGTAGGCTCATAAAGACGGCAGACGAGGTTTACGAGCGTCGATTTGCCCGCGCCCGTTTCACCGACTATTGCGACGCGCGTTCCCATCGGGATATTGAGCGAGAAGTTTTCAAGCACCTGCTCTTCGCCGTCCGGATAAGTGAACGACACGTTTTCAAATGCGATATCGCCGTGAATCGGCTCCCAATTTTCCTTTTTCGGATAGAAGGTATCGCCGTATTTTTCGATGACCTCGGGGGTATCGATAACGTCGGATTTCGTTTCAAGAAGCTTCGTTACGCGCTCGATGTTTACTCTCGTGTTAACGAGCGTGCTGATCGCGTCGATTACCCAGAGAAGCGGGTTAAGAAGTCCCTGTGCGTACGACATGAACGCCGAAAGCTTACCGACCTTGAACGCCTGCTCCTGCGTAAGTATTCCGCCGCGCCAAAGCACGAGTGCAAGCGCGATGAACGAGAAGAACGACACGCTCGACCACAAAAGCACTCTGAACCTCGTCACCGAGACGGTCGTGCGCTTCATTTTGAGGGTATCCTGCTTAAATTCGGAGGAAATTTTATCCTCGACTACAAGCGTTTTTATCGTCTTTGCGCCGACGATTGCTTCGTTATAATCACCCGATATTTTCGAGTTGAGCTCTCTTACACTTCTGTTAAGCACCGTCAGCTTATTGAGACAAAGCGCTATAAGCAGTGCCGCTATCGGCAACACCGCGAGCACGCAAAGAGCGAGCTTCGCGTCGATAGAGAACATTACCGCTATCGCGCCGACCATATAGGCGAGGTTCCAGATACTGTCCATCAGCACCCAGGAAACAAGCTCACCGATTCGTGCGGTATCGGACATTACTCTCGAATGGATATATCCGACGCTGTTTTGGTTGAAATAGGAGAAGGAAAGTGTCTGCAGATGGTTGAAGCAGACTTTCTTTATATCGTGTCCGATATTCATTTCGACGTAGCTTGCTAAGTACATCGTTCGCGTGTTCGACGCGACCTGTATTCCGAGAGCAAGTATGTAAAGTCCAATGAACATCGGTATACCCTTAAGGGTCTCCGCAACTACGAAATTATCTATTGCGTACTGCTGGAACAGGGGTATTGAGATGTCGATTATACTTCCGACGATGCCGAGAACGAGCATCGTTATAAGCTTGCCGCGATAGGGTCTGAGATAGGTCATGAGCTTCGGTATGCCGAAATACGGAAGATGAGTATACTGCTGTTCCTTCTTTTTCTCTTTGCTCATGCCGTCACCTCCTCTGCTTCGTCGGGGTCGGACATCTGGATGGTATATATCTTTCTATATATACCGTCCTCTTTTTGCATAAGGGTATTATGATCGCCCATTTCGGCAATTCTACCGTGGTCGAGAACGATTATGAGATCGGCGTTCATTATCGTCGCCGTTCTGTGTGAAATGATGAACACCGTGCTGTCACCGAGGTTCGTTGACAGCGCGTTTCTTATCTTCGCGTCGGTCTCGGCATCGACTGCCGAAAGCGAGTCGTCGAAGATCATTATCGGCGCGTTTTGAGTCAGCATTCTCGCTATCGCCGCTCTCTGCTTCTGTCCACCCGAAAGAGTTACGCCCTTTTCACCGACAAAGGTATCGTAGCCGTCGCTGAAGGACATTACGGTATCGTCAAGGCAGGCGATCGCCGCCGCCTCGCGAACCTCCTCCATATTCACCGCGTCCTTTGTTATCGCGATGTTTTCAGCAAGGGTGCGTGAAAACAGGTACGGCTCCTGAAGGACCGTGCCGACGTTTCTTCTTATGTGCTTAGCCTTTATATCCTTTATGTCGGTTCCGTTTATCGTGATCTTACCGCCGCTGCCGTCATCGGGCAGATCATAAAGGCGTCCGAGCAGGTGCATAAGCGTTGATTTACCGGAGCCCGTGCCGCCGATTATTCCAACAGTGCTTCCCACTTTTGCAGTGAAGGAAATATTGTGGAGTAGCTCGGGGCAGTTATCGTATCCGAAGCTTACGTTATCAAACACGATGTCTCCGCGGAGCTCGGGCTCACCCGCACCCTCACGGTCGGTCTCGGATTCGGAATCGAGAATGTATGCAAGACGTTCCATCGATATTCCCGCCTTGCTCATTTCCGATATCATTCTGCCGAGACGGCGGATAGGCCATGACAACATTGCGTTATACGAGATGAATGCGATAAGCTCGCCAGAGGTCATTCCGTCGTTTACGCAGAAGACTACGCCGAGAATTACTATCAGCATTACCTGTATTCCCGAGAAAAGGTCGCCAAGTCCCCAGAACATTGCCGAAAGGCGCGAGAGACTGAGCCAGCTTGTAAGATAATTCTTATTTAGCTTAGCGAATTTGTCGATCTCGTGCTTTTCGCGTCCGAATGAACGGACGACGCGGACACCCGTTAGGTTTTCCTGAGTTGCGGCGGAAAGCGCACTTTCGGCTTCGTCGCACTTTTTAAAGCCTTGACCGATCTTCTTACCGAGAAGTGCGGAATAGATGAGTATTACAGGCAAAGTCAAGGTTGCGACTATCGAGAGTTTGATATGCATACTGTACATCATGGTGAGCGACAGGCCCACCTGAAGAACTATCTGCATTATTCCTATAAGCTGCTCAGACAGAAAATTTTTCACCGTCTCGACGTCAGACGTGCAACGCTGAATAACGTCACCCGTCTGGTTCTTCATGTGCCACGAGAACGGCAGAGTTTGAATGTGGTCGAAAAGAAGATTTCTCATTCTCTCGACGAGCGTTTGCGATGCCTTCGCGTTCGACATTCTCTGAATATATCGGAATATCGCTGTCGCTATCGCAACGATCATTACGGCAACGGCTAAAGTCCATAGGTTTTTACGGAGCATTTCGACACCGCCGATACTGCTGATAAAATCGTTTGCGAATTTTGGCAGTCCCGACTTTTTATCGCCGAGAACCGTATCGACCGCGTAACGTATTATCTGCGGATTTACCGTATCGGTAAATGCAACGATTATCGAGGCAATTATGCTCACAAGAAAAAAACGCTTGCTTCCGTAAAGGAATTTCACAAGCAGCTTGCCTGTACCGTTTTTCTTTTCTTTACTAATTTCTTTCTTCATTTTACCTTGGTTCTTGATTCAAAAATTGATGGATAGCACGCCTTCGGAGCGTGCTATTGCGAAATTCCGTTCCATTTTTGAGATTCCAAGTTACATTTTAGCACAAAATATGGGGGATTTCAATAGTAATTATAATGTTATTATAAAAATTCGACCGAAAGGAAAATTCCTTTCGGTCGTTATATTCAGGGCTTTTCGGTGCAGAGGGCGATCAGGTCATCAAGATATGCTGTCGCAACACATTCCACGCTATCTGCCGCGCCGTAATATATCTTAACCTCACCGTTATCTTCGAGGATCATACCGCCGGGGAAAATAACATTCTGACGAAAACCACGCTCATATTCGTAAGGACGGTCCGGGACTATGAGCGGTTTTTTGCACATACCGATGACCTTGGATGGATCATCAAGATCAAGAAGCATAATTCCTGCCGTGTAGCGCTTATTCCAAGGCTTATCCCATTCGTACTGTCCTCTTCCCTCAAGCTCCTTATCGACGGCATGGAAGGTCGTCAGCCAGCCGTACTTCGTCTTTACGGGAGGCGCGGCGGGACCGATCTTATCGTTTGCGAACGGAACGTGCTCAACTCCGAGGACGAGCTTTGACTCTCCCCAGAATTTAAGATCGGGGGATTTGGATAGCCAGATGTCAAAACGATCTCTTCCTCGACTATAAACGGGGAACGGACGCTCGAGGCGAACATAGTATCCGCCGATCTTTTCGGGGAAAAGAACCATATTACGGTTATCAGGAACAGATGCGCTAATTATCTCAAAGTCATCGAGGGTATCGTTAAGCTTTGCAATGCAGCCGCGCAGACCGTGTATCGTATCCATAGCGAGACAGAGATAGATCGTGCCGTCGATCGGGATTATACGCGGGTCGTAAAGGCGGAGGAGATCGGGATATTCGGGGAACTTCTTGCCCGACTGCTCAACGCCCGGCACCTTGTCGCCATACTCCCAATGCATGTTAACAAGAGGCTTCGGCATGACATGCCAATTATCTATGCCGTTGTCGCTTACTGCGATTCCGATAGCAATGCAACGGTCAACGCCCCAACCGAACGCACTTTGATCCTCAGACATATTATGGTCATTGCGGAAAACCATTACGTATTTGCCGTTAATTTTTGCAACTCCTGCATTGAAGATAAATTGCGCGTTATAGGGTACATCAGCTCCCGTCATAATTGGCTTTTCGAGCTTTTTGATGCAGGAAGCTCCCTCAAGTGTTGGATACCATATAGGCATAGTGATAGCTCCTTTTGTTTTTTTCTTTAGTATATCATTTTCGGAAAATCCATTCTACAAGAAAATTCACTATTTTTATGCATATTTTCATTTTCAGATGAATATCTTGACTACTATGTCTTAAAGAGCTATAATTTAAAAAAAGATAAATACGGAGCATTTTATTTATGAAGGCAAGACTCGCACAAAAGGAATACGGTTACGGCTCGGGGATCAGTCTTAAAACGAGCGATTCTCTCGGGAACTGCTCGCTTCACGGTCACGATTTTTATGAGATCGATATTATAACGGACGGGAAAGCCGAAACGGTAATAAACGGAAAAGGCGAGGTAGCCGAGCGCGGAGCTGTGTATTTTATGACGCCCGAGGATTTTCACGAGTACCGCGAGCTTGAGCCGCTCATGGTTTTAAATATACAGTTTTTCGGGGACGACGTTTCCAGCACTCTGCTCCGTCCTCTTGCCGACACAGAGAAGCGCAGCTTTTTTCCCGACGACGATGCGTTCCTGCTTATATGCGACCTGTTTTCCGTAATGCAAAGGAGTACCGCCATCGGAGTTGAAGCTTCGCAAATACTGTCGCGCCTTCTTGAATCGCTGTTGACGATCCTCAGAAAATGCGCCGAAAATAACGATGACGAAAAAAGACATACTCCGCCCGATATACAGAGCGCCATCTTATACATTCAGGAGCATTTCAGGGATAATCCGCCGCTTTCGAGCGTTGCTTCCTTACTATCGCTGAACGAAAGGTACTTTTGTGCAAGATTCAAAAAATACACGGGGAGAACCTACAAGGAATATCTTCGCCTGACAAAGCTCAGATATGCAAGAAAGCTGATACTGTCGACCGATTATTCGATGACCGACATATATGAGAAATGCGGATACGGAACGCAATCGCATTTCAACCGCGAGTTCAAGGAAAGATACGGCGTTTCTCCGAGAGAGCTGAGGCGAAAAAACGGCTGAGGTATCATGCAAATTGATAGAAAAAAATCCCGCATCACGGGACTCTTTTCATTCTTCTGTTTTTTCGTCACCGACGGGGATCGGTATGAAGCCCTCAGTCATACGGCTTCTCTTTCCTCTTGTTTTAAGGTAGAAGAATCCGCCTATTGAGAAAATTACTGCACCGATGAAGTTTACGAAAAGGTCCTTCATCGTATCGATAAGACCTATATCGAGATAGCCCTTTATCGGCAATAGCTCGCCGTTCACCTCGGTCATTTTTATGCCGTTAACGGTTATGACCTTATTGCTGTTCGTCGGGTCGAGCGCGACCGATTTTATCGAGGTGATAACTGTGTCCTTCTGCATATCGGTGCCGAGGAACGTATCCATGCCAAATTCGAAAAATTCCCACATGACGCCGACCGTCATCGAAAAGCAGAACGCCGCGATCACAACGTATATCGGCGAAAGCTCAAAGCGGAATTTCTTATTTCTGTTCAGCAGATCGACAAGCGATATTCCCACTCCGACACAAATAAATCCGTTCAAGGTATGTAGCATCGTGTCCCAGCCGGGAACACGAACGTAAAAGCTTGCAAGCTCGCCGAGGATCGTATGCGCGAATATGAAGCACATTACGATCACCTCAAGCGTTGTCGGCAGATCGACCTTGAAGGTCTTTTCAACAAATGGCGGAGCAAGGAGCATGACCATGGTAAGTCCGCACATCGCCGCGCTTTCGTAATTACCGAAAAGCAATGATATAAGAAGGAGTATCAATGCGATCACGCGGAGCGTGACGTAAACTGCAAAGCTGACCTTATTCTTTTTTATTTCGGCTACGAGTATATCCTTTTTTCTTGTTTTTCTCTTTTTCATTTTTAGTCCTCAAGCGAGAACGGGGTGAAGCAGCCGTTTTCGTATATCAGTCCGCCGCGGCTTGTACCGCCCTTCGGGATGGATACCGAGCCGGGATTTATGTAAGTAAACGAACCCATATCGCGTTTTTCCGCGACGTGGGTATGTCCGCCGAGAAGGAATGCGCCATTCTTTATTTTCGGCGGGTTTTCGGGCGAATATTTATGACCGTGTGTTGCAAAAATTTCTGTTTCTCCGTCATAAATGACCGCGCTGTCGCTCAGTACGTCGAAATCCAGCACCATCTGGTCGACCTCCGTGTCGCAGTTGCCGCGCACGCAGATGAGCTTGTCCGCCATCGGGTTCAGCATTGAAATAACCTCTTTCGGCGCGTAGTCGCGGGGAAGATCGTTTCGCGGACCGTGATAGAGTATATCTCCGAGCAGGAGTATTCTGTCGGGGTTTTCTTTATTTATTACCTCGACGAGCTTTTTACAGTAGTACGCCGAGCCGTGTATATCGGATGCGATTATAAGTTTCATTTTAGCTCCTTAATTCCTTGAAAACTGCCGAAAGGCAGGCTATAACGTCGCTTGGGAGAAGGCTGTCGGACGCGATAACCGCCGACGCGGAAAGTCCCGCTTCGCTATGAATTATTGTTCCGCAGAGTGCGGCATCGTATGGGGAAAGCCCCTGTGCCGAGAGCGATACGATAATGCCCGAAAGAACGTCACCCGAGCCGCCCTTGGCAAGCGCAGAATTTTCTCGGTCGAGCGTCATACATTTGCCCTCGGGCGAGGCGATAACGGTTACCGAGTCCTTCAAAACCGTTACGCAGTTATACTCTTTTGAAAAGTCGAGAGCGACTCTCTCTCGGTTTTCCTTTATCTCCGAAATCGAAAGCTTCGTCAGGCGCGACATTTCGCCGACGTGCGGCGTGATTATCGGTGTTTTCTTTGCGCTTCTGAGCCTTTCGGGGCAGGTTTTGATGCTGTTAAGCCCATCCGCGTCGATTATCAGCGTGCTTTCGTAATTTGAAAGCAAAGCGCTTACTACAGCTTCGGTATCAAAGCAGTCGGTCATTCCGACTCCGACCAAAACCGCGCTGCTTTTCGCGATATTCTTCAATTTCGAAATGAAGCTATCCGCGCTTATTGTGCCGTTTGTGTTTTCATCGATCGGCTGAAATATTATTTCGGGACGGCGAGATGCGGCAGCCTGTATTACCTTTTCCACCGAAGCAAGACGGCATATACCCACTCCGCTTCGGAGCGCGGCTTCGCAGGACAGAACGGGCGCGCCGCGGTATTTTTCCGAGCCGCCGATGACTGTCAGCGTACCGAAATTACCCTTATTTGCGTTCTGCGGTCGCTTCGGGAGAAGCGGTTTAACGAGATTTTTTATCATAGATTCTTTATGATTTCCTTAAATGTATTTCCTCTGACCTCAAAATTCGGGAATGCGTCGAAGCTTGCGCATGCGGGGGAAAGAATGACTGTATCGCCGTCCTTTGCCTCGTTATGCGCCGCCATTACGGCATCCTTGAAGTCGGGCTTTTCGATTATCTTTATAGCGTCTACCGTATAGTCCTTATGGCTTATCAGCGCTGCCTTTATTTTCTGCGCGGTCGCGCCCGTGAGGACTACCGTTTTCGCTTTGCGGAGAAGCACGTCGGCAAGCGGTTCGAACGGTATCTTCTTATCGTATCCGCCGCAGATGACTATCACCTTTTCCTTGAAGGAATTAAGCGCGGCGGCGCTTCTTGTAGGTGAAGAGTCGATCGAGCTGTTATAGTAGCTTACGCCGTTCAGACGGCGAACAAGTTCGATTCGGTGCTCAACTCCGCCGAAGCTCTTTGCGACCTTTTCAAACACTGCGTCGTCGACGATACCGTCGAGGGCACAAATTATGCCGCAATAATTTTCGATATTATGCTTACCGGGGATGAGGATATCGTCGGTTTTCAGCACTTCCCTGCCGTTGACGGTTATTCTCCCGTTTTCCACCTTTGCGTATCCGTTAAGGAAATAACGAACCTCAACACCCTCGGGAGCATCTGAACCGAGGTTCTTCGTCACCTCATTCTCTCCGTTGAGGACGAGAACCGAGCCGGGCTTTGCGTTAAGGTAAATATTCTTTTTCGCCTCAACGTACTCCTCCATTCCCTTGTGGTAATCGAGATGGTTCGGCGAAAGGTTGGTAATGAGCGATATCTCGGGCGAGTGCTTCATCGTATGAAGCTGGAATGATGACAGCTCTACTACCGCAAAGCAGGTTTCGTCCATATTGCTCACCTCGGGAAGAAGCGGCTTTCCTATGTTTCCACCGACGAAAACTTTATCTTCGCCATACTGCTCGCATAGGCATTTATAGATAAGCGTAGTCGAGGTGGTTTTACCGTCGGAGCCGGTGACACCTATTATTTTACAGGGGCAGTCCTCAAAAAACTGCTCCATTTCGCTCGTTAATACGGCTCCCTTTTCAACTGCCTCCGATATTTCGGGCAGATCGTAACGGAGCCCTGGCGCCTTGAAGATGACGTCGGCGTCGATATTTGATAAATATCCCTCTCCGCAGACGAAAGTAACGCCCTGATCCTTATATGCCTTCGCGCTTTCGGGAAGGTTATCAAATTCCTTTTTGTCTCTCGCGGTAACGACTGCCCCGCGGGAAAGGAGCCACGGGATAAGGGGGGTATTCGATATTCCGAGTCCTATTACCGTGACATTTTTGCCGTTAAAGTTTTTCATATTATCTCTTTCTTACAAGCTTACTCAGCGTTTCGTTCAAAGCTTTTGCAAAAATTTCGACCTCTTCTTCGGTGTTATAAGAAGAAAGACTGACTCTGACAGTAGAATCTGCCTTATCGGGTGTGTGTCCGAATGCTGTCAGCACCGCGCTTGTTTTCAGCTTCTTCGACGAGCAGGCAGAGCCTGCAGAAATGTATATTCCCTCGCTTGAGAGTGCTCGGACAAGAACCTCGCTCTTGACGCCGTCTGCCGTCAAGCTTATTATATGCGGCAGGTATTCGCCCTGCGGCACGTTGACCGTCACTCCCTCGGGGATAAGCGATACGAGCCTTTCGTGCAAGCGTGACACGTATTCGTAATTTTCGCTTATATTATTCTTATGCTCCGATATTGCAACCGAGAACGCCGCGATTCCGGGAAGATTTTCGGTTCCTGAGCGAAGTCCCTGCTCCTGACCGCCGCCGAATATTACGGGGCTTATCTGCTTTTTGGTCAGAAGCGAATTTTCGCAGATAAGCGCTCCGACGCCCTTCGGCGCGCCGATCTTATGTGCGCTGACTGTCATAAGGTCGCATCCGAGCTTCGAAATATTTATCGGGAGCTTCATATACGCCTGTATCGCGTCGCAATGTGTGAGCGCGTTCGGACAGCGTTTTTTCACTTCCGCAAAGATGCTTTTAATATCATAGAGTGCGCCTGTTTCGTTGTTGACGAGCATTACAGAAACAAGTACGGTCTCGGGGGCAAGAGCCGAGATCAACTCGTTCATATCGATCACTCCTCCCTTGGTTGAGAGGCGAACGACGTCGACGCCGTTTTTCTCTGCTTCCATAATCGGAGAAAGAACCGCAGGATGCTCGCTGTCGGTCGTTATTACTCTCGGCTTAAAGCGGTAATTCTTCGCGTTAAGCACGCCACTTATTGCCATGTTATCGGCTTCGGTACCGCTTCCCGTGAAGAAAACGGTGTAATTTCCGCGCGGACGTACGCCGAGAGACGAGAGGACTGCGTTTCTCGCTTCGGTCAGGATCGCTCCCGCCGAAACGCCTCTGCCGTGTACCGACGAGGGGTTGCCGTATTCCTCGGTCATCACCTTATACGCCGCGTCTGCCGCGCTTTTCAGCACTCTTGTCGTCGCGCTGTTGTCAAAATAAATATCGTTCATTACTTGATCTCGATATATCCTGCGATCTTGAGTGCGGTATCGTAATGCTTATCGAAAAGCTCCGCCTTGGCGGTATAGGTGAGTAGATATACCGTCTCACCCTTGATTACCACAACCTGCATAAACTTATACTCTGCGCCCGTTACGGTTGCTGTATAGATATACTTCTTCGCCTTGAGCTTCGAGATGAGCATATTGGCTCCGTCACCGTCCTCGGCGTACTTCATATCGGGGAAAGTTTTATTAAACTCAGCACTGTAATAGTCCCAGAATTTGTCGAGAAGCTCCTTTTCCTCGCCCTCTCCCTCGGCAGTTTCGGAGTTGAGAAGCGATTTATCAAGCTCGAAGCTCATGAAGGAAATATTAGAGGAATCGCTTTTCGACACTCTCGCGCTCGTTACTCCCGTCGACATATCGACTATCCAGCCCTCCGGCACGTAAAGGGTATGGTCTGCGTTTTTGTTCGATGCTCTCTTATATCCTGCGGGAACGAAATCGTCCTTATCTCCGCACGATACTGCACAAAGGCAGAGACTAACGGCAAAAAGCGAAATAATTATCTTTTTAAGAATCTTTTTCATCATATCAGGTCTCCGTAAAATACTATTATTCGTTTTACATTATACTACTGCTTTCACCCGTTGTCAATTAAAGCACAAAAATGTAACAATTTTTCTTTATCGCTTGAAGTTGAATTTAAAAGGTGATATAATACTGTATTGGAAATAATTTTTCGGAGGATTATCATGACAAAGGTAGATATATATTCGGGTTTCCTCGGCGCGGGAAAGACCACGCTGATAAAGAAACTCATCAAGGAAGCTTATGCAGGTCAGAAGATCGTTCTTATAGAAAACGAGTTCGGTCAGATCGGTATCGACGGCGGATTTCTTAAGGAAGCGGGAATTGAGATAACCGAGATGAACTCGGGCTGTATCTGTTGCTCGCTCGTCGGTGATTTCAGTCAGGCGCTTGCAAAGGTTCAAGCTGAGTTTTCTCCCGACAGAATAGTTATCGAGCCGTCGGGTGTCGGTAAGCTTTCCGACGTCATTAAGGCAGTTGAAAACGCCGGCTGTGAGGAGCTTACCGTTTCGGCTCTTTGCGCTGTGATCGATGCAGGCAAGTGTAAAATGTATATGAAGAACTTTGCGGAGTTTTACCGCAATCAGATCGAGTATGCGACCGCTATCGTGCTTTCGCGCACTGACGGCATCCGCGAGGACAAGCTCAAGGAGTGCATTGACATTATCCGCTCCGCAAACGAGCACGCGCCGATAGTTACTACCCCTTGGGATCAGGTCGACGGCAAGGCGATACTTTCAGCTGCAGAAAGCAAGGATACGCTTGAGGAGCGTCTGCACGAGCTTATGCACGAGCATCACGATCATCATGAGCACGGTCACCATCACGATCACGAATGCGATGATCCCGAGTGCGAATGTCATCACCATGAGCATCATCACCACCACGATCATGAGTGTGACTGCCACGAGCATCATCACCATGACCACGATCACGAATGTGACGATCCGGATTGCGACTGCCATCACCATCACGATCATGACCACGGTCATCACCACGCCGACGACGTATTCACGAGCTGGGGCGTTGAGACCGCCGATAAATTCACACTCTCGGCTATCGAGGACTGCCTCGACGAGCTCATGACGGGCAAATTCGGTATGGTTCTCCGTGCAAAGGGTATCGTTATGGCGGAGGACGGACAGTGGATCCATTTCGACTACGTTCCCGGCGAAAAGAGCGTTCGCTACGGCGTCGCCGACATCACGGGCAAGCTTTGCGTAATCGGCACAGGGCTTGACAAGCACGGTCTTACCCATCTTTTTGAAAGAGGTTAACTATGTTTCGTGAGGAATATCCCGTATACCTTTTTACCGGTTTTCTTGAGTCGGGAAAGACGTCGTTTGTAAACGAAACTCTTTCCGATCCCAAGTTCTTCAAGGACGGCGACAGAACTCTCGTCTTACTCTGCGAGGAGGGTGAAATTGAGCCTGATCCTTCGGTTTTCGCCTCTCCCGAGGTTTACGTTGAGATAATTGACGACAAGAGCCGCCTTAATCCCGACAAGCTTGAGGCGCTCCGCCGCAAGCACAAGGCAAACCGTATTTTGCTTGAGTACAACGGAATGTGGCTTATCTCCGACCTTTTTGCATCGGTTCCACGCAACTGGATCATTTATCAGATAATGAATTTCGCCGACGCGAACACTATTGAGGTATACAACGCTAATATGCGAAAT
This sequence comes from Eubacteriales bacterium, assembly GCA_045540115.1. Lineage (GTDB taxonomy): Bacteria > Bacillota > Clostridia > Oscillospirales > CAG-272 > Colimorpha_A. The sequence goes on from JAZQGR010000039.1 coordinate 57,989, forward strand.
CTCGTCGTTGACAAGCTTTCCTTCTGCGAGCTTACCGTTTTTAACCGCTGTACGCCCGAAACCGATACCGACGCGCTGCACAAGCTCGTTCGAGGCGTTTCGCGCCGTACCGACATTATTTACGAAAGCTCCGACGGCTCCTTCGTTTTCGACGATACCGAGGATCCCCTGCCCTTCGACGTGAATGCCGACGTAATTGAGATAGCCGACCGCGACTACGCGCTCTGGTATCGCGATCTTGCCGACAGTATGGAAAACTACGACACGAAGAAGGTCACGTTCATCGGTCAGGCAACAAAGAACGACAAGCTGAAGCCCGACGAGTTCGTTATCGGCAGACAGATAATGACCTGCTGTGCCGACGATATAACCTATTCGGGACTGCTGTGCGAAAACGGCGGAAAGAATATCGAAAAGGGCGGCTGGTACAGGATCAGCGCTCATATTTCTGTAAAGCATTGTTCCCTTTACGGCAAGGTCGGACCCGTCCTTGTCGGCGTGAAAGCCGAAAAGTGCGATGCGCCCGAGGAAATAGTTACGACGTTTTATTGAAGAAAAACCGCTACTGAGATCAGTAGCGGTTTTATTTTTATAACAGTTACGTTTCACTTAAATCCCGGAAAATCATTTTCTTTAAGCGGCGTCCATTTTTTTGAAAAGAGCTTTCTTTGACGGTTTATTGCCAAATTTATGCTTTCTTTAAAGTCATCCGTTATGTCAAGACAGGAAAACAGCCGCACCCGAAAGTGCGGCTGTTTAATGCTACTAAAGCTTTTTAAGACGTATCGGCAAGGTTAATCTATTCTTAATAGTAGATTCCCAATTTTTGCCAAGACAAACCTGCAACGTGTTGCAAACAATATCGTTCATCCATGCTTCTCTTTCAGATTTTGAAAGGTTCATCTTTTCCTTAAGAGTTTCCATCTCTGACATCCACCAAACCATAGCATTTTCCGGAAGTCCTATATTTCGAGCGGTATTAAGCCAAATCTCTATATCTTCTTTCGCTTTGTCGTATTTCCCAAGCGCTAAATGGGTGTATGCGCGGAGCTTATAGTACGGACGTATCGTTGTACCTACCCAATATTCACCAACAATAGCTCTGGGCTGATTTAGAAATTCTTCAATTTGGTGCAAAGTACCTATTTCTGACAAATGCGGGAACACATGGTGCTCATAAAAATCTTTTACCGATTCAATCCATTTGTCGCCGTCGGTAGGATACCCCCACTTGATAGCTGTTGGCAAATCAATATTGGTGTAATCTTTAAAACCCATTCGTCGATAATCTGACAAACGGCTACCAAAATAAACCGCCTTAACCTCGAAAGGGAAATATAAAGGAAATACGTAAAATCCGGGCATAATGGAATATGCATGCTCAAACAAAATGTTAATTATACAGCATTTTTCGAATTTGTAGAATTGATTTCCTTTTCGTATATAACCGTTTTCCTTAAAAAAAGGCGCTAATTTGTTGGCTACGTACTTGACATCTAAATGAGGCACATCCATATTCTTATCTTCCTCTTATCATAATAATTGGTACCACCTTCATTATACATCAGTTCCCCCGAAAAACAAGGGGGGTGGATAATCTACGTATTGCACATATTGTGAACAGCTATATTGTCGAGGATAAACAAAAAGATCTCCAAGCGGTTTACGCTTGGAGATCTTCATTATTTTACGATCACGCCGAGAGTTTCGTGAAATTTCTTTCCGTTTGCGACCTCTTGCTGAACCGCTTTTGCAAGGCTTGAGCGCGGTTGTTGATATTTGAGGTTCAGCTCGTTTGTATCCCAAGTGAAAAGATAGCGTATCAGCGCCAAGCTTTCGTCCTCACTTATCTTGTCGAACATGTTTCCGAAGCGGATTATTCCGCTGTTTTCGGGAAGAATTTCCTTTAAGGCATCGTCGAGAAGCCACGAATGGCAGGTGAAAACGGTATACTCAAACTCGGGATAGTATTTCGCGAAAAATTCCTTTGCGCGCGATATCGAATCGTTGCAATTTTCCGGTGTCAGGCTCTCGCCCGCAGGAATATGTATCTCCATAACGTTATCGCCGATCTTTATGCCGTATTTCGGAATATCATCCTTAGCCTTTGCCATACAGAACTGCAGGCGTCCGAGGCGGAATATCTTCAGCTGAAGATGGCGCCAGAGCCAAGTCAGCTCACCGAGGTAAAGCTCGCCCTTGACGATCGACCATGTCTTACACCACGTCGCAACGTCGGAAAGCGTATCGAGAATTATCTCCTCGGGTATTCCCCTCTCGCGCGCTTCGTTTGCCGCCTTTTCACACATATAAAGATAAGAAAGCAGGTTTCTCTTTCCGTCCTTGCATTCCTGACCGTATTGCTCGACGGTTATCGCATCGGAGATCGGGATCGTGTCAAGTGCTGTGTAAAACTCCTTGTCGAACTGCGACGGGAAATCGAGCGCCTCGTACCATTTTTCGATTATTGCTTTAACGCTCGGCTCGGTCGGCAGCCAGATATGTGAATCGTCGGTTTGCGGTGCGACGATCTCCGCAGTTCTTTTCTTTTTGCCGAGAAAACGCATCACGTTGTCGCAGTAGAGCTTGTTCAGGTTTTCCTTGCTTACGCCGAGATTCAAAAGTATCTCACCATCGGTTTCGAGCCATTCTTTTGCCCACTCGGAATTATAAGAGTCGGCTGTCGAATCAAGCCCGAACATTACGTTATCGCCTACGTTATAGCCGATCGTGTAAAGCTTTGTCAGAAGCTCCTCGCGATAGATCTTTGGAGTCCCGGGGGTGATGTCGAAAAACATATCGACATTTTTGCCCTCGTTCTTAGCGTGAAGGAATTTTCCGTAGAGCGCAATGCACTCGTCTACCCACGGCCACGAGCAATGTCCCATTGAGAATCTTATACCCTCAATGTCAAGTAGCGCTTCCCAGTTTATCGGGCGGTTATATTTTGACGATGCGTTTCCGTCCCAGAGAATTCCCGTGTGAAACATTATAGGAACATTAAGCTTCGCGATCTCGCGTAAAATCATCATTGATCTTTCATCGCTTACATAGTAGTTAGTGCAGATCATCTTGAATGCGACGATTCCGCGCTTGACCGCTTCGTGTACCTTTTCTACTATATCTTCTTCAAGCGGGTGTATCCATAATACGGGGAACAGGCGGTCCTCATACCCTCTGGTCCAGGAAAGGACTTGCTCTATGCGCTCGTTGAAGTCGAGAACGCCGAGTCCTTCGTATTCCTGTTCCTTCGGAGGTGACGAGAAAACGCAGCCGCCGTATACGCCTGCTTTTTCCATTGATTCAAGAAGTTTTTCGGGCGCGGGTGCGGTGTTTTTGCAATGAACGTGCATATCGAATATTTTCATGGCATTTTCGCTTTCGTTGTGAAGTTGGGTTTATTGTATTGTAGCATATCGAAAAAATCAATTCAATAGGATTATTGAATTATTATGAAATTTCGGCGCAATACCGAAAGGGGTTTCCAAAGGGGAAAACGTTTGAAAATTTGGAAGTACAAATTTTCATTGGTTTGCCCTTGGTGTGCTTTCTTTTGTGAGCTTTTCTTTGCACAAGCAAATAAAAGCGGAAAATGCACGCGCTTCGCGGTGCTCGAATCACTCCGTATTTTCCACCAAAAAAACAGGCACCCGTTTGGGTGCCTGTTTTTTTGGGTAATAACTGTAATTTTGATACAAAATCAATCGAAATCAAAAGAGCTATACCCTTGCAAATGTATGCTATTGAGTACGCTGATCCACAATTCTTCTTGGCTTGGATCGGCATGAAATGTGATTTTTGGATTGGTATGAAAGGTTATCTTCCAACCATCTGATTTCGTTCGATCACAAATGTATTTCGGCTTTGTCTTTTTAACAGATTTGCTTTTACACCAGCTCTTATAAGCTTCATAATAATTGATATTTGTAGAAGTTCCTTCGTTGTCAACATATAAAATTCCAGCTTGGTCAATTTTTTGAATGTTAGATAAGGGAAGCTCTAACGGTGGTTGTTGTTCGATCTCAGAAACAAGCTTTTTTCTAAAAAAAGAAAACATAATATCACCTCCGTACACTGTAATTATACCACAAAAACACATAAACCGCAATCCCTTTGTATCGGAATTGCGGTTTATGTTTGGCGGAGAAGGAGATGATTCCGGCAGAAAACCTATTTTCCTTGTATAAAATTTTGAACAAGTTGAGTCGGGTTTTCTGCGGCACGCGCTTCGCGGTGCTCGATTCACTCCGTATTTTCCGCCAAAAAAACAGGCACCCGTTTGGGTGCCGCGGAGAAGCAACTTCGGTTCCGGCGGAGAAGGAGATGATTCTAGCAGGAAATGTCTGCTTTATTTAAGTATGGAAATTTCAATTCGCGGTCAAACGCAGAAATTTCCTGCCGGCGAGCGAAGCTCGCTCGAATCTCTCAGCTGATCTGACAAAATAAAAATGCACCCTGAAGGGTGCATTTTATTTTGGCGGAGAAGGAGAGATTCGAACTCTCGAACCCATCTCTGGGTTACACGATTTCCAGTCGTGCGCGCTAGACCAACTACGCGACTTCTCCATTAGGATAGAGTGACATACCAAAACCCGTTTTTGAAAGACGGGGAGGCCACTCATATTTCGTTAAAATGCTTGCCAATATCTTATATTGGCTTCGCATTTCGCCTCATCTGATCGGCCGTCCGTTCTTTCAAAAATCCTGCGGACCTTGCGGCGAGGATTTTTCGAGGAATTTTTGGCTGATTTAGACGAAGCAAGGTAAGACCTTGCGAGGATAAAGCGGACGGAAATAACCGAAATACTCCCGCAGCAAGGCGGATTCTGATATGTCACTCTATCCTACAGCTCACAACAGTTGGTATTATACCACGCCGTTTCGATTTTGTCAATATCCAAAATAAAAAAATCAAAGTTTTTTTCGAAAAAGTGTTGACAAGCTATATTCGTTGTGTTATAATCACTAAGTCAGCCAAAGACAGCAGGTCAATTACGTAATCGCTTCACGCTCCCTGCCGAGGTTACACGAACATATACTTGTTTTTTGTGTGCCTGCAGAAAGTGAAGCTTCCTGCAGGCATTTTTATCAGGAGGTGAAAACGATGCCCAGCGCAAAAATTCTTGAACAGAAGATTGCTGAAACTAATGCCCTTACAGAAAAAATAAAGGCAGCTCAGTCCGGCGTTCTCGTTTCCTATACCGGTATCACCGTTGATCAGGATACTGCCCTTCGTAAGGCTCTCCGTGAAGCAGGTGTTGACTACAAGGTATATAAGAACACTATGACAGAGCGCGCTTGCAACGAAGCCGGCTACCCCGGAATGAAGGAATACCTTACCGGAATGACCGCTCTCGCAGTAAGCGGTGAAGACGCAATCGCTCCCGCTAAGATCCTCAAGGAGTACGCTGAAAAGATCCCGTCCTTCGAAATCAAGGCAGGATTTATCGACGGCGAGCTTCTCGATCAGAACGGTGTTATGGCTCTTGCAGATATTCCCAACAAGGAAACTCTCGTTTGCAAGATCATGCTCGGAATCCAGAACCCGCTTTACAAGCTCGCTTATGCCCTTCAGGCTATAATCGACAAGAGCGGCGAGGAGGTTCCTACCGAGGAAGCAGCTACCGAGGAAGCTCCTGCAGAAGCAGCAGCTCCCGCTGAAGAAGCTCCCGCAGCAGAGTAATCTGCTATCGGCTGCCGAGTGAGGAACGCTCGGATATGCCAAAATTTTCGTTCCAAAACAATATTAAAACAAATACTTAAAAGTGAGGTATATTAAAATGGCTAGCGAAAAGACTTTAGCTCTCCTTGAAGAAATCAAGGGACTTACCATTCTCGAAATGAACGATCTCGTAAAGGCACTTGAAGAAGAATTCGGAGTTACCGCTGCTCCCGTTGCTGTTGCAGGCGCAGTTGCAGGCGGTGCTGCTCCCGCTGCTGCTGCAGAGGAGAAGACCGAGTTTGACGTAGAGCTCACCAACTTCGGTGCTAAGAAGCTCGACGTTATCAAGGCAGTTCGTGAGATCACCGGCCTTGGCCTTAAGGATGCAAAGGACCTCGTTGACGCTGCTCCTAAGATGGTTAAGGAAGGCGTTCCCAAGGACGAGGCTGAATGCTTCAAGAAGGCTCTTGAAGAGGCAGGCGCAACCGTTACCATTAAGTAATCGGTTATCGACCAAAAATGCAAATGAAAAACAGTGTTTCCGATCGGAAACACGGTTTTTTATTATTCTTCGTTTGCCGCTTTTCTTGAGAGGATGGGGTTTATGACCTCGGGGGCGAACTTGAACTGTCTGTCGTAACTGAGAAGTCCGTTCTGCTCCTGCTCGACGTCGGTAAGCTGAGTGTAGCAATAAGCGAAAATGTCCTTGTTGTCGATGAGAACGTCTGTGAGCCCCTTAAGGCGCGAAAGAAATTCCTCCTCGCTCTTGACGCTTTCGCCGTATCCCCAGCCGTTCTGTCCGCCGACAACCCAGCGGATTCCGCCGTATTCGCTTACGAATATCGGCTTCTTCGGATCATACTTCTGTCTGCGGCGGTCTATTCTATAAAGCTGGCACTTAACGATTCCCTCATCTATATGAGAATAGTATTCTCTGAGCTTTTCGGGATCCTGCTCGTAATCGTGTACATCGTGTACGTCGCTCTTTGACGGGTAGGAGCCGCTGTTTGTAACGATAGGTCTATTAGGATCGATCGCTCTCGTCACGTCGAACATCATGTCGATAAAGGCGTCGCTCTGGCGCTTTCCCTCTACATCCCACGTTTCATTGAAGGGGCACCATCCGATAACGGAGGGATGAGACATATCCCTCTTTACCTCCTCGATCCATTCGGGGAGGAAATTATATACGCTCATAGGATCGGTGTGGTCGAGTCCCCAGTTGCCCGTTTCGTCGAATACCATGTAGCCGAGTCGGTCTGCATGATAGAGAAATCTCGGCTCAAATACCTTCTGGTGCAGGCGGGCGCCGTTGAAGCCGAGCTTCATAGATGCCTCGATATCGAATATCAGCGCTTCATCGGAGGGAGCCGTATATATTCCGTCGGGATAGAAGCCTTGGTCAAGGACGAATCTGCCGAAAACTCGTCTGCCGTTAAGGAAGAGCCCCTCTCTTGTGAGGCGCACGTCACGGAGTCCGAAATAGCCCTTGAGGGTATCAGCCGTCTTTCCGTCCTTGATAATTTCGAACACAACGTCGTAAAGATTACCCTGTCCGAGATCCCAAAGGTGCTTTTCGGAGAGCTCGACCTTGAAGGTGCTTCTTCTGCCGAGGATCACGGTCTCTGACGAGCCGACCTTCTTTTCGCCGAAGTATGCAGTTGCGCGGACTGTTGCGCCGAGAGTTTTTTCGCTTCCCTCAACGGAAAGGATCACCGCGCTGTTTGCGGTATCGGCAACAGCCTCGTATCTTTCTATATAGCAGGGATCGACAGCTTCAAGCCAGACGGTCTGCCAGATACCCGTCGTTCTCGTATAGTAGCATCCGTAAGACTCGAGCTTTGTGCTCTGCTTGCCGCTGATCTGCTTTGTGGAACGCGTATCGTCATAAGCGTAGACAGTTATATAGTCGTTTTCGCCGTTTAGCGCGTCGGTAATATCAAAGCAAAAGGGTGTGTAGCCGCCCTTGTGTGTACCGACCTTTTTCGCGTTTACGAAAACCGTGGTCTCGTAGTCGCAGGCGTCGATATGAAGGAGAACCCTCTTATTTTCCCAGCTTTTCGGGATAACGATATCGCGTCTGTACCATACCGCGTTCATAAAATCGGTATGCTTTACTCCGGAAAGCGCACTTTCGGGGCAGAAAGGAACGGTAATTTTTCCGTCAAGGCTGTCTCTTTTCTCAAAATGCTTTTCAACTCCTACAAGCGCGTTGTCTATTTCAAAGTCCCACTGACCGTTAAGGTTTAACCAACATTCTCTTACTGCATCGGGACGCGGATGCTCGACTCTTATATTAACGTTTTCCATAATTTTCCCTTTCTTCGCTTACGCGCTGTTAATTTGTACTAATTATAACACACAGATAAAGAAAATGCAAGAAAAAAGTACTTGTTTTTCAAGTACTTTTTAAACTATCGCGATTATCGAAACGAGTCGTAATTTAATGCATATCATAAGAAGCTTCATTTTGATTGGAACGCTGAGTGTGCCCAGCCTCAGCTTCATTTTCTTTGTGAACGGATCTCTTGCGATATTCAGGCAATGGCGGCGCTTTTCTTTGAAGGAATGAAGCTTATCGCGCTCGCTTACGCAGTTAAGCACGATATACCATCGAAGAATCTCAAGCTGATTATCGTATAAGCCGTTATTCTTTCCCGAAAACAGCCTTTCGCACGCGTACGACAGGTTTTTAAGCTTCTCGAAGCGGTCGGGCTTGAAGCCTTTTGATATTGACGCTTCGTTATAGTAGTAGCAATAAATTCCCGCTTCCTCTATGTAGTAGAAGGAATTTGCGCAATATGCGACCTGCGCGGAGAATATGACGTCCTCGCTGTTTTTGACCTCCTCGTCGAATCGCAAATCCTTGTCGCGCAAAAACCGCGATTTATAGAGCGCCATACAGGAGCTGACCGTCGGTCCAAGCGTCATGCTGTTTGTTGTCAAAACGCGCGGGAGCAATTCCCTTTCGATGTCTGCGCGGCTGTAATACCCGGGACGAAGCTCGCATGACGGACCGTCACTATACGGCGCAAGCTCAGGGAGATTCGGCCAATTCGCTTTATACGGGCGAAAGCGAACGAAATCGACATCGGTTTCTGCTGCTTTCGAATACAGTTTTTCAAGTCCGTCGTTTTCAAGCCAATCGTCGGAATCGAGGAAGAAGGTATATTCCCCCTCCGCGATATCAAGTCCTGCGTTTCGTGCTGAGGAAAGACCGCCGTTTTTCTTATGAACGACCTTGATTCTGCCGTCCTTTTTCTTATATTCGTCGCAGATCGTTCCGCAACCGTCGGGAGAGCCGTCGTCGACGAGAATTATCTCTATATCGGTAAGCGTTTGGGAGAGCACACTGTCAACGCATCTGCTTAGGTATTTTTCGACGTTATATATCGGAATTATTACCGAGATCTTTGCTTTACTCATAGCGCTCTCCTTTCTGCGGTTTTCTTTAATTATCAGACATTGAAGCGGAAAAGTACGACGTCTCCGTCCTTCATTACGTATTCCTTGCCCTCAGAACGGACAAGTCCCTTTTCCTTTGCCACAGCCATCGTTCCGCAGGCAACGAGGTCGTCAAATGCGATGACCTCTGCGCGGATGAAGCCGCGTTCAAAATCGGAATGTATTTTTCCTGCCGCCTGAGGCGCCTTTGTTCCGCGCTTGATCGTCCATGCGCGAACCTCCTGAGGACCGCCCGTCAGGTAGCTGATAAGTCCGAGAAGCGTATAGCCTGCCTTGATGAGTCGGTCAAGACCGCTTTCGCTTAGACCAAGGTCAGATAAGAACATTGCCTTATCCTCACCCTCAAGCTCTGCAATCTCTGCTTCGATTCCCGCACAGACCGGGATGATTCCCGAGTGCTCTTTTTCGGCGAAGTCCTTGAGCGCGATATAGTTAGGGTTGCTTTCGTATTCGCCTGAAACCTCGTCCTCGCCTATATTCGCAACGTAGATTATCGGCTTGCGGGAAAGGAGGGGGCTCTGGTCGAGAATGATCGCCTCGTCCTCGGTAAGCTCCATTGAGCGCGCCGAATGACCTTCGTCGAGCCACGCCTTTGCGCGGTTAAGAAGCTCAAGCTCGGAAGCGAGCGTCTTATCGCCCTTCATCGCCTTGCTTACTCTGTCGATACGCTTTTCGATAAGCTCGATATCCGAGAGGATAAGCTCCATATTTATGATGTCGACGTCGCGGAGCGCATCAACGCTTCCGCTTACGTGAATGATATTTCCGTTTTCGAAGCAACGGACGACGTGTGCTATCGCGTCGACCTCGCGGATATGTGAAAGGAACTTATTTCCAAGTCCCTCTCCGCGCGATGCGCCCTCGACAAGTCCTGCGATATCGACGAACTCGATAACGGCGGGAGTGTATTTTTCGGGGTTATACATTTCCGCAAGCACGTCGAGACGGCTATCCGGTACTGCGACGACGCCAACGTTCGGCTCTATCGTACAGAACGGGTAGTTTGCCGTTTCTGCTCCTGCGTTCGTTATTGCGTTAAAAAGTGTACTCTTTCCGACGTTCGGAAGTCCTACTATTCCTATTTTCATTTTCTTCTCTCCTATCAAAGTTACATTACATTATAACACAGCCCGACTTTTTTCTCAATACAAAAACGAAAACTTTTGTTATGTTTTTGAAAAAAGCGCTCTATTGCCGATTTTTTGACGCGAAACTGCGCACAAAAGTAAGAAAATCGGTTGACAATCCCGCCTTGTTGTGTTATACTGATTCAGTAAAAACCTAAATACGGAAGGTGAAATTATGGAACACATCAAGACTATCGAAACTCGTAACCTTTGCGACAGCGCTAAGAACGGCGGCTGCGGCGAGTGCCAGACCTCTTGCCAGTCTGCTTGCAAGACCAGCTGCGGTATTGCAAATCAGCAGTGCGAGAGCGCTAAGGAAAGCAAGTAATTGCATACCCGAAACGCCGCCGGCAATGGCGGCGTTTTTTCGTAAAGGAGAACTGTTATGATACATCAATACAAGCTCGGCGGATACAATATCGTGCTTGACATTTGCTCGGGCTCGGTACACGCCGTCGACGAGGTGGCTTACGATATTATATCGCTTTTTGAAGAGAAGAGCCGCGAGGAGATTCTTTCGGAGATAGAAGCAAAGTATTCTTCTCGTGAGGATATAACGAAGGAAGATATTGCCGAGTGCTATTCTCAGGTTCAGGCGCTCAAGGATGCAGGTAAGCTTTTCACTCCCGACAATTTTGAGCCGATGGCCGGCAAGCTGAAGCAAAAGACAGCGGGTGTTATCAAGGCACTTTGTCTTCACATCGCTCACACCTGTAACCTCAACTGCTCCTACTGCTTTGCAAGTCAGGGTAAATATCACGGTGAGCGCGCAGTTATGTCTTACGAGGTCGGAAAGCGGGCACTTGATTTTCTTATCGAAAATTCCGGCTCCCGTCACAACCTTGAGGTCGACTTCTTCGGCGGCGAGCCGCTTATGAATTTTCAGGTCGTAAAGGACCTTGTCGCTTACGCGCGAAGCATCGAAAAGGAAAAAGGTAAGAATTTCAGATTTACTCTTACCACAAACGGCGTTCTCGTCGATGATGATGTCATTGAATGGGCAAACCGTGAGTGCCACAACGTTGTCCTCAGCCTTGACGGGCGCAAGGAGGTTCACGACCGCTTCAGAGTTGACTATGCGGGGAACGGAAGCTGGGACAAGATCGTTCCGAAGTTCCAGAAGTTTGTTGAGGCGCGCGGCGGTAAGGATTACTACATGCGCGGCACCTTTACTCACAATAATCCCGATTTTCTAAATGACATCAAGACTATGCTCGATCTCGGCTTTAACGAGCTGAGCATGGAGCCCGTCGTTTGCGCGTCCGACGATCCCTCGGCTCTGACTGAGAGCGATATGGAGATCGTTATGGATCAGTACGAGAAGCTTGCTTCTCTTATGCTTGAAAAGGACAGGGAGGGCAAGCCCTTTACTTTCTATCACTACATGATAGACCTTTCGGGCGGGCCTTGCATTTACAAGAGAATTTCGGGCTGCGGAAGCGGTACCGAATATATGGCTGTCACTCCTTGGGGCGATCTTTATCCCTGCCATCAGTTCGTCGGTGAGGAGAGATTCAAGCTCGGAGATATCTGGGGCGGTGTTACCAACACAGAAATTCAGAATGAATTTGCTTCCTGCAACGTTTACGCACACAAGGAGTGCCGCGATTGCTGGGCGCGTCTTTACTGCTCGGGCGGCTGCGCCGCTAACGCTTATCACGCGACAGGCTCCGTTACGGGCGTTTACGAGGACGGCTGCAAGCTCTTCCGCAAGCGTATGGAGTGTGCAATAATGGTTGCGGTTGCAAGAGCCTTGGGTGAATAATGAACACTCCTATTTGTGATTTCGTGCGTAATTATGCGGACGGTTGCGCGCTCAGAATGCACATGCCCGGTCACAAGGGCGAGGCTCTTTTAGGTATTGAGCACCTTGACATTACCGAGATCAGCGGCGCTGACAGTCTTTATGAGGCAAGCGGTATTATTGCCGAGAGCGAGCGTAATGCGAGCACGCTTTTCGGCTGCCGAACTCTTTATTCTACCGAAGGCTCGTCTCAGTGCATAAGAGCGATGCTTTATCTTATTATGCTCTACGCGAAAAGACACGGCAAGAAGCCGACAATTTGGGCAGGGAGAAATGCGCACAAGACCTTTCTTACCGCCGCGGGACTTCTTGACGTTGACGTAAATTGGATATATTCGGAAGTAGGTTACGACGGATATCTCACGTGCGATATATCCCCTGATCGACTTGATCGTGAGCTTAGTTACTTGTCCGAGAAACCGACGGCAATTTATCTTACAAGTCCTGATTATCTCGGAAGCATTGCCGATATTCGAGGCATTTCAGAGGTCTGCCACCGTCACGGTGTTCTTCTGGCGGTCGACAATGCTCACGGTGCTTACCTGCGTTTTCTGCCCGAATCCTTATTTCCCATTGATCTCGGTGCAGATATTTGCTGTGATTCGGCGCATAAGACTCTGCCTGTTCTTACAGGCGGTGCTTATTTACATTTTTCGGCGGATCTTGATCTTGCGGTTGGTGAGCAGGCAAAAAACTCGCTTGCGATTTTTGGATCGACGAGTCCGTCGTATCTTATTTTGCAATCCCTTGACGCGGCAAACTGTGTTTTAGAGGAGCTTCCCTCTCGGTTCAAGGCAGTAATTCCCGAAATTGAGGCGTTCAAAGAGCGTCTTTCTTCCCTTGGATTTTCGATGTACGGAAACGAGCCGTTGAAGATGACTATTGATGCGAAGTCCTACGGATATTCGGGTGATCTTCTTGCCAATATTCTGAGGAGCAAAAATGTTGAGCCCGAATTTTCCGATCCCGATTACCTGACTCTGATGCTGTCGACCGATACTGACGCGCTTGTGCGTTTGGAGAAGGTGCTTACGGGAATTCCTAAGAAAGCTCCCATTACTGAGCGGTCTCCCGAATTTAAGGCCGCAAAGCGGGCAATTTCAGTTCGAGAAGCAATGCTTTCCGATACCGAAGTCCTTCCTATCGACGAATGTGTCGGGCGCGTGCTTGCGGTTCCGACCGTTGGCTGTCCGCCCGCCGTTCCGATCCTCGTCTGCGGCGAGGAGATCGACGGGCATTCGATCGAGTGCTTCAGGTATTACGGAATTACATCCTGCTGTGTTGTGAGGAATATATGATAATAAGAATAATGGAAAGAGGCGACTGTGAGGCGGTCACCAACATGATGCGCGGCTTTTACGCCTCGGATGCGGTCCTCACGAACGGCTCGGAGAAAATATTTTCAGCCGACGTGAATGAATGTGTCTCCGACAGCCCTTACCTTGAAGGCTACGTTTTTGAAAATGAAGGCGGGATTCAGGGCTACGCGATGTGCGCAAAAAGCTTTTCGACTGAGTTTGGAAAAAGATGCATCTGGATAGAAGATCTTTTCATAAAGGAAGAATACCGCGGGAAAGGTATCGGAGGTAAGTTTCTTTCTTTTATTTCAGATAGGTATTCGGATCGTGTTATTCGTCTTGAGGCGGAAGCCGAAAACGAGCGCGCTATTCACGTTTACAAAAAGGCGGGATTTGAGGTTCTCCCCTATACTGAATTGATTAAATTATGAAAAAAACGGCGCTTAGCGCCGTTTTTTTCACCTAAAAATCAGCACGAGTTCACAATTTGTTAACACACTCGGCTGCGAAATGTGGTATTATGAACTTGGTTAAAAAAATAACGAAGTTAACAATTCGGCGTTTCGCCGGGAAAGAGGTTAAATATGAGCACAAAGATTCTTGTTGTCGATGATGAAAGCGGCATTTGCGATCTTCTCAAGATCTATTTTGAAAAAGAAGGCTATGAGGTAAAGACCGCCTCCGATGGCGTTGAGGGTATCAACTATTTCAAGATGTACGAGCCCGACCTTGTTCTTCTTGACATTATGCTTCCCAAAAAGGACGGCTGGCAGGTCTGCAGAGAGATACGCGAGGTGTCTTCAAAGCCTATTATTATGATAACTGCCAAGGGCGAGGTCTTTGATAAGGTTCTCGGTCTTGAGCTTGGCGCTGACGATTTTATCGTTAAGCCCTTTGACACAAAAGAGGTAATCGCCCGCGTTAAAGCGGTCCTGCGCCGTTACGATTCCGCATCCCCCAAGGAAAACGATCAGACCATTCGCTATGAGAACATAGAGATAAGTCTTACAAAATATGAATTGAAGCTGAATGGCAAGGCTGTTGACGTTCCCCCGAAGGAGCTTGAGCTTCTTTTCTTCCTTGCCTCAAACTACAACCGCGTATTTACCCGTGACCAGCTTCTTGACAAGGTGTGGGGCTTTGACTATCTCGGCGACAGCCGTACTGTCGACGTTCACGTTAAGCGCCTCCGCGAAAAGCTTGAGGGCGTTTCTGATAAATGGGTGCTTAAGACCGTTTGGGG
>JAZQGR010000040.1:0-5869 GCA_045540115.1 Eubacteriales bacterium
GATACCGCTGCGGTAGAGAAAGCCGTAAAGGACTATCTGACACAGCGTAACGAAGAATGGACCGGTATGTACCTGGTGGAAGAATATCCGAAGCTGCGAGACGCAGAGTACAGAATCTTCGGCCGATACGTGGTATACGGAATCCTGTCCGCGGAGGATAAAGCGGCACTGTTTGATGCGGCAGCCTCCACACTAACTGAAGAATAAAAAATATAACCGGAGGAGCATTTCCTCCGGTTATATTTTTATCAGTGATTGCAGGTATCGCAGTTCTTATCCACCACAAAGGACTCGCAATCTGTACACTGGCTGACGGTGGGGTTAGATTCGTGGGTACCTACCTGGATCTTGTCCAGCGCGCAGTAATTGGCTGTCTTAACATGATTGCGGCACTGCGTAACGGTGCAGGCAATACAGTAGTTGGCGGTCTTGTTTTCCATGATAATAGCTCCTGTATTTGAATTGAAACCGTTTTGATTTCATTAGTCAGTATTCCCCGCACACAGTTTTGTATGTATCGAAACGTACAAGAATCCTGCGAATCATTCCCTAATATCTGCTGATTGCACAAATTTACAAAAAATATGAAAAAACACTTGACTCAAAGAATCGAATATGCTATAATGTATGAGCTGTCAAGAGATCTGGGTGTGGCGCAGTTGGTAGCGCGCTACCTTGGGGTGGTAGAGGCCGCTGGTTCAAGTCCAGTCACTCAGACCAAAAAGACCTTGAAAACGTAAAGTTTTCAAGGTCTTTTTTCTGTCCTGTTACGCAGTTTTTTGAGGGGTGTTACGCAATTTGCTACGCAGATTGTGTGACACTCTAAACAAATGGACAGAGTTTCTGCAATATACAAGACCCGTGACGTACACGGCGACGGGAAAGCGCGACAATTCCTATCTCGGGCGGTTCACCTATACCACCTTGACCGACTTTGAGGGTATGGCGCGGATATTGACTATCCTTGCCCGTGGGTATCTCTTTCACGATGAAAACGGTAACGTTCTTGACGGCAAACCCAAGGACAGAATTGAGCTTGCGCGCTGTGCTCTCCTTGCGTGGTGCAGTATGCCCGACAGCAAAAAAGCCACCCCTAAAGAGGAGTGGCAATACCGAACGGACTTTCGGAAGTATAGCGGCGAGTTTCCAGCGCTTGTGGATGAGAACGGCGGCGGTTGGTTCTACCGTCACGTTCACGGAATCATTGACTTTGTGAGGGACAATCCTGCACTTGTAAGCAAGACCGCGCAAAACAACTGTGAAGCACTTTCAAACGGCTTTGACAAGGAATGGCGCAACAAGGTCAAGCAGTTCCAAACGCCGATTTTCTCGCGTTCCACCAAAGGCGCGTGGGCGCTCCGCTTTGACGATATCCTTGCCGATGCCTTGGAGCTTGGCGCGCTTCGGAAGGACGAAATATCTCTTTCCCAAGAGGATATACAAGCGGTTGCCGCACTTACACCCAAGGATATTCCAAATAAAGTCATTCATACGCTCATAGCCTACTACCGCGCCAACAAACCCGAGGGCTCCGATTGGGTAGTCCTGCCCGTGGCGAGCTTCGATGCCTATTTCGGTAGCACGAATTTCAGCCATAAGTGGCTTGTGAAGATTCCCTATACCATTCTGACACGCGAAAAGCAGAGCTTTGGCGTGTGTAGGTATAAGGAGAATATATAACGTCGATTGCCTTAAACAAACGACGCTTTTGAATTTACGCCAACAGTGTCATCACCCAAACAGATAATGGTACATATGCAATAGGAAGAAAGATTGCAGGAAGCATATTAGCAACCTTTTTGCAAAGGATGCCGACAAGTGCGAAGTCCTTACCGCCGCTATTGCCATAGACGATACCCTTTGCTCCGCTTTCCGCAAGAACCGATTTTATAAATTCAACTCTTTTTTCAAATTCGATCTTATAATCTCTCATAATATCACTTCCCTCCAAGCAGCTCGCAAAGACGACGGGCTGCTTCTTTTGTATCCTCGGGACTACCAAAGGTTGAAAAGCGGAAATATCCCTCTCCGCAAGCTCCAAAGCCTTCTCCCGGCGTACCCACGACCTGTATCTCGTTCAAAAGATAATCGAAAAACTCCCAACTTCCCATACCGTTCGGGCACTTCAACCAAATGTACGGTGCGTTCTTACCGCCCGTGTACCAAATGCCGAGCTGATCAAGGGCTTCCATCAAGACCTTGGCATTGTTCTTATAGATTTGAATGTTCGCCTTGACCTGTGCCTGACCTTCGGGCGTAAATACGGCAGCTCCGCCCTTTTGAATGATATAAGAAACACCGTTTGTTTTGGTGGTACGGTTACGCACCCACATTGCATTAAAGTTCATACCGCAACGATTCAATGCTTTCGGAATCACGGTATAGCCGAGACGGGTTCCGGTAAAGCCTGCGGTCTTGGAAAGCGAGCAGATTTCTATGGCACATGTTTCTGCTCCGTCAAGCTCGAAGATACTGTGTGGGAGTGTTTCATCCTCGATGAATGCCTCATACGCGGCATCAAACAGAATGATCGCGCCGTTTTCGTTGGCAAAGTCCACCCACGCCTGAAGCTGATTTCTGCTAAACACTGCCCCCGTTGGATTATTGGGCGAGCAAATATAGAGAATATCAGCCTTAAAATCCTCTCTCGGCTCGGGTAAAAATCCATCTTCCTTTCCCGATGCAAGATGAACGATCTCTCTACCCGCAATCACATTGGCATCTACGTAGGCGGGATATGCGGGTTCAATGACGAGTGCCGAGCTGCTTCTGTCAAAGAGATCGAGAATATCTCCCAGCTCATCACTTGCTCCACTCGATACGAACACCTCGTCGGCATCCAGTATCACGCCACGCTCAGCGTAGTGCTTGGCAACGGTCTCACGCAAAAACTGTGCTCCGCATTCAGGCATATAACCGTGGAAGGTCTCCTTGTTCGCTTGATCGGCTACGCCCTCGTGAAGTGCCGCAATAACTGCATCACAAAGAGGTAGAGAAACATCACCGATGCCCATACGGTAAATATGCTTTTCGGGATGCTCCGTCTGATATTTCTTTACCTTCTGCGCGATACCGGCGAACAGATAGGATTCTTTAAGGTCTCTATAGTGCATATTAGGTGTAATCATTCCATCGTCTCTCCTTCATAAACAAATTCTGCGGGGCCTGTCATAGTCACCTTATTATCAGGCGTGACAGTGATTTTCAAGGTACCGCCGTCAAGATGAACCGAGATCGGCTCACAATATGCGCAATACTTTTTCTTAACTGCCACAACCGCCGAGGCGCACGCCCCCGTTCCGCAAGCCATTGTCACGCCGCTTCCCCTCTCCCATACTCTCATGCGAAGCTCACTGTTCCCAATTACCTGAACAAATTCTACGTTCACTCCGTCCGAAAATGCCTCGTGATGCTCGATTTTTGTTCCAAGTGTGATAAGAGGTGCCTTTTCGATATCGTCAACGAAAATAACAGCGTGAGGATTGCCGACAGATACGGGAGTCAAGGTGACCGTTTTGCCATCAACATTTAATGTCAAATCTTCGTCAGGAACAGCTTGTCCCATATCTACGGTCACGCTTTTAACCTTGCCGAAGCTGATACCGAGTTCCAAGGTCTTGATACCAGAAAGAGTCTCAACGGTCAGACTCTTTTTATCGGTATAGCCTTTATCGTAAACGTATTTGCCGACACAACGAATACCGTTTCCGCACATTTTGGCTTCACTTCCGTCTGCGTTGAAAATACGCATTTTGAAATCCGCAACAGTAGAGGGTGATATGTAGATCATACCGTCCGAGCCGGCACCGAAATGCCGCTCGGAAAGCTTTGTTGATAATTCTTTAATATTGCTCGGAACCTCTCCGTACACGTACAGATAATCGTTTCCGAGTCCGTGCATTTTCGTAAAATGCATTTGATCACTTCCTTTTTATTTTGCGTTAATTGTGGAGATTCCCATCGTAACCTCCTCAAGAACGTCCAGCAACATTCTGACGGTGTCAAGAGAGGTCAGCATCGTGATGTTGTTCTGCGCTGCACAGCGGCGAATGCGAGCACCGTCGCCGAAATGCTTACCCGACAGGATTGCACGGGTGTTAATGATGTAACTAACGTATCCCTGTCTGATGGAATCAATCACCTCCTCGCTACCTTCGCTTGGCTTATGGCGGATCCTCGTTCGGATTCCGTGATCCTTCAAATACTGTCCCGTCAAGGTAGTCGCCTCGATATTGAAGCCCATATTGTAGAACCTCTGCACCAAGGGAAGCGTTTCCGCCTTATCCTCGTCTGCCACACTGACAACCACCGTACCGTAATTGCGGAGCGTCAGACCCGATGCGATCATCGCCTTATACATGGCGCGATGCAGCTTTTCGTCGTAGCCGATTGCCTCTCCCGTGGATTTCATTTCGGGAGAGAGGTATGCGTCCATGCCGCGAAGCTTGGAGAATGAGAATGCGGGTGCCTTCACGTAATAACGACTCTTTTCTTTCGGGTAAATATCGAAGATACCCTGCTCCTGCAAGGATACGCCGAGGTTAACCAGCGTTGCGATATCCGCAAGACTATATCCCGTCGCTTTGGAAAGGAACGGTACGGTTCTGGAGGAACGAGGGTTTACCTCAATGATATAAACGTTGTCGTACTCATCCACGATAAACTGAATATTAAATAGCCCTATAATACCGATACCGAGTCCGAGTTTTTCGGTGTATTCGAGGATTGTGTTCTTGACTTTATCGGAGATTGAAAAGGTAGGATATACGCTGATCGAATCTCCCGAGTGGATACCGGTTCTCTCAACCAGCTCCATAATACCGGGGACGAACACACGCTTACCGTCGCAGATCGCATCGACCTCGACTTCCTTGCCGCGAATGTATTTATCCACAAGCACAGGCTTATCCTCATCAATCTCAACAGCGGTTTTCAGATAGTTTCGGAGCGATTCTTCTTTCGCGACAATCTGCATCGCTCTGCCGCCAAGCACGAAGCTGGGGCGAACGAGCACGGGATATCCAATCTTTTCTGCAGCTCTGACACCCGCCTCAATGCTCGTTACCGCTCTGCCCTTCGGCTGAGGGATATGCAGCTCAGAAAGAAGTTTTTCAAAGGCATCCCTGTTCTCTGCCCGTTCAATCGCTTCGCAGTCGGTTCCGATAATCTTTACACCGCGCTCGGCAAGCGGCTCAGCCAAATTGATTGCGGTTTGACCGCCAAGAGTCGCTATGACTCCCTCGGGCTTTTCCAGCTCGATCACGTTCATGACGTCCTCAACGCAAAGCGGCTCAAAGTAGAGCTTATCCGAACAGGTGTAGTCGGTGGAAACGGTTTCGGGGTTGTTGTTGATAATGATCGCCTCGTAGCCTGCCGCCTTGATGGTCTGTACTGCATGAACGGTGGAATAATCGAATTCCACGCCCTGACCGATACGGATCGGACCCGAACCAAGTACGATGACCTTTTTCTTATTGGATACGACCGACTCGTTCTCTTCCTCATAGGTGGAATAGAAATACGGAATGTAGCTGTCAAACTCGGAAGCGCAGGTATCGATCATCTTATAGACGGGGACAATGCCTGCCTTGCGGCGGAGCGTATAAACCTCAAGCTCGCTCGTCTCCCAAAGCAGTGCGATCTCTTTGTCAGAGAAGCCCATCTTTTTTGCCCTGCGAAGCGTGTCAATGTCATTCTTGCTTACTTTGATGTTTTGCTCCTCATCAACAATGTTCTTGAATTTGCGGATAAAGAGCATATCAATGGCAGTTGCCGCCGCAATTCTACCCGCATCACATCCGCGGCGCAGAAGCTCTGCAATGGCGTAGATACGGTCGTCTGTTCCGATCTTAATATAATCAAGCAGCTC